>JBDHTM010000021.1:0-54677 GCA_039808685.1 Allobosea sp. | reverse complement strand
TCCGGCCCGAGACGAGGCGCGCGAGATAGGCCGACATCGCGCCGACCGGCGGGGCGATCGACATGTCGTTGTCGTTGAGGATGACGATCAGCCGCGAATCGAGCGCGCCGGCATTGTTCATGGCTTCATAGGCCATGCCGGCCGACATCGCGCCGTCGCCGATCACGGCGATGACATTGTTCTTGCGGCCGGCGAGATCGCGCCCCACCGCCATGCCGAGCCCGGCTGAGATCGAGGTCGAGGAATGCGCGGCGCCGAACGGGTCGTATTCGCTCTCCGATCGCTTGGTGAAGCCTGACAACCCGCCGCCTTGGCGCAGCGTGCGGATGCGGTCGCGCCGCCCGGTCAGGATCTTGTGCGGATAGGCCTGGTGGCCGACATCCCAGATCAGCCGGTCGCGCGGCGTATCGAAGACGTGGTGCAGCGCGACGGTGAGCTCGACCACGCCTAAGCCCGCGCCGAGATGGCCGCCGGTGACGGAGACGGCATCGATCGTCTCGAGGCGCAACTCGTCGGCGACCTGGCGCAGCTTGGCGTCGTCGAGGGCCCGCAGGTCGGCGGGATCGTGGATCGTGTCGAGGAGCGGCGTGGCGGGACGGGGCACGAGGCTGTCTGATCCTTCGCTGGGATGCCCTCGAAATAGAGCCTGCGCGGCCCGCTTGCAAACCGCAGTTGGATTCGCGGCCCGATCGACCCCCTTGCCACGAAACGGGTGGTTCCCGCGCCGGCAACGGATTTCAGTGCGTTCACGACTATTTCCGGGACGCAACACCATGCAGCCGACCGATATCACTCCCTTGCCGACGGCATTTCGCCGCATCGGCTGGTCCAACCTCTTCGCTCAGTTCTCGGAGCAGATCGCGCTCGCCGCCGCGCCGCTGGCCGCGGTGCTGTTGCTGGCCGCCGGGCCGGCCGAGACCGGCTGGCTGCAGACGGCGCAGACCTTGCCCTTCCTGCTGCTGTCGATTCCCGCCGGCCTGATGGTCGATCGCTCTTCGCGACGCCGGCTGATGGTGGGCACGGAAGCGCTGCGCGCGCTGTCCCTGCTGGCGATCCCGTTGCTGCTCGCCGCGGGCGTTCTCAACCTGACCTGGCTCGCTCTGATCGGGGCACTCGGCGCCATCGGCACGGTCTGCTACAGCGTCGCGGCCCCGGCCTTCGTGCCGTCGGTCGTGCCGCGCGAGCGGCTTGCCGACGCCAATCGCTGGCTGGAACTGGCGCGCAGCGCCGCCTATGCTGGCGGTCCGGCGCTCGGCGGCGCGCTCGTCGGATGGATCGGCGTCTCGACGGCCTATGGTCTGGCGGCCGGGCTCTCGATCCTTGCCATGCTCCTCCTCGCCGGCCTGCCGAAGGACGAAGCGCCCTCCAGCCCGCGGCGGGATCTCCTCGATTATCTCAGAGAGGGGGCGCGTTTCGTCGCCGGCCATGATCTGCTTCGGCCGATCCTGATGACGGCGGTGTTCTTCAACGTCTCCTGGTTCGTCTTCCAGGCCGTCTATGTCGCCTATGCCGTGCAGAATCTGGGCTTGAGCGCCACGCAGGTCGGTATCACCCTCGGCATCTATGGCGCGGGCATGATCGTCGGCGCCATTCTCGCGCCGGCCATCGCGAAGCAGATCACCTTCGGGATGCTGATCCTGCTCGGACCCTTCGCCGGGCTTTGCGCGGCCGGCGTGATGCTCGCGACGCTCTGGCTGCCCTCAGTCTATCTGGTCGCCGCGAGCTTCTTCCTGTTCGGCGTCGGACCGATCATCTGGACGATCTCGACCATGACATTGCGCCAGGCGGTGACGCCCAATGCGATGCTCGGCCGCGTCTCCGCGCTTATCATGACGGCGACCTTCGGTGCGCGGCCGATCGGCGCCGCGATCGGTGCCTCCGTGGCGGCAAACCTCGGCATCGCCGCCTGCCTCGCGCTGGCGACGACAGGCTTCCTCACGCAGCTGCTTCTGATCGGCTTCTCGCGGGTGCCGCGCCTGCGGGACATTTCCGAAGCCGTCTGAGGCGGCTTCAGCCTTCCGGGAGCGGGATGAACTCGCTCTCGTCTCCGGGCACGGTGTCGAAGCGGCCGGTCTTCCACTCGTGCTTGGCCTGCTCGATGCGCTCCTTCGAGGAGGAGACGAAATTCCACCAGATGTTGCGCGGGCCGTCCATCGGCTCGCCGCCGACGATCATCACGCGCGCTTGGTCGATGGCGAGGATCGAGATGCGGTCGCCCGGCTTGAAGACGAGGAGCTGCCCTGCACCGAACTCGTCGCCGGCGATATCGACCTTGCCGGAGACGATATAGATCGCACGCTCGTCATAATCGGGATCGAGCGGCAGGATCGAGCCGGGCGAGAGCACCGCCTCGGCATAGAGCGCATCCCACGGGAATTGGACCGGGGAGGTCTGGCCATAGGCGGAGCCCATGATCAGGCTGATGCGCTTGCCGCCCTCGACGATACGGGGCAGATCGCCTGCGCCGTGATGCTTGAACTCGGGGGCGATCTCCTCATGGGTCTTCGGCAGCGCGAGCCAGGCCTGGATGCCGTAGAGCTTCGGCCCGGTGGCGCGGGCTTCCATGCCGGTGCGCTCGGAATGGACGATGCCACGGCCCGCGGTCATCAGGTTCACTGCGCCGGGCTTGATCGCCAGCGCCGTGCCGAGCGAGTCGCGATGCATGATCTCGCCATCGAAGAGATAGGTCACGGTCGAGAGCCCGATATGCGGATGTGGGCGCACGTCCAGCCCTTCGCCAAGATGGAATTCGGCCGGGCCCATCTGGTCGAAGAAGATGAAGGGGCCGACCATGCGCTGGCCGATCGCCGGCAACGCGCGGCGGACCTGGAAGCCGCCGAGGTCGTGGGAGCGGGGCACGATCACCTTTTCGATCGCCTCGCAGGAGCGGGCATCGCCCAGGATCGGATCGTCGGCGGGGAGCTGCGACATCAGGGCCTCCTTGGTTGAGGCCGAATCTGGCCCCGTGGGGCCGCGCAGGCAAGCGCCGGCTCGCAACCGGTCGCTGGCGGAAATGCAATGCCGCGGCACTTGAGGTGCCGCGGCATTGCGCGATGGTCCGGCGCCCGCCGGCCGCCTCAGTTTTCGACGTCGAGCGGTGTCGCGCCCGTCGGCTTGCCGTCGGCGCCGAGCGTGATGCGCTCGATCCGGGCTTCCGCCTGCTTCAGCAATGCGTCGCAGCGCGCTTTCAGCGCCTCGCCGCGGGTGTAGATCGCGATCGATTCCTCGAGCGGGACGTCGCCGCGCTCCAGCCGCGCGACGATGCCTTCGAGCTCCTTCATCGCCGCCTCGAAGGGCAGGGCGGCGACATCGGCGTTGGTCTTCTCTTCGCTCACGGCCTGATTCCTCTTTGCGGGTGAGCTTATCGGCCGGAGCGCGTCCGGCCGCAACCCGTCTCTCAGGGCGCTGCTGACTCAGACCGGCAGGGCCGAAGTCTTCTTGATCGTGCGCAAAGTCAGTGTCGACTGCACGCGGGTGACGCCGGGCAATTGCGTGATGATGTCGGTGTGGATGCGCTCGAAATCGGCGCTGTCGCGATAGATCACGCGCATCAGGTAGTCATGCGCGCCAGCCAGCAGATGGCATTCGAGGATCTCGGGCAGACTCTGCACCGCCTGCTCGAAACTCTCCAGCGAGGCGCGGCCCTGCTGGTCCAGCGTGACGAAGACGAAGGCCGTGCCGGGGAAGCCCGCGATCTTGTCGTCGAGCATCATCGCATAGCCGCGGATCAGGCCGCTTTCCTCAAGCTGGCGCACGCGGCGCAGGCAGGCCGAGGGCGACAGATGCACCTTCTCGGCAAGGTCCGAATTGGTGATGCGCCCGTCCTGCTGGAGAATCCGCAGGATGGAGCGGTCGCGCGAATCGAGCTCGATCGTCATGGTCACGGTGAAGGCCTCCCGCGCGATGCATTGTCGCAAATTTGTCCGGATGCAAGCAATCTTCTGCAGCGATCCGGTGCAGACGACGTCGTTTTCACAGCGCGGGCGGCGAAAGTGCGCAGGAAGCTGCGTGCCCGGAATGGGAATTCAGGCGAGCGGCATGGCGAAAGGTGTGCCCTCGAAAGCGTCGGCGCCGCGTCCGATTCGTTCGATCGCGCGGATCATCCGGCCGCGCCGGCCGAGCGCCGCATCGGCCAATGCGACGAGCCGGGCATTGGGCGTGGCGGATGGCGCGGCGCGGCGCAGCGCGTCGGCCACCTCGTCTTCATCGCGCTCGGGGCCAAGAGTGCAGGCCGCGATATAGGCGGCCGCCGTCGAGCGGCTGATCCCGGCCCAGCAATGGATCACCATCGGCTCCGCGCGGTCCCAGTCGCGCAGGAAGGCGAGGAGGCGCGCCATATGCTCCCGGCCGGCAAGGACATGGCCGTCCAGCGCCTGGCTGATGTCGGACATCCCCAGGAAGAGGTGCCGCTCGGGCGCGATTCCCGCGGGCCGAACGACGCTCGTACCGACATTGATCAATGTCACGAGGGAGCGGGCGCGGACAGCCGCGACGGTCTCGTCGAGCCGCGACAGCGGAGAAACGTGAAGGGTAGGCAAGGGCCGGCTCCGTGACGATGGGCAGACGATAGCATGATCGACAGTGCCGGCATCTCCATGACATGGAGGCGCGACCTCGATCGATCCAGCGCTGAAAAGCTCCCCATGAATCTCTGGTTCCGCCTGATCTGGCTCCTGTTGACGACGCGCTTCCGCAAGCGGCTCGATCTGCCGGGCGAAGCGTCCGTCCTGCCCTTCCGGGTCTGGTTCCACGATCTCGACACCAGCCTGCACATGAACAACGGCCGCTACTGGACGCTGATGGATCTCGGCCGGCTCGACCTGATGCTGCGCAGCGGGCTGTGGCGGGCGGTGCTGCGCCATCGCTGGCTGCCGGTGGTCAATGCCGGCACGATCCGCTTCCGCCGCGAGATGCGGCTGTTCCGCCCGTTCCGGGTCGAGACGACGATCCTGTGCTGGAGCGAGAACTGGCTGGTCATGCAGCATCGGATGCTGATGCAGAGTCGGGACGGCACCGAGATCGTCGCGGCGGTCGCGCTGGTCAGGGCCGCGCTCTACGACAAGCGCGGCCGCGCCTATGTCCCGGTCGCGCGGCTGCTCGGCGAGATCGGCGTCACTGCGGAGAGCCCGCAGCCGAGCCCGGAGGTCGCGGCCTTCCTCGCTTCCGAAGATGCGATGCGTAGCGCCGCCTCAGCCGCGGGCTGATAATGCGCGTGAACCTTTACCGTCATCCCGGATGGAGCGAAGCGGAACTTCGGGATCCATCGTAAGGCTCAGCGCTCACGATGGATCCTGGCAGCCCGGGATGACGGTCGTGGTTCCGAGCGTGAAATGCGGCGGAGCCGCTACTCCGCAGCCAGCCGGGTCGCCCGCCATTGCGCCAGCAGGGCGCGCAGCGCCGCCGGCTTCAGTGGCTTGTTCAGCAGGTGCACGTCGAGCGCATTCGCCGCCTCGCGGACATGCGGCGTCCGGTCTGCGGTGAGCAGGATCGCCGGCATCGGCGTCCGGGCGCGGGCCCGCAGCGCGCTGATCGCGGTCAGGCCGTTGCCATGGTCGAGATGGTAATCGGCGATCAGCACGTCCGCTTCGCCCTTGGAGCCGACATGCGGCTGCGCCTCCTCCAGGCTGGCGGCGATCGTGACGCGGCAACCCCAGCCCTCCAGCAGGCGCTTCATGCCGTCGAGGATGGCGGGCTCGTTGTCCACGACAAGGAGCCGCATCCCGGCGAGTTGTCCGGCCGCTGCGTTGCGCGGCGCGGCCGCCGTCGTCATGGCGGGTAGCGGCGCGGCGCGTGGAACCAGGACCGAGAAGCGGGTGCCGCGCCCCGGAGCCGAATCGAGCGTCAGCCCATGGTCGAGCGCCCGCGCGATGCGCTGCACGATCGAGAGCCCGAGCCCCAAGCCCCGCGCCACCTTCGCGCCCTGGTCGAGCCGCTGGAACTCGCGGAAGACGGTCTTTTGCTTGCTCTGGGGGATGCCGAGCCCGGTATCGATCACCTCGACTGCGACCTGGTTGCCCCGGCGCCGGCAGCCGATCAGCACCTTGCCGCTCGGCGTGTACTTGATCGCGTTGGAGATCAGGTTCTGCAGCAGGCGGCGCAGCAGGCGCCGGTCGGAGCGCAGCGTCAGGCTGGTCGGCATGAACACCAGCTTCAGGCCTTTTTCCTGTGCGCTGGGCTCGAACTCGCGCTGGAGCTGGCGCATCAGCTCGTCCAGCCGGAACGCGGAAAGCTCCGGCTTGAGCGCGCCACCGTCGAGCCGCGAGATCTCCAGCAGCGCGGTCAGGATTTCTTCGACCGCATCGAGCGAAGCGTCGATATTCTCGGCGAGCTCCGGCTGGCCGTTGCTGCGGTCGCGCTCGACCAGCGAGGTCGCATAGAGCCGCGCTGCGTTGAGCGGCTGCAGGATGTCGTGGCTGGCGGCGGCGAGGAAGCGCGTCTTCGAGGCATTGGCGGCCTCTGCCTCAGCCTTGGCGCGCTGGAGCTCGGCATTGACGTGGAGCAGTTCCTCGGTGCGCTCGGCGACGCGGCGTTCGAGGCCCTCATTGGCGCGTTCGAGCTCTTCTTCGCCGGCGACGGTCTCGGTGATGTCGGTATAGGTCGTGACGAAGCCGCCATCCGGCAGGGCGTTGGTGCGGACCTCGATGACTTTCTTCGACGGGTAGAGCTTGAGGCGCACCGGCTCGCGGTCGTTGATAAAGCTTTCGAGCCGCGCCGCCATCAGTTCGTCGCGCGACCCGTCGCCATAGGCGCCGCGCGCCGCGTTGAAGCGCACGATCTCGTCGAGGCCCGTGCCGAAGCGCACCAGCGAGGCCGGCAGGTCGTAGAGCTGGATGAAGGCCTGGTTCCAGGCGAGCAACCGGAGATCGCGGTCGAGCACGGTGATGCCCTGGCCGGCATGATCGAGCCCGTGCTGGAGGATGTCGCGGTTGTACTGGAGTGCGGCCGAGGCGTCGTCGAGCAGCTTGAAGGCTGCCTCGGTCGAAAGGTTCCGACGTTTCAGCAGCAGCGACAGCACGAGGCGCGAGGAGGCGGCGCCGATCGCCGAGGAGAGCAGGTGCTCGCCGAAGCGCAGCAGATGGATATCGGCCTGGCGTCCGCTCTCGGAAGCCTCGCCGCGGCTGAGGTTGAAGCTCTCGAAGGCGCGTTGCGTGCGTTCCGCCCCGAGATAGCGCGCGATCGTCGATTGCAGTTCGCCTTCGGTGATCGTGGTGCGCCAGAGCGAGAAGGATTGCGCCATCGTCGCCGGCTGCGATTCGACGAAGGCATTGGCCTGGAGCCGCTCCATCGCATTGGCCGGCCGGAGCAGCGAGAAGCCGATATAGGCGGCGATGTTGAGCCCGAGGCTCCAGAACACGCCGTGCGGAAGCGCCGGCCATTCGAGCCCGAGCAGCGCCTCCGGCTTGAGCATCTCCGCGCCGAACGGGCCGTCGGTGACGATGCTGCTCCACCAGCCGCCCGGCAGCGCGAGACTCGGCATCAGCAGCGTATAGGCCCAGACCAGGGTTCCGATCGTCAGCCCTGCGGCGGCGCCCAGCGAGGTGCCGCGCCGCCAGATCAACCCGCCGAAGAAGGCCGGCGCGATCTGTGCCGTCGCAGCGAAGGAGAGCAGGCCGATCGAGACCAGCGCCGCCTCGCCGGAGGCGCGGTAATAGAGATAGCCGAGCAGGATCACCAGGAAGATGCTGAGGCGCCGGATGATCACCACCTGCGAGCCGAGATCGCCGCCGAGATCGCTGTTGCCATCGTTGCGCCCGCCGAACCGCCGGAAGGCGCGGCCGGGATCGCTCAGGCTTCGGCGGCCGCGCAGCAGCAGCGGCATGACGAGATGGTTGGAGATCATGATCGCCAGCGCAACCGAGGCGACGATCACCATCGCGGTGGCGGCCGAGAGCCCGCCGACGAAGACGACGAGCGCGATCACTCCGGCCTCGCGTTGCAGGGGCAGCAACAGCACGGTCATGTCGCGGTCGACGCCGCTGCCCGGGATCAGGATCTCGCCGGCCGCCGCCAGCGGCAGCACGAACAGGTTGATCAGCACGAGATAGAGCGGGAACATCCAGGCGGCGCGGCGCACGTCGCGCACGTCGCGGTTCTCGACGATGGTCATGTGGAACTGCCGCGCCAGCAGCAACGCCGCGCAGCTCGACAGCAGCGTCAGCGTCAGGAAGTTCGGCCAGCTCGAGGTGCGATCCCAGATCGGCAGCGCGCCGTCGACGGGTTTCGCAGCTTGGGCGAGCAGGTCGCCGGGTCCGCCGAACAGCCCGTAGACGATGAAGAAGCCGAGCACGAGGAAGGCGACGAGCTTGATCAGGGATTCGACAGCGATCGCCAGCACCAGCCCGTCCTGGTGCTCGGTCGCGTCGATATGGCGGGTGCCGAAGGCGCAGGCGAAGCCGGCGAGCACGACCGCGACCAGGAAGGGCAGATCGCTCAGCACCGGCACATCCGATGGGGGCGCATGGCCGCCGGCCGCCGCTAGGAAGACCGAGAGCGAATTGGCGACGGCCTTCAATTGCAGCGAGATATAGGGCAGCGCCCCGATCACCGCGACGATGCAGACCAGTGCTGCGACGCGCTCGCTCTTGCCGTAGCGCGCGCCGACGAAATCGGCGATCGAGGTGATGTTCTGCGATTTGGCGATGCCGACGATGCGGGCGACGAAGCGGTGGCCCAGGCCGATGACGAGGATGGGCCCGACATAGATGCCGAGGAAGTCGAAGCCCGCGCGACTGGCAAAGCCGACCGAGCCGTAGAAGGTCCAGGAAGTGCAGTAGACGCCAAGCGCCAGCGCATAGATCGTCGTCCGCGCCCGCCCGGTCATCAGCTTGCGCCCGGAAGTATCGGCGATATGGGCGACCGCGAAGAGCCCGCACAGATAGGCGAGCGCGACCAGCACCACGGACCAGGCGGGGATCATGCCGCCCTCGGGAATGGATGATGCGAATGAGGCCGTGATGCAGGCGCCATGGAGTTCCGCTTCAGGGTTTCCGGCAGAATATCGGACGGCCTCTCGGCTCGCCATAGGCCATTGGCGCAAGTCTTCGGGCCGGATTCATCCCCAACTCTTTGCATCCAGAACCGTATTCAGCCGGCTTTGACGCGTTTTCGGGCTTTCCCTGCTTCGAGAGGCTGGTCTAGCGTCCCGCCGAGGCTGTTGGGATGGTCCCATCGATTCTGGAGGGGTGCTTCATGTTGGAAGAATTCAAGAAATTCGCCCTGAAGGGCAATGTCGTCGACCTGGCCATCGGCGTCATCATCGGTGCGGCCTTCAGCAAGATCGTCGACTCGCTCGTCGGCGACATCATCATGCCATTCATCGGTGCCCTCGGCGGCGTCGATTTCTCGAATTACTTCGTCGGCCTCAACAAGGCCGTCACCTCGCCGATCCTCTCGGAAGCCAAGAAGCAGGGCGCGGTCCTCGCCTACGGCAACTTCGTCACGGTGGCCATCAACTTCCTGATCATCGCCTTCGTCCTGTTCATGGTCGTGAAGGGCATCAACAAGCTGCAGAAGAAGCCCGCGCCGAAGGAAGAGGCTCCCGCGGCCAAGCCCGAGGATGTCGTCCTGCTCGGCGAAATCCGCGATCTGCTCAAACAGAAGCAGCCCTGATCCGATTGTCCGGGCGGCCGTGAATCATCACGGCCGCCGATCGACCCGATCTCGCGATTTCATGCCTCGCCCTGCCGCGATCGGCTAAAGATGGAGCATCGTATTTTCGCGAGGCCGATCCCGATGAACAGCGCCATCCTGCCGGGCAGCACCCTGATTGCCGAGCTTCGCCCGGAAGCCCGGAATGCGCCGGAGAGCGGGATCGTCGAGGTCGTGAATCACGGCCGGCTCAAGCCTGGCCTGATCCCGCTCTGGGTCGGGGAGGGCGACCTCTCCACCCCCAGCTTCATCGCGGACGCGGCGGCGCGCTCGCTCGCGGCTGGCGAGACCTTCTACACCTGGCAGCGCGGGATTCCGGAGCTGCGCGAAGCGCTCGCCCGCTATCATCAGCGTCTCTACGGCCGCCCGTTCTCGCCTGAGAGCTTCTACGTCACCGGCTCCGGCATGCAATCGGTCCAGATCGCCGTGCGGATGATCGCCGGCCCCGGCGACGAGATTCTCATCCCGACCCCGGCCTGGCCGAATTTCGGCGCTGCCGTCGGCGTCAGCGGCGCGGCGACCGTCTGCGTGCCGATGGACTATGCGCAGGGCCGCTTCACCCTCGATCTCGACAGGCTCGCGAAGGCGATAACGCCGCGTACCCGCGGCATTCTCGTGAATTCGCCGTCCAACCCCACCGGCTGGACCGCGACCAAGGCCGAGCAGGAGGCGCTGCTCGCGCTCTCGCGCAAGCACGGCATCTGGATCGTCGCCGACGAGATTTACGGCCGCTTCGTCTATGACGGCTCCGAGCGCGCGCCGTCCTTCCACGACATCATGGAGGCCGAGGACCGCGTCATCTTCGTCCAGACCTTCTCGAAGAACTGGGCGATGACCGGCTGGCGCATCGGCTGGATCGAGGTGCCCGTCGCCTTCGGGCAGATCGTCGAGAACCTGATCCAGTATTCGACCTCCGGTTCGCCGGTCTTCGTCCAGCGCGGCGCCATCGCCGCCCTCGACGAGGGCGAGGGCTTCGTCGCCGAGCAGATCGCACGCGCGGCCGAGGGGCGCCGGATCGTGTTAGAAGGACTGAAGGCAACGAATCGCGTCACGCTCTCGGCTCCGGTCGGGGCGTTCTACCAGTTCTTCTCGGTCGATGGCCGCGAGGATTCGCGCCAGCTCGCGCTCGACCTGGTCGACAGCGCCAATGTCGGCCTTGCTCCCGGAACGGCTTTCGGCCCCGGCGGCGAGACCGGGCTTCGCCTCTGCTTCGCCCGCAAATCCTCCGATCTGGACGAGGCCGTGGCGCGTCTGCAGAAGGCTCTGGCCATCCTCTGACCTCAAGGCGGGCGGCGCAACGCCGCCCTGCGCTCAGGTCATCTCGCGCCTTTCCGGGCACGATAATGATGGTCTATGCCTTTGGTACTGCACCAGATTTATCCGAAAAGCGGGTGCCGCTTTTCGGTGCCATGCGAGGGGACCCGGCCGGTTGACCCGCCGCGGGGCCGCCGCCATGAACGCCCGGCGCCGCCTGTCCCCGGCGCGGCGGAAAGGCGATGAAGGCGTTCGGCTATCCTGCGACCCGGCTGACGATTCTCCGGCGGGAGATTCTGGTCATCGCGCTGGCGGCGGTCGGGGGCGGGGCCTTCGCGCTGCTGGGCATGCCGGCGGCCTGGCTCTCCGGTTCGATGCTGCTGAGCACCGTCGTCTCGCTCGTCCGCCCGCTGCCGAGCTTGCGCCGGCCCTGGTTCGATTCGACCATGGTCCTGTCCGGCACGATCCTCGGCTCGGCGGCGACGCCCGAGGCCCTGGCGGCGGCCGCCCGCTATCCCGCCTCCCTCGTCATTCTCCTTGTCGGCGTCTCCGCGATCATGCTCGCGACCGGCGCCTATCTGCGCCACGTCGCGCGCTGGCCCTGGATCGACGCGCTCCTCGCCGCGGCGCCGGGCGCGCTCTCGACCGTGCTCGCGGTGGCGCAGGCGAAGGGCGCCAATATCGGCCGCATCTCCGTCGTCCAGCTGTTTCGCCTGCTCGTCCTGGTCGCGCTCCTGCCCAGCGTCATGCAATTGAGCGGCGCCTCCGCGGGCATGCCGATCCCCGTCGCGCAACCGGTCGGGGCGGATACGATGTTCGGCTTGACGATGGCGGGACTTGCGCTCGGGCTCGTCTTCGAGCGGATCGGCCTCTCCGCGCCGCTGATGTTCGGCGCCACCTTCGCCAGCGCCCTGCTCCATGGCAGCGGCCTCGTCGAGGGCGCGCTGCCCGCGCCGATCCAGATTGCCGTGCAGATCCTGCTGGGCACCACCATGGGCGGACGCATCGCCCATATCCCGCGGGGCGAGCTGAAGGGGCTGTTTCCCCTGGCGATCGGAGGCTTCGCCGTTTCGATCGTCGTCGCCTTCGTCTTCGCCTGGCCGGCGGCCTGGCTCGCCGATGTCTCCTATGCCAGCGGCATGGCCGCCTTCGCGCCGGGCGGTCTGGAGGCGATGGCGATGCTCGCCTTCGCCATGGGGCTCGATACGCTCTATGTCGGCGCGCACCATCTCGTGCGCTTCGTCGTGATCGGGCTTGCCATGCCGCTCGTGCTGGCCCGCGTGAAGAACGCGCCGCCGCGCTGAGAGGCGTCGAAAGCCGCTTTGCCTTCAGGCGACCGCCGAATGCAAAGGCTCACCGCGGTCGCACCGCCCCGTTGGTGTGCGTCATGACGGAATACAGCGAGGTCGTGCCGCAGATGAACAGGCGGTTGAGCTTCGGTCCGCCCCAGCAGAGATTCGCGACGATCTCCGGGATCGCGAGCTTGCCGATCAGCGTGCCGTCGGGATGGTAGATATGGACGCCGTCTGCGGCGCTGGTCCAGATCCGGCCCTCGACATCCAGCCGGAAGCCGTCGAACAGCCCGGCCGTACAGGTGGCGAACACCTTTGACGCGCCGAGCGTGATGCCGTCGCGCCCCATCGCGAAGCTGCGGATATGCCGCGGCCCGCTCTCGGGATTGTGGCTCGCGCCGGTATCGGCGATGTACAGGATGCTTTCGTCCGGCGAGAAGGCGAGGCCGTTGGGCTTGACGAAATCGTCGGCGACGATGGCGATCTCGCCGGTCTGGCCGTCGATCCGGTAGACATGGCAGGCGCCGATCTCGCTGGGAGACTTGTCGCCTTCGTAGTCGCTGAGGATGCCGTAATCGGGATCTGTGAACCAGATCGAGCCGTCCGACTTCACCACCACGTCATTCGGCGAATTCAATCGCTTGCCGCCGAAATGGCTGGCGAGCACGGTGACCGAGCCGTCATGCTCGGTGCGCGTCACCTGCCGCCCGCCATGCTCGCAGGTCACGAGCCGGCCCTCGCGGTCGACCGTGTTGCCGTTGGAATTGCGGGCCGGCTGGCGGAAGGTGCCCACCTGGCCGCTCAGCGCGTCGTAGCGCAGCATGCGGTCGTTCGGGATGTCCGACCAGATCAGCGTGTTGTGGGCCGGGAACCAGGCTGGCCCCTCGGACCAACGTGCCCCGGTCCACAACCGCTCGACCCGGGCGGAGCCTGGAATGACGCGATGGAACCGCGGGTCGAGAACCGTAACCCCCGTACCTTCGAGCACGCCGAACATGCCGCATCTCCCTGGAGCTTGTGTTGGAGCATCGTTATCCGGGTTGGGGAGGGCAATGCCCTAAAGTGCAAGCCCCGCATCCCAATAGGGCGTGGCGCCGTAGAGCTCGCCGAGATAGTCGACGAAGGCGCGCACCTTCTGCTCCATGTGCCGGCGGCTCGGATAGACCGCATAGACCGCGACGCGCGAACCGACCGCATAGGCCGGTAGGACCCGCTGCAGCGCGCCGGACTTGAGTTCAGGCCCGACATCCCAGGTCGAGCGCAGGGCGATGCCGACGCCGCCCAGCAGCGCCTCGCGCACGACCTCGCTCGAATTGGTCCTGAGCGGGCCGTTGACCCGTACCGAGACCGGCCCTTCCGGCCCGTCCAGCCGCCAGTGGTCGGCGTTATGGGCGATCAGGGTATGGCGCGACAGGTCGGCGATGTCGGTCGGCGTGCCATGTTCCGCCAGATAGCCCGGCGAGGCGCAGAGCACCCGGTGGTTCCGGGCGAGTCGCTTGGCGACGAGGCTCGAATCCTGCAGGTCGGCGATGCGGATCGCCAGGTCGAAGCCCTCGCCGACGACGTCGACGAAGGCGTCGCTGAGCACGAGCTCGACCGTCACCAGCGGGTTTGCGTCGAGGAAGCGCTTGAGATGCGGCGCGACATGCATTCGGCCGAAAGAGGTAGGAGCCGAGACCCTGAGCGTGCCGCGCACCTGCCCGGCGCCGCTCGAGACCCAGGCCTCGGCCTCCTCGATCGAGGACAGGATCGAGACGACGCGCTCGTAGAAGCCCTGTCCGGCCTCGGTGAGGGCGAGCTGCCGCGTCGTGCGCTGGAGCAGGCGCACGCCGAGCCGCTCCTCCAGCCGGCGGATGCGCTTCGAGATCACGGCCGGCGACAGGTTGAGCTGCCGGCCGGCCGCCGACATGCTCTTGGTCGTCACCACATGTGCGAACACGTCGAGATCGCCGAACCGGTCCATCGATACGCCACCTTTTCCAATCCGGAAATAATGGCTGGCTTTGGCCGCGCTGCAAGTGCCATTGAATTGATCTAATCTGTCGCACAGAGAGAATGCCTGTGGGGCGTGCACGAGTCGCCGGCAGTGGAGGGAAAGATGAGCGCGATAGCCTTTCCGGTGCCGGATGCCGGCATTCTCGCCCGCCGCGAATCGATCATCGCCGGCCTCGCGCGGCTCGTCCCGCCGCAGGCGCTGATCACCAGCGACGACGAGCGCCGCCCCTACGAGACCGACGCGCTGACCGCCTATCGGCGCATGCCGCTCGCGGTCGTGCTGCCCTCGACCACACAGGAGGTTGCAGCCGTGCTGCGCTATTGCCGGGAGGAGGGCGTGCCGGTGGTGCCGCGCGGCTCCGGCACCTCGCTTGCCGGCGGTGCGATCCCGCAGGAGGACGCGGTCGTGATCGGCGTCTCCAAGATGAACCGCATCCTCGAGATCGACTATGCCAACCGCGTCGCGCGGGTCGAGGCGGGCGTCACCAATCTCGCCGTCACAGGCGCGGTCTCGGCCGAGGGCTTCTTCTACGCGCCCGACCCGTCGTCGCAGCTCGCCTGCTCGATCGGCGGCAATATCGGCATGAACTCGGGCGGAGCGCATTGCCTGAAATACGGCGTTACCACCAATAACGTGCTCGGCGTCACGATGGTCATGCTCGACGGCTCGGTCGTTGAAATCGGCGGTTCCCACCTCGATTCCCCCGGCTACGACCTGCTCGGCCTGATGAACGGCTCGGAGGGCCAGCTCGGCATCGTCACCGAGGCGACGGTGCGCATCCTGCGCGCGGCGGAAGGGGCGCGGCCGGTCCTGTTCGGCTTCCCGACCAGCGAGCAAGCGGGGGCTGCGGTCGCCGCCATCATCGGCGCCGGCATCATCCCGGTCGCGATGGAATTCATGGACAAGCCGGCGATCGAGATCTGCGAGGCTTTCGCCAAGGCCGGCTACCCAATGGATTGCGGCGCGCTGCTGATCATCGAGGTCGAGGGCTCGGACGACGAGATGGACGCCCAGCTCGGTCGCATCGTGGCGATCGCCAGGGAGCACGGCGTGACCACCGTCAAGGAATCGAAATCGGCGATGGAGGCCGCCGCGATCTGGAAGGGCCGGAAGTCGGCCTTCGGCGCCACGGGTCGCATCGCCGACTATATCTGCATGGACGGCACGATCCCGACGGGGCAATTACCCTATGTGCTCCGGCGCATGGACGAGATCGTGAAGGGCTATGGGCTTCGCGTCGCCAATGTCTTCCATGCCGGCGACGGCAATCTCCATCCGCTGATCCTCTATAATTGCAACGACCCGGTCGAGGCACAGAAGGCGGAGGATGCCGGCATGGACATTCTCAAGCTCTGCGTGGAGGTCGGCGGCTGCCTGACCGGCGAGCACGGCGTCGGCATCGAGAAGCGCGACCTGATGACCTTCCAGTTCAACGAAGCCGATCTCGCCCAGCAGATGCGGGTGAGGGCGGTGTTCGACGAGCGCTGGCTGCTCAATCCGGCGAAGGTGTTTCCGCTGGAAGGCAGGGTGGCGGCGTGACGGGCCTCTTCGTCCTTTCGAGGCTTGGCGCAGCGAAGAGCCCGGAAGCCATGAACACTGGCGTCTTTCGGTCGAATAAGTGGCCCATCGAGCCATCCCTGTTCGATGTCGTGTTCATGGATTCCGGGCTTGCCGCTTCGCGGCGCTCCGGAATGACGGGGGAGCGTGATCTTGTCGTTCCATGTCTACTTGCTCGCCAGCGGCCGCGACGGAACGCTGTACTTGGGAGTAACGCGCGACCTCGCTCGCCGCGTTCACGAGCACAAGAGCAGGCTGCTTCCGGGATTCTCTCGCCAATACGGAGTCGATCGGCTCGTTTGGTACGAAGAACACGCAACAGCTGTGGCGGCTATCGATCGCGAGAAGGACATCAAGAAATGGCGGCGACAATGGAAGATCAATCTGATCGAGGAGAACAATCCCGATTGGGCGGATCTTTATTCGTTGTTGGCACGATGAACCTCCTTCGTCATTCCGGGGCTTCGCGCAGCAAAGAACCCGGAACCCATGAACACGACGGTGCTCAGATGCGGACGCGGCAGGGCGGCAAAAATCTGCGTGGTGTTCATGGGTTCCGGGCTCACGCCTTCGGCGTGCCCCGGAATGACCGTGGAGCTCGGTCATGATCATCCATACACCCACCACCGAGGCGCAGGCCTGCGCCGTCGTGAAATCGGTCGTCGACAACGCCGTGCCGCTCACCCTGCGCGGCGGCGGCACGCGCGCGGGCCTCGGCCGCCCCGCCCAAGCCGCGAGCACGCTCTCCAGCGCGGGCCTCACCGGCATCACCCTTTACGAACCCGCCGAGATGGTCATCGCCGCCCGCGCCGGCACGCCGCTCGCGCTGGTGCAGGAAACCCTGGCCGAGCGCGGCCAGATGCTGCCCTTCGAGCCGATGGACCATCGCGCCCTCTATGGCAGCGAGGGCGAGCCGACGATCGGCGCCATCGCCGCCTGCAACATCTCCGGCCCGCGCCGGATCAATGCCGGCGCCGCCCGCGATTCCCTGATCGGCGTCCGGCTGGTCAATGGCCGCGGCGAGATGATCAAATCCGGCGGGCGCGTGATGAAGAACGTCACCGGCCTCGACCTCGTCAAGCTCCTCAGCGGCAGCCATGGCACGCTCGGCTTCCTCACCGAGGTCACCTTCCGCGTGCTGCCGCGGCCGGAGCGCATCGTCACGCTGCAATGGAGCGGGCTGTCGGACGGCGACGGCGTCGCGCTGCTTTCGAAGGCGCTGGGCTCACCCTTCGAGCCGATGGCGGCAGCGCATCTTCCCGCCGGGCTCGCGGGCGACGGAGCCCGGACCTTGCTGCGGCTCGAGAACTTCTCCGACTCGATCGAATATCGCTCCGGCGAACTCGCCTTGCTGCTCGGCGAATACGGCGTGCCGGAGCGCCTTGAAGGAACCACTCCGACCGAGCTCTGGACGGATATCCGCGATGCCGCTTTCTTCGCCGGGAGCGATGAGGCGGTCTGGCGTCTCTCGCTTGCACCGACCAATGGCCCGAAGGCCGCCGCCGCGGTCGCCCGCATGGTTCCGGGCGCACGCTGCTTCTACGACTGGGGCGGCGGGCTGGTCTGGCTCGCGGTCCCCGCCGATGGCGATGCCGGCGCCGCCGCGATCCGCGCCGCGCTGAAGCCGCTCGGCGGCCATGCCACGCTGGTGCGGGCGCCCGATGCGATCCGTGCCGCCGTCGACGTGTTCCAGCCCCTGGCCGAGCCGCTGATGCGGGTGACGGCCGGCATCAAGAAGAGCTTCGATCCCGCCGGTATCTTCGAGCCCGGCCGGATCTATGCGGGGATCTGATGACGCTCGCTGACACGCTTCCCGTCGAACCCCGCCACCTCCGCGCGAGCTGGGCGCCCAACCGGCTCGGCCCCGTCGCGCTCGTGCTGCTGGCTGGCCTCCTGATCGCCGGCGTCGCCGCGATCCTGTTCTGGATGGGGCGCGAGCCGATCTGCAAATGCGGGACGATCAAGCTCTGGCAGGGCACGGTAATGTCCTCCGAGAACTCCCAGCACGTCGCCGACTGGTATACGTTCTCCCACATCATCCATGGCTTCCTGTTCTATGGCCTGTTCTGGCTGATCCGCCGCACCTCCGGCCTGCCGATCTCCTTCGGGCTGGCATTGCTGCTCGCCATCATGGTCGAAGGCGCGTGGGAGATTACCGAGAACACCAATACCGTGATCGAGCACTATCGCTCGGCGACGATCTCGCTCGACTATTACGGCGACAGCGTCCTGAACTCGGTCAGCGACATCCTGTCGATGGTGCTGGGCTTCCTGATCGCGCGCCTGGCGCCGGTCTGGCTGACGGTAACGAGTGCCCTCGCCATGGAGCTGATCGTTGGCTGGCTGATCCGCGACAACCTCACCCTCAACGTCATCATGCTGCTCTGGCCGATGGACTGGATCAGAGCCTGGCAGGGCGGGGCCTGAACCGATGCAGACGAACTTCACCCCCGAGCGCCTTGCTTCCGATCCGCGCATGCCGGCCTCGGAGAAGATCCTGCGGACCTGCGTGCATTGCGGCTTCTGCACCGCGACCTGCCCGACCTATCTGCTGCTCGGCGACGAACTCGATTCCCCGCGCGGGCGCATCTACCTGATCAAGGACATGCTGGAGAACGGCAAGCCCGCCACCGAGGAGGTGGTGAAGCATATCGACCGCTGCCTCTCCTGCCTTTCCTGCATGACGACCTGCCCTTCGGGCGTGCACTATATGCACCTGGTCGACCATGCCCGCGCTCATATCGAGGAGACCTATACCCGCTCCTGGCATGACCGCTTGCTGCGCAGAGTCCTGGCGGCGATCCTGCCCTATCCCGGCCGCTTCCGGGCGGCGATGCTGATGGCGCTGATCGGCAAGCCGCTGGCGCCGGTTATCGGCGTCATCCCGGTTATCGGCTCGCGCCTGAAGGCGATGCTGGCACTCGCTCCCGCGCGCTTGCCGACGCGCTCCGCCATGGAAGGTCCGCAAAGCTTCCCGCCGCCGGCCGAGCGCAAGCGCCGCGTAGCCCTGCTTTCGGGCTGTGCCCAGCCGGTGCTCGATCCCGCCATCAACGAGGCGACGATCCGCCTGCTCAACCGCCACGGCGTCGAGGTCGTCTTGCCGAAGGGGGAGGGCTGCTGCGGCGCGCTCGTCCACCATATGGGGCAGGAGCACGACGCGCTCGCCTTCGCCCGCGCCAATATCGACGCTTGGACGGCGGAGATCGACGGCGAGGGGCTCGACGCCATCCTGATCACGGCCTCCGGCTGCGGCACGACGATCAAGGATTACGGCTTCATGTTCCGCAACGAGCCTGCCTATGCCGAAAAGGCGGCGAAGGTATCCGCGTTGGCCAAGGACGTCACCGAATTCCTGGAGACGCTGGAGCTCGCCCCGGTGCGCGACGTCGCGATGCCGATCGCCTATCACTCCGCCTGCTCGATGCAGCATGGCCAGCAGCTCAAGGACGGGCCGAAGCGCCTGCTCTCGGGCGCGGGCTTCAAGGTCAAGGAGGTGCCGGAGGGGCATATCTGCTGCGGCTCGGCCGGCGTCTACAACATCCTCCAGCCCGAGATCGCGGGCAAGCTGCGCGAACGCAAGATCGGCAATATCGAACGCACCAAGCCGATGCTGGTCGCGACCGGCAATATCGGCTGCATGATCCAGCTCGCGAGGGGCTTTTCGGACAAGGGCGCGACGACACCGGTGGTGCATACGGCCGAACTGCTGGACTGGGCGACCGGCGGGCCGCTGCCGGAGAAGCTGGCGCGGGCGGGGATCGAGGATCGGCCGTTGCGGGCGCAAGCGCTGGCGGCCGCGGAGTAGGGCGCGTCATGCTCGCTCTTGTGGCGAGCACCCACGTCTTGAACACCGAACGCGACGGCGGAAGACGTGGATGGTAGGGACAAGCCCGACCATGACGACGGGGCTATTGACGCTCTCGCGCTTGCCCCTCGCGCCCGTACGGTCTAACCCGCAGTCAACTTTCAGTTGATTGCCCGAGTTCGCCCCATGTCCGCCGACAAAACCGCCCCTGCCAAGCTGAAGGCCCGCCAGCCGCGCGGCTTCGTCGATCGCGGCCCGGCCGATGTCGCCGCCACCGAGCGCATGCTCTCCGTGATCCGCGAGAGCTTCTCGGTCTATGGCTTCGATCCCGTCGAGACGCCCTTCGTCGAATACACCGACGCGCTCGGCAAGTTCCTGCCGGATCAGGACCGTCCGAACGAGGGCGTCTTCTCCTTCCAGGATGATGACGAGCAATGGCTCTCACTGCGCTACGACCTGACGGCGCCGCTCGCCCGCTATGTCGCCGAGAATTTCGACGCGCTGCCGAAGCCCTATCGCAGCTATCGCGTGGGCTACGTCTTCCGCAACGAGAAGCCGGGGCCGGGCCGCTTCCGCCAGTTCATGCAGTTCGACGCCGATATCGTCGGTTCGGGCACCGTCGCAGGCGATGCCGAGATCTGCATGCTCGCCGCCGACACGATGGAGAAGCTCGGCATCAGGCGCGGCGACTATGTCGTGAAGGTCAACAACCGCAAGGTGCTCGATGGCGTGATGGATGCGGCCGGAATCGACACCGCCGCGCGCCTCACCGTGCTGCGCGCGATCGACAAGGCCGACAAGTTCCCGCTTGAAGAGGTCCGCAAACTCCTCGGCGAAGGCCGCAAGGACGAGAGCGGCGACTTCACCAAGGGCGCAGGCCTCTCCGACGCGCAGTCCGATCGCATCCTGCGCTATCTCGAACTCGGCCAGAAGCTTGCCGAGCTGGGCAAGTCCAACGCTCAGGACAGCGAAGGTTCGGCCAAGCTTTCTGCCTCGGCGCTCGCCGATTTGCGCGGTCTCGTCGAAGGCGCCGAGAACGGCACGGCCGGCATCGCGGAACTGGAACAGATCCGCGAACTGATCACGGCGGCCGGCTATCTCGGGCGGATCATCATCGACCCCTCCGTCGTCCGCGGCCTCGAATACTACACCGGCCCGGTCTACGAGGTGGAACTGACCTTCCCGGTCACGAACGATGACGGTCAGGTCGTGCGCTTCGGCTCGGTCGCAGGCGGCGGGCGCTATGACGGCCTCGTCGGCCGCTTTCGGCCCGAGCCCGTGCCGGCGACCGGCTTTTCGATCGGCGTCTCGCGGCTCTTCTCGGCGCTGAAGGCGGTGAAGTCGCCGATCGTCGACAGCCGCAACGAGCTTCCGCTCGTCGTCGTCACCGCGATGGACAACAAGTCGCCGGAATTCATGCCGGGCTATCAGGCGATGGTCTCGGCGCTGCGCCAGGCGAAGGATGCGGACGGCAGGCCTTTATGCCGGGCCGACCTTTATCTCGGTGCCTCGGGCTTCAACGCACAGATGAAGTATGCCGACCGGCGCAAGGCGTTCTGCGCGGTTATTCAGGGGTCGTCGGAGCGCGAGGCGGGCACCGTCGTCATCAAGGATCTCGTCCTGGGCGCCGAACTCGCGGCGGTGGGCCGCGATATCAAGGATTCCGCCGAGCACAAGGCCAGGCAGGCCGAGGCCCAGTTCGCCGTGCCGGTCGCGGAACTGGTCGAGGGCGTGAAACGGGTGCTGGCGCGGCACTATTGAAGGGCGCCGAGAACCCCTCTCCTGTAAGGAGAGCGGCATGGGTGAGGTGTCGGCCGCTGGACCAGTTGCGCACACGCTCACCGCGGCAGCGGTCGGTTCGCGGCTAAAGCGTCCAGCGGCCTACCCCTCACCCTGCCCTCTCTGTGAACCCTTCGATTCCCGTTCACCCATTTCCCTCAAATCCCTCGAAAATGCGCGGCGTCGCTGCTAGAGCATCGGACCGAAAAGTGGCGTTCCCTTTTCGGAGCGATCCGATGCCGAAATCCGGCGCGGCGCTCGCAACAGGACAGGACGAGCCGTGCCCGCAAGCCGCGCCAGCATCGAGACCGTGATCGCGCTCTTCGCCGGCGAGGGCTATGAGCATGCCGAGCCGGCGATCCTGCAGCCGGCCGATGTCTTCCTCGACCTCTCCGGAGAGGATATCCGCCGCCGTATCTTCATGACGCAGGATGCCGATGGCCGCGATTGGTGCCTGCGTCCCGAATACACCATCCCCGTCGCGCTCGATCACATCGCCTCGGGCCGGACCGAGCCTGCGGCCTATGCCTATGCCGGCCCGGTCTTCCGCATGCGGGCCAGTGAGCGGGGCGAGTTCCTGCAGGCCGGGCTCGAATCCTTCGGCCGCAATGATTTCGCCGCTGCCGATGCCGAAATCATGGCGCTGACCATCGAGACGACGGCCCTGCTCGGCCTCGCCGAACCGCGCATCGTCATGGGCGATGTCGCCGTGCTCGGCGCGCTGCTCGATGGGCTCTCCGTTCCGCAGGGCGCCCGCCGTCGGTTGGTCCGCGCAGTGGTGCAGGGCAAGGGCACGGAGGCCGTCGACGCGCTCGATCCGCCCGCGGCTGACGGGGAGACCGCCCATGCGGGCCTGCTCAAGGCGCTCGAAGGGCAGGATCCCAAGGCGGCCCGTGCCTTCGTGGAGGACGTGCTCTCGATCGCCGGCATCTCGACCGTCGGCGGACGCTCCGCCGCCGATATCGCCGAGCGCTTCCTCGCTCGTGCCGCCGAGCGGGAGAACCCGGTCAATGACGACGTCAAGGCGCTGCTGGCGCAGGTGCTCGCGATCTCCGGCGATCCCGATGCCGCTTCGGCCTCGCTGCGGGCGTTGGCCGATCAGGCCTCGCTCGATATCGGCCGCCAGCTCGATGCCTTCGACGAGCGCACCGGCTTCCTCGCCGCGCGCGGCGTCGATATCGGCGCGATCCGCTTTTCGGCCGGCTTCGCCCGCAATCTCGATTATTATACCGGCTTCATCTTCGAGCTTCACGACACGGCACGGGGGGACGGCAAGCCCGTGGCCGGCGGCGGGCGCTATGACAACGTCCTCGCGCGCCTTGGCGCGAGCCGGCCGCTTCCGGCTGTCGGCGCCTCGCTTTGGCTCGACCGCCTGACGGGAGACGCCGCATGAGCCAGATGCCGGACAACGACGCCCCGCTCGTCCTCGCCGTGCCCTCGAAGGGGCGGTTGCAGGAGAACGCCACCGCCTTTTTCGGCCGCGCCGGCCTGAAATTCGTCAAGTCGCGCGGCGAGCGCGACTATCGCGGCGCCATCGCCGGCGTCGATGGTGCGGAAGTCGCCTTCCTCTCGGCTTCCGAGATCGTGGCCCAGCTTTCCTCCGGCGCCGCCCATATCGGCATCACCGGCGAGGATCTCGTCCGCGAGCAGCTGTCGGATGCCGATGCCGCGGTCGAGATGCTCACCCCCCTCGGCTTCGGCCACGCCAATGTCGTGGTCGCCGTGCCGCAGGCCTGGATCGACGTGCGCAACATGGCCGATCTCGACGATGTCGCTTCCGTGATGCGGGCGCGCCACGGCAAGAAGCTGCGCGTCGCGACCAAATACGTGAACCTGACCCGCCGCTTCTTCGCGCAGCACGGCCTCGCCGATTATCGCATCGTCGAAAGCCTCGGCGCGACCGAAGGCGCGCCGGCCGCCGGCACGGCCGAGATCGTGGTCGATATTACCACGACTGGTGCGACCTTGTCCGCCAATGCGCTGAAAGTGCTCGATGACGGCGTGATGCTGGCGTCCGAGGCCAATCTCGTCGCCTCTACGCGCGCACCCTGGGGCGAGCGGGCGAGGGCAGCGGCGAAGACGATCCTGTCGCGGATCGCGGCCGAGGAGGAGGGGCGCACGATCCGCGAGGTTCGGGCCAGGCTCGACCTTACCCCGGATGCGCTCGCCGCGCTTGAGGCGCGCTTCGGCGCCCGCCTGCCTTTCGGCGCGCCCGCCGCCGGCACGCCGCTGACGCTGCACTGCCCGGACAAGGCGGTCTTCGCGCTGGTCGAGCATCTCGACGGGCTCGGCGCCGACGACGTGACCGTCAGCGCCCCGGCCTATGTCTTCCGCCGCGCGAACCGGCTGCTGGAGCGATTGAACGCCCGCATCTGATGCTGCGCGGCAGCATCGGAATGACGGGATCGCGCAAGCTTCAGCCTTGATCCTGAACGAATTGGATTCTAGGCGTTAACCGGTTTGACAGCCCGGCGCGTTGCCGTGCGAGTGAATGCAGGTAAGACGATCATGATCCGACGCCTTGGCCTTGCGGCCGTTCTTGCGAGCCTGATGGTGCCGATGCTGGTTTCGAGCGAAGCCGCTGCTCAGCGCCGCGGCGGCAAGGAGGGTCAGCCGACGCGCGAGCAATACCAGGCGATGGGCACGCCGATCTCGCAGCAGGAGAAGACCTTCCCGCTCGGTGCGAGCTGGAGCGTCGTGGCGCTGAACGGCAAGCCTGTCCAGGACCGCCGCGCGACCCTGATGGTCGATATGAACCTGCGCGGCACCGGCTTCGGCGGCTGCAACACCTTCTCGGCGGCGGCCTACCCCTTGCGCCAGCAAGGCTTTGCGGTCGGCCCGATCGCGCTGACCAAGCGCAGCTGCGACAAGGGCCTGCTCGATTTCGAGAGGGCGCTCCTGCTGGCGCTGCGCGCGACGAACAAATGGGATCTCGTCGAGGGCCGCCTCGTTCTCAAGGGTGGTGCCGGCGAAGTGACGCTCAGCCGCTCGCTCTGACGAGGCCTTCCTTTTCCAGGCGCCTCTCGTGCAGGGGATCGAATGTCAAAAGGGTCGCGCGAGCGACCCTTTTGTTTTGGCGAGCAGCGCTCGCTGTGGCCCTGATGCGAGGGGCTCAGGCCACCGGGACTTTCGCGGTCGGCGTCGGCGTGAAGGTGCCGTCCGCATTCAGCTCCATGGTGACGATGCTGTCGTGCATGGCGCGCAGCGTCGCACGATGGCCGATCGAGACGATGCGGGCTTCTGGCAACTCGCGGTCGATCGTCGCGTAAATCTCGCCCTCCAGCTTCTCGTCGAGCGAAGCGGTCGCCTCGTCCAGGAAGAGCCAGTCCGGCTTGCTCAGAAGAGCGCGCGCAACGGCCAGCCGCTGCTGCTCGCCGCCCGAGAGGCGCTGTCCCCAGAGATCGACCTCGTCGAGCTTGTCGGCGAGATGGCCGAGCTTGACCTTCTCCATGGCGGCGCGGGTCGCTGCGTCGTCATAGGCACCTTCCTCGGCCGGATAGGCCAGGGCCGCCCTGAGCGAGCCCTGCGGCAGATAGGGACGCTGCGGCAGCAGCATGATCTGCGCCTCGGCGGGAATGCCGACCTTGCCGTCGCCGAAGGGCCAGATACCGGCAATGGCGCGGAACAGCGTCGACTTGCCGGAACCGGAAGGACCGATCAGCAGCGTCGAGCGTGTCTTGCCGAGGTCGAGCGCGCCGAGCTTCACGATCGGCTTGCCATTGGGCAGGAGGAGGGTGGCGTCGCGGATATGCAGGCTCTCGTCGCGCGAGGTCTCGCGGCCGAGCGCCTCCTCGCTGATCGCGCCGTGCTGCGCATCGGCGATCGCCGCCTCGAAGGAGGTCAGGCGGTTGATCGAGGCGAGGTAGGAGGCGATCGAGGAGTAGCTGTTGATGATGAAGGACAGCGCCGTCTGCACCCGGTCGAAGGCACCCGAAACCTGTTGCAGGATGCCGAGCGTGATCGTGCCGGCGAAGAAATAAGGCGCCAGGATGATGGTCGGGACGACCACGCTGGCCTGGTTGTAGGAAAAGGTGAAGGCAGTGAGCTTCAGCCGGCGCCAGACCAGCCGGTAGAAGTTCTCGACGATATCGCGGAAGCGCTGGCCGAGATGGCTGCGCTCGGTCGGCTCGCCGACCATCAGCGCGATCTGTTCGGAATATTCGCGCAGCCGTGCCAGGGCGAAGCGGAAATTCGCCTCCCGCTTCTCCTGTTCGAACTCGAGACGGATCAGCGGGCGGCCGATCAGGTGAGTGAGCCAGGTCGCAGCCGCCGCGTAGAAGAACGCCACCCAGAAGATGTAGCCGGGCACGACGAAGGAGGTGCCGGGCAGGGTGAAGGCGACAGGCAGGTTCCAGAGGATGATCGAGAACGAGACCAGCGTGGAGATTTGCGAGAGCAGGGGCAGCGCGAAATTATAGGTCTGGTTGACGAAGGAGCGCGTGTCTTCGGCGATGCGCTGGTCGGGATTGTCGACGCTGCCGGCAAGCGCGATCCGGTAATGCGTCGCATGGTCGAGCCAGCGCTGCGTATACTCGTTCGCCATGAACTGACGCCAGCGGATCAGGATCGTGTAGTTGGCGAACAGCTCGGTCAGGTTGGAGACGACCCAGATCGTCGCCCAGGGCACGAACACCCAGAAGATCTGGTACCAGAAGGTCGGCGCATCCTTGTTCTGCAGCGAGTCGAACATGTCGCGGCTGAAGAACGAGATCCTGAGCGAGATGCCGACCTGCACCTGGTTGATGACGATCAGGAGGACGAAGAGCGAGACGGCGAGCACGCCCAGCCGGATCCTGAACGGGCCAATCGGCCAGAGATTGGCAGTGGTGATCTCGTCGGATTCGAAATAGGGCGAGGCCAGCCGCGCGATGCGGGCGATGACCGGCACGAAGGAAATCGCGTAGATCAGGATCGCGAAGACGCCGACGGTTGTTGGCAGGCTCGTCGGCACAGGCGGGATGCCGAGCGCTGCCGGCCACCAGCCGATCAGGGCGGCGATCGCCGCTGCGCCAAACACGAGATATTCGATCGCGAAGACGCCGGAGAAGATCCGCAGGAAGAAGGGCAGGGCGGGCGAGCGGAAGGTCACTGCTGCCAGCAGCAGGCCGACGACGCCCATGCCGATCACGCTGGCCGATCCGGCTTGCTGGCCAAAGACCAACGTGGCGGCCGCCAGAACGGCGACGAGAATGCTCAACAGGCGCATAGACGGGATCCTGGCGGAAGACGATTGAGAGCCACGATTCGGACCATGTCGCAGCGGGAGTGGCCTTTCAATGGCCGCGCGCCCGGATGAGCAAATTGTCATCCGGTGGAGAGGTGACGGCGAGGTGTACTGGCTCGACAACCGGCGCCCGGAAAACCGGGCGGTCATCCCGGGCGACCGAAGGGAGACCCGGGATCCATTCCGGAACCTCTATCGGAAATGCTCCGGAAGGGATCCGGATCGGCGCTGCTTCGCAGCTTGTCCGGGATGACCGCGCTCCGGCAAAAATGCCGCGAGGCGCCCCGCCGGAAACGAAACACCCCGGACGAGCGGGACTCGTCCGGGGCGTGAAGCTGGCGGGACAGGCGGTGCGACCGCCGTCCGATCACTGGGCCGCGACGATCTTGCCGGCGTCCCACTTGTACATCGAGAAGCTCGGCGAGCTCAGATCGCCGGTCTTGCCATAGGTCAGCGTGCCGATCGCGGTCTTGACCGGCATGCCGGACTGCAGGGCCTTGGCCGCGCCGCTGGCGTCGCCCGGCTTGCCGGCCTTCTCGATCGCGGCCTTGAGCACCTCGACTGCGGCATAGGCGTTGAGCGTGAAGGCTTCCGGTGGGATGCCCTTCTCCTTCAGCGCCGCGACGGCCTGGGCCGAGTCGGGGTTCTTCAGCGCGTCGGTCGCGTTGGTGAAGAGCGTGCCTGTGGCATGGTCGCCGCCGATCGCCGCGTATTCGGTGTTCGACAGCCCTTCGCCGCCGATGATCGTCGCCTTGACGCCGGCATCGGCGAGCTGGCGGGCGAGCAGGCCGCCCTCGGGGTGGTAGCCGCCGAAATAGATCAGGTCGACATTCGCGGCCTTGAGGCGCGTCACGACGGCCGAAAGGTCCTTGTCGCCGGGATTGACGGTCAGCGCCACCACTTCCTTGAGCCCGCCGGCATTGATGCCCTTCTGGAAGGCGTCGGCCAGGCCCTTGCCGTAGGTGCCCTTGTCATGGACGATCGCGATCTTCTTATCCTTGAGATTCTTCAACACGTAGGCAGCCGCGATGTCGGCCTGCTGGTCATCGCGGCCGCAGGTGCGGAAGACGTTGGTCAGGCCGCGCGTCGTCAGCGCCGGCGAGGTCGCGGTCGGCGTCACCATCAGCACGCCGCTCTCGGCAAGCACGTCCGAGACCGCCATGGCGACGCCGGAGGTCACCGGCCCGACCACGAACTTGACCTTCTCGCCGACCAGGAGGTTGGCCGAGGAGACGCCCTGCTTCGGATCGCCGGCATCGTCGGCGAGTTTCAGCACGAGCTTCTCGCCGAGCACGCCGCCATTCTTGTTGATGACGTCGACAGCGGTCTGGGCGCCGTTCTTGACCTGGTCGCCATAGGCGGCGACCGGGCCGGTCAGCGGTGCGACGAGGCCGATGGTGATGTCGGCGCGCGCGATCTGCGAGGCGAGCAGTGTGGCGGCGAAAGCGACGCCGGTGAGGAATTTGGAGGTCGTCATGAGCCTCTCCCGATGATTGCCGTTTGGCGCGTCAGAAACCGGCGCGCTTGCCGCTTTTATAGGCGAGAAGACATGGCGGCGGCATGGCGAAGGCAGCCCGGCGGGGCGCCGTGAACGCATGGCGCACCCGGTGGCTGAGGGCGCTGCATCATCGCCCAACGAAAAAGGCCCGGCTTGCGCCGGGCCTTCCTGGTAGCTTTCGAGAAGCTGGACTTCCTCAGAAGTCCATGCCGCCCATGCCGCCGCCGCCCATCGGGGGCATCGGGGCTTCCTTCTTCGGCAGGTCGGCGACCATCGCCTCGGTGGTGATCAGCAGGCCCGCGATCGAAGCCGCGTCCTGGATCGCCGTGCGCACGACCTTGGTCGGGTCGATGATGCCGGCCTTGACCAGATCGCCGTACTCGCCGGTCTGGGCGTTGTAGCCCCAGGCGTAGTCCTTCGACTCCAGCAGCTTGCCGACCACGACCGCGCCGTCATCGCCGGCGTTGTCGACGATCTGGCGGGCCGGAGCGCTGATCGCCTTGCGGACGATCTCGACGCCGGTCTTCTGGTCGTCATTGGCGGTCTTGATCGACTTGACCGAGGCCAGCGCACGCAGCAGGGCGACGCCGCCGCCCGGCAGGATGCCTTCTTCGACCGCGGCGCGGGTCGCGTTCAGGGCATCGTCGACGCGGTCCTTCTTCTCCTTGACCTCGACCTCGGTCGCGCCGCCGACGCGGATCACCGCGACGCCGCCGGCAAGCTTGGCCAGGCGCTCCTGGAGCTTCTCGCGGTCGTAGTCCGAGGTGGTCTCCTCGATCTGGGCCTTGATCTGGGCGACGCGGGCCTCGATGTCCTTCTTCTTGCCGGCGCCGTCGATGATCGTGGTGTTCTCCTTCTCGATGCGCACGCGCTTGGCGCGGCCGAGCATGTTGAGCGTCACGGTCTCGAGCTTGATGCCGAGGTCTTCCGAGATCATCTGGCCGGCGGTCAGGATCGAGATGTCCTCGAGCATGGCCTTGCGGCGATCACCGAAGCCCGGAGCCTTGACGGCCGCGACCTTCAGGCCGCCACGGAGCTTGTTGACGACGAGCGTGGCCAGGGCCTCGCCCTCGACGTCCTCGGCGATGATGAGCAGCGGCTTGCCGGTCTGCACGACGGCCTCGAGGATCGGCAGCATCGCCTGGAGCGACGAGAGCTTCTTCTCGAAGACGAGGATGTAGGGGTCGTCGAGCTCGGCGACCATCTTCTCGGAGTTGGTGATGAAGTACGGCGAGAGGTAGCCGCGGTCGAACTGCATGCCCTCGACGACGTCGAGCTCGGTCTCGGCGGTCTTGGCTTCCTCGACGGTGATGACACCCTCGTTGCCGACCTTCTGCATGGCCTTCGAGATCATCTCGCCGACCGACGAGTCGCCGTTGGCCGAGATGGTGCCGACCTGCGCGACTTCCGCGTTCGAGGTGACCTTCTTCGAGTTCTTCTTGAGGTCCGAAACGATCGCCTCGACCGCCAGGTCGATGCCGCGCTTCAGGTCCATCGGGTTCATGCCGGCCGCAACCGACTTGGCGCCTTCACGGACGATCGCCTGGGCGAGGACGGTGGCGGTGGTGGTGCCGTCGCCGGCATGGTCGTTCTGGCGCGAAGCGACTTCGCGGACCATCTGGGCGCCCATGTTCTCGAACTTGTCGGAAAGCTCGATCTCCTTGGCGACGGTGACGCCGTCCTTGGTGATGCGCGGAGCGCCGAACGACTTCTCGATCACGACGTTGCGGCCCTTCGGACCGAGCGTGACCTTCACGGCATTGGCGAGGACATCCACGCCGCGCAGCATCTTGTCGCGGGCTTCAGTGCCGAATTTGACGTCTTTGGCAGCCATGAGAGCTACTCCTTAGAACTTGAAACGGAAGAGAGCGGTCAGGCGGCGATCAGCCGACGACGCCCATGATGTCGGATTCCTTCATGATCAGGAGGTCCTGACCATCGATCTTGACCTCGGTGCCCGACCACTTGCCGAACAGGACGCGGTCGCCCTTCTTGACGTCGAGGGCAACGAGCTTGCCGGCCTCGTCACGCGCGCCGGAACCGACGGCGATGACCTCGCCCTCCTGGGGCTTTTCCTTGGCGGTCTCGGGGATGATGATGCCGCCCTTGGTCTTCTCTTCGCTGTCAAGGCGGCGGACCACGACGCGGTCATGCAACGGACGGAACTTCATGGTTCTGTCTTCCTCTCGGTCTTATTCGGTTCGGGCGCCGCTGATGGGTTCCCGGGGGAGGCTGTTAGCAGTCACCAAGTGAGAGTGCTAACAGGTGCCAGCGGAGATAGGCGCGGGGGTCCGGAGAGTCAAGGAAGTACCCCGCGATAAAGTGAACTCGGCGGATGTGGTGTCGCAGGGCGCTTCACGCCTGCTGGCAGCAGCGCTTGAACACGCTAACATGGCGGAATGACGACGCCCGCCCCCGACCCCCGTCTCGACGCCATCGCCCGCTCTTGCGTCGCGCTGCATGTGCGCATGACGGCGCGGGCGGTGACGCGGGCCTATGACGAGGCGATGCGCCCGAGCGGACTCAAGATCACCCAGTTCGTCCTGCTCTCGGCGCTCTCAACCGGACAATGGAAATCGGTCACGGAGCTCGCCGAGCGTTTCGCGCTGGAGCGGACCTCGCTGACGCGCAATCTCCAGCTTCTGGCGGCCGAGGGCATGGTCGAGCCGGTCGAGTGCCGTGGCCGGGCCTCGGTCTATGCGGTGACCGAAAAGGGCAGGGCCGCGATCGAGGCGGCGATCCCGTACTGGCGGGAGGCGCAGGACAAGATCGAGGGCGGCTTCGGCGAGGAACGCTGGCGCGAGACCCGCGACGGCCTCAAGGCGCTGCGCCGGGCCGCGCGCGGCGAGCGCTGAAGCCTTTCTCACCCGTTGACCATAGCCTGATCCTGTCTCTATCGTGCAGATACACGAATGGAGATCGGCATGAAGCGCGTGGTTGGGGTGGTGTCTCGCGAGGAACTGGTCGCGGGCGATGGCTTGAGCTTCCTGCGCGGGATCATCGCAGGCACCAACCCCGCGCCGCCCTTCGCCGACGCCATGGATTTCGAGCTGGCCGAGGCCGACGAGGGCAGGGTGGTGTTCGTCGGCAAGCCTTCCGCCCGCTTCTTCAATCCGCTCGGCACGATCCATGGCGGCTGGACCGCGACGATCCTCGATTCCGCGATGGCCTGCGCGGCGCACGCCACGCTGAAGCCGGGGGAGGGCTACACCACGCTGGAGATGAAGCTGAACTATGTCCGCCCGGTCATGCCGGATAGCGGCCCGGTGCGCTGCGAGGGCAAGCTGATCCATCGCGGAAACGCTGTGATCACGACGGAAGGACAGCTGATCGATGCGCGCGGCAAGCTGCTCGCTCACGGTACCGAGACCTGCATGGTCTTCCCGGCGAAGACAGCGCGTTCTTAATCGAAGCTGAAAACAGGGGGGCGTCCCGGAATGGCTACCGGGTTTCCCTGCGCTCGCCCGGGACGACCGCGGGGATGGGACCTCGATGCTACCGCCGGCTGACGGCGACGGCGCCGGCGATGATCAGCAGCGCACCGAGATAGGTCGTATAGAGCGGCACCTCGCCGAAGACGAAGAAGCCGAGCAGGCTCGCCCAGATCAGCGCCGTATATTCGATCGGAGCGAGTCGCGAGGCGGCGGCGCGCGCATAGGCCGAGGTCAGCGTGAAGTGCCCTGCCACGCCGAGCGCTCCCGCGAAGAGATATGCCGCGAGATCGCCGAGGCTCATCGGCACGAAGGCATACCAGGCCGGCACGGCGAGGCAGATCGCCGGGCCGGCATTCTGGAAGGCGACGATGACGGTCGGGTGCTCCCTGACCGCGATGCGCCTGAGGAGGATCAGGTTGAAGGCGTAGCTGACCGCCGAGAACAGTGCGGCGGCGACCCCGAGCCCGGCGCCGCTGACATGGCCCTGCAGCCGCGGCCAGACCATCACCAACATGCCGGCAAGCCCGAAGCCGAGCGCCTGCAGGATGCGCCCGTCGATCTTTTCCTTCAGCAGCAGCCCGCCGAGCAGCGCGACGAAGACAGGCGCCAGGAACGAGAGCGTCAGCGCCTCCGCCAGCGGCAGCACCGAGACCGAATAGAAGAAGCTACCGGCGGTCAGCACGACGAGCGGCACGCGCAGGGTATTGCCGATCAGGCTCTCGCGGGTCGGCCGGCCGGGGCGTGCGATCGCAAGCACTGCGAATGCGCAGAGCCCGCCCATCACGAAGCGCATGAACAGCGCCACGATGAAGGGATGCTGCTGCATCTGGCCCTTGATCACCCCGTCCATGGCGGTGAGCAGGGCGATGCCGAGCGCAGCCCGGAAGGCGACGGCCGCGGTCACCGGCCGGAGCGCAACGGCTTGCGGAAATGATATTCCCAGCTTTCCGAGAGGTCGCCCAGATAGCGTTCGCCCGGCCAGCGCAGGAAGCCGAGCTTTTCGTAGAAGCGATGGCCGCGCGTGAATCGCGTATCCGACCAGAGCGTCATCTCGGCGAAGCCGCCTTGTTCCGCGAAGTCGGTCGCCCTGGCGAAGAGGGCCTGCGCCAAGCCGGCGCCCCTGTAGGTCGGGTCGACATACACCTTGGCAAGCTCGGCGGCGTTCTGCCCGGGCACGGGCGCGATGCCGAGCGAGCCGGCGATGCGACCGTCCGATCCGTCGGCAATCCAGAGCATGCCGCCCTTGGCCGCAAAATAGGATGCCGGCCGGCGCAGCTCGGGCAACTCCTCCTCGGCGAAGATGCAGCCCGGATATTCCGCGAAGCTCGCCGCGATGAGGGCGGAGAGCGGGCCGGAATCGTCGTCGCGGGCAGGCCGGATAGGCAGCGTCATGGGCCTGCCTTAGGGGGAAATCCTGCCGCCGTGAAGATGCGGGAACGCATCGCCCAATGCCGTGGCGGCAGGGCGGGATAGCGCGCTGTTGCAGCTTCCCCTTGGAAATATCGTCCCGTCCGGCTACCTCCGCCCGAGCGGGCTGCGCGGCTGGTCTGAGTCGCGGGCTGCGATCGTGGCAACGCAGGAGGCAGGACGGAGTGGCGAAGGCACGATGACCGTTCTTCTGCCCTTCATCGTCAATGCCGGGCTGAATTTCGTCCTCGGCCTGCTCGTGGCGCTGATCCTCGGCCCGGAGGCTTTCGGGCTCTACGCCATCGGCGCCGCGACCATCGTGCTCGTCAACACGGCGCTGCTCGACTGGCTGAAGCTCTCGGTCGTCCGCTTCTATTCCCTGCAAAGCCGCGAAGGCGACCCCGGCATCCGGGCGACGCTCGACCTGCTCTTCGCCGGCGTCGGCCTGTCGCTTTGCGCACTGCTGGCCGCGGCGCTGCTCGCACGTGTCGATGCCGGGCTTCCGGCGGCGCTCTTGATGGTATCAGTCGCGGGCGGTGTCGCGGCCGGCTGGTTCGACTATCACACGGCCATCGCCCGCGCCCGCTTCCTCGACGCGGCCTATGCCCGGCTCGTCCTCATCAGGAGCGCGGCGGCGCTGCTGTTCATGGTCGGCGGTGCCTGGTGGACACACGACCCGGCCGTCGTGCTGCTCGGCGGCGTGCTCAGCGCGGTTATCGCTGTCCTGGCGGTGCGCCGGCGTCTGGCCGATGCGAAGCCGGCCTCTGGCGCCTTGCGGACCGACCTGGTGCGCGGTTTCGCGCGCTATGCTCTGCCGCTGGTCGCGGGCAATGCCGTCTATGCCGCGATCCCGCTCATCAACCGCGCCATCCTCGCCGAGAGCCTTGGCTTCGCCGAAGCCGGCTATTTCTCGCTGGCCTCCGATATCGGGCTCAGGCTGTTCCCGATGCTGGCCTCGATGCTCGAGATCGTGCTGCTGCGCGAGGTCATCCGCCTGGACGAGACGCGGGGCCGCATCGCCGCCCAGAAGCGCATCGCTCGCAACATGGTTCCCGTGCTCGCTTGCGTGCTGCCGGCTGCGCTTGGCTTCTGGCTGGTCCTGCCAGCCTTCGAGCGGCTCTTCGTGCCCCCGAGCTTCCGCGGCCATTTCGCCGCTCACATGGCGCTGTTGCTGCCGGGCTTCGCAGCGATCGCGCTGTTCCAGGCGGCGCTCGCCCCGGTCTTCCTGCTGGCGAAGCGCACGCTCGTGGCCATCCTCGCTGCGCTGGCCGGACTGGCCGTCAATCTCGCCATCATCTTCGCTGTGCCGGGCGTGTTGGCGCCGATGTCGGTCCCGATCGCGCAGAGTGCAGCCTATCTCACCGCGCTGCTGGTCATGGCGGTGATCGCCCTGCCTGCGCTCCCAGTCCTTCCGCCGCTGCGCGAGATCGGTTGTGTCTTCGCCGCCGGTGCCGCAATGGGGCTCGCGATCTGGCCGCTGCGTGGCGCATTTCCGGCGTGGCTTGAGCTGCCGCTTCAGGTCGGACTTGGCGGGTCGGTCTATGCCGCCGTGATCCTGGCCTGCGATGTTGGCCGCTGGCGCAGCTGCCTGAAGCTGCGCTGGCTCGCCCGGCGCGCGGCGTGTCGCTGAGATCAGGCCGGCAAGCTTTCCTTCACCTTGTCGCTTGAGGGCCCGCTAAGGTTAATTCCGCGAATTGAGCGGTTTAAGGCCGGTTTCTGCCCTTGAGAGTCAACGATTCACCATTCCTTTGAGGGCGCGTCGCAAGGCTTCCGGCAATCGATGTCGAGAGTATTTGCGTCATGCGTCGAACGATCCTCCTTCCGCTCCTCGCCGTTGCCGGAGTTCTGGCTGCCGGGCCGGTCGCCGCGCAGGGCTATCGCCAGAACTACGGCTATGCCGCGCCGAACGACCCGATGGCTTCGGGCGGTCGCGGCAATTATGGCGGCGGCTTTATCGAGATGCTGATGACCGGTCGCGACCCGACGCCTTATGGCCGCAGCGGCGCTGTCTATAATCGCCCGGGCGGCTATGCCTATGGCCAGCGCATGCAGCCGCAGGGCGGCTACGAGCCGGACCCGTTCGAGGCGGCCCGCCAACCGCGCACCGGCCGCCGCATGGCTGCGCTGGGCGAGCCGGTCGAGCCGCAGCAGGGCATCCAGCAGATCGTCGATCCGCGCTTCCGCAAGCAGGAGGTTGCCTATGACGGGCCGCACAAGCCCGGCACGATCATCATCGACACGCCGCAGCGCTTCCTCTTCCTGGTGCAGCCGGGCGGCCGGGCTCTGCGCTATGGCATCGGCGTCGGCCGGCCGGGCTTCTCCTGGGCCGGCATGAAGACGATCACCCGCAAGGCGGAATGGCCGAGCTGGACGCCGCCGGCCGAGATGCTGAAGCGCCGGCCCGACCTGCCGCGGTTCATGGCCGGCGGCCCCGAGAACCCGATGGGCGCGCGCGCCATGTATCTCGGCTCGACGCTCTACCGCATCCACGGCACCAACGAGCCGAACACGATCGGCCAGGCGGTGTCCTCGGGCTGCATCCGCATGACCAATGACGACGTGACAGATCTCTACGAGCGCGTCCGCGTCGGCGCGAAGGTGCTGGTGATCTGATATCCTGCCGTCTGCTGGGCCTCTGCCGTCATTCCGGGGCTGCGCGTAGCGAAGAGCCCGGAATCCAGAACCGATGCCGTTTCCGCAAGAGGCGGGGTGGGAATCGTTCAAAATTCTGACGGCATCGGTTCTGGCTTCCGGGCGCGGCCCAAGGGCCGCTCTGGAATGACGGGGGGTCCCCGCTTTGCTGAACCTCTACGAGCTCCCGATCAGGATGCCCACGGCCAGCACCGCGAGGCCGCCGATGACGATCTGGACGATCGCCGAGGCGAAGGGCGTTTCCATATAGCGCCAGCGCACCCAGGCGATCACCACCAGCTCGCAGGCCACAATCATGCCGGCGATCGCGGTCGCCAGCCAGAAATCGGGGATCAGGTAGGGCAGGGTATGTCCCAGCCCGCCGATCGTCGTGGCAAGCCCGCAGGCGGCACCGCGTACCCAGGGGTGGCCGCGCCCCGTCACCACGCCGTCATCCGAGAGCGCTTCGGTCAGGCCCATGCTGATGCCGGCGCCGATCGAGGCGGCGAGGCCGACGACGAAGGCGTTCCAGGAATCATGCGTCGCGAAGGCGGCGGCGAAGATCGGCGCCAGCGTCGAGACCGAGCCGTCGATCAGCCCGGCCAGCGCCGGCTGGACGATCTGGAGGACGAAGAGCCGCTTGCGCGTCTCCTCTTCCTCGTCGGCCGCGCCGGAGGTCTTGAGTTCCTCGCCGAGCCGTTCGGCCAGGCTTTCATGGCCACGCTCCGCCTCGGCGAGATCGGCAAGGAGCTTGCGGGTGCCGGTATCCAGGGCGCGTTCGGCCGCGTCGGCATAGAAGCGGCTCGCTTCGAGCTCCATCAGGGCGGCATGCCTGCGCGCCGCATCGAGCTGCAGGTCCTCGTGCAGCCAGACCGGGTTGCGCTTGAGGAAACCCTTCACGTCCTGCCGCGTGATCAGCGGCAGCTCCTTGCCGAAGCGGCTTTCGTAAAGCGTGAGCAGGCTGTGGCGATGGTCTTGCTCCTCGACGGCCATCTCCTCGAACATCTTCGCCGAATGCGGATAATTCGCCCGCAATCGCTGCGCGAAGGAGAGATAGATGCGGGCATCCTCCTCCTCATTGGAGATGGCCAGGGCCAGGATTTCGGCTTCGGTGAGGTCGGTGACGCGCTTCATGCTTGGGACAATAGATTAGAATAATTCTAAATCAAGACTCCGGCGCGACGGGATTGGAGCAGACAGCAAAAAGCCCGCCTCGGAGAGGCGGGCTGGCTTGGTCGATCGACTTTTCAAAGGGCAGGCGCGGCCGGGTCAGACCCAGCTGTCGTCGTCCCCGCCGCCATCGTCGAAGCCGGGATCGTTGTCGTCGTCCTGGCTGTCGTTCTGGCTCGCGTGGCTATAGCTGGCCTCGCCGTCATAGCCCTGGCCGTAGCCGCTATCCTGCGCGGCCGGGTCGGAGGCGCCTCGGTCATAGGCCGCCTGGTCGCTGGCGCCCTGATCGTAGGCGGCCTGCTGCGAGGCCGCACCTGCCGTGTTGCCGGAGCTGGTATCGCCTGCCAACTGGCTCGGGGACTTGCTGCCGCCGAGGCCACTGAAGGCGCTGGTCAGCGCATTGCCGAGCATCAGGCCGCCGGCGACGCCGGCCGCGGTGGTCAGCGCGCTCGCCATGAAGCCACCACCGCGGGACGGCTGCTGCGGCTGGTTGCTCCACGGGCCGGGCTGGGGCGCCTGCGGCTGCATCGGCATGGCCTGCTGCGGAGCGGCTTGAGCCTGGGGCTGCGTGCTCCAGGCGGCGGAAGGCGCGGCGGCATCACCGCGAGGCGGCACAGGCGGCACCGAGCCGGTGCGCGGCACCGACCCGCCGCCGAAGATGCCGGACAGGAAGCCGCCGGCCTGCGGCTGGGCGGCCTCGGCCGCGCGGCTCTGAGCCTCGCGCAGCTGTGCCTGCAGGCTCTCGACCTGCTGGTGCAGGTTGGTTAGCGCCTGCTCCTGCACATAGACCGCCTGGGCCATGGCGTAGGGCGCATAGGGCTGCTCGCGCAGGCGTTCTGCGATGAAGCTCTCAGCCTCGGGGTCGCGGGGCTGATTGGCCGCCTGTTTCAGGCGGTCGAAAATCCCGGCGATCACGTCGCGTTCCTGCGGCGTCATCGTCATCTCCTCTCGTTGGGCGGCGCGGTTGCGCCGCGCTCAAGAGGTGGGATCGTCCTGTGACGGTATCAAGGCGTCGACGCGACTGGCGTCAGATGTTGCCGAAATCGTCGTCCGGCGGCGGCATCTCATCGACCTCGGACGGCGCCTGCAGCGTGCCGCGATTGAGGACCACGACGGTCGTGCCGGTCGGGACGCGGCTGTAAAGGTCGATGATGTCCTGGTTGAACAGGCGAATGCAGCCCGATGAGACCGACTTGCCGATCGACCACGGCTCGGAGGTGCCGTGGATGCGGTACATCGTGTCGCGGTTGCCCTGGTAGAGATAGAGGGCGCGGGCGCCGAGCGGGTTCTCGAGGCCACCCGCCATGCCGGCCGCCCAGGGGCGGTTGCGCTCCGGCTCGCGGGCGATCATTGCCGCCGTCGGGGTCCAGCGCGGCCACTGCGCCTTGCGCGCGACCGTGGCGCGGCCCCGCCAGGACATGCCCTGCTTGCCCACGCCGATGCCGTAGCGGATCGCCTTGCCGCCCTCCAGGACGAGATAGAGGAAGCGGTTGTCTGTATCGACGACGATCGTGCCGGGCCGCTCGGGGGTCGGGTAGGTGACGATGCGGCGCAGGAACTGCGGCTCGACCTCGGTCAGGTCCGTCGCCGGCAGAGGGTGCTGCTCATCCGGCCGCTCGCCATACATCGACAGGTACTCGGCGCTGATATGCGGGCCCTGATGCGCGACCTGGACGGGCTGCTGGCGCTGGCTGACGCAGGCGGCGAGGAAGAGCGGGCTCAGGGCCGCGAAAACGCGGCGGGTCGGCCGGGCGAGAGGGGAGGCGGACGGGCGGACGGGAGACATCGACGGAAAACTCGGCGTTGCAGGCGACAATGAACAGTGGAACGACGCCATGGTTCCATGCGCCGTTGACGGCCTTCGTTGAAGGTTGTCGAGATGGCCGTGGGGTGAACAGGAGATGGCCAAATTGTGTCAACGCAACGCTGTGGCCGTTCGGCAACAGCGCGGATCGCCGGCTTGCGGAAGTCAGGCCGCCTCGTGCAGCCCCCATTTGAGAAGCCCGAGTCTTTCGCGGGCCCACCAGCGCCACAGCATCATCACGGCGACGACCGAGAGCCCGGTCACGAGCCCGATCCAGATGCCGCGGCCCGCGAGCGGCGTCAGGAAGCCGAGCGCGGCCGAAAGCGGCAAGCCGATGCCCCAGTAGCCGATGCCGGCGAGGATCATCGGCAGGCGCGTATCGCCCAGTCCGCGCAGGATCGACGAGCCGATGACCTGCGCGCCGTCCGCGATCTGGAAGACGGCGGCATAGAACAGGAAGATCACTGCGATCTGCGCCACCGCCTCCGCGCCGGGTTTCGAGCGATCGAGGAAGGGTGCGATCAGCCAATGCGGCACGGTCGCCATCAGGAACGCGGTGAAACTCATGAAGCTCAGCGCCAGGATCAGCGCCATCATGCCGGCGCGCCGGATACCCTCCTTGTCGGCGGAGCCGAAGGCGCGCCCAACGCGCACGGTCCCGGCCTGGCCGATGCCGAGCGGCACCATGAAGGCGAGCGAGGCGATCTGGATCGCGATGGCATGGGCGGCGAGCGCGGTCGAGCCGATCAGGCCCATCATGAAAGCGGCGCCGTAGAAGATCAGCGATTCGAAGGAGAGCGTCAGCGAGATCGGCAGGCCCATGCGCCAGAAGGCACGGTAGCGCGGCCAGTCCGGCACCCAGAAGCGGCCGAACACCTGGTAGCGCCGGAAGCGCCGGTCGAGCGAGACGACGAGCGCGAGGCCGAGGAACATCAAGGCCGAGGAGAGCGCCGTCGCCATGCCGGAGCCGGGCAGGCCGAGTGCCGGAAAGCCGAGCCGCCCGAACATCAGGCACCAGTTGGCGAAGGCGTTGAAGGCGACCGCGAAGAGCACGACGATGAAGGCCCAGCGCGGCCGCTGCAACGCAGCGACGAAGCCGCGCAGGCACAGATAAAGGAAGAAGGGCAGGAGGCCCCATTGCAGCGTGTGGATATAGGACGCAGCCGCCTTCGACAGCGCGGGGTCCTGTCCCATGGCCGTGAGGATGAATTCGGCCTGCCAGAGGATGAGCCACATCGGCCCGACCATGGTGGCGGCTGCCCAGAAGCCCTGCCGGACCGTGCGGCGCAGGTCGCGCACCGCGTGCCTGTTGCGGCCGAGCTCGATCGCGAGCATCGGCGCGACGGCGCCCATCGCGCCGATGCCGAAGATCAGTGCGGCGTTGTAGAGATTGGTGCCGAGCGCGCCGGCCGCCAGCGAATCCGGGCCGAGATGGCCCATCATGATGACGTCGGTCGCCGTCATCGCGGTCTGCGCGACATTGGTCAGCACCATCGGCCAGCTCAGGGCCAGCATGGCGCGGGCTTCCGCGAGCCAGGGACGATGCGGACGGGATTCGGCGATTGCGGACATGGGGCGCCGCTTCTACCGCCGATCGGAGCATCGAAATAGTCGCCGCCACGCGCTTCACCGTCCGAAGCCGATGCGCTGGACGCGGGTCGACAAGCGCCGCCGCGGTCTGCATCTTGCCTTGCCGACGACGGAGGGCCTGAACCGATGAGCACCAATCTGAGGATCGACGGCGCGAGGCTGACCTCGCGCCTGGCCGAGCTTTCGAAGATCGGTGCGACGCCGGAAGGCGGCTGCCGCCGGCTCGCGCTGACCGATGAGGACAGGCAGGGCCGCGACTGGCTGGTCGGCCAGATGAAGGCGCTCGGCCTCGATACCCGCGTCGATGCGATCGGCAATATCGTCGGCATCCTGAAGGGGCAGGAGGATGGCCCGGCCGTCATCATGGGCTCGCATATCGACACGGTCGGCACGGGCGGGCGCTTCGACGGCGCGCTCGGCGTCGTCGCCGGCGTCGAGGTTCTCGCCGCCTTGCGCGATGCCGGCCTCACGCCGAAGCGCGACATGGCGGTGATCGCCTTCACCAACGAGGAGGGCGCGCGCTTCCATCCCGACATGCTCGGCTCCTATGTCTGGGCCGGCGGCATGAGCGTCGAGGCGGCGCACGCGGAACTCGATTCCGAGGGCGTCGGGCTCGGCGCCGAATTGAAGCGCATCGGCTATGAGGGAGCGGAGAAGCCGGGCTTCCTGCCGGCCCACGCCTATCTCGAGATGCATATCGAGCAGGGGCCGGTCCTCGAGAACGAGGGCGGCGGGCTTGGCGCCGTCACCGGCATCCAGGGCATCTGCTGGCTCGAGCTCACCCTGAAGGGCCGCCCGAGCCATGCCGGCACGACCCCGATGGCCTATCGCAAGGACCCGGGGCTGGCGGCCGCGCGCATCAACATCTTCGCCAACGAGCTGACCAAGACGATTCCGAATCAGCTCGCCAATAGCGGCGTCATCCGCGTCCAGCCCGGCAACGTCAATGTCGTGCCCGAAACCGTGGTGATGACGCTCGACCTGCGCAACCCGCTCGATGCCCCGCTCGCCCAGGCCGAGTCTGCGGTGCGCGCCTTCTGCGCCGAGCTCGCCGAGCGCGACGGCATCGAGATCTCCTTCCGCGACCTCGCGCGCTTCCCGGCCACGCCCTTCGCCGAGGAATTGATCGCCGAGGTCGAGCGCAGCGCCGGCGAATTCGGATTGCCGATCCGCCGCATGATCTCCGGCGCCGGCCACGACGCCCAGATGATGGCGCGGCTCTGCCCGACAGCGATGGTCTTCATCCCCTCGATCGGCGGGCTCTCGCATAATCCGGCCGAGTTCAGCACCGACGACGACATGGTCGCCGGCGCGAATATCCTGCTTACCACCGCCTGGCGCGTCGCCAACGCCTGAGAGGTCCCTGCATGACGACGATCGCCTCGCTTTCCGCCGCCGATCTCGGCCCGCTTTACGCCAGCAAGCTGCTCTCCCCTGTCGAGGTCGCGAAGGACACGCTCGCCCGGATCGAGCGCTTCGAGCCGGCGGTCAACGCCTTCGCAGTCCGCGACGAGGCGGTGACGCTGGCCATGGCCGAAGCCTCGCAGGCGCGCTGGCTGAAGGGCGAGGCGATCGGCCCGCTGGACGGCGTGCCGGTCACGATCAAGGATAATCTCGGCGTCGCCGGCTGGTCGATGCAGCGCGGCTCGGCCATCGCCTCGGACGCACCCTTTCCCGAGGATTCGCCGATTACCGCGCGATTGCGCGAGGCGGGAACGGTCTTTCTCGGCAAGACCACCATGCCGGAATATGGCTGGAAAGGCGTTGGTGATTCGCCCGCCACCGGCATTACCCGCAACCCCTGGAACACCGGCACCGGGCCGGGCGGCTCCTCTTCGGGCGCGGCGGTCTGCGCCGCGCTTAATCTCGGCTGCCTCCATATGGGCACGGACGGCGCGGGCTCCGTGCGCATTCCCGCTGCCTTCACCGGCGTCGTCGGCCTGAAGCCGAGCTATGGCCGCGTCCCAGCCTGGCCGATCTCGGTCATGGGCTTCCTCGCCCATCTTGGGCCGCTGACGCGCACCGTCACTGATACGGCCTTGGCCATGAAGGTGATCGGCCAGCCCGATGCACGCGACATGACGGCGCTGACGGACCGGCCCCCGGATTATGTCGACGGGCTCAAGGGTGGAGTCCGAGGTCTGCGCGTCGCCTGGTCGCCGCGCCTCGGCCGGGACGTGGCCGTCGATTCGGAGATCGCGGCCTTGACCGCTGCGGCTGCCCAAGTCTTCGCCGAGCTCGGCGCGACGGTGGAGGAGGTCGATCCCGGCTTCGACGATCCGATTGACATCCTGATGACGCTCTGGGCCTCCGGCGCGGCGCTGGCGTTGAAGAGCATCGACGCCGCCGGGCGCAAGCAGATGGACCCTGGCCTCGTCGCGGTGGCGGAGCAGGGCGAGCGCATCGCGGCCTCGGCCTATGTCGATGCGCTCCTGAACCAGCGCAACGCGCTCGCCTATCGGATGGCGCAGTTCCACCGGACATACGACCTGCTGCTGACGCCGACCCTGCCACTGCCGGCTTTCGCGGTCGGGCGCGACACGCCCGAGCATGGTGCCTATGGCGAGGACTGGACGCGCTGGACGCCCTTTACCTATCCCTTCAACATCACCGAGCAGCCGGCGGTCTCGGTGCCTTGCGGCCTGACCAGGGCGGGTCTCCCGGCCGGGCTCCAGATCGTCGGCGCCTTTGGCCGGGATGCCCTTGTGCTGCGGGCAGCGGCGGCCTTCGAACAGGCGCGTCCCTTCGCCCGTGTAGATGAGCCGGTGAAGCCGATTTAAGGCGCGAAATTTTTTCGCTTTTCCCGGATTGGACCGAAAAAGCCTGCCCGGGAGCTGAAACGCCGGGTTCTCCCTATGGAAGTTCCGTCTGGCACGAACCGTGCAAGCGGTTTGGCGGGCTCTATCGGGTGCTGCTGCGAGTTGTCAGGCGGATTTTTTCTGCCCAAACTTGCGGCAAAGGCAGCCCGTTCAGAGGCGCCGCTTCAGGGGAGAGCAGGATGGATCGCAGGACGTTTCTGAAATCCGCGACGGGCGCAGGCTTGGCGGCCGCGACCGGAGGGCTGGCGATGCCGGCCCTCGCGCAAAGTCCGGCCAAGACGCTACGCTTCGTACCGCAGGCCAATCTCGCGAATTTCGATCCGATCTGGGGAACGCAATATGTGGTCCGCAATGCCGCGGCGCTGGTCTGGGACACGCTTTACGGCATCGATTCGAAGTTCCAGCCGCAGCGCCAGATGGTCGAGACGGAAGAGGTCTCCGCCGACGGCCTGACCTGGACGTTCAAGCTTCGCTCCGGCCTCAAGTTCCATGACGGCTCGCCCGTCACCTCCAAGGACGTGGTCGCGAGCCTCGTGCGCTGGTCGGCGCGCGATCCGATGGGCCTGATGCTCCGCGCCATCCAGGTGGAACTGGCGCCCGTCGACGAACTCACCTGGAAATGGTCGCTGAAGCAGCCCTTCCCGAAGATGCTGCTGGCGTTGGCCAAGAACAACGCGCCCTGTTCCTTCGTGATGCCGGAGCGCATCGCCAAGACCGACCCGTTCACGCAGATCACCGAATATATCGGCTCCGGCCCGATGAAGTTCCTGCGCAGCGACTGGGTGCCGGGCGCCAAGGCGGTGTTCGAGAAATTTGCGGATTACAAGCCGCGCTCCGAGAAAGCGGACTGGCTCGCTGGCGGCAAGAACATCCTCGTCGACCGCGTCGAATGGGTGATCATGCCCGACGCCGCGACCGCGGCGGCCGCGCTCCAGAACGGCGAGGTCGACTGGTGGGAGACCCCGCTCGCCGATCTCGTGCCGGTGCTGAAGGGCCACAAGGACATCAATGTCGATATCGGCGACCCGCTCGGCAATGTCGGCGCCTTCCGGATGAACCATCTCTTCCCGCCCTTCAACAACCTGAAGGTGCGCCAGGCAGTGCTGACGGCGCTGAACCAGGAAGACTACATGCGCGCCGTCGTCGGCGACGACGACAAGCTCTGGAAGCCGCTGCCGGGCTTCTTCACCCCGGGCACGCCGCTCTATACCGAGGAAGGCGGCGACATCCTGAAGAAGCGCAATGTCGCGGAGGCCAAGAAGCTCCTCGCCGAGTCCGGCTACAAGGGCGAGCCGGTGGTCTGCGTCGTCGCGCAGGACATGGCGGCGACCAAGTCGATGGGCGACGTCACCGCCGCGCTGCTCAAGAGCATCGGCATGAACGTCGATTTCGTCGCCACGGACTGGGGCACGGTCGGCTCCCGCCGCGCCCAGAAGACCCCTCCGGGGCAGGGCGGCTGGAGCATGTTCCACACCTGGCATGCCGGCGCCGACTGCATCAACCCGGCCGCCTATACGGCGATCCGCGCCAATGGCGACAAGGCCTGGTTCGGCTGGCCCGACGTTCCGGCGGTCGAGACCGAGGTCACCAACTGGTTCAACGCCAACGACCTTGCCGAGGAGAAGGCGGCGATGGGCCGCCTCAACAAGGCCGCGGTCGAGAACGTCGTCTTCGCGCCGACGGGCTTCTATCTCGGCTATCAGGCGTGGCGGAAGAACGTCACCGGCGTCGTCAGCGGCCCCCTGCCGTTCTTCTGGGACGTCAAGAAGGGCTGACCGCCCCACGCGAAGCGGCCGGCCGCTCCGCCTTCCGGAGCCAGGCGGCTCCGCTGCCTCGCTTCATCGCGACCCGGAAGAAGTCCGGGCCGCGGCTCCTGGTACCGCTCTGAACGAGGTCGAACGGCCCCATGCTTGCATTTGTTGTCAGGCGCATCGTCACGACTATCCCCGTGATGGCTTTCGTGGCCTTGTTCGTCTTTTCGCTGCTCTATATCGCGCCGGGCGACCCCGCCGCCATCATCGCCGGTGACCAGGCCTCGCCGGCGGACGTCGAGCGCATCCGCGCCAGCCTCGGCCTGGACCGGCCCTATCTCGTGCGCTTCGCCGAATGGTCGTTCCGCGTCATCCAGGGCGATCTCGGCACCTCGATCTTCACCAACCTGCCGGTGACGCAGCTCATCGCCCAGCGCATCGAGCCGACGCTCTCGCTGATGGTGCTGACGCTGATCTTCGCGGTCGTGGTCGCCGTACCGATGGGCGTGGTCGCGGCCTGGAAGGCGGGCAGCTGGGTCGACAAGGCTGCGATGGGCTTCGCCGTGCTCGGCTTTTCCGTGCCGGTCTTCGTCGTCGGTTATCTCCTCGCCTATTTCTTCGCGCTCAAGCTCGATTGGCTGCCGGTGCAGGGCTATACGCCGATCGCGCAGGGCTTCTGGCCCTGGCTCAGGAACCTCATCCTGCCGGCGGTCACGCTCGGCCTCGTCTATATCGCGCTGATCGCCCGCATCACCCGCGCCACCATGCTCGAGGTGCTGCAGCAGGATTATGTCCGCACCGCCCAGGCCAAGGGCGTGGCGCAGAAGGACGTGCTCTTCCTGCATTCGCTCAAGAACGCGGCGGTGCCGATCGTCACCATCATCGGCATTGGCATCGCGCTCTTGATCGGCGGCGCCGTCGTCACCGAAAGCGTCTTCGCCATTCCCGGCCTCGGCCGGCTCACCGTCGATGCGATCCTGCGCCGCGACTACCCCGTCATCCAGGGCGTCGTGCTGATGTTCAGCCTGGTCTACGTGCTCGTGAACCTGCTGATCGACCTGACCTATACCCTCGTCGACCCGAGGATCCGCTATTGACCGCGCAAACATCCCTCGCAGCGCCCGCCGCTGAACCGGTAAAGGCTGAGCTCAGCCGCGCCGCCCGTTTCCGCCGCTATCTGCGCCGGCACCCATCCGTCGCCGTCGGCGGCGGGCTCCTCATCCTGATGGCGCTGATCGGCATCTTCGCGCCCTGGCTCGGCACCACCGATCCGACCGCGATCTCGCCGGCCCGCCGCACGCGCGTGCCCTCCGAGCTCTACTGGTTCGGCACCGACATGCTCGGCCGCGACGTCTATTCGCGCGTGATCTACGGCGCCCGCGTCTCGCTGCTGGTTGGCTTCAGCGTCGCGCTTCTGTCCTCGGTCATCGGGCTGGCGATCGGACTCTTCGCCGGCTTCATCCGCTGGGCTGACGGCGTCATCATGCGCATCATCGACGGCATGATGTCGATCCCGCCGATCCTGCTCGCCATCGCTCTGATGGCGCTGACGCGCGGCTCGATCCAGAACGTCATCATCGCCATCACCATCGCCGAGATCCCGCGCGTCGCGCGGCTCGTGCGCGGCGTCGTGCTCAGCCTGCGCGAGCAGCCCTATGTCGAGGCGGCGGTGGCCAATGGCGCGCGCGTGCCGCGCATCATCGTCAGGCACATCCTGCCAAACACCTTCGCGCCGATGAGCGTGCAGGCGACCTATATCTGCGCCAGCGCCATGATCGTCGAGGCGATCCTGTCCTTCATCGGCGCGGGCGTGCCGCCGGCGACCCCCTCCTGGGGCAACATTATGGCCGAGGGCAGGGCGCTCTGGCAGGTCCGGCCGCACATCATTCTGTTCCCGGCCGTCTTCCTGTCGATCACCGTGCTCGCGGTGAACCTGCTTGGCGATGGCCTCAGAGACTCCCTCGATCCGAGGCTCGCGAAGACGCTCTGAGACGCAGTCCTGCCGCTGGAACAACCCACGCCCCGCATTGCCGGCGCTTGACGCGCCGGCTCAGGGCCTGAAAGCCTTGCCGCGGGGTGATCTTTATCTGGAGCCTCTGACGTGACCCGCATCCTGACCGTCGCCGCCGCTCAGCTCGGCCCCATCCAGCGTGATGAGAGCCGGGCCTCGGCCGTTGCCCGCATGGTCGAACTGATGCGGCAGGCGAAGAGCCATGGCGCCGATCTCGTGGTCTACCCGGAAGCGGCGCTCACCGCCTTCTTCCCGCATTGGTGGATCGACGACGAGGCCGAGATCGACAGCTGGTTCGAGAGCGCCATGCCCTCGAACGAGACCGCGCCGCTCTTCGAGGAGAGCAAGCGCCTCGGCGTCGGTTTCCATCTCGGCTATTGCGAGCTCGCCTTCGAGGAGGGGCGCAAGCGCCGCTTCAACACCGCGATCCTCGTCGACAAATCGGGCTCGATCGTCGGCAAGTATCGCAAGATCCATCTGCCCGGCCATCCCGAGCATCGCCCGGCCGCGCCCTTCCAGAACCTGGAGAAGCGCTATTTCGAGACCGGCGAGCTCGGCTGGCCGGTCTGGCGGACGATGGGCGCCAATATCGGCATGATGATCTGCAATGACCGCCGCTGGCCCGAGAGCTATCGCTCGATGGGCCTGCAGGATGTCGAGCTGATCGTGCTCGGCTACAACACGCCCAAGCACAACCCCCCGGCCCCGGACCATGACCGGCTCGGCAATTTCCACAATCAGCTCGTGATGCAGGCCGGCGCCTACCAGAACGCCACCTGGGTCGTCGGCGTCGCCAAGGCGGGGCTGGAGGCCGGCGTCGACCAGATCGGCGGCTCCTGCATCATCGCGCCCACCGGCGAGGTCGTGGCACAGGCGGTGACCGAGGGCGACGAACTCGTCCTCGCCCGCTGCGACATGGACCTCGGCAAGAGCTACAAGGCCTCGACCTTCAACTTCGCCAGGCATCGCGAGCCCCAGGCCTATGGCCTGATCGTCGAGCGCAAGGGCGCGGTGGGGCCGGTGTGATGGCGTTTTTCACCCGCGAGTCATCCCGGACGCAGCGAAGCGGAGATCCGGGATCCATGCCTGAACCGTTCCGGCATGGGTCCCGGGTCTCCTTCGGTCGCCCGGGATGACCGCGTTTTTTAGCATTGAGACCCGAGCTGCGAGCAGAAAATGACCCACGATCTCATCCTGAAGGGCGGCCGCGTCATCGACCCCTCCCAGAAGCATGACGGCATCCTCGATGTCGCCTTCACGGACGGCAAGGTCTCCGGCTTCGGGAAGGACCTGAAGGGGGCCAAGGAAATCCGCGACGTCTCCGGCTATATCGTCTCGCCGGGCCTGATCGACCTGCACACCCATGTCTACTGGGGCGGCACCTCGCTCGGCATCGACGCCGACGAATTCTGCCGGCTCTCCGGCGTCACCACCTCGGTCGATACCGGCTCGGCCGGCCCCGGCAACTGGCCGGGCTTCCGCAAGCACGTCATCGAGCAGAGCCAGGCGCGCATCCTCGCCTATCTCCACGTCTCGCATGCCGGCATCTACGGCTTCGACCATCGCGTCATGGTCGGCGAGAGCGGCGACCTGCGCCTGATGAACCCGATCGACTGCGCCGAGGTCGCCGACAAGAACCGCGACTACATCGTCGGCATCAAGGTCCGAGTCGGCCTGCATGCTTCGGGCACGTCCGGCACCGTGCCGCTGAACATCGCGCTGCAGGTCGCCAACGAGGTCGGCATGCCCCTGATGTGTCATATCGACCATCCGCCGCCGTCCTATGAGGAAGTCATCGGCATGCTGCGTCCCGGCGACGTGCTGACCCACGCCTTCCGCCCCTTCCCGAATGCGCCTGCGACGGCGCAGGGCACGGTGAAGCCGGAGGTGCTGGCCGCCCGCAAGCGCGGCGTCATCTTCGATATCGGCCACGGCAAGGGCTCGTTCTCGTTCAAGACCACGCGCGCCATGCTCGCCAACGGCTTCGAGCCGGACGTGATCTCGTCCGACGTGCACAAGCTCTGCATCGACGGCCCGGCCTATGACCAGGTCACCACCATGTCGAAGTTCCTGTGCATGGGCATGAGCCTGAACAACGTCATCGCAGCCTCGACTGTGAACGCCGCCATGGCGCTGAAGCGCCCGGAATACGGCTCGCTCAAGGTCGGTTCGCTCGGCGACGCGACGATCCTGACCGTCAAGGAAGGCAAGTTCGACTATGTCGACGTCGTCGGCGAGCACCTGATCGGCGACCGCAAGATCGTCTCAGAGGGTGTCGTGCTCAAGGGGAAGTGGTGGCACCCGAAGCGGACCGGCAAGTTCCCGAAGGTCGCGGCGTAGGCGTACATGGCCAACAAGACGGGCTGGCGCCGCATGGCGCCGGCCGATCTGCCGGCCGTGATGGCGATCGCAGCCGTCGTGCATCCGGACTATCCCGAGGACGAGGCGATCTTCGCCGAGCGTCTGCGCCTGGCACCCGAGGGTTGCCATGTGCTGGCCGGCGATAATGGCGCGCTCATGGGCTATCTCGTCAGCCATCCCTGGCCGGCGGGTGCGGTCCCGGCGCTGAACTCCTTGCTCGGCGCTATCCCGCGGGAAGTCGCGAACTGGTATCTTCACGACCTCGCCCTGCTGCCGGCCGGGCGTGGCACTGGAGCGGCCGGCGCGATCGTGAGCGCGATTGCCGGGAAGGCCGCCGCAACCGGCTGTACGAGCCTGGCGCTGGTCGCGGTCAACGCTTCGACCGGCTTCTGGCGGCGGCAAGGCTTTCGCGAGGTGCATGACCCCGCGCTTGATCGCAAGCTCGCAAGCTACGACGATGCGGCCCGCTATATGCGCCGTGATTTGCAGGGCTGAAGCAGCCCTGCGGCAAGAGCGTTCGAGGAGAACACCATGAGTGCCGAAGACAGGCTGAAGGAACTGGGGCTGACCCTGCCGGACGTGCCGACGCCGGTCGCGACCTATGTCAGCTTCAAGCAGGTCGGGGACATGGTCTATCTCTCGGGCCAGGGCCCGAAGCGGGCCGACGGCACCTATCCGACCGGCAAGGTCGGCGCCGATGTCACGGTCGAGCAGGCCTATGAGCATGCCAGGCAGACCGGCCTCGGCCTGCTAGCGGCGATGAAGAAGGCGGCGGGCTCGCTCGACAGGGTCGAGATCGTCAAGCTGCTCGGCATGGTCAATGCCGCCCCCGATTTCTCGGACCATCCCAAGGTCATCAACGGCTGCTCGGACCTGTTCGTCGCCGTGCTCGGCGATCGCGGCCGTCATGCCCGCTCGGCCGTCGGCATGGGCTCGCTGCCGAACCGCATGACCGTCGAGATCGAGGTCATCGTCAAGGTGCACCCATGAGCGTGACCGCGACTACTTCCCGGGCCGTCGACCAGCCGGCCGCGACCCCGCTCGCCGCCCAGATCGCGCGCGTCTACGGCACGCCCGCCGTGGTGATCGATCTCGACAAGGTCGATGCCAATATCGCCCGCCTGCAGGCGACCTGCGACGCGGCCGGCCTCGCCAACCGCCCGCATATCAAGACGCATAAGTCGCCCGAGCTGGCGCGCCTCCAGATCGAGGCCGGCGCGCGCGGCATCACCTGCCAGAAGCTCGGCGAGGCCGAGGTCATGGCGGATGGCGGCATCGACGACATCCTGATCAGCTACAATATCATCGGCGAGGAGAAGCTCGGCCGCCTCGGCGCGCTCCAGCGCCGCGTCCGCATGATCGTCGCGGCCGACAACCCGGTCACCATTTCCGGCCTGCCGCGTGCAGGCGAGATCGCGGGCCGTGATCTGGAGGTGGTCATCGAATGCGATACCGGCCGCAAGCGCGCCGGCGTCGAGACGCCGGGGGAGGCGGTGGAGCTGGCGAAAATGGTCGCGGCCTCGCCTGGGCTTCGCTTCGCGGGCTTCCTGATGTACCCGCCGGAGGATGGCTGGGAGCGGACGCAGGTCTTCCTCGACACCGCCAATGCCGGCCTGCGCGACGCCGGCCTGAAGGCCGATATCGTCTCGACCGGCGGTTCGCCCAATCTGCCCCATATCGGCAAGCTGAAGGGCTCGACCGAGCACCGCTCGGGCACCTCGATCTTCAACGACCGCATGCAGATCGCGGCCGGCGTCGCGACGCTCGAGGATTGCGCGCTCATGGTCTATGCGACGGTGGTGAGCCGGGCGGGGCCTCAGCGCGGTATCCTCGATTCAGGCTCGAAGACGTTGACCAGCGACAAGGGCAATCTCGACGGGCACGGCTATATTCTCGAGTATCCGGCGGCCAGGATCGCGCAGTTCGCCGAGGAGCACGGCTTCCTCGATCTCTCCGCCTCGAACAAGCGCCCGCTCGTCGGCGAGGTCGTGCGCATCGTGCCGAACCATGTCTGCGTCGTCGTCAACATGGTCGATCGGCTGATCACCGTGCGCGGCGACAAGTTGGTCGGGGAACTGCCGGTCGCGGCGCGCGGCAAGCTGACCTGAAGGCTCAGTTCTGAAGGATCTTCGATCCTTTGATCATCACATTGCCGGACGCCTTGGCTTCGAGGCGTCCGGAAGCCCTGATCGTGATGTCGTGACCCTGCAGCTCGACGCTGCCGTCCTTCTTCATGTTCAGCCTGGCATCGCCGCTCTTCAGGCTGGCTCCATCGGCGCTCTCGATGGCAAGCGCCTTGCCGACACGGACGGTCATATCCTTCCCGATGCTCATCGCCATGTCCTTGCCGGCGGTGACGGCGAAATTCTGCCCACTGTCGATCGCGCAACCCACGGCAGCACTGACGTTGAAGCTCCGCGTTTCGAACGTGGCTTCATGGCTGCTGCTGACGCGCAGGCGGTTGCCGATGACGAGATTGGCGTTGGAGCCCGCGGTCACGGCGAGGGTGGCGCCTGCCGTCAGCGTCATCGGCCCGCCGGCCGTGAGCGCAATGCCGAAGCCGCAATTGACGGTCAGCGAGCCCGGAGCGTTGATGACGACATTGCCGCTCCGGTCCGCCGAAATCGCCTGCAGCAGGGCTGCGATCTGCGCCTCCAGCGTGGCGATGCGCCTCTGGAGAGCCTCGTGGTCCGGATCGGCCATCGCATTCTCCATTCGTCGGCATGACAGGATGACGAAACGTCAGATTACCACGCGACAGGCGCAGCGAGAATGCGTTTGGCCGGTCAGGTCTCCGGGTGCTGGGCGTTCCAGGCGGCGGCATATTCCGCGCAGAGGCGGTCGAGCTCTGCCCGGTCGGTGACGCCGGCTGGGCGCCCGCGCGAAGGCGAGGCCTGCTGGAACGGCACCGAGCGCTGATGCGCGACGCGCCAGAGCCGGCGCAGCTCCTTCAACGGATCCGTGTGGTCGTCCACGCGGATATCGATGCTCGGCACCGGCTCGCCGTTCCAGATGCGGATGGCGGCGGATTGCTTGCCGCGCTTGTCGCCGCCGGCTTTCTCGCCGGCTTCGAGCGCGACCAGCAAACGCTCGTCGAAGTCCAGCGCAGATGCGGCGATATAGGCCTTCAGCGTCTCCTGCACGACCTCCGGCCCGGCCAGCATGTTGCCGGCGACGGAGACCTGGGGCCCGTCGACGGCGCCGCACCAGTCGATGCAGGCCGCCCCGGTATAGGCGGCGATCTTGCCGTCGCGGTCGATGACATGGAGCTGGCGATGGGCCCGACCCTCGTCGGCCGCCGTCAGCGTCGCGATGATCTCGACCGCCGAGCGTCCCTCCTGCAGGAGTCGGAGGCCATCGACCCCGTAGAGCGGATTGACGAAGGCCTGCGTCGCGATCGCGCCGATCCGCCCCCCGCCATAGGGTACGCGGGCTCCCACGGCGAAGGCGCAGGTCGAAACGGCGACGCCATAGGCGCCGGTCGCGGCATCGCGGGCGACGATGGACCAAGTCATCTGCGGTTCCTCAGAAAGTCTTGAGATCGGACTGAATTTCCACCCTGCGGTCATCCCGGACAAGCCGCGTCAGCGGCGCTGATCCGGGATCCATGCCGGAGCGCTTCCAGCCAAGGATCAGGCATGGATCCCGGGTCTACGCTTCGCTCCGCCCGGGATGACGGCAAAGAGGGATGGCAACGGGGGTCATCGCCCCGCGGCATAGGCCTGCATCAGACGCGGCGTCGCGGCGGCGCGCAAGAGGCCGTCATCGCCGCGCTCGGCCGCCGTCAGGCGTCCGACCGTCCAGGCCGGGGCCTTCTCGACGGCATGGCCGCGGCGCTCCAGTTCGGCGATGGCGGCGGCGCCGATGCTCTCCTCGATCATCATGTGGCCGGGCCGCGATGTGCGCGGATAGAAGGAGGAGGGGAAATGCTGCGTGTGGAACAGCGGCAGGTCGATCGCCTCCTGCAGGTTGAGGCCGTGATGGACGCGGCGCAGGAACAGGCCGAGCTGCCACTGCTCCTGCTGGTCGCCGCCCGGCGTGCCGAAGGCGAGGCGGGGCTTGCCGTGCTCGAAGGCGAGCGAGGGTGTCAGCGTCGTACGCGGACGCTTGCCGGGCGCGAGCGAGGCCGGCAGCCCCTCTTCCAGCCAGAACATCTGGGCGCGTGAATTCAGCGGGAAGCCGAGCTCCGGGATGACCGGCGAGGATTGCAGCCAGCCGCCCGAGGGCGTCGCCGCGATCATGTTGCCCCATTTGTCGATGACGTCGATATGGACAGTGTCGCCCTTGCGCCCGGCCGCGACCATCGAAGCCATGGTCGGCTCGCCGACGCTGGCGCCGCCCTGGCCGGGCTGGGCGATGGCGCCGAGCGCGCTCATGGCATGCGCCACCTGCGCCTCGTAGCCGGAGACGATGCCCGGCCGCAGCTCCAGCGAGGCGCGCTCGCCGATCAGCCCGCGCCGCCCGGCCGCATAATCCTCGGAGAGCAGCGTCGCGAGCGGCACCTTCACGAAATCCGGGTCGCCGTAATAGGCCTCGCGATCGGCGAAGGCGAGCTTCATCGCCTCGACGACATGGTGCACGAAGTCGGGGCTCGCCGGCCCCATTCCGGCGAGATCGACGCCTTCGAGGATCTTCAGCGTCTGGAGGAAGGCCGGGCCCTGGCCCCAGGGCCCGATCTTGAACACCTCCCAGTCGTGATAGGTCACGGAGGTCGGCGTCTCGTAGGTCGGCCGGTAGTTCGCCATGTCCTGCGCGGTCAGCAGGCCCTTGTTGCGACGGCCGGAGGAATCCATCACCTCCTGTGTGCGGCAGAAGCGGTCCATCGCCTCGGCGACAAAGCCCTTGTACCAGGCGTCATAGGCGCCCTGGATCTGTTCCTGCCGGTCGCTGCCCCTGGCTTCCGCCTCGGCGAGAATGCGCTTGTAGGTCTCGGCCGCGGCCTTGTTGGCGAAGAGCTTGCGCGCCTCCGGCACGTTGCCGCCGGGCAGATAGACGTCGCCCGATGTCGACCACTCGTTGGTGAACAGGTCGGTCAGCTCCCGGATCGAATCCGAGACGCGCGGCAGCATCGGATGCCCGTTCTCGAAATAGCCGATCGCGGGTTCGAGCACGTCGCGCAGCTTGAGCCGGCCATGGTCGCGCAGCAGCGTCATCCAGCCGCCGAAGGCGCCGGGGATGACGGTGGCGAGCAGGCCGGAGCCGGGGATCAGGTCGAGGCCGAGCGCCTTGTAGGCCGCGATGGTGGCGGCCTGCGGGGCGGGCCCCTGCGCGCAGAGCGTCTCGACCTTCCGGGTCTCGGCCGAATAGAACAGGGCGGGCATGTCGCCGGCCGGGCCGACGAGATGCGGCTCCACCACCTGCAGCACGAAGGCGGCGGCGGCGCAGGCGTCGAAGGCGTTGCCGCCCTTTTCCAGCATCGCCATGCCGGAGGCTGTGGCGAGCCAGTGCGTCGAGGTGACGACGCCGAAGGTGCCGAGGATTTCGGGGCGGGTCGTGAACATGGGCATATCCCTGAAGTCTAGTTTTCTTTCGGGTCGAGCGCGTCGCGCAGGCCGTCGCCGAGCAGGTTGAAGCCGAGCACGGCGAGGAAGATGCAGACACCCGGCGCCACCGACATCCACGGCGCCTGCTCCATGAAGTTCTTGG
>JBDHTM010000020.1:0-56500 GCA_039808685.1 Allobosea sp. | reverse complement strand
CCCGGCCAGTCCTCGTGCTTCAGCATCACGCAGGACGGGTTGTCCATGACGATCTTGCGGATCACCGCCGGCGTCATCACCACCGAGAGCGTCAGCGGATAGTCCTGGATGACGAAGGGGATGTCGCTGCCGATCGCCTCGACGGCCTGCGCGTAATAGCCGGTGATCTGGTCGTCGGTGCGGAGCGAAGGCGGCGGGGCGATCATCACGCCGCCGGCGCCGAGATCCATCGCCTGCCGGGCGAGCGAGCGCATCGCCGCGAAGCCTGGCGCCGAGACGCCGACGATGATCGGCTTGCCGCCCATCCGGGCGACACAGCGCTTGACCAGCTCGACCGATTCCTCAGGCTCCAGCTTGGGCGCTTCGCCCATGATGCCGAGCACGGTGACGCCGTCCGAGCCGATGTCGTGATAAAACTGGAACAGCCGGTCGGCCGAGGCCCAGTCGATGCTGCCGTCAGGATTGAACGGGGTCGGCGCGATCGGGAAGACGCCGGAAGCGTCGGGAGTGAGGCGCATGATGGTGTCCTTATCCTGTCCGTCTGATCAGGCGATGCGGGTGCGGACGGTGCCGACGCCGGCGATCTTGCCTTCGAGCACGTCGCCCTTGTTCACGGCGGCGACGCCTTCCGGCGTGCCGGTGAAGATCAGGTCACCCGGCTTCAGTTCGACCAGGCCGGAGAGATAAGCGATCGTCTCCTCGACATTCCAGATCTGCTTGGCGAGGTCGGAGGTCTGCCGCACGACGCCGTTGACAGTAAGCTCGATCTTGCCGGCGCTGGGGTGCCCGGCACGGCTCGCCGGCACGATCTCGCCGATCGGGCCGGAGAGGTCGAAGCCCTTGGCCATGTCCCAGGGACGTCCGGCCTTCTTGGCGGCGGCCTGCAGGTCGCGGCGGGTCATGTCGAGGCCGGCGGCATAGCCATAGACATGGGCCAGCGCCTCGGATTCGGGGATGTCTCTGCCGCCGGTGCCGATCGCGACGACCAGCTCCATCTCATGGTGGAGGTCCTTAGTCTTGGTCGGATAGGGCATGTCGGCGCCGTTGATCAGCAGCGCATCGGCTGGCTTGGTGAAGAAGAACGGCTCTTCGCGGTCGGGGTCGCCGCCCATCTCGCGGGTGTGCTCCGCATAGTTGCGGCCGACGCAGAAGACGCGGCGCACCGGGAAGGAGCCGCCGCCCGCGACCGGAACGGCCGTCACGGCCGGCGGTTCGATCACATAATTGCTCATTCTGCTGCTCCCTCGCTCCATTGCACCGGACCAAAAAGCGGAATCCACCTTTTTTGGACAAATCCGATGCAGCGCCAATGCGATGGATCATCGTGACCGCGTTTGACAGGATGCGCGATGATCCAAGCTTGCGCCGTTCATGGGCGAGCGGCGCCCCGACCGCAAGCGGCTTGCTTCGGCGGCGGTCCTGCGCGGGGGACATTGCGGCCGGCTTTTCGCAGGCGCGGAACCGGTTGTGCAGCGCGTCGTTGCAACCGGGGCGATTTGCTTTCTACACTGCGCAGCCGGGGGAAACCGGCGAGCCTATGGAAGGAACGGCATGTGAGTACGGGAACCGTGAAATGGTTCAACGAGACCAAGGGCTACGGCTTCATCACCCCTGATGGCGGCGGCAATGATGTCTTCGTCCATATCAGCGCGGTGACGCGGGCCGGCCTGCGCGGGCTGAACGAGGGGCAGAAGATCAGCTATGATCTCGAGCCGGACCGGAAGACGGGCAAGAACTCGGCCGTGAACCTGCAGACGACCTGAGCGTCTCGAGCGCTCTGCGGGAAGGCGATGGCGGCGCCTTTCCCGAGCCTAGGCTGACCGCTTTCGGCCTCCATTGGGCCGAAGCGGATTTCCGGGCATTCCCGTCGCCTTGGGCGGCGGTGCGAGGGCGAAACGTCCCAGGATGAGGACCAAGGACGGTCTTCAGTCCGACCCTACGACCGGCCCGGCGCCGGATGGAACAGCCGGCCCTTCTCCACGATCAGCACGACGACCAGCGCCGCGAGGCCGCAGAGCGCGAAGCCGAGCGTCAGCGGCACGACCGTGCCGTTGAAATGCTGGCCGATATAGAAGCCGAGCAGCGCGCCGATCACCGTCGTCACGAACCCTTGCACCGAGGAGGCCGTTCCCGCGACATGGCCGAGTGGCTCCATCGCCATCGCGCCGAAATTCGGGCCGATCAGTCCGAAGCAGAACATCGCCCCGCCCTGAAGGATCGCGAAGCTCCACAGCGATTCATGCCCCGCCAGCGCGACCAGCGCATGGATGCCGGTCAGCGCGATATAGCCGAGCAGGGCGCCATGCGAGACGCGGCGCATGCCGAGCCGTCCGACGATGTGCGAGTTCAGGAGCGAAGAGGCCGCCATGAACATCGCGATCAGCGCGAAGATCGTGGTGAACAGTTCCGGCGCGTGGAAGACGTCGACGAAGACCTGCTGCGCCGAATTGATGAAGCCGAACAGGCCGCCGAGCACGAAGGCCATGGCCAGCATGTAGCCGACGCCGATGCGGCTGGTCAGCGTGGTCCGGAAGGAGGCGAGCACACTCGCCGGCTCGATCGGCTTGCGATCTTCCGGGTGCTGGGTCTCGGGTAGCTTCAGGAGCACCCAGAGCATCACGAAGGCGCCGAAGCTGGTCAGCACGCCGAAGATCCAGCGCCAGGGCGCAACCCAGAGGATCGCCTGGCCGATCGAGGGCGCCAGGATCGGCACGGCCAGGAAGACGATCATGGCGAGCGACATCACGCGGGCCATCTCGCGGCCGGCATAGCAGTCGCGCACGATCGAGACGACCAGCACGCGCGTCGCGGCCGCGCCGATGCCCTGCAGCACGCGCGCCGCCATCATCGCTTCGAAGGAGCCGGCGAAGGCGGCGGCGATGCTGGCGACGACATAGACGGCAAGACCGGTCAGCAGCACCGGGCGCCGGCCGAAGCGATCCGAGATCGTGCCGTAGAAGATCTGCGAAACCCCGAAGCCGAGCAGATAGGCTGTGATGATCCATTGCCGCTGGTTGGCCTCAGCGATGCCGAGCGCCTCGGCCATTTGCGGCAGGGCCGGCAGCATCGAATCGATGGCGAGCGCGTTCGTCGCCATCAGCGCGGCGGTGAGGCCCACGAAGGGGTAGAAGCCCATGCCGTGGCGCGGCCGGGCAATGGCGGACATGTCGTTCATGGCGATCGCGATGTTTGCTGCGAGAACCCGGCGGCTGCGGTCATCCGGCAGCGGCGGGCGAGATTCTGTTCGCAGGATTAGCCCTGCTGGCCACGCACGGCAACCGGTCCAGCCGGCCATGGGCCATGCGCAGGGCGCGCTTCCCGGCGCATGGCGGCAAGATCACTGCGGCTTCTGCATCTTGGCGATCAGCGCATCGTCGATCTCGGCGGCGCGCCTTGCCGCCGGCCGGCCGGCGATGCGGGCGCCATAGGCCTCGAAGGCCGGCCGCTTCTCGATCGTGCCGAATTGCAGCCCCCACAGCACCTGCGAGCCGACATAGACATCGGCGGCGCTGAAACGATCGCCGGCGACGTACTCGCTGCGGGTCAGCGCATATTCGAGCGTGTCCATCACATCGGCATAGGTGCCGTAGCCGATGGAGCGAGTCCGGTCGGGCGGCACTTCCAGGCCAAAGGCCTTGTTGCTGACCGCGGCCTCGACCGGGCCGGCGGCAAAGAACATCCAGCGATAATACGGCCCGCGCAGCCGGCTCTCCGGCGCGGGCGCAAGCCCGGCTTGCGGAAAGGCGTCGGCCATATAGGCGCAGATCGCGGCGCATTCGGTGACGACCGTGTCGCCGTGGACGAGTGTCGGCACCTTGCCCATCGGGTTCAGCGCCTTGTATTCGGTGCTCTTCATCGACCCGTCGAAGCCGAGGATCTCGGCGCGATAGGGCTGGCCGATCTCCTCCATCATCCAGCGGGCGATGCGCCCGCGCGACATCGGGTTGGTATAGAGCACGAGTTCGTCTGCCATCGTCTTTTGCCTCCTTGATCGGCCGAGGATGCCTCTATCCTGCGGCATCGTCGTGACGCTGTCAGGAGCCTCGCCTGACGCGAGCCAGCCAAGCTGCTATCGTCGCGGCGGAACAGGACGGGGACATGGACGAATCAGGCGTGGCGCGCAGCGTATCGGTCAGCGACGGGCGGATGGCAATCGAAGGCCTGTCGACCCGCTATGTGCAGGATGCCGCGCGGCGCTTCCGGCTCTCGGCCTCGGGGCTCCGCTTCGTCGGCGGCTTCGAAAGCCGCGACGGCAGGCTGGAAGAGAGCCGGCGCTTGCTCGCCGCGGCGACGGTCACGGATGGCGCCTTGCGCCGCGCCGGAGTCGAGGGCGAGACGGGGACGATCGCGTTGACCTTGCGGCCGCTCTCGCAGGCCGGTGATCAGCCGCGCCTGCTGCTGATGCTCGGCTGTCGCGACGAGGACGGCGCCTCGCGGCCTTTCGCCGAGGCTTTCCTGGCACCGGCGGTGTTCGAGGCGCTCAAGGCCGATATGCTGTCCGGCCTCGCTCAGGACATTTCGCTGAGCGCTACGACCAGCCTCTGGATCCGCGAGGAGGATCGCGGGCGCCCGAACGGCGAACCGCTCGACTGGTATCTCGGCCTCGGCGCCGACGGCCGCTCCGCTCAGCCCGCCCGCGGCTTCATCGAGACCATCGAATGGCGGCCGCGTTCGCTTCCGGCTGCCGCGGTCGAGATCACGCCGGCTGCCGCTCCCATGCCGGAAAGCATCCACGCGGCTGAGGAAGACTGGCACGAAAGCAGCGCCGATGAACTGCGCCGGATCAACTGGAGCTTCCGCCTGCTCCTGCTGATGCTGGCTTTCCTGCTGATCATCGTCGCGATGAAATAGGGTCGGGGCCCTCGAAGCTCGGTCGCGCCGGCTTGTCTACGCGCTGCCGTCATTCCGGGGCTTCGCGTGGCGAAGAGCCCGGAACCCAGAACTGATGCCGTTTCCCCAAAAGGCGCTGTCAGGCCGCGGTTCAAAATTCGTGATGGTATCGGTTCCGGGTTCCGGGCTCACGCCTGCGCCTGCCCCGGAATGACGGGGAGGCTCCGGAGCTGTGCACGCCACCTATGTCTCGTGGCGGCGGATGCGGCGGATCATCTCGTTCAGCGCCAGCAGCACCAGCGCCAGGATGAAGGGCAGGATGTAGTAGACCACCCGGAAGATCAGCAGCGCGCCCAGCACCTGCTCGTAGGGGAAGCGATTGAGTGCGACGAGCATCGTCGCCTCGAACACGCCGAGTCCGCCGGGCGCATGGCTGGCGATGCCGATCAGGCAGGCGAAGATATAGGCGGCCAGGAAGGTCGGGTATTCCAGGCCGTAGCCGCCGGGCAGCAGCACGAAGAGCACGGCCGCGGCCGCGCAGACCTCGCAGGCGCCGAGCGCCATCTGGCCCAGCGTGGTGCCCAGCCCCGGCAGATGCAGGTTCCAGCCGCGCACGCGGATCGTCCGCTCGTCCGTCGCGATCCAGGTGAGATAGCCGAGGATGCCGAGGCCCACGAGCCCGCCGACGACCTGGACGACCAGCGGCGTCGTGCGCGCCAGCATCGCCACCGCATCGGCCGAATAGATCAGGCTGGCGCAGAGGATGGCGCCGAGCCCGAGCCAGAAGGTCAGGCCGGCGATGACGGTCAGGCTCGCGACCTCGGAGGCGCGCACGCCTTTCGGCGAATAGATCCAGTAACGCACCGTGCCGCCGGTCACGATCGGGAAGCCGAGCGTGAAGGAGACCGAATAGCTGGTGAAGGAGGCAAGCGCGGTGGTGCGATAGGCGATCGAGAGGCCGAGCCGGCGCAGCGCCAGCGCGTCGTAGCCGGTGAGCAGCAGATAGCTCAGCGCGGTGAAGGCGACGGCAAGCCCGAGCTGGCGCAGGCTCGCATTCTCGAAGGCGCCGGCGAGCTGGCCGGGCTCCATCCCGCTGATGATATGCCAGAGTACGACCAGCGAGGCGCCGAAGATGGCGGCGCTCGCCAGCGGGCCGAGCCACCACCAGCGGCTGGGCTTGCGCAGGGGCATTCCTGGCTCATGCGGGCCGAACGACATGCGCTCTCGGGGTTGCGCGGCGCCGCGGATGCGGCGGCGGGTTGGCGGACGGGGCTCGGGTTCGAGCTCCGCCCGACAGATAACGCCTCGGCGGCAATGCACAAGCCGCTGCGGCGAATGGGCTCCATGAAGGAACCCGGCAGGGCGAGGCGCCGGTCAGCCGCCGATATTGAAGGCGGCGAGCGCCGCCATGTTGACGATGTCGGAATCCTTCGCGCCGAGCGGCACGATCTGGATCGGCTTGTCGAGGCCGACGATCAGCGGGCCGATCACGGTCGCGCCGCCGAGCTCCTGCAGCAGCTTGGTCGAGATCGAGGCCGAGTGGAAGGCCGGCATGACCAGCACGTTCGCCGGTCCCGAGAGGCGGCAGAACGGATACTGGCTCATCACCTCGCGGTTAAGCGCGACATCGGCGGCCATCTCGCCGTCATACTCGAAATCGACGCGCTGGTTGTCGAGCAGGGCGACCGCCTCGCGCACCTTCTCCGAGCGCTCGCCGGCCGGATGGCCGAAGCTGGAGAAGGCGAGCATCGCGACGCGCGGCTCGTAGCCGAGCCTGCGCCCGACGCCGGCGGCCTCGATCGCGATCTCGGATAGCTGCCGCGCCGTTGGCATCTCGGTGATCGCGGTATCCGCCACCAGCACGGTGCGGTCGCGCGAGATCACGATCGAGACGCCGATCACGCGATGGCCGGGCTTCTCGTCGATGACGCGGCGGACCTCTTCCAACGCGATCGAATAGTTGCGGGTGACGCCGGTCACCATCGCGTCGGCATCGCCGAGCGCGACCATCGCAGCGGCGAAATGGTTGCGGTCCTGGTTGATCAGGCGCTGGCAGTCGCGGAACAGGTAGCCCTGCCGCTGCAGCCGCTCGTAGAGATATTGCGCATAGGCACTGTTGCGGTGGGACAGCCGGGCGTTCTGGATCGAGATGCCCTTGGCTTCAAGATCGACGCCGAGGAAGGTCGCAGCCTCCGAGATGCGGTCCTCGCGGCCGACGAGGATGGCCTGGCCGAGCCCCTGCGCCACGAAGGAGGCGGCCGCGCGGATCACCTGCTCCTCCTCGCCCTCGGCGAAGACGACGCGCTTGGGATAGCGCCGCACGCGCTCGAAGATGCGGTTGAGCGTGCCGGCGATCGGGTCGCGCCGCGCCGAGAGCTGCGCCTTGTAGGCGGCGGTGTCGACGATCGGCTTGCCTGCGACGCCCGAATCCATCGCCGCCTTGGCGACGGCCATCGGCACGACATGGATCAGGCGCGGATCGAACGGCACCGGGATGATGTAGTCCTTGCCGTAGCGCGGCCGCGAGCCTTGATAGGCGGCGGCGACCTCGTCCGGCACGTCCTCGCGCGCCAGCATCGCCAGCGACTCCGCCGCGGCGATCTTCATCTCCATGTTGATCGTGGTCGCGCGCACGTCGAGCGCACCGCGGAAGATGAAGGGGAAACCCAGCACGTTGTTGACCTGATTTGGATAGTCCGAGCGGCCGGTCGCCATGATTGCGTCGTCGCGGATGGCGTGGACCTCCTCCGGGGTGATTTCCGGATCGGGATTGGCCATGGCGAAGATGATCGGGTTCGGCGCCATCGAGGCGACCATTTCCGGCGTCACCGCCCCCTTCTGCGACAGGCCGAAGAAAGCGTCGGCCCCTTCCAGCGCCTGGGCCAGCGTGCGCCGGTCGGTGACCGCCGCATGGGCCGATTTCCACTGGTTCATGCCCTCGGTGCGGCCCTGGTAGATCACGCCCTTGGTGTCGCAGAGGATGACGTTGTCGGGCTGGAAGCCCATCGCCTTCAGAAGCTCGATGCAGGCGATGGCCGCCGCGCCCGCGCCGTTGATGACGAGCTTGGTCGTCTTGATGTCGCGCTCGGTCAGGTCGAGCGCGTTGATCAGGCCGGCGGCGGCGATGATCGCGGTGCCGTGCTGGTCGTCATGGAAGACGGGGATGTCCATCAATTCCCGCAGGCGCTGCTCGATGATGAAGCATTCCGGCGCCTTGATGTCCTCGAGATTGATGCCGCCGAAGGACGGGCCGAGATAGCGCACGGCCTCGATGAACTTGTCGGGGTCCTCGGTATCGACTTCGAGGTCGATCGAATCGACATCGGCGAAGCGCTTGAACAGGACCGACTTGCCTTCCATCACCGGCTTCGAGGCGAGGGCGCCGAGATTGCCGAGGCCGAGGATTGCGGTGCCGTTGGTGATCACGGCGACGAGGTTCGAGCGCGTCGTATAGTCATAGGCGCGCGACGGATCCTCCGCGATCGCCAGCACCGGCACGGCGACACCGGGCGAATAGGCCAGCGACAGGTCGCGCTGCGTCGCCATCGGCTTGGTCGGCACCACCTCCAGCTTGCCGGGCCGTCCCTGCGAGTGGAACAGCAGGGCCTCCTGGTCGGTGAAGGTCGGGCGGGCTCTCTTGTTATTCGGACGGTCGTTCATCGAAGCGTCTTTTCTTGTGCGTTTCCTCGAGGGGGAACTGACCATACGGCGGCGTGCCCGCAGATCACAAGCGGCGAGTGCTTCACGGTTCTCTTGTCGAGGAAAAGTAGTATCGCGGACGGTCAGGCCCGCGAGGCGCTGCGCACGCTGCGCACGAAATCGGCGACGTAGCGCTCGAGCGCCTCGGCCTGCTCATCGACCTTGCGGGCGGCCTCGGCGACGTGGATCGCGGCATCGCCGGTGACGCGCGCCTCGACGCCGACGGCGCCGACATTGTTGGTGACGGCGTCGGCGCTCAGTGCCACCGCCTGGGCATCGGCGGCGATGGTCGAGGCGATGCCGGCCTGGCGGCTGACGACATCGGCGATCGCGCCCGAGGTCTGCTCGATCGTCGTCATCGTGCCCTCGATATGGGCGACGGCCTCGAAGGCGGTCGCGGCGGCGCCGCGGATATCGGCGAGCGTCTCCGCGATGTCGCGAGTCGCCTTCTGGGTCTGCTCGGCCAGCGTCTTGACCTCGCCGGCCACCACCGCGAAGCCGCGGCCGGCTGCTCCAGCGCGCGCAGCCTCGATCGTGGCGTTGAGGGCGAGCAGATTGGTGCGCGCTGCGATCTCCTCGATGAAGTCGAGCACAGCCCGGACCTTGTCGGCGGCTTCCGTCAGCCCGGCGACGTCGCTGCGCGTGCTGCGGATATAGCTGGCGGCGGCGCGCACGGTGTCGTCGGCATGGCTGGTCTGGCGGGTGAGCTCGCGGATCGAGGCCTCGATTTCCTCGGCCGCGACCGCGACGCTGCCGATGCGGCGCGAGGCGCTGTCGGCCTCCTGAGTCACGCTCTCGGCTCGCAGCGTCGTCTTGTTGGCGTTCTCGACCATCTGGCCGGCGGCATCGTGCATGCCGCGCAGCGAGGTGCCGACATCGCCGAGCGCCTTGCCGACGGTGCGCTCCAGGTCGCTCGCCAGCGCGTCGAGAGTGGTCTTGCGCAGCGTCTCGATCTCGGCGCGGCGGGTTTCCAGCGTCTTCTCGGCGGTGATGTCGAGCAGGATGCCGTCCCAGACCAGCGTGCCGTCGCGCAGGCGCCGCTTGGTCGATTCGCTGCGCAGCCAGACGATGCCGCCATCAGGGGCACGGTAGCGCCCCTCGAAACGCCAGAGCGTGTCGGTCTCCTGCTGGTCGCGCCGCATCTGCTCGAAGCGGGCACGATCCTCCGGCAACAGCTTGCCGAGCCAGATCTCGGGATCGCGCTCGACCTCTTCCTTGGTGATGCCAAGCAGCTTGTCGATGGCGAAGGAGGCGAACTGGTAGGTCATCGTGTCGTCCGTGCGCAGGATCCGCTGGTAGAGCGTGCCCGGCGCGCGGTCGATCAGGGTGCGCAGGCGATAGGCGGTCTCGCGGCGGTCATTGTCGTGGATCACGACGATGCCGGTGAGGATGATGCCGATCGTGCTGACCACGATCATGGCCGGGACAGCCTCGCGCAGGAAGCGCTCGCCGGCCTCGCCCGGTATCAGCGGCGTCGAAGCCAGCAGGCAGACGGCATCGATCGAGCTGAGCAGGAGCATGTCGCGTGCCATCAGCGGGCGCCGCCGCCGTGTCAGCCAGATCGAGAAGGCGATGCCGATGAGCATGCGGATCGCGATGCCGCTGACGCCGGTCACCATGCCGACGCCGCCCATCATCACGCGCGTCACCAGCAGGGGCACGGCGGTGATGAGCGCCGCCAGCGGGCCGCCGATCGGCCCCGCCAGGATGACGAAGGTATTGCGTGAATCCACGACGAGCCCGGGCTGGAGCTGGACGGGGTTCGACATGCTCACGAGCGCGCCGGCCGCGAACAGGAGACCGACCGCGCAGGGGCGCAACCAGTCCCGCCCGACCAGCCACGGCGCGATCACCGTCAGCAGCAACCCCGCGAACAGCAGGAAGAACAGGCTCTGGACGAGATTGATGATCAGCAATGTCGGAACCTTCGGCCGAAGCGGCGCCCGGATCATGCTTTCAATTGTTGAAAGCCGTCCTAACGGATGGCCTTGGCCGGGCATTTTGCTAGCGTGCCGGCGCCATGCGCCAGATTTCCTCGCCCGAAACCGCTCGTCCCGCCGCGCCGGCCGCCGCTGATCGCGTCACGCCGATGATGGCGCAATATGTGGAGATCAAGGCGGCCAATCCGGACTGCCTGCTCTTCTACCGGATGGGCGATTTCTACGAGCTCTTCTTCACGGATGCGGAGATCGCCTCGCGCACGCTCGGCATCGTGCTGACCAAGCGCGGCAAGCACCAGGGCGACGACATTCCGATGTGCGGCGTGCCGGTCGAGCGCGCCGACGACTATCTCCAGCGCCTGATTGCCGCCGGCCACCGCGTCGCTGTCTGCGAGCAGACCGAGGACCCGGCGGAGGCCAAGAAGCGCGGCAACAAGTCGGTGGTGAAGCGCGATGTCGTGCGCCTCGTCACGCCCGGAACCATCACCGAGGAGCGCCTGCTCGAACCCGGCCGTGCTAGCCTGCTGGTCGCCGTCGCGCGCCGTAAGGTCGGCGAAGCGGCCTCGTTCTACGGACTCGCGGCGATCGACATCTCGACCGGCCGCTTCACCGTGATGGAGACGCCGCAGGAGCGGCTCGCCATCGAATTCGCGCGGCTTGAGCCGCGCGAGATCGTCTGCCCCGACGCGATCCATGACGATCCCGAGCTCAAGGAGTTCTGGCGCGAGATTGCGGTGCCGGTGACGCCGCTCGCCCGCGACGGGCTCGACGCGGCCTCGGCCGAGCGGCGTCTCAAGGAATTCTTCGGCGTCGCCACGCTCGATGCCTTCGGCGCCTTCACCCGCGCCGAGATCGCGGCGGCCGGCGCGGCATTGGCCTATGTCGAGCGGACCCAGCTCGGCGCCCGCCCGCCGCTCTCGGCGCCGGTGCGCGATTCCGGCTCGGCGACGATGCTGATCGATGCGGCGACCCGCGCCAATCTGGAGCTGACGCGGACGCTCGGCGGCGAGCGCCAGGGCAGCCTCCTCGCCACCATCGACCGCACGGTGACGCCGGGTGGCGCGCGCCTTCTGGCGGAGCGCCTCGCAGGCCCGTTGACCGACCCCGCCGCCATCGCCGCGCGCCATGACGCGGTCGAACTGCTCGTCGCGGATGCCGGACTGCGCGAGGACTTGCGCTCTGCCCTGGAGAAGGTCCCGGACGTTGCCCGCGCCCTGGCGCGGCTTTCCCTCGACCGGGGCGGCCCGCGCGACCTCGCGGCGCTCGGCGCCGGGCTCGATGCGGCGCGCGCGATCGCGGCCCTGCTGGTCCGGCGTGGCGAATTGCCCGTCGAGTTGGCGCGCGCCATGCGGGCTCTCGGCGAAAGCGATCCCGATCTGCCGGTCCAGCTCAACGCGACGCTGGCCGACGAACTGCCGCTCAACCGCCGCGACGGCCGTTTCGTGCGCGAGGGCCATGATGCGACGCTCGACGAGTTGCGCCTGTTGCAGGTCGATTCGCGCAAGGTCATCGCCCAGTTGCAGGCGCGCTATGCGGCCGAGACCAACTGCCGGACGCTCCGCATCAAGCACAACGCGATGCTCGGCTATTTCGTCGAGGTGCCTCAGGCGACCGGCGAGGAATTCCTGCGCGATCCCTGGCGCGCGACCTTCGTCCACCGCCAGACCATGTCGGATGCGATGCGTTTCTCCTCGGTCGAGCTCGGCGAGCTCGAGGCCAAGATCGCCTCCGCCGCCGACCGCGCGCTCAAGCTCGAGCTCGCCATCTTCTCGCAGCTGAGCGATGCCGTTCTGGCCGAGGCCGAGCCGATCAAGACCGCGGCCTTGGCCCTGGCCGAGCTCGACGTCGCGGCGGCGCTCGCCGATCTCGCGACCCGCGAAGGCTGGAGCCGTCCGCAGGTCGATGACGGTGTCGCCTTCACGATCGAGCGCGGCCGCCATCCCGTGGTCGAGGCCGCGCTGAAGCGCGACGGAAAGCCCTTCGTCGCCAACGATACCGAACTGTCGCCCCCCGGCGCCGACGCGAAAGGCGGGCGCATCTGCCTGATCACCGGTCCGAACATGGCCGGTAAATCGACCTTCCTGCGCCAGAACGCCCTGATCGCGGTGCTCGCCCAGATGGGCTCCTTCGTGCCGGCGACCTCGGCGCATATCGGCATCGTCGATCGGCTGTTCTCCCGCGTCGGCGCCGCCGACGATCTCGCGCGCGGCCGTTCGACCTTCATGGTCGAGATGGTCGAGACCGCCGCGATCCTGAACCAGGCCGGTCCGCGCGCGCTGGTCATCCTCGACGAGATCGGCCGCGGCACCGCGACCTTCGACGGTCTCTCGATCGCCTGGGCCGCGATCGAGCATCTCCATGAGATCAACCGCTGCCGCAGCCTGTTCGCGACGCATTACCACGAGCTGACGGCGCTCGGGGACCGGCTCGACCGCGTCGCCAATGCGACCGTCCGCGTCACCGAGTGGAAGGGCGAGGTCGTCTTCCTGCACGAGGTCGTGCCGGGCGCGGCCGACCGGTCCTACGGCATCCAGGTCGCCAAGCTCGCCGGATTGCCGCCGGCGGTGGTCGAGCGGGCCCGCGCCATCCTCGGCGAATTGGAGAAGACCGAGCGCGAGAAGCCGGTCGCCTCGCTGGTCGACGATCTCCCGCTCTTCGCCGTGCCGCAGCGTCGACAGGCGCCTGTCGTCGCCGAGGGCGAGCCGGATGGCCTGCGCGAAGCGCTCGCCGGGATCGACCCGGACGAGATGACCCCGCGCGAGGCGCTGGAAGCGCTCTATCGGCTGAAGGGGATCGCCTGAGCGGCCCCCACCACCGCGCCGTCATTCCGGGCGCAGCGAAGCGGAGACCCGGAATCCATCGGAGAGCGCCGGAGCCCTACGATGGATTCCGGATCAGCGCCGCTTTGCGGTTTGTCCGGAATGACGGCGCGTTTCCGGTTCGCGAAGGAATTACCCCAGCCGCTTGATCGCCGTGATCTCGCCGAAGCTCTTGGCGCGGATGCGGTCGCGCGCCTCGCGTAGCGGCTCGCGACAGACGCGCATCACATGCCCGCTGGCATGGAGCAGCGTGTCGGGGGAGGTCAGAATTCCGACATGACCCTTCCAGAAGACGAGATCGCCGCGCTTCAGACCAGCGAGGTCCTCGTGCAGTTCGACGGCCCGGCCGAGCGTTGCTTCCATCATGTCGGAATCACGCGGCGCCGCGATGCTGGCCGCCGCGAGGCTGAGCTGCGTCAGTCCCGAGCAGTCGAGCCCGAGGCTGGTCTTGCCGCCCCAGAGATAGGGCACGCCGAGGAATCGTTCGGCCACCGCGACAAAATCCGGCTCGGGCTGATCGAGCGGGGCGAGGTGAGCGGCGAAGACATGGCCGCCATCAGCCAGCACCGCGAAATCGCCCTTGCTTTCGACCACGGCAACGCTCGCGCCGAGGGAGAGTGCGGTGAGCGGCGGCAGTTTGATCGAGGGGCCGGGATAGACGAAGCTCCGCAAACCCGCGACGCGATGCGTCGGCGCGGGCTGGTCCGGCCGCAGGGCATCGTCGGGGATGTAGCCGACATAGCTGTCACCGGCGAGCTGCGCCCAGGCCCAGCCCTCCTCGCGCTCATAGACCTGCACCAGCTCGCCCGCGAGCGCCTCGGTATCGAGCGCGGCGTCCGGGCGCGGCTCGCGCCGTACCGGGGCGGAGGCCGCGACGACGCGCATCGTTTGCGGATCGGCGAAGCGGGCGGCCTCGACCTGTCCCGTGAGAGCACGCGCGGCGAGATCAGGGCGGAAGGCATGGATGCGGCGGTCGAGAATCGCGATCATGGCAGCAATCTAGCGCGGCGAGAAAGGGTTCGGGAGGGGCCTCAGTTCCCACCGATCTCCTTGGCGTGCTCCGTGACAAGATCGGCCAATCGTTCGACGGCGAGTGCGCCGGCGACGGTGCGCTGGATCACGACGTTGCGGCGGTCGGCCTCGTCGCGCTTGCGCGTCAGCAGGCCGAGCTTGCCGAGCGTGTCGAGGGCCCGCGTGATCACCGGCTTGGTCACGCCGAGCTGCTTGGCGAGCCCCCGCACCGTATGCGGCGGCAGTTCGAGATAGACGGTGAGCAGGATCGCGGTCTGGCGGGCCGAGAGATCGGCATCATGGTCCCGCACCAGATCGAGATGCACCTGTCGCCACAGCTTGAGCGCCTGCGAAGGCTTGATCTCCAGGGGCATGAACGGGTCCAGATCGTTACGGACCCGTATCATTATCCCGGCGGCGCAACGCTGCAATCGTCTTCGCCGATCAGCCTTAACCGCGCGGATAAAGCTGCTTTACCAGGGCATGGATCAATCGCGCGCCCTGGCATTCGCCACCTTCCGGACGCCCCGGTTTCGACGAGGGGTTCCAGGCATAGATGTCGAAATGCACGTAGGACTTCGCCTTTTCGACGAAGCGGTTGAGGAACAGGGCTGCCGTGACCGAGCCGGCCATGCCGCCGCTGGAGACATGGTTGAGATCGGCGATCTTGGAATCGAGCATTGCGTCATAGGGCGGCCAGAGCGGCAGGCGCCAGACCGGGTCGTTTACGGCCATGCCGAGCCGGGCGATCTCGGCGGCAAGCTTTTCGTCATGCGTGTAGAACGGCGGCAGCTCCGGCCCGAGCGCGGTCCGGGCGGCCCCGGTTAGGGTGGCGAAATCGACCAGCAGCTCCGGCGCTTCCTCGTCGGCGAGCGCCAGCGCATCGGCCAGGATCAGACGACCCTCGGCATCGGTATTGCCGATCTCGACCGAGAGGCCCTTGCGGCTCGCCAGCACGTCGCCGGGCCGGAAGGCGCTACCCGACACAGCATTCTCGACGGCCGGGACCAGCAAACGCAACCTGACCGGCAGCTTGGCCACCATGATCATCCGCGCCGCAGCGATCGCCGCTGCCGCGCCGCCCATGTCCTTCTTCATCAGCAGCATCGAGGCGTCGGGCTTGAGGTTGAGCCCGCCCGTGTCGAAGGCGACGCCCTTGCCGACAAGCGTGACCTTGGGATGGGCCGGGTCGCCCCAGGCGAGGTCGATAAGGCGCGGCGCCCGCGTCGAGGCGCGCCCGACGGCATGGATCATCGGAAAGTTGCGAGCGATGAGGTCGTCCCCGACGATGCTGGTGACCGTCGCGCCGCATTCGGTGGCGAGCCCGCGGATCGCGGCCTCGATCTCGCCCGGTCCGAGTTCGTTCGCCGGCGTGTTGACGAGGTCGCGTGCCAGCATGGCGGATTCGGCGACCTGGCTGATCTCGTTGCCGTCGACGCCCTCTGGCACGACCAGCCGCGCGCGGGCCGGGTTGGGCTTGCGATAGCGATCGAAGCGATAGCCTTGCAGCAGCCAGCTCAGCGTTGCCAAGGCGGGGTCGCTGATCTCGCCCGCCAGCACATAGTCGCCAGCCGGCAAAAGCGCGGCGAGACGTCCGGCTGCGAACGGATCGGGCCGGCGCCCGGCGGCATCGATGCCGAGCAGGACGGCCGCCAGCGCTCCTTGCGGGTTGGGCAGCAGGCAGTGCTGTCCGGCGCGGGCGGCAAAGCCCTGGGCAAGGGCGAAACTGCGATTGGCCGGAGACAACTGCTCCTGAAGGGCGGGCCAGCTGCCGATGGAGACGACGTGAACGGGAACGGCTGCGGTGGAGGCGGAGGTCAGGAGACTGTTCACGGAGCGCTGTTCGATTTCGGGTGAGGGCGTCGAGAAGGCGATTAAGGATGCATTAGGGTTAACGCTTTATCACCGGATCGACCAGACGAACCCATCCAGACGACCCGTTTTCGGGAGGCGATCCGGCCATGCCTTCAGCCCGGCCCCATCCTTCAACCCATTCCGCGGCTTCGGCCCGGGTGGCATCGGTTCGCGCGGCCCGGCCGGGTTTCCGCGCCGGTCTCGGCCTTGCCGTCTGCCTCGCCGCGCTGGTTCTGGCGGGCTGCCAGAGCCGTGGCGGCCTCGGGGACGTCACCGGCTCGATCAGCCGCGCCAGCCTGGCGAGCCAGCCGCGCACCGCGTCGGACTGGCAGGCCGAGCGCGAGACCTGGGCGAAGCGCTACGATGCCAATCCCAAGGACCGTGACGCCGCCTTCTATTACGCGCGGGCTCTGCGGAGCCTCGATCAGAATGCCCAGGCCCTGGCCGTTCTGCAGGGCGCCGTCCTGGCCCACCAGAACGACCGCGAGCTCCTCGGCGCCTATGGCCGCTCGCTCGCCGATAACGGGCGTTTCCAGGAGGCCGACGAGGTGCTGTCGCGGGCGCATTCGCCCGAGCGGCCGGATTGGCGGATCCTGTCGGCACAGGGCACCGTGGCCGACCAGCTCGGCGACCATGCACGCGCCCAGCAGATCTACCAGGCGGCCCTGAAACTCGCCCCGAACGAACCGACGATCATGTCGAATTACGGGTTGTCGCTGGCTCTTTCGCGCAACCTGCCCCAGGCCGAGCGCGTCCTGGCCGAGGCGGTGGCGTCCGATCGCGCCGATGCCCGCGTCCGCCAGAACCTCGTCCTCGTGCTCGGCCTGCAAGGCCGCTTCGGCGAAGCGGAAACCCTGGCGCGCCGCGACCAGAACCCGGCCGAGGCCGCTCAGACGATCGCCTATCTCAAGCGCAGCGTCAGCCAGCAGAACAGCTGGGAGCTGCTCAGAGGCGGCAAGGGCAAGGCGCAGCCCCCCGCCAGGCAGCCGGTTGCAAACGCGACGGTCGGTGCCTCTGCCGGCATTCCGCCGGCTTGAGGATCGGTTCCCGCAAAACCTGCGGCTTCCAAGCCGGCTTTCTCCTCTCAGGACGGTTTGAGAGCCTGGAGATGGCGGGCGTAGCGTGTCAGCGGCAGGCAGATGACGAAGTAGATCAGGGCGACCAGGCCATAGACCGTCAGCGGCTCGAATGTCGCGTTCGAGATCGCGTTGGACGTTCGCATCAACTCGTCGAAGCCGATGATCGAGGTCAGCGCCGTGCTTTTGACGAGCTGCACCAGATAGCCCACGACCGGAGCCCGGGTGATCGCGAAGGCCTGCGGCAGGATCACGAGGCGCATTTGGTTGGGATAATGCAGGCCGAGGCTCCTGGCGGCCTCCCATTGGCCTTTCGGCAGGGCCTCGACCCCGCCGCGCCAGATATCGGCGAGATAGGCACTGGCGCTGAGCGACAGGGCCAGCACGGCCGCGAGCCAGGGCTCGATGCGGAAGCCGATCAGCGGCAGGCCGAAGAAGACCAGGAACAGCTGCATCAGCAGCGGCGTGCCCTGGAACAGCCCGATATAGGATTCCGCGAAGCGGCGCAGCCAGTGGCGCTCCGCCACCCTGGCCAGCAGCACCGCGAGGCCGAGGATGGCGCCGCCGGCGAAGGCGACGATCGAGAGCAGGATCGTCCAGCGCGTCGCGAGCAACAGGTTGCGCAAAATGTCCCAGAAGGTGAAGTCCATCAGGGCGCTCCGCCGATCAGGTATTTCCGCCCCGAGAAGCCCAGGACCCGGCGCAGCCCGATGCTCAGCGCCAGATAGATCATGGTGACGATGAAATAGGTCTCGAACGCGCGGAAGCTGCGGGCCTGCAGCATATCCGCCTCATAGGTCAGCTCGCGCACGGAAATCTGCGACACCGCCGCCGATTCCAGCATCATGATGATGATCTGGCCCTGCAGCGCCGGGAAGATCACCTTCAGCGCCTGGGGGAGGACGATCTTCACGAAGACCAGCATCGGCCGCAGGCCGAGCGCATGCCCGGCCTCCCTCTGTCCCTTGGGGACGGCATCGAGCCCCGCCGCGACGATTTCCGTTCCATAGGCGGACAGGTTGATCGTCATCGCCAGGATAGCGGCCGCGGCGGGATCGAGCCGCAGGCCAAGGCTGGGCAGGCCGAAGAAGATGAAGAACAGCTGGGCCAGGAACGGCGTGTTCCGGATCAGCTCGACATAGCTGCCGACCGCACCGCGCAGCCAGGCGGAGCGGCTGCGTATGGCCGCCGCCCCGAGCACGCTGCAGACCGTCCCGAGCGCCGCCGTGACGGCGATCAATCCCACCGTCGCCACCGCGCCGCGCGCGATGGGTTCGGCGGCCTGGCCGAGCCAGTCGAAGTTGAGGCTATAGGCCAAGTCTCAGAGATCCTTTCTCACAGATCCTTGGGGTCGAGCGGCTTGCCGAGCCACTTGATCGAGGCCTTGTTGAGCGTGCCGTCGGCAAGCAGCTTGGCGACGATGTCGTTGAGGGCCTGCTTGAGGCGCGGCTCGTTCTTGTTGAGCGCGATATGGTCCGGCGAGGACATGAGCTGGAACTTCTGCTCGGGCTTCAGCGTCGTCTGGCGCGACAGCACCTGGGAGCCGACATCGTTGCCGACGGCCATCAGCTGCGCCTGGCCGGAGATGAAGGCCTGGATGACCGAGTTGTAGCTGTCGAAGCGCTTGATGTCGGCCGAGGGCGGCGCCGCCTCGGTCAGCGAGGTGTCTTCCAGCGTGCCGCGGCTCACGGCGATCGACTTGCCGGCGAGATCCGCCTTGCCCTCGACCTTCAGGGCTTGCGGGCCGATCACCGCGATGTAATAGGGGGCGTAGGCCGCCGTGAAGTCGATCACCTTTTCGCGCTCGGCGCTGTGGCCGACGCTGAGCAGGATGTCGACGCGGCGCTCGGTCAGGAAGGGGATGCGGTTCTGGCCGGTGACGCTGACCAGGCTCAGCTTGACCTTCAGGGCGCTGGCGATGACCTCGGCGACGTCGATGTCGTAGCCCTTGAGGCTCATATCCGCGGTGGCCGAGGAGAAGGGCGGGAAATCGGCGAAGACGCCGACCTTGAGCGTGCCGGCCTTCGTGATGTCGTCGAGGGCGTCGGCGCGCGCCGGCGCGGTCATAAGGCCGATGCCGGCCAGCAGGCTCAAGCCCAGCAGCGTTGTCTTGATCGAGGCGGTCATGGTCATGTCGTTCATCCTTCCCTTGGAACGCTAGAGTGCTGATGGAAGCGCGGCCTGGTTGCCGGCCGGCAGCGTGATGCAGGCATCGACCGGAAAGCCGATCCTCACCGCCCTGCCCGGGTCGAGGCCGTCTCCGACGCGGTTGGCCTGCATCACGAGCAGCTGCTCGCCGCCGGCCGTCTCGACCAGAATCTGGCGGGTCGAGCCGAGCAGGGCGACATTGAGAATCCGCCCCTCCGCGCTGTTGGCCAGGCCGTCCGGGGCGGCGGTGTCGGCGGCGCTGAGGACGATGTTCTCGGGCCGGATGCAGACGTCGATCGCGTCCGCAGCGCAGTTCGGCACGGTGAGTGCCAAGCCCGAGCGGCTCACCGCCCGGGCGAGGCCGGTTTCGCGCCGCGTGACCTGCGCCTCGATCCAGTTGGCCCGCCCCATGAAATCGGCGGCGAAGCGCGAGCCGGGGCGGCCATAGACCTCCGACGGGGTGCCGACCTGGACGATGCGGCCGGACTGCATCAGGAAGACGCGTTCGCCGAGGCTCATCGCCTCTTCCTGGTCATGGGTGACCACCATCGCCGTCGAGTTGACGGCTGCCAGGACCTGCTTGAGTTCGGCGCGCAGATCCTGCCGCAGCTTGGCGTCGAGCGCCGAGAGCGGCTCGTCGAGGAGGACCAGGCCAGGCCGCGTCGCCAGGGCGCGGGCCAGGGCGACGCGCTGCTGCTGGCCGCCGCTGAGCTGGTGCGGCCGGCGGGTGCCGAAGCCCTGCAGCCGCACCAGCGCCAGCATCTCCTCGACGCGGTCGGGAATCTCGCTCTTGTCGGTGCCGCGATGGCGCAGCCCGTAGGCGATGTTCTCCGCCACGGTCATGTGCGGGAACAGGGCATAGTGCTGGAACAGCAGGCCGACATTGCGCTCATAGGGCTTGAGTGCGGTGACGTCTCGTCCGCCGATGCTGACCGTGCCGTGGTCGGGCCGTTCGAAGCCGGCGATGATCCGCAGGATTGTCGTCTTGCCGCAGCCGCTCGGCCCCAGCAGGGCGACGGTTTCGCCGGCGGCGATCGAGAAGGACACGTCATCGACGGCCGTGACGGCACCGAAGCGTCGGCGTATTCCGTGAAACTCGACGGCGTTGCTCACGACTTGGCCCCCTATGAACGAAACAGCCCCTGGCCCAACAGGCGGTCGAAACCGACGAAGCGCTCCAGGACGATGATGAGGAAGGCGGTGACCGCCATCAGCAGAACGGCGGCCGCGGCGATCGAGAGATCGAAGGAGGCGCGCATGCTGCTGACGAGTGCGACGGGCAGGGTGTAGGTCGACGGGTCGGTCAGGAACATGCTGACCGCGACATCGTCCAGCGAGACGGCGAAGGCGAAGACCGCGCCCGTGACCATGCCGCTGCGGATCAGCGGCAGGGTGATGGTCCAGAAGGCCTGGCGCTCGGTCGCGCCCAGCACCAGAGCGGCCTCGGTCAGGCGCCTGTCGCGGCCGGCAAGGCTCGCGAGCACGGTGCGTACGACATAGGGCAGGGTGATCACCACATGGCCGCAGAGCAGGCGGGTGAAGCCGTCGACGACGCCGATCCGCGACAGGAACAGCAGCAAGGCGAGCCGATCACCACCGCCGGCACGATGAGCGGCGAGAGGAACGCCGCCATCAGCAGGCCGCGGCCGCGGAAGTCGCCACGGTCGAGCGCCACCGCGGCGGCGGTCCCGACCAGCACGTCGATCACGGTCGCCAGCACGGCAATCTTCAGGCTGGTCGCCAGGCCCGTGGCGACATAGTCGAGCGCAGCCAGCTTCTCGAACCAGCGCAGCGACAGGGCCGGCGGCGGCAAAGGCCCGAGAAAGCTGCGTGAATCGAAGGCGAGCAGGCAAGTAACCAGCAGCGGCGTCACTAGGAAGGCGAGCACCAGCGCGAGCATCGCGACCATCGCGCCGCCGAGGATCCGGTCTCCCAGCCGTTTCGTGGCCATCATGAGCGTGCCCCCTTGCGCCGATGCGTCAGCGAAGCCAGAGAAAGGACCAGGAGCGAGATGACGAGCATTGCGATCGAGACGGCCGCGCCGCTGGGATAGTTCGCGACGTCACTGAAGCGCGTGTAGATCGTGTTCGACAGGAACAGCACCCGCCCCTTGCCCAGCACCATCGGGATGACGAAGGCGCTGATCGCGAAGGTCATGGCGATCAGGAAGGCCGAGACCAGCCCCGGCAGGGCGAGCGGCACGGTGATGCCGAGATGCGCCTTCCAGGCGGGGGCGCCGAGCGACTGCGCCGCGTCGCAGAGCCGCGGATCGATGTTCTGGATCGTTCCCAGCAGCGTCAGCGTGCAGATCGGCATGACCGCATGCAGCAGGCCGGCACCGACGAGCACCTCGATATAGCCGCGGCTCGTCGGCGAGATCCCCAGCGCCAGCAGCAGCGGCCGCGCGATCCCCACCGAGCCGAAGGCGAGCTCCAGCGCATAGGTCCGCACCAGCATGCTGAGCAGCACCAGCATCACCAGAAGGCCGATGCAGGCGGCACGCTGGCGCGGCGAGAACCGCCGCACGATGCAATGGGCCAGCGGGAAGGCCGCCAGCAGCCCGGCCAGCGAGGCGGCCGCACTGAGCTTGAAGGTCTCGTACAGCACGCCGGCGAAGGAGGGCGTCGCAAGTTCGCGATAGTTCTCCAGCGTCAGCGGCGCATCGATGGCCGAGCCGACCCGGCCCGGCACATATTGCTTGAGGCTTTCCAGCGCGAGCCCGAGCAGAGGCAGGGCGAAAACGCCGAACAGGAGCAGCAGGCCGGGCGCGAGCAGCATGAGCGACATGCGCGCCGGCGCCGGGGTCGGGAGTGCCGGCTGCTGCGGCCGGACGATGGTCACCGCGCTCATAGCAGCGGCGCGATGTCGGACTCCCAGCGCTTGGCCCAGGCGTCCTGCTGGCTGAGCACGACCTTGTAGTCCGGCACATGGACGAAGCTCTCGAACTCCTTCGGCGTGAAGGCGAGATGGGCCAGCTCCGGCGGGATCGCGGCCTTGCCGTTCAGCGGCGCCTCGCCGGCCACCTTCGCATAGAGCGCGCTCATCTCCGGGCTGATGGCGAAATTGATGAAGTCGCAGGTCGCCTTGCGGTTCGGCCGGTTCTTCATGACCGCGAAGCCGCTCTGGTAGAGGAAGGTCGCCATGCCGGCCTGCTTGGTCAGGCGGGTGATCTTGAAGTTCTTGGCGACGGCGGCCCAGCTCGGCTCGGCGAAGAAACCGACCGAGGTCTCGCCGGAGGTGAAGGAGTTGGTGAAGTCGACGTCGGTCACGGCGATGCGGCCGATATTGCCGGACTTCGCCAGCTCCTTCATCAGCTTCCAGCCCGGCTCCATGTTGGATTCATTGCCGCCGCCCTGCAGGGCGAGCGCGACGATCTGGAGCATCATGCTCTGGGTCGGCCCGGGCCAGCAGATCGCACCCTTGAGGCGCTTGTCGAAAAGATCGTCGATCTTGCTGATGGCGAAGGGGGCCGTGTCGGTGCGGTAGCCGAAATAGATGCCGCCGACGGCGCGGGGCACCGCTTTCACATTGCCCTTGGCATCCCGCATCATGATCTTCTCGGGGATGTCGGCAAGGTTGGGAACGTCGGCCACCGTGATGGTTTCGACCCAGTCCTCCGCGATCATGCTGTTGAAGGAGCCTTCCCAGCCGGCGATGTAGTCGTAGTCGACCTTGGGCCAGGCGGCCTTGATCTTGGGCAGGATGGCGCCGGCGCCGCCCTGGTGCAGCACCCAGTTGAACTGGGCGCCGTTCTGCTTGGCCGCGATCTGCTTCATCGCCTCGACGACGTCGCCGCCCCATTCGGCGGCGGTAAGGCCCGTGGCCGCCTGGGCACTGCCCAGAAGCGGGGAAGCCAGCCCGACCGCGCCGCTCGCGCCGATCAGGGATAGAAGGTTCCGGCGTGTCATCGTCATGGTCGAGGTCCTTCGCGCCAAAGGGTCGAGGGGCCAGGCTGTGCCGATCGCATAGCAATCGGCTCCCGAGCCGTTCACAGGCACGATTGCACTCACAACGGGGGTCCGGCGGTAGGGTGAAAATGCTTGTCCGGCTATAAGCGGACGTGAACGCGGGCGCCGTTCAGAGGCGGCGCAGGTCGCTTTGCCGCGCGATGAAATCCGCGAGATAGCGCGCCTCGCTCGGCGCGCCCGTCCGGGAATAGAGGCCGATGCTGACTTCCACCGGCTCGGGCAGGCCGGCGGCGTGGTCGAGCACCCGGCAATCCTCGGGGATCGTCGCCGCGATCATCGGGCCGATGCCGATGCCGACGCGCACGGCCGTCGCCATGGCGACCAGCGTCGAGGCTTCGCAGACGATCTTCCACTGCAGGTCATGCCCCGACAGGGCGGTCAGCGCCGGCGTCCGCCAGGGGCAGGATTCCTCGAACATGATGATCGGCAGCGGCGCGCTCGCCGAGATCACGATGTCCGAGCGCACAACCCAGAGAAGCCTGTCGGACCAGACGAGCGCCGGCTTGCGGTTGAGCCGCGTCGTGTCGCAGACGGCGATGTCGAGCTTGTCGTTCTCGAACATCGCGGCGAGGCGCTTGTTGGGCTCGACGATGATGTCGATGTCGACCTTGGGGTTCTGGTCGCGGAAGGCTTTCAGGATCTCGATCAGGCGCGTCGCGGCGAAGTCCTCGACGACGCCGAGGCGGACCCGCCCCTCGATCATCTTGCCGTTGAGGCGCTTTTCGACCTCGCTGTTGAGCCTGAGGATCTCACGCGCATAGGGAACGAGCAGGACGCCGTCATTGGTCAGCTCGAGCCCCTTCGACGAGCGCTCGAACAGATTGCCGCCGAGCAGCTCCTCGAGCTTGCGGATCTGCATGCTCACGGCCGCCTGCGTGCGGTTCAGCGACAAGGCGGCCCCATTGACCGTTCCGACTTCGGCGACGGTCAGGAACGCGCGCAGCAGATAGGGATCGAGCTCCAGCATCCGGCCCTCACCATAGCATTGGTGGCCGTCCTGGACAGCCATCCCGACAGGTTTGCTGCCGCTTCTCCGGCCTGCCTTTCGTTGGGGCACCGTTCAGTTTCGTTTATAGGGCCGCGCGCATTTTCGCCGTTCCGGCCGCCGCGGCACGATGCCAGCCTTTGGGCTCCATACCAGTCCCTGCAGGTTGCCATGCCCTTCGACGATGCCGCCCTCGACCGTTTGCGCCAACGCTATGCTTCGGCCGGCGGCGGCCAGATGCACGATCCGCATTTCAAGGCCGTCGCGGACACCATCTTCCAGGGCTCGGACCGGCGCAAATGGCCGTTTGCCGATCCGGCGACCTTTCTCGACGCCCCGTTCCTGCCCGATGGCCTCTCGGCCGAAAAACTGGCCGGCCTCGACGTCGCCTTGATCGGCGTGCCGATGGACCTCGGCGTCACCAACCGCGCCGGCGCACGGCTCGGCCCCCGCGCCGTGCGTGCCGTCGAGCGGATCGGTCCTTACGAACATGTGCTGGGCATCGCCCCGCTCGGCACGCTGCGCGTCGCCGATGTCGGCGATGTCGCGCTGAGCAGCCGCTACAGCCTGGCCGACTGCCATGCGGACATCGAGGCCTGTTATCGCATGATCGGCGAGACCGCGACGGTCCCGCTTTCGGTCGGAGGCGATCACTCGATCACCGGCTCGATCCTCAAGGGGCTGGGGGCCCGGCGCCCCGTCGGCATGATCCATATCGATGCCCATTGCGACACGGCCGGGCCTTACGAAGGCTCGAAGTTCCACCATGGCGGCCCGTTCCGGGAAGCGGTTCTGGCCGGCGTGCTTGACCCGACCCGGACGATCCAGATCGGCATTCGCGGGGGCGGCGAATATCTCTGGGAGTTCTCCTTCGATTCGGGGATGACGGTGATCCATGCCGAGGAGGTCGGCGCCATGGGGCTGCCGGCGGTGATCGAGAAGGCGAAGGCCGTCGTCGGCTCCGGCCCGGTCTATGTTTCCTTCGATGTCGACAGCCTCGACCCGGGCTTCGCCCCGGGCACCGGAACGCCGGAGGTCGGAGGGCTCCTGCCACGCGAAGTGCTGGAGATCCTGCGCGGCGTCGCCGGGATCGACATCATCGGGGGCGACGTCGTCGAGGTCGCGCCGCAATACGACCCGACCACGAATACGGCGCAGGTCGCGGCGCAGATGCTCTTCCAGCTGCTTTGCCTTGTAGCTTGCAGGGGCGCCCGGTGAGCTTGGGCGAACGTTCACGCGAAGCTACCGGCTTCCGAGCATGCGTCCAAATCCCCTTCGACAAGCGGCAATGGGAAGGGGCCCTGAGCATGCTCCAGTCTCACCGTGAGTGAGACGGTCTCATCTTAAATGAGATCTACACGCGACTTGGAGGCTCTTACTGCCATTTGAAGACCTGCACCAGCGCCGGCGTCAGGATGATGACGAACAGCACGGGCAGGAAGAACAGGATCATCGGGACGGTCAGCTTCGGCGGCAGCGCGGCCGCCTTCTTCTCGGCCGCCGTCATGCGCTGGTCGCGGCTTTCCTGGGCCAGGGTGCGCAGGGCCGTGCCGAGCGGCGTGCCGTAGCGCTCGGCCTGGATCAGGGCGGTCGAGACCGATTTCACGCTTTCGAGGCCGGTACGCAGCGCAAGGTTCTCGTAGGCGATGCGGCGGTCGGACAGGTAGGAAAGCTCGGCTGTGCAGAGCGCGAATTCCTCAGCCAGCGGAACCGATTGGTCGCCGATCTCGCCGGCGACCTTCCGGAAGGCATGCTCGATCGACATGCCGGATTCGACGCAGATCAGCAGCAGGTCGAGCGCGTCGGGAAAAGCCAGGCGCATCGATGCCTGCCGCTTGCCGGCCTGGTTCGACAGGAAGATTTCCGGCGCCTTGATGCCGAGATAGGCCCCTCCAAGGGCGATGGCGACCCTGACCATGAAGGACTGGCCGAAGCCATTGATGACGAAGACGTAAAACAGCGTGAACAGGAACATCCCGACGGGAGCGGCGAGGCGGAAGAACAGGAACGCGACCTCGGCCTGGGGGCCGCGATAGCCGGCCATGGCGAGCTGCTTCTTGGCATTCTCGGTGCCGAGCCAGTCGCCGAGCTTGAACCGCTCCACGACGCGCCGCATGTAGGCTTTCGGCTCCGGCCGCAGCGAGACCTTCTCGTTCTGCCGGTTGAGCCTCTCGCGCTCGCGTGCGCGGATCTTCTCGCGCTCCGTCGCGACGTTCTTCATCCGCTTCTGGAGGCTGTTGCCCTCGGTCAGCGGGATCGCGATGGTCAGCACGGTCGCCGCCGCCGCGACGGCAGCGAGCAGCCCCAGCAGGAACTGCGGATTGGTGACGCTGTTGACGATCTGCGCAATCATCGTCGGCCTCAGATGTCGAAATTGATCATCTTGCGCATCACCAGCACGCCGATCAGCATCCAGATGCCGCCCACGACCAACGCGAACTTGCCGGTCTGGCTGATCCAGAGGATCTCGATATATTTCGGCGTGGTGAGCCAGACGAGGACCGCCACCGCGGGGGGCAGGGAACCGATGATGGCTGCCGAGGCCTTGGCCTCCATCGAGACAGCCTGAATCTTGTCGCGCATCTTGCGCCGCTCGCGCAGGACGCGCGACAGGTTCGCAAGCGTTTCGGAAAGGTTGCCGCCGGTCTTCTGCTGGATGGCGAGGACGATGCCGAAGAAATTGGCCTCGGCACAGGGCATGCGCTCGAAGAGCTTGGCGGTGGCGTCCGATAGCGTCAGGCCGAGCGCCTGCGCCTCGATGATCTGCCGGAACTCGCTCTTCACCGGCTCCTGGGCTTCGTTGGCGATGATGCGCAGGCAGTCGTTGAGCGGAAGGCCCGCCTTGATGCCGCGGACGATGACATCGAGCGCGTTCGGGAATTCCGCGATGAATTTCTTCAGCCGCTTGCTCTTGCAGCGCTTCAGGAACCAGGCGGGCAGGCCGAAGCCGCCAATGAAGAGGCCGGCGAGGCCGAGAATCCAGTTGCCGCTGGCAAACCACAGCAGCAGCCCGAGACCGGCCGCCACCCCGGCGCTGACCATGTAGTAATTCCTGGGAGTCCAAGCGAGCCCGGCTTGGGCGATGCGCGTTTCCAGCGAAACCTTGTTGCGTGCATTCTCGCGGTTCTCGATCTCCTTCAGGCTCTGCGCGACCTGGCCGCGCTTGTTCCGGGCCTGCGCCTCCCGGTCGACGCCGCGAACCACGCTCGGGCCGGCGAATTCCTTGCGCCGCTTCTCGGCGCGCTTTTGGCCGCTGAGGGTCGGGTACAGCAGCGCATAGACCACGCCGCCGACGGCGAACATGACCAGCAGGGCGACGGCGAGCGTGCTCGTGGTCATGCTTCACCTCCGCGCAGGGCTGGCCGCTTAGAGGGCATTGCTGGTGCCCGCTTCCGCGAGCTCGTCGAGCGCCGCGGCGAGGCGCTGCTCCTCGCTGTAATAGCGCGCTCGCTCCCAGAAGCGCGGACGTCCGACGCCGGTGGCACGGTGCCGGCCGATCAGCTTGCCGGCGGCGTCCTCCCCGATCACGTCGTAGATCATCAGATCCTGGGTGGTGATGACCTCGCCTTCCATGCCCATCACTTCCGTGATGTGGGTGATGCGGCGCGAGCCGTCGCGCAGGCGCTGGGCCTGGATGATGACGTCGACGGAGGAGCAGATCATCTCGCGCAGCGTCTTCGACGGCAGCGAGAAACCGCCCATCGTGATCATCGATTCGATGCGGCTCAGGCACTCGCGCGGCGAGTTGGCGTGCAATGTGCCCATCGAGCCGTCATGGCCCGTGTTCATCGCCTGGAGCAGATCGAAGGCTTCCGGTCCGCGCACCTCGCCGACGATGATGCGTTCCGGGCGCATGCGCAGGCAGTTCTTGACGAGGTCGCGCATCGTCACCGCGCCCGTGCCTTCGAGATTGGGCGGGCGGGTTTCGAGGCGCACCACATGCGGCTGCTGCAGCTGGAGCTCGGCCGCGTCCTCGCAGGTGATAACGCGCTCGTCGTCGTCGATATAGTTGGTCAGGCAGTTGAGCAGCGTCGTCTTGCCCGAGCCCGTGCCGCCGGAGATGACGATGTTGCACCGGACGCGTCCGATGATCTTCAGCAGCTCTGCGCCCGGCGGCGAGATCGCGCCGAACTTGACGAGCTGGTCGAGCGTCAGCTTGTCCTTCTTGAACTTGCGAATGGTCAGCGCCGGGCCGTCGATCGCCAGCGGCGGCGCGATGACGTTGACGCGCGAGCCGTCGGCGAGGCGCGCGTCGCAGATCGGCGAGCTTTCGTCGACGCGTCGGCCGACCTGGCTGACGATGCGCTGGCAGATGTTCATCAGCTGCGCGTTGTCGCGGAAGCGGATATTGGTGAGCTGGATCTTGCCGGCGGTTTCGATGAAGGTCCGGCCGGCGCCGTTGACCATGATGTCGGCGATGTCGTCGCGGGCCAGGAGCGGCTCGAGCGGCCCGTAGCCGAGCACGTCATTGCAGATGTCGTCGAGCAGCTCCTCCTGCTCGGCGATCGAGAGCACGACATTCTTCAGCGAGATGATCTCGTTGATGATGTCGCGGATTTCCTCGCGCGCGGATTCCGAGTCGAGCTTCGCGAGTTGCGACAGATCGATGGCCTCGATCAGCGCCCCGAAGATCATGCTCTTCATCTGGTAATAGTCTTCGGATCGCGGTGCCGTCTCGACGACCGGCGCGACCTTGCGTTCCTCCACGGCGGCGGAGGCGGGTTCGGGCTTGCGCGGCGCGGCCTGCACGGCCGCGGGCATCCTCGCATTCAGATTGGGCGCGTGACCTGCGCCTGCGGATCGCTTGCCGAACATCTCAATACTCTCCCGCCCGGCTTGCGCCGGCACTTTGCCTGGCGTCCGGGCGTCTCTCCGTCATCGTCGCTCCCCGCCGGTCACGAGGCCTTGCGGCGCTTCAGCTTCGAGACGAGCGGCTCGAACAGGCTGCGCCGGCCTCGCTTGGCTTCGCCGCGCCCGGTCAGCGCGCTGGCGATCTGGGTGAAAGCCTCGGTCGCCTTGCTGCCGGCCTGGACCTCGGCGATCATCTGGCCGTTATTGGCGGCCGTGCCGAACAGCTGCGCATCGAACGGAATCGTGCTGAGCACGCCGATGCCGAGCGCCTTGGAGAATTCTCCGACATTGATCTCGGGTCGCTTCGGCACGCCGACCCGGTTGAGCACGAGCCGGGCGACCGCATCGTTCGGCCGTGTGGCGCGCGACAGATCGACCAGGTTCTTGGCATTGCGCAGCGAGGCGAGCTCGGGCTCGGCGACGATGACGATCTCGTCGGCGCCCAGCATCGTGCGCTTCACCCAGGCGCTCCACTGATGCGGCACGTCGAGGATGATGCAGGGCACGCTGGCGCGCAGCAATTCGAGGAGCTGTTCGAACGCATCTTCGTCGAGATCGATCGTGCGGTCGAGGATCGCCGGAGCGGCCAGCAGCGCGAGATTGTCGCTGCAACGGGACAGGAGCCTGTCCAGCAGGTTGGAATCGAGGCGCTCCGGCGCGAACACCGCTTCCGCGATGCCCTGCGGCGGATCCTGGTTGAAGTTGAGGCCGGCTGTGCCGAAGGCGATGTCGAGGTCGACGACAACGGTCGAGGCATCGAGATTGCGCGCGATCGCCCAGGAGATGTTATGCGCGACCGTCGAGGCGCCGACACCGCCCTTGGCCCCCATCACCGCGATGACGCGGCCGAGATTGCGGGCTTCTGGGGAAATGTACAGATCCGATAGGGTTCGCAGGACGTCCAGCGGTTCCAGCGGCGCGATCAGATATTCGCTGACACCCCGGCGGATCAGGTCGCGATAGAGCTGGACGTCGTTGACATGGCCGATCACGACCACCTTGGTGCCGGCATCGCAGCTCTCGGACAGGGCCTCGAGATGCGCGATCAGTACCGCCGGATCGGTGACCGCCTCGAGCACGACGATGTTGGGCGTCGGCGCCGCGCGGAAGGCCTCGACGGCGGCGGCCGGCCCGCCCATCTGGATGCGGGCATGCGCCTTGTCCATGCGCCGGTCCGCCATGGCGGCCTGCATGGTCGCGGCGACCGCGGGCGTTTCGCAGAAGGCCTGGAGCGTGACGCGCGGCAGGGGCGCGATCGTCTCGTCGCTGGACAGTTCGACAACCGGATTGTCGCGGGCGTCGGGCTGCATCAATTGCCGCCTCCGACGGTGGAGTTGATCTGGGGCGTCTGCTGCCGGTACTGGGTCGAGGGATCGGTGCCCTCGCGGATCTTGGTGATGGCGCCCATGCGCTTGACGATGTCGGGGCGGCCCTCGTCGCGTGCGCGGACGAGATCGATGGGATCGGCGACCTGGGCAGCGAGCGTCGCCTGCGACGCGCAGCCGAGATTCCAGTAAGGTGCGTTCGAAGACGAGAACTTGAAGTCGGAGCTGCCCAGATCGGTCGGCCATTGCCCGCAAGGATGCGCCACGCTCGCCTGCAGCGAGGCGAAGGTCAGGCGGATCGGCGAGGCGAGGCCCGGGTCCTGGACCGGATAGCTGCGCACGCTGAGGAGGGCCGGCGAGACGCCGCCGCGCGACAGCGCCGCCTTGATGCCGCTCAGCGTGTCCTGGGTCGCATGGTCGCGGCGGGCGCCGGTTGGCACCTCCGCCACGAGGCCGCCTTTGCCGGAGCGGCGGAATTCGCGCGCGAAGCTGGCGACATCCTCGGCCTGGCGGGCATCCAGCGACCGACCGGAGCGCCCCACGAAGACGTCGAGCGAGCGCGGCGCGTCGCGGAGCACGATCGGGTGGCGCTCGCGCACGTCCTCCGGCCCGAAAGCGGAATTGTCGGCATTGAGCGCGCGGTTGGCACAGCCGCCGAGAACGGTGCCCAGCGCCAGCACGGCGGCGACCAGGCGCGGTCCTGTCGAGTCGTTCCGGGAGGAAACCGTCATGGTCGGGCCATCCATCATCGTTGTCGCCGGCGCTCAGTCGGCGATGAAGCCGATCCGGCCCTTGTAGGCCTGGGGAATCGGGCCGCCGCCGCTGCCATAGATCTTGTTCAGGCGCCCAAGCAGGATCGCCTGGGCGTCATGGCTCTCGACGAAGCCGTCATCCGGCCGCTGGACCTCGGTCGGCTGCATCGGCTTGGCGATGTAGGGCGTGACCGCGATCATCAGTTCGGTCTCCTCGCGCTGATAGTCGCGCGAGCGGAACAGCACGCCGATGACCGGCAGGTTCATCAGCCCGGGCAGGCCGTTGAGCGAGGTCTTCGAGACGCGCTGGATCAGGCCGGCGGTTGCCAGCGTGCCGCCTGACGGCAGCTCGACCGTCGTGTCGGACTTGCGCACGCGGAAGGCGGGAACCGTGACGGTGGGCTGGCCGGCTCCGCCCTGGAGCACGATCTGGTTCTCGAAGTCGAGCTCGGTGACCTCGGTCGCGATGCGCATGCTGATCTTGTTGGCCGAGAGCACGATCGGCGTGAAGTTCAGGGCGACGCCGATCGGCTTGTAGGAGACGCCGAGCGTGCAGACGGCCTTGGCCGGATCGCAGGTGTAGCCGGTCGGGATCGGAACCTCGCCGCCGGCTGTGAATTTCGCGCTTTCGCCCGAGATCGCGGTCACCGTCGGTTCGGCGAGGACGCGCGCCATGCCGGCGCGTTCCAGAGCCCGCAGCGTGAAGTTATTGGTATTGCCGATGCCGGCTCTGATCGCCGTGGCGGACAAGGCCTGCGGCGAGAGCGAGAGCGGGTTGTCGATGGTGGGAGTCACCGAGAAGTTGCCGAGCTTCCATTCGCCCGTGGAGTTGATGCCGAGCTGCTTGATCGCCTTGCGCGACACCTCCGACACCGTGACCTTCACCATCACCTGGTCGCGGTCGCGGATGGTCAGCGAGTTGATCACCGTCCCGCTCCGCCAGGAGGAGGCGCCGCCGACGAAGGCCTTGGCGATATCGACCGCCTGGGTCGCGTCCGAGGCGTTCGGCACCGTCCCCACGAGCAGGATCGAATCCCCGGCGGGTTTGATCTCGATCTGGGAGTTGGGGAGTGCCGTGCGCAGCGTCTGCCGGAGGACGTTGAGGTCACGCCCGACATTGATGTCGAGCGCGGTGATTTGCTGGCCCTCGGCATCCATCACAAACATCGAGGTCGCGCCGTCGGCGATGCCGATCACGAAGAGCTTGCGCGCGGTGCGGACCACCGCGTTGGCGACCTTCGGATTGGCGACGAAGACCTCCTTGGCGTCGCGCGGCAGCTCGACGATCAGCGAGCGGCCGATCGAAAGGTCGAGCTTGCGGGAGATCGCGCTCTCGCTCGAGCCGACATTGAGGACGGGTGCGGGGCCGCTGCCGGAGGATTGGGCGGCGGCGCTGCCGGCAGCCAGAGCGAGGGCGAAAGCCGCAGCGAGACGAAGAGAAGGTCGGATCATGGCTTCACGCTCTTGGAGGTGACGCCGTAGCGCACGAGGGTCAGGGAATTCTCCGTCTGGGCGGGCGGCGTTGTTTCGCCGGCATCCTTGAGGCTGCGCAGTGCGAGCGAGAGAGTGCCCGTCTTCTGGGCCTGGACCAGGCCCTCGACCTGCTTCGGATCGACTTCTAGCGTGGCGGTTTCGCCGACCACGACCTTCTCGCCGTTGCGTTCCTGCACGTTCTGGCCGATCGCCAGGACGCGGATATTGTGCAGGATGACCTCGCTCGCGGCCTCGTCGCCGCTCCCCGAGGTGGAGATCACGTCGACGCGGTCGTTCGGAAGGATGAAGCCGCCGGCGGTATTGGCGCCGCGGCTGTCGGTCGAGATCGCGACGGCGCGCATGCCGGAGGGCAGGACGGCGGAGAGGAAGCCGGTTCCGTCGGTCTTGATCAGCTTCTCGCGGCGGATCGGCTCGGCGCCGAGGGTGGCGTAGCGCGCCAGCTGCCCGATGATGTCCTTCTCGGCTTCGGGAGCTTCGTCCTTGCGGATGACGCCGGTCGGCACGCTGGCGAGCGGCCAGTCGAGCCAGCGCAGATCATTGGCGGCGACCGTATGGCCGACAGCGATGTCGCTGGCCGCGACCAGGACTGGCACGGTCGGAGCCGGTTCGATTTTCGCGGCCGGCGCGGGAGCCTCCGGCCCCTGGACGAGCAGCGCCGCGCCTAGTCCTGCCGCGAGCGCGACCACGAGTATGATGATGCGTGCGGGACTCATGAACGAACGACCCTTGGCCAAGCATGATTGGCTCTCGTCCCGGATCGTCGTTGGGAAACGTCAACTTATGGTTAATGGGTCGTATATTTTTTGAACGCTGCTGATGTTACGGCCGCCCGGCCCATCAGCCGCCGATCGCGGCGTGCCAGATGCTCGTCTCAGGCAGAACCAGCAGCGCGGCGAAAGCAAGCGCGATGCCATAGGGCACGCCCTCATTGGCTGCATGCAGGCGTCGCGCCCAGGACCACTGCGCGACCAAGGCCGGCAGCGGATGGGAACGCAGTCGCAGGATGAGCAACGTCAGAATACCGCCGAGGAGGCCGGCAACGGCCAGATAGGGACCCAGCTGGTCGAAACCGAACCAGAGCGCCATCGAGGCCGCAAACTTGGCGTCTCCGCCGCCGATCCAGCCTGCGGCGAAAAAGCCGAAGGAGACCGCGAGCACCAGCATGCTTGACGCCAGGTGCCAGCCGATGGTCGAAAGCGGGAGGCCGAGCAGCGCTACGTAAAGCGCGAAAGTCACGATGAGGGACAGGCACAGCCGGTTCGAGATCGTCATGGTGACGAGGTCGCTCGCCGCAGCGTAGCTGATGGCCAACGGCAGGATTCCGAGCAGGATGATCAGCGACAGCGACATGGAACGATCGATTCCGATGCTGAGACGACAATGGCTCTCGGATCCCTGCGGATCCTTGAGATTCCCGTGGCATGCCACGAATGTTCGGCGCTCCGGCGTGACCGGAGCGCTCATTGTTGCATCGGCAGCGTGGCCGCCGACTACGAAACCGTCGTGCCTTGCAGCTTGGTTGCGATACGCTGGAAGATATCGCTGAGCTGGGTGCCGAGGGCGGTCGCGCCGGCGATGATGCCGACAGCGACGAGGGCGGCGATCAGGCCGTACTCGATGGCGGTCGCGCCGGACTCATCCTTGACGAAACGAGCGAAGAGATTGGTCATGCCGAGCCCCCTTACGAGACGGTCGTGCCCTGCAGCTTGGTTGCGATGCGCTGGAAGAGGGCGCTGAGCTGGGTGCCGAGAGCGGTGGCGCCGGCGATGATGCCGACGGCGACGAGGGCCGCGATCAGGCCGTATTCGATGGCGGTGGCGCCGGACTCGTCCTTGACGAAGCGGGCGAAAACATTGGTCATGCTGAATCTCCTTTACACCACGGTTTGACGGCTGCCTGTGCTCTAGGTGGCGTCGGTCAGCGACAGGAACGACATTAGCTGACCCGTCTTGCTGATCGGTTAAGCGGGTCGAAGAATTAGTCTGATTTTCGGGGCGTTTTTTCTGTAGTTAACGCTCGATTTAATGAAATGAATCCGGCGATGACCTTATTGAAAAAGACGAATTCAGTGAGAAATTTTCGGTAAACGAGGCGTTTAACAAGTCGAGTGCAGTGGGTTCATCGCTCATTCGCTCGAAATTTGACGCGCTGTCGCGCCGATATCCTATTGGGACATGCTCGGTGTGGAGTGACGAAAGCGCTGGCCCCCACGCGCTTAGGATTTGATTCATCATTTTGGGCTTTGCTGGAGGAGTCGCAAAGCTTGAGGCGCCGCCATGTTGATCATCTCTGCTCGTCAGGGGCGCCATCGGCTTGCCAGCCGGGCGGTTGCGGCGATCCTCGCCGTTGTCGTCTCCGGTGCCGCCCTCGCCGCACCGCGGGGCCAATCCGAAAGCGTGATCGTCCTGGTCGATCACGCCAAGGTCGTGCGCCTGCCCGAGAAGGCTCAAACGGTCGTCGTCGGCAATCCGGCCATCGCCGACGTGTCGGTGCAGCGCAACGGCGTCATGATCGTGACCGGCAAGAGCTTCGGCGTGACCAACCTGATCGCGCTCGATGCCAACGGGACGCTCCTGGCGGAATCGCTGGTGCGCGTCGGCGCCGCATCCGATTCGGTCCTGACGGTGCAGCGGGGCATGGATCGCGAAAGCTATGCCTGCAATCCCGACTGCCAGCCCTCCGTCCAGATGGGCGACAAGACGGAGTATTTCGCAAGCGCTGCCGGGCAGACGACGGCCCGCAATGCGCTGGCGACGGCAACGCGGAACTAGGGCAGACCCTGGAGCCCGAGCAAAAACGGGATTCGCTTTTCGGAAGAATCCGCTGCCGAGCAAAGAGCCGGGCACCAGTCCCCTCTCTATCTCAGGTACGCGCGCGAGCGAACGTTCATGGTTAGGGAAAGCTTCACGTCGATCCCGATGGCCGGGCGACGCCTCTAACCGATCCGAAATTCTTTTGCCGTAGAGGTTTCCGGCCTGAGCCGAAGCTCGATGGGGCAAACGGATGTTTGACCGAACGAACAGCATTCCCACGCCGGAGGGCGAACAAGGGCGCTGCCGTGCCGGCCGCCTGCTGCTGCGGCGCTTCCGCCGCTCGCAGGATGGGGCGACCGCCGTGGAGTTCGCCTTCGTCGCGGTGCCGTTCTTTGCAATTCTCTTCGCGATCTTCGAGACGGCCCTGATGTTCTGGACCAGTCAGGTTCTGGAGGAATCGCTGTCGCAGGTTTCCCGCTCCCTGGTCACGGGCCAGTCGCGGACCCTCTATACGGGAGCCACCGGCGCGGTGAACGCGGCGAAATTCCGCGACAATATCTGCGCCCTTGCGCCGATGGGCCTGATCGATTGCTCGAAACTGTATGTCGACGTGCGGGTCTACAACAGCTTCTCCGCCGCCTCGACCGGAACCTCCGGCGACAACCCCCTCGCGGGCGGGACCCTCAATACGAGCGGCTTCTCCTACGTTCAGCCGCAGGGCAACGACATCGTCGTCGTCCGCGCCGTGCTCGACTATGGCCTCTTCCTGACGAGCTGGGCTTCCGCGGCACTGGCGAATATCGGCCCGGGCCGGCGCGGCATCGTCGTCAGCATGGCCTTCCGGGCCGAGCCCTTCGTGACGGGAGGGTCTGGGGGGTGAGCGACATGCAGAAGGGTTTCCGCTCCCGTCTCTGGCACCGGTTCTGCCGCGATCGGGACGGTGTGGCGGCGGTCGAGTTCGCGATGATCCTGCCGGTGATGCTCATCGCCTATGTCGGGATGGTGGAGGTCGTGCAGCTCGTGATGGTCAATCGCAAGGTCACGCAGTTGACCTCCGCTCTCAGCGATCTCACAGCGCGCGTCCAGTCGGTTTCGGCCACGGATATCTCCAACATCTTCGATGCCGCGCAGACCATCCTGATGCCCTATGACTACAGCAAGGCCACGATGGTCATCGCCAGCATCGTCATCGACGGCTCCGGCGTTGCGAAGGTCTGCTGGAGCAACCAGCGCAACGATACGGCACCAGCCCGGGGAACCACGGTCACCGTTCCCGACAGCGTCAAGGTCCCCAACACCTCGGTCATCATGGCGCGCGCGAGCTACAAGTATACGCCGACCATCGGCTACGTGCTGACCGGGACCTTCACGCTCGGCAACCATCCGATCTACGCCCGCCCGCGCAAGGGTCTCGCCAGCGGCACCCTGAATATCGAGCAGGTGAAGCGGACGGACGTCAATCCATGCCCGCTATTCAGCTGACGCTGCTCCGGCCTGATAGCCGGCTTCGCGCCTGAGCCATGAAGGGGAGCTGATGCCTGCTGGTCAGGGGGTTCAGCCGCGCAGCACCATGCGCCCGGTCTGGACCTCGTAACCCTGCAGCTTGCTGAGGAAGGAGTTGCCCAGCAGGCTCATCGAGAGCGCCCCCGCAGGCAGGACGACGGCCTCGACATTGCGGACGACGATGTCGCCGAGCCGGATCTCGCGCAGAGTTGCCCGGAAGCCCGCCACGGCGCCATTGGCCGTGCTCAGGATGACCTTGCGCGTCGAGGCGTCGCTCCTGATGCCCAGCGCCTGGGCATCCGCGGCGGTCAGCGCCACGATGCTGGCCCCGGTATCGACCATCATCTTGATGCGGTAGTTCTCGACCGTGGGATGCACAATATAGTGCCCGCGATAGTCGGCCGCAACGGCGAGCGTCGAGGGAATGCGTGGTCCGGGCGGCCGCTGCTGCGGCGCGGTGGCCGCGGCGGGAGGCGCCTCGGCCGCCATGCGCGGGGCCACGAATTGCGTGTAGGACAGGGCCCCGGCGATCGCGGTACCGGCCACGCTCAACGCCCAGATCAACGGTTGTGTCGCCACGCTTCTCACGGTCCTTTCGCCGCTACGCCCACAATGCCTGGGGAGCCCTGACGAAGCGTGAAGAGGCTGCATGCATTTGCGCGCAACCGGCGAGAGCGGGCGTGCAAGATTGCAGGCAGTCTTAATCCGAGCTTACCGATCCGTTCCGTCGGCAAGCGTGGCGGCCAGCATCGCGATCTCGGGCAGTCGGGGGATGCTCGGCTGGGCGCCGCGGCGCGTGCAGGCGAGGGAGCCGGCTGCAAGCCCGTCGCAGAGCGCCGCTTGCATGTCCTTGCCGGCCGCCAGCGCGGCGGCAAAGGCGCCGATAAAGCTGTCTCCCGCCGCGACGCTGTCGACGACTGCCACCCGTGGAGCCGCGAGACGATGACGGGTGCCGCCGGCCCAGGCGACGACCCCGTCCGCACCCAGAGTGACGATCGTGGCGATGCGCCGCTCGCCGTCGAGCCGGCGGGCGATCGCATCCGGATCGCGATCCGGCCAACCGAGCGCTTGCGCGAGCACCATTGCTTCGTGCTCGTTGACGATCATCATATCGAGCTGGTCCAGCAGGGCGGCCGACGGCGCCTCGGCCGGGGCGAGGTTGAGGATCACGCGCCCGCCCGCCCGCTTCATCGCGCGGGCGGCTTCCAGGCAGGCCTCTTCAGGCACTTCCCGTTGCAGGAGCAGAATATCCTCCGCAGCGAGCTCGAGCTGCCGCAAGGCATCTGGTCGGACGGCAGCATTGGCGCCGGCTGCAACGATGATCTGGTTGGCGCCTTCGCGATCCGTCGCGATGAAGGCGGCGCCCGTCGGCTCGTCGACCTGTGCGACATGGTCGAGATCGACGCCGTCGGTGGTGAGCAGCGCCAGCGCGGCATCGCTGAACCTGTCTCGCCCGGTCGCGCCGATCAGCACGACGTCGGCGCCCGCGCGCCGCGCTGCGAGCGCCTGGTTCGCACCCTTCCCGCCCGGATGCAGGGCATAGCCCGGCCCAAGCACGGTCTCGCCCGGTCCCGGCAGGCGCTCGACCGGCGTCACCAGGTCGATATTGATCGATCCGAAGACGACGATCATGCTACGAGATCCGTTGCGAGCCGCCGGACGCCGGCAACGAAGGCGGCCTCGGGCGTGGAGACCCGAACAGCATGATTCCGGACACGCAGACCGGCCCCATAGCTCTCGGCGAGAGCGCCGTCCGCGACGAGATGAATCTCCTGGCCCTTGCCGAACAGGGCTTCGGCGCCTGCGATCTCCTGTCCCACCAGCAGCGCGGAGAGATAAGGTCCTACCGCCCCGCCCGCCATCCGGCCGGAGAGGACCTCCGTACGGGCCGCAAAAGCGCTGTTGAGCAGCCCCCCGGGCCGGCCGGCGGCGGCACGGCCGCGCGCGGCGCCCTCGGCCGTGTCCGCCTCCGAGGGCGCTTCGGCCAAGCGGGCAAGGATCGAATCGTTGCGCAGCAGCCCGTAGACCTCGCCGGTCATGAAGCTGGCGAAGCGGGTGATACGGCCCTGCCTGATCTCCGCCCATTTCGAATGGGTGCCCGGCAGGCAGGCGACGCCGTCGCTGAGGCCGAGCCCGACGATCAGGGTCTCCTCGCCGCGCATCACGTCGAAGGCGCCCTCGTCGCAGCTCAGTCCGGGCAGGATGGTGGCGCGCGTGCCTGCATCCAGGTCCACCTTGATCGCGGCGGCCGCGATCTCGGCCGGCGAGGCCGGGCAAGGCACATAGCGCGCCTCGATCCAGCCGTTGCGGCTGCCGACCATGCCGGCGAGCACCATCGCAGCGTCGGGCGTGGCGTGCCGGAAATCCCCGGCGAGTTCGGCGAAGGCCTCGGGATAGCCGCCGGGTGGAACCGACTGGATGCCGCGATCGGCGACGCGGCGCTCCAGGACCGCCCCCGTCTCCGAGATCAGGAAGGCGCGCGCGCGGGTCGTACCCCAGTCGAGCGCGATCAGAGGTTTGGGCATAGCGGGCTCCGGCAGCAGCATCGGGCCGAAAAATGGAAGCCACTTTTCGGAAGAATCCGATGCACAACACATAGATCGACCGTCGTCATCGCGTCCGGCAGGACGCGCGGCGGATCGAGGGCGCGACTGTCTCCGCCGGGCTTGGCCCGGTCAAGAGCTGGCCGCAGAGAAGCCTTGTGCGGGTTCGGGGTTCGCGGCAACCCTGCAAGTCCTGATGGCAGGGACGAATCGGACAAGTCGGATGCTCGAACTGCAAGCGGATGGCCTCGCCGCCGTCATCGTTCCTGAAGCGGGCGGCATCATCTCCTCATTGAGCTGGCGCGGGCCTGACGGGCGCCGCCATGACGTCCTCCATCCGCCGGCCGGGCGGGAACCGGGCGTTGCCTCGCCGAATTTCTTCGGAACCTGGGCGCTGCTGCCTTTCGCCAATCGCGCCTTCGACTGCGTCGTCGACGATGGCGAGCAGCGCTTCCTCGTCCCGCAGAACGACCCCGGCGGGGCGATCCACGGCTTCGGCTGGCAGGCCGCATGGGATGTGCTGGAGTATGACCGCGGCCATACCGTCCTCGAACATCGGCGAACCAAGGGTTCAGATCCCTATCGCTACCGCGCGCGGCAGGACATCACTCTTGACGAAGCCGGTATGACGATCCGGCTGGCGATCACCAATGAAGCGCAGGCGGCACTACCCTTCGGCATCGGCCACCACCCCTGGTTCCCCTGCGCCGCCGACACGAGATTGGTCATGCGCAACAACGGGGCACTGATCTTCGGAGAGGCCTTCCGCGCGACCGGCCAGCAGGCTTTCGCCGATGGCGGCCCCTATGCCGAAGCACCCCCTTTCCGGACCGACACGGTGACCGCCTGGAGCTTCCTCGGCTGGGAGGGTACGGCCCGGATCGAAACGCCATCGACCGGTCTCGCCATCACCCTGACCGCGAGCGCCGATCTCGACTGCCCCGTGGTCTGGGCGCCGGCGGGAGCGGATTTCCTCTGCGTCGAGCCGCAGAGCCATGCGATCGGCGCGCCGAGCGAACCGGCGGCGCGTGCTGCTTCACCGCTTCGGCGTCTCGCGCCGGGCGAGACGCTGGAAGGCTGGCTCAGGATCGCGCCCGAGGCGATCTAGCGCTTGAAAATTTCGTGCGGAAACTCACCCGTCATCCCGGGCTTGACCCGGGATCCATCGTAGAGTGCTGAGCCCTTCGATGGATTCCGGATCGGCGCTGCTTTGCAGCTTGTCCGGAATGACGGCGCGTTTTTCCGTCGCGCCGATCGCTTTCGTAAGTCAACGCCAGCCGTAGCCGCTCGGATAATAGGGCTGGTAGCCATAGGCGCTGGCCGGCAGGGCCGGGCGCAGCAGAATCTGGCCGCGCGCCGCTTCCCAATCGCCGCCGCGGTGCTGCTGCGCGACGCTGGTCCCCTGGCTGCGCTGCTTGGCCTTGGCGATCTTGTGCTTGGACGAATGCGCTTTCGCGAGCTTGGCCTTCGAAGACGAGGAAGCCTTGGCGAAACGCGAGAGATTGTCGGGGGCAGCGCCATGCAGCGCGATCCGGGTCTGCCCGGCGCCATGCTTCTTCACCAGCGCGAAGAGCTTGGCGGCATTGGCGGGATGCAGGCGGATGCAGCCATGCGAGGCCGGCCGGCCGAGCGCACCGACAGCCCCGGTGCCATGGATCGCATAGCCGCCGCGGAAGAACACGGAATAGGGCATCGCGCCGCCATATTTGCGGGAATACCAGTTCTTCTCGAGCCGGGTGGGACGGTAGACGCCGTTGGGCGAGCGGAAGCCCTTGCGGCCTGACGAGATCTTCCAGTCGTAGACCTCGCCGTCGGTGGTCGTCACCGACATGCGCTGGGCCACGATATCGACCCTGACATCGACGCCGGCATGGGCAACACCGGCAAAGGCCGACAGGAAGAGGGCGGCCAGGAGGCCGAGAACGCGACGCATCACACTCACTCCGAAAGACGCGAACTGCTGAATGAGGCGTTGTCGAGCTCTGACGGCCGCCGCCCTTGACTCTAGGAAAGCGCTGGCCGTGCCGCGTTGTAAAGCTGGAAGGCGGAACGTGGTTTCCGGCTGTTCAGATCATCGGCAGCGAAGCGGGCTTGCGGCCGCGCGGGAAGCTGGCGTCGATGCGCGCGATCTCGGCATTCGACAGGGCAAGGGCAAGCGCGCCGGCGTTGTCCTCGACATGCGCGACCCGCCCGGCCTTCGGGATCGCGAAGACGTTTTGGTTCCGCGTCAGGAAGGCGAGCGCGACCTGCCGGGGAGTCGCGCCGTGGCTCGCGGCGATCTCGGCGAGGACCTTGCCCTGCGCACTGTCGGCGGCGGGGAAGTCGTCATGGCCGAAGGGGCTGTAGGCGATGACGGCAACGCCGTTCTCCTCGCACCACGGGATCACCGCATGCTCGATCGCGCGCTCCCGCAGATGATAGAGCACCTGGTTGCAGGCGATCCTGCCCGGTCCTGCGACAGCGAGGGCTTCGTCGAGGTCGTGTTCGTCGAAATTGCTGACGCCCCAGGACAGGATCTTGCCCTGCTGCTTCAGCGCCTCGAAGGCGGCGATGGTTTCCTCGAGGGGGTGCGGGCCCCGCCAGTGCAACAGGTAGCAGTCGAGCCGATCGGTCCTGAGGTGCCTCAACGAGCGCTCGCAGGCGGCTGGGACGCCCCGGCGCGAGGCATTGTGCGGCAGCACTTTCGAGACCAGGAAGACTTCGTCGCGTCGGCCTGTGACAGCCGCGCCGATCAGCGCCTCCGAGCGGCCGTCGCCATACATCTCGGCCGTGTCGATATGGGTGAGCCCCAGATCGAGCCCGCGCCGGAAGGCGGCGATCGCCTCGCGCCGGTCGCCCTGCTCGCTGTACCAGCTGCCCTGGCCGATCACGGAGACGGCCGGCCCCCCGGTTCCGAAGCTGCGCTTCATGACGCTCTCTCCCGTTGGTTCAGTAGACCTCGACCTTGAACTGCGCATGGCGGATCTCACCATCGTTGTAGCGCACGCGCACGCCGAACCGGTCCGGCCCGCGATAGCCGGGGCGCGAGGCGTACTCGAAGGCGAGCGACGGCCCGGGCTTGCCGTCGCAATGCTGATGATCTCCCGGCCCGTATTCGGCGTTGGCGGTCTTGGTCGCCATGCGAACCTTGCCGTGGCGCGGTGCCTCGGTCAGCGTCCCGGTTGGGCGCTTCACCGGGCGGCAGCGTGCATCCATCGTCATATAGGTCTGCTGCAGGAAGGTCGGCTTGCCCGAGGCGACGCGCTCGGTGCCGGCTTCATCCGGCCCGTCCGTGCTGCCGGTGCTGACGCAGCCGCCGAGCATGCAGCAGAGCAGGGCGGCGACGAGGATCGTCCGTGCGGGAACGGGCATGCGGTTCCTGCCTTTCCGATGATGGCATTCAGGTCGGCGGCGTGCCGTTGGCCGAGAGCACCTCGCCGGCGAGATAGAGCGAGCCGCAGATCAGGATGCGCGGCGGCGCCGGCCAGTCACGCGCCGCGATCGTCCTGAGCGCCTGCTCGACCGAGCTGGAGACCTCGGCGACGAGCCCGGCGCTGCGGGCGGCCTCGGCGACTTCCTCGGCCGGGCGAGCGGCCAGGGAATTATGGATCGGCACGGCGTAGAGCACCTGCGCAAGCCCCTTGAAATGGCGCAGCGTCGCGGCGGCGTCCTTGGTCGAGAGCAGGCCGGCGATCATCACGAGCGGCGCCGGGTTGCGGTCGGCGAGGTCGGCCATGGCCTGTGCCAGCACCCGCCCGCCATCGGGGTTATGTCCGCCATCGAGCCAGAGCTCCGCCCCTTCCGGCACGATCTCTGCCAGCGCGCCGCGCGACAGGCGCTGCAAGCGCGCCGGCCAGTCGGCATTGCGCATGCCGTCCTCGAAGGCGCGCGTCGGCAAGGCGCCGTAGCCGGCTGCCCGCAAAGCCGCGATCGCCGTGCCGGCATTGATATGCTGGTGCCGACCGGAGAGGCGCGGCAGCGGCAGGTCGAGCAGACCATCCTGGTCCTCGTAGACCAACCGTCCGCCGGCCTCGTGGACGTTGAAATCCTGCGCGCCGACCAGGATCTTGGAGGCGCCGGCGCGCTCGGCCGCGGCTTCCAGGACGGCTGTCGGCTCCGGCTCCTGCGGCGCGATCACGGCCGGCGCGCCGCGCTTGAAGATGCCGGCCTTCTCGCCGGCGATCTTGGTGACGGTGTCGCCGAGATACTCGGAATGGTCGAGCGAGACCGGCGTCACCACCGTGCAGGCCGGGTGCGCAATCACATTCGTCGCATCGAAGCGCCCTCCGAGTCCGACCTCCAGCAGCAGCACGTCGGCTGGATGTTCGGCGAAGAGCAGCAGGCCCGCCGCCGTCGTCATCTCGAAGAAGGTGATGGGATCGCCGGCATTGATCGCCTCGCAGCGCTCCAGCGCTTCGACCAGCTTGTCCTCCTCGACGAAACGCCCGCCGCCGGGGGCGCCGAGCCGGATGCGCTCATGGAAGCGCACCAGATGCGGCGAGATATAGACATGGACGGAGAGACCGGCCGCCTCGAGGATCGCCCGCATGAAGGCGATGGTCGAGCCCTTGCCGTTGGTGCCGGCGACATGGATCACCGGCGGCAGCTTCTTCTGGGGGTCGCCCAACCGCTCCAGAAGGGTCAGGATACGGCCGAGCGAGAGGTCGATCAGCTTGGGATGCAGCGCCATGAAGCGCGCGAGCAAGGCGTCGGAAGACCCCATGGCGTGACGGCCCCCAGCCGTAAAGTTCCTCAGACCGCCTCGGCCACCGGGCGCGCGGGCGCTGCCGCCTCTTCCTTCACGGCCGGCTGCCTGGTCAGCAGGCGGCCGAGCCGGGCGAGCGTCTCTGGCAGGTCGCGGCGATGCACGACCATGTCGACCATGCCGTGATCCTTGAGATATTCGGAGCGCTGGAAGCCGTCTGGGAGCTTCTCGCGGATCGTCTGCTCGATCACGCGCGGGCCGGCGAAGCCGATCAGCGCGCCGGGCTCGGCGATATGGATGTCGCCGAGCATGGCGTAGGAGGCAGTGACGCCACCGGTGGTCGGATTGGTCAGCACCACGAGATAGGGCAGACCGGCCGCGCGCAGGCGCCGCACGGCGACGGTCGTGCGCGGCAACTGCATCAACGAGAGGATGCCTTCCTGCATGCGGGCGCCGCCCGACGCCGCGAAGACGACATAAGGCGTCTTCTTGTCGAGCGCGGTCTCGGCGCCCTTGATGAAGGCTTCGCCCGCGGCCATGCCGAGCGAGCCGCCCATGAAATGGAAATCCTGCACAGCCAGCGTCATCGGCAGGCCCTTGACTCGGCCATAGCCGATCTTGAAGGCATCCTGCATGCCGGTCTTGGCGCGGGCATCCTTCAGCCGGTCGACATAGCGCTTCTCGTCCCGGAACTTCAGCGGGTCGGTCGCGACCTCCGGAAGGGCGACATCAAGCCACTTGCCGTCGTCGAAAGTCAGGCGCAGGCGTTCCGGCGCGGTGACGCGCATATGGTGCTCGGAGCCGGGAATGACGTAACCATTGGCCTCGACATCCTTGTGGAACACCATCTGCCCGGAATCGGGGCACTTGATCCAGAGGTTCTCGGGGCTCTCGCGCTTGAACAGCGTCTTGATGCGCGGCCGGACGACTTCGGAAATCCAGTTCATCGGATGAATCCCTGATGGGCTTGTCGGCACTTGCGCGCCGTCACGCCGAAAATGGGGTCGCGCTGCCGGCGGGCAAGCGACGCGACCGTGGAACGAAACCGGGCTCAGGCCGCCTTGGCGACGGAGCGGATGCCCTGGGCGAGCTCGCTGACCAGCGAGGTGACAGCCGAAACCGTCTTTTCCGTGGCCTTGCCCTCGCTGTCGAGCGAGAGGCGGACGCGCTCGACCAGCGCCGAGCCGACGACGACGCCGTCCGCCCGCTTGGCGATGGTGGCGGCGTCCTCGGCGGTCTTGACGCCGAAGCCGACCGCGACGGGCAGGTCGGTATGGCGCTTGATCCGCGCGACGGCGTCGCCGACCGCGCCGTAATCGGCGATGGCCCCGCCGGTCACGCCGGTGACCGAGACGTAATAGACGAAGCCGGAGGTGTTCTGCAGCACCTTGGGCAGGCGCTTGTCGTCCGTCGTCGGCGTCGCCAGGCGGATGAAGGAGACGCCGGCCTTCAGCGCCGGCAGGCAGAGCTCCTCGTCCTCTTCCGGCGGCAGGTCGACGACGATCAGCCCGTCGATGCCGACGCGGCGGGCATCCGCCAGGAAGGCTTCGACGCCATAGGCCCAGATCGGGTTGTAATAGCCCATCAGCACGATCGGCGTGTCATGGCCGGCCTTGCGGAAGCTCTCGACCATGGCGAGCGTCTTGCGCAGCGTCTGGCCGGCCTTGAGCGCGCGCTGGCCGGCGAGCTGCACTGGCACGCCATCCGCCATCGGGTCGGTGAAGGGCACGCCGAGCTCGATCACATCGGCGCCGGCACCGGGCAGGGCCGCGAGGATCGCGCTGGACGTGTCGAAATCCGGGTCGCCGGCGGTGACGAAGGTCACGAGCGCCGCCCGGCCCTCGCGGGCGCAGGCCTGGAAGCGGTTCTGGATGCGGGTCTGGCCGGTTTCAGTCATGCCGCTGCGGTTAGCATGGGAAGGGCCGGCTGGCGAGTGGCTTGCGCGTAACGCGCGCCTGCGCCACATCGGCCGGGCATGCGTGCCTTCGACACCGCCCTTCCGATCGACGCCGTCCTCGGCGACCTCGCCGCCGCCCTGCGCGCGCGGCCTAACGCTGTCCTCGTCGCCCCGCCCGGCGCCGGTAAGACGACGCGCGTGCCGCTCGCTTTGCTCGACGAGCCCTGGACCAGGGGCGGCAAACTGATCGTGCTCGAACCACGAAGGCTGGCGGCGCGGGGCGCGGCGCACCGCATGGCGCAGACGCTGGGCGAGCGTGTCGGCGAGACCGTTGGCCTGCGCGTGCGTCTCGGCTCGAAGATCGGCCCGAAGACGCGCATCGAGGTCGTGACCGAGGGCGTCTTCGCCCGGATGATCCTCGACGACCCCGCGCTGGACGGCGTCGCCGCCGTGCTCTTCGACGAATTTCACGAGCGCTCGCTCGATGCCGATTTCGGCCTGGCGCTGGCTCTCGATGCGCAAGGCGGCCTGCGCGAGGACCTGCGTATCCTTGTCATGTCCGCGACGCTCGACGGCGCCCGCGTCGCAAAGCTGCTCGGCGATGCCCCGGTGATCGAGAGCGAGGGCCGCGCCTATCCGATCGAGACGCGCTATCGCAGCCGCGACCCGCTGAAGCGCATCGAGGATCAGGTCACCGAGACGGTCCTGCTCGCGCTCAACGAGCAGCCGGGCTCGCAGCTCGTCTTCCTGCCGGGGCAGGGCGAGATCCGCCGCGTCGAGGAGCGCCTGCGCGAGAAATTGCGCGATCCGTCCGTCGAGATCGCGCCGCTCTATGGCGAGCTCGACCAGCGCGAGCAGGACCGGGCCGTGCTGCCGGCGCGGGCGGGCAGGCGCAAGGTCGTGCTTGCCACGGCCATCGCCGAGACCTCGCTGACCATCGAGGGCGTGCGCGTCGTCATCGATTCCGGCCTCGCCCGCGTGCCGGTCTACGAGCCCGATATCGGTGTCACCCGGCTGGAGACCCGCCGCGTCAGCCGCGCCGCCGCCGATCAGCGGCGCGGCCGCGCCGGGCGCACCGAGCCGGGCGTGTGCTATCGGCTCTGGGAGGAGGCCGCGACCGGCGCGCTCGAAGCCTTCGTTCGCCCTGAAATCCTCTCGGCCGACCTGAGCCCGTTGCTGCTCGATTGCGCCGCTTGGGGCGTGGGCGATCCGACGACGCTGGCCTTCCTCGATCCGCCGCCCGCGCCAGCCCTCAAGGAGGCCCGCGCATTGCTGAGCCATATCGGCGCGCTCGATGCCGACGGCCGTATTACGCCGGATGGGCGCGCCTTGCAGGCCTTGCCCCTGCCGCCACGCCTCGCCCGCATGGTCGTGGCAGCCGCGCGCTTCGGGCAGGCGGACGCCGCCGCCGATCTCGCCGCTGTTCTGGTCGAACGCGGCCTCGGCGGTGATGCCATCGATCTCGCCGAGCGTCTGGAGCGCTTCGACCGGGAGCGTGGGGGACGTGCAGGCGACATGCGCCGCCTCGCCGAAGGTTGGGCGCGAACGGCCGAGCGTGGCGTCGGCAGGGATCGGCTTGAGGCCGGCGAAGCCCTGTCGCCCGGCCTCCTGCTCGCCTTCGCCTATCCCGACCGGGTCGCTAAGGCCCGCGCGCCGGGCTCCGGCCAGTATCTTCTCGCCAACGGTCGTGGCGGCGCGCTGGAGCCCTCGCAGCGCCTGGCGCGCGAGCCCTATATCGTCGTCGCGGAAATGACCGGCGCGGCCCAGCAGGCCCGGATCATGGCGGCCGCCGCGATCACGGAAGCGGAAATCGCAACGCTGGTTTCCCGTGGCCTCGCTCCCTTCGCCATCGCGGAGCGCGAGGAAGCGAGCTTCGACCGAGCCGCGCGCGCCCTGCGTGTCCGGGCGGTGCGCCGCTATGGAGCGCTCTCACTATCGGAACGGCCGCTCTCCGTTGCCGCCACCCCGGAGAATGCCGAAGCGCTGGCCAAGGGCATCGCAGCCCTCGGCATCGACCTTCTGCCTTGGACCAGGGCTCAGAACCAGTTGCGCGAGCGCGCCGCCTTCCTGCGCAAGGCGGAAGCCGAGGCCGGCTGGCCCGACCTCTCCGACGAAGGACTGGCGCAGGAACCGGAGCTTTGGCTGGCGCCACATCTCGCTGGCCGTGCGTCCTTGGCCTCGATTCAACCCTCAGACCTCGATTCAGCGCTGGCCGGCCTCCTGCCCTGGGAGATGAAGCGCCGGCTCGATCAGGAGGCGCCGACCCATTTCACCGCGCCGACCGGCTCCTCGCTCGCGGTCGACTACGCCGCCGAGGCTGGCCCGACGATCTCGGTGCGTGTGCAGGAACTCTACGGCCTCGCAACGCATCCTGCCCTGGCCGGCGGGCGCGTGCCGCTCGTGCTGGAACTGCTTTCGCCGGCGCATCGGCCGATCCAGGTTACGCGCGACCTGCCCGGCTTCTGGCGCGGCTCCTGGGCTGCGGTGAAATCGGAAATGAAGGGCCGCTACCCCCGCCATCTCTGGCCGGACGACCCCGCGGCGGCGTTGCCGACGACGCGGGCGAAGCCGCGCGGGACCTGAGGCTAGTTCCCCATCCGCTCGCGCCATTGCCGTTCGCCGGCGAGGCAGTTGGCATTGTTGCCGGCTTGGGCCTTGTGGACGGTCGCATCGGCCGGTGCTTCGGCGATCTCGCGCAGCAGCTTCGCTTTCGTCGCCTCGACGAACTGGTTCTTCTCGCGGATCGGGATGACGAAGGCGCCGATCCCGGTGATGACGCAGTCGCTGTAATACGCGTCGAGGTTGTCGATGTCGAAATAGCCGGCCTGCTTCAGCATCACCGGCAGGCCGTTGATGGCGATGCCCTTGGCGCCGGCCTCGTCGCGCGCCGCCGTGACCGGGCGCCCGTCATTATTGGCGCCGTCCCCGGAGATATCGATCACGCGCCGCATCGCGCTCACATTGGATTGTTCGAGCAATTGCACGCCGAGATCGATCGCGGCCGAGATCGAGGTGCGCCGGCCGCGCCGTGTCGGCGCCTCTCCCAACTCCTCGGCGAAGGCGATCGCCGCGGCCGGGCCGTCGATCACCTTCCAGGGTCGGACGATATGCTGGAAGCCGCTGCCGGCCCATTCGAAATAGGTCACGGCGATCTTGCCGACCGCGCCCCTGTTGATCGCGTCATGGAGCTGCTTCGAGCGGAAGGCCTCGATATAGCCGTTGCGTTGCAGGGCGAGTTCGTCGAGGTCCATTGAATAGGAGATGTCGACCGCCAGCACGAGCGCGACATCGACCTCTTCGGGGGGCGCTCCCGCGGTCTGGGCCCGAGGCAGAGCGGGCTGCCAGAGCGCCGCCGCGGCCAGACATGAGAGACCGTACAGCCAGCGCCGCATCGCCACCTCCGCCATCCCTTTGCGAGGCGGAGTGTGCGCCTGGTCTGGATGTGCGCCAAGCCGGAAAATCCGGCTACGGGGGCCTGTTTCGATAGCAAATTCGCGAGCGGAGCGTTCAGGCGGCGCGGCGGCCCTCGACGATGCCGATCGCCGCGGCAGCAGCCTCCTCGACGGTCAAAGCCGAGGTGTCGAGCACCACCGCATCCTCGGCCGCCTTGAGCGGGGCATCGCTGCGGCCGGAATCGCGAGCATCGCGCCGGCGGATATCGGCGAGAATGCCGTCGAGCGTGACGGCCTCGCCGCGCCCGACCAGTTCCTTGTGCCGGCGCGCGGCACGCACCTCCGGCGTCGCCGTGACGAAGAGCTTGGCCGGCGCCTCCGGGCAGATCACGGTGCCGATATCGCGCCCGTCGAGCACCGCCCCGCCGGGCTGCGCCGCGAAGCGCCGCTGCCGGGTGAGCAGGCCGGCGCGCACGGCCGGCATCGCCGCGACCACCGAAGCCGCTTCGCCGATCTCGCGGCCGCGGAGCCGCTCCTCGGGAAAGGCGGTCTCGTCGAAGCTGCCGACGATGGCCTCGGCCGCCACGGCGTCGTGGATGTCGTGGCCGGCATCGAGCATGGCGCGGGCCACCATCCGGTAGAGCAGGCCGGTATCGAGATAGGGCAGGCCGTAATGCGCGGCGAGCCGGCGCGCGAGCGTGCCCTTGCCGGAGGCGGCGGGGCCGTCGACGGCGATGACGAACCGACTGCCACGCGCCGCGCTCATCCGATCTGCCCTCCGAGACCGTTCATCAGCGACACGAAGCTCGGGAAGCTCGTCGCGATCATCAGCCCGTCATCGACCACGACCGGCTGCTCCGTCGCCAGCCCCATGACGAGGAAGCTCATCGCGATGCGGTGGTCGAGATGGGTCGCGATCGGCCCGCCGCCGCGCACCGGACCGCCGCCCGAGCCCTCGACGATCAGGTCGTCGCCCTCGATCCGGCAGGTCACGCCGGCGGCCTTCAGCCCGGCCTCGACCGCAGCGAGGCGGTCGGATTCCTTGACGCGCAGTTCCTGCAGGCCGCGCATCCGCGTCGTGCCCGTGGCGAAGGCGGCGGCCACCGCCAGCACCGGATATTCGTCGATCATCGCCGGCGCCCGCTCCGGCGGCACCGTCACGCCTTTCAGGCTGGAGGCGCGCACCCGCAGGTCGCAGACCGTCTCGCCGCCCTCGTTGGCCTCGCGCTCGACGGTGATGTCGGCGCCCATCTCGCGCAGCGTGGTGAGCAGCCCCGAGCGCAGCGGATTGGTCATCACGCTCTCGATCAGGATGTCCGAGCCCGGCACGATCAATCCCGCCACCAGCGGGAAGGCGGCCGAGGACGGGTCCGCCGGCACGACGATCGGCGCCGCCCTCAATTCGGGCTGGCCCTTCAGCACGATGCGCCGGCCATGCTCGCCCTCGGGCGTCACCGTGATCTCGGCGCCGAAATGGGCGAGCATCTTCTCGGTATGGTCGCGGGTCGCTTCCGCTTCGATCACCGTGGTCTCGCCGGGCGCGGCGAGCGCGGCGAGCAGCACCGCCGACTTGATCTGGGCCGACGCGACGGGCGGGCGATAGACGATCGGGATCGCCTCCTTCGGGCCACGCAGGGTCAGCGGCACGCGGCCGCCCTCCTGCTGCGAGACGACGGTGGTGCCCATCTGCTCGAGCGGGTCGAGGATGCGCCGCATCGGCCGCTTGCGCAGCGAGGCGTCGCCGTCGAAGGTCGTGGTGATCGGATGCGAGCCGCAGACGCCCATCATCAGGCGCGAGCCGGTGCCCGCATTCCCGAAATCGAGCACACCGGCCGGTTCGCGCAGGCCCCCGACGCCGACGCCCTGCACGCGCCAGGCACCCGGTCCGTCATGATGGACGATGGCGCCGAGCGCGCGCGCCGCCGCGGCGGTGCGCATCACGTCCTCGCCCTCGAGCAGGCCGGTGACCTTGGTCTCGCCGATCGCCAGCAGGCCGAAGATCATCGCCCGGTGCGAGATCGACTTGTCGCCGGGCACGCGGACGCGGCCTCTGAGCGGGCCGCCGGCACGGGCGGTAACGGGAATGGGTTCATGGTCGTGGGACACGGGCGGCGGTCTCTGCGGGCTGGCCGAAAGGAATGCGCTCAAGGCCGTAGCATGCCCGCGCGCGGCACGCCAAGGCGAGCGCGCGAGGGCGCGCCGAAACGCCGCTGCCGGCGCTCGCGGGAGACCTTCGCGCAAATCAACATTTGACAGCGCCGCTTGCCCCGACTAACGGACGCGCCTGCTTTTCAGAACAAGATGGTTGAAGGGTCCGACGCAGTGGCGAAACCGGAACTCGGAACGAAGCGCGTTTGCCCGGTCACGGGGCGCAAGTTCTATGATTTGAACAAAGACCCCATCGTCTCGCCCTATACGGGTCAGGCCTATCCCCGCGCCATGTTCGAGCCGCAGGCCAAGGCGCCGGCGAAGCCCGAGGCTGACGAGGAAGACGAGACCGAGGCTGCCGATGGCGCAGTCGAGCTTGTCTCGCTCGACGAGGCCGATGCCGAGGCGTCGGAGAAGGACACCGTCGTCACCAGCGAGGACGATATCGAGGTCGAGGACGTCGGCGGCGACGACGAGGACGACACCTTCCTGGAAGAGGACGAGGAAGGCGACGACGACGTTTCCGACCTGATCGATGGCGACATCGAAGGCGACGAGGACAACTGATCCACAGCCTCGAAAAAAGATGACGACACGGCGACATTAAGCGCTTGTGTCTTCCGCCCGAGCCGCCTATAGAGCGCTTCGTCGCCGGCAGGGCGGCCCGGACGGAACCGCCGAGGCGGTAAAGATCCGGTTGGTGATCGGTCCCCAAGCCGATCATCGCGAGTGGGGCCATAGCTCAGTTGGGAGAGCGCTTGAATGGCATTCAAGAGGTCGGCGGTTCGATTCCGCCTGGCTCCACCAAATTCTTTCCATAAGCAGCTCGCTCGTTAGCGTTCCGGAGCGATATCTCGGCATAGCCCGGCATTGCCACGGTCCGGATCGGGCCGCTTGATGGAATGGCCGCTCGCCGCCGTCGTCTGATTCGCCCTGGCTTCCCCGGTTATCGAAACCAGCTGCGGCCGTAGGCTCCGAGTCAGGCAGGCGAGTCTTCGCGGCGGAATCGTCCGCACCGACATTGCCTTTGCACCGCTGCCAGCCGCGAATCATCCGGCAGCTTGCCCTGGGCGGGAAGAGAAGCGGTTCAGCGTAGGCGCCGCCTGGCCGCACGCTCCGCAGAAGGAGGCAGGAATAGCCAAACGCACGAAATCCAAGGCCCTGGACAGCGAGTTCACCATGTTCGATGTCGTGTACGAAGACGGCTCGAGAACCTCGAACCGGCGCGTCCCGACAGCGCTCCTCGGCGGGCTCGATGGCGATGAGCCTGCCCGCGCCGCCATCGCGGAGCAGGACCAGGCGATCTCGGAGAAGTCGGGCAAGCCGCCCCTGGCGATTGCGACGATCGTGCGCTCCTCCAAGTCGGCATCCGAGCCGGATCAGCGCAAGGACGATCGGAAGAAGCGGCCGGCGTGAAGGCCGTCCTGGCTGTGGAATTTCCGGGTCGGCATCCCGTTTGCCCATCATCGGAGCCGTCTTGCATGGACCGATGGATTCCACGGGGCTTGTGTTTCCGGGCGCGATGAAGAGGCATGCCCTCTGCCGCCTAGCTGGCGGATGCGCGACGGGAAAGGCGATGGGTCTCATGCCGGATTTGAAAAGCATCTTGCGCGAGCCGCGCTACGACCTGGTCAAGACGCCGACGCCGTTGCAGCGGCTCCGGGGTTTCGAGCGGAAGCTCGGACGTTCCGGTCTCTACGTGAAGCGCGACGACCTGATGGAGATCGGGCTCGGCGGCAACAAGCTGCGCAGCCTCGAATTCTGGCTCGGAGCGGCCTTGCAGCAGCGCGCCGATATCGTTCTCGTCGCGGGCGGGGCGACCTCCAATCTCTGCCGCCTCACTGCCGCTGCGGCCTCGATGGCGGGGCTGGATTGCCTGATCATCCACAATGCCGAGGATAGCCCGGCGAATCGCGAGCGCTCCTTCCTGAACCGCTTGTTCGGCGCGGAAACCCGCTTCATCGGTGCGGTTGGCGAAGACGAGCGCGGAGCGGCGACGAAGGCCGCCGCCGCGGAGCTGACGCGGCAGGGGCGGACGCCCTATATCGTCGGCGACCCCGTTCTCGGGGCCCTCGGCTATGTCCTGGCGGCGTTCGAGCTGCACGAGCAGTCGCATCGTGAAGCGGTGCCGCTGCGCCATGTCTTTCTGGCTGGCTCGATGGGGCCGACGGAGGCCGGCTTCATCTTCGGGAATGCGATGCTGGGCCATCCCTTCCAGATCCATCTCGTCAGCGTCGAATACGAGCAGGCCGAGCTGGAGGCGCGTCTGCGCCGGATCTATGACGGCATGGCCGAGCGGACGGGGCTTTCAGTCGGGGGGCTGGAGCAGGCGCCGCTGCATTATCACATAGACCATCTCGGCGGCGGCTGGGGCGTGCCCACCCCTGAATCGGAAGCGGCGATCGTGGCCTTCGCCCGTACCGAAGGCATCCTGGTCGAGCATGTCTATACGGCGAAGACCTTCGCCGGTTTCCTGGATCTGATCGCGAACGGGTGCATTCCGGCCGACGAGCCGGCCTGCGTCATCCATACCGGCGGCACGGCTTCGCTATTCTCGCAGCGCGAGCAATTCCGGACGGTGAGCTGAAGGTACCGCTCACGGTCCATCGGCCTCAGGCCGATGGAACAGTTCATCCGGGCAAGAGGGACGCCCGGCTGCCGCGAAAGGGCCGCTCAGGCGGCGCCGATCGCGTTCGACGGCGTCTGCCGGTCGGTGATCTGCTGGCCGAACAGGCTGCCGGCGAGCTCGACCGCGAGACGGGCGGTCTGCCCGCGATCGTCGAGGAAGGGGTTGAGCTCGACGATATCCATCGAGCGCACCAGCCCGGAATCGTGCAACAGCTCCATCACCAGATGCGCCTCGCGATAGGTCGCGCCGCCCGGCACGGTGGTGCCGACGCCCGGCGCCAGCGGCGGGTCGATGAAATCGACGTCGAAGGAGACATGCAGCACGCCGTTCGCCGCGCGCACCTTGTCGATGACCTGGCGGATCAGCACGCCGACGCCGTGCTCGTCGATGGCGCGCATGTCGGCCACGTCGATCCCGCGCGCCTTCACGGCCGCCTTCTCCAGCGGATCGACCGAGCGGATGCCGAACAGGCTGAGCTGCGCGGGCGAGATCGGGGCGCGCGGCTCGCTGCCCAGAAGGTCGTCGAGCCCGGCCTCGCCGCAGAGAAAGGCCGACGACATGCCATGCATGTTCCCGGAGGGCGAAATCTCCGGCATGTTGAAATCGGCATGGGCGTCGAGCCAGAGCACGAAGAGCTTGCGGCCCTGCTCCTGCCAGTGGCGCGCGACGCCGTTGACCGAGCCCATCGACAGGCTGTGGTCGCCGCCGAGGAAGATCGGCGTGTCGCCGGAGCGGGCGATCTCGTAGGCGCGGGCGCTGAGCGCGCGCATCCAGGCTGCGATCTCGTTGTAGAAGCGGGCATTGGCCGGGGCCGGGCCGTCGACGGGCTTCAGGTCCCGCGGCAGGATGTCGCCATGGTCGCGGACGGTATAGCCGAGATCCTCCAACACGCGCGCGAGGCCGGCAGTGCGCAGGCCGGCCGGACCCATCAGCGCGCCGCGGCGCGAGGCGCCGACCTCGATCGGGCAGCCAAGCAGGGCGATGCGGCCCTGGGAAGCGGGAGCGTTGGCGGAGGAGGCGGTCATGCTGGCGATCCGTTCATGGGATTTCGATGGGCGTCCTGCGCCGATGTGCCGTCCATGGCGCATCGGCTCCCGCCTGTCGAGTGGCGCGCTTCCGTAACCGGTTAATGTCGGCCGGGGCCGAGCACGCAGCGCAGCCTGGAAAGGTCCTCCGTCAACGCGGCGATCATCGTCGCGAGCGCCTTGCGATCGGCCTTGCTCATCAGCGGCGCTTGAGCAGGATCATCTTCTCCTGTGTCATGTCGCGCATGGTGTAGGGGATGCCACCGACGCCATAGCCCGAGACGTGCCGGCCGGCGAAGGGCATCCAATCGACGCGGAAGCTGGTCGGGTCGTTGACCATCACGGCCGATGCGTCGAGCCGGTTCGCAGCCCGCATCGCCACGTCGATATCCTGCGCGAAGATGCTGGCCTGGAAGGCGACGGGGAGCGAGTTCGCCCGCGCGATCGCGTCGTCGAGCTTGCTGTAGCGGTAGATCGCGACGACCGGGCCGAAGACTTCCTCCCTGGAGATGCGGGCCTCCGGGTCGGGATCGATCAGCACGGTCGGCTCCAGCGTCGTTTCCGACAGGCGCTTGCCGCCGGCGGCAAGCCGGGCGCCGCCCTTGATGGCCTCCTCGATCCAGGAGGCGACGCGGTCGGCTTCCTTGGGGATAATCAGCGGGCCGACTTCGGTGTCCTTCAGTGTGGGATCACCGGTGCGCAGCTTCTTGACCCGCGCCACAAGCCGCTCGGTGAAGTCGTTGATGATCGCGTCATGGACATAGATCCGCTGCGTCGACACGCAGACCTGGCCGGCATGGTAGTAGCCGCCCTTCACGATCGGCTCGATGATCCCCTCGAGATCGGCGCTCCTGTCGACGATCGCGGGGGCTACTCCGCCATGTTCCAGCGCCGAGCGGGCCCCATGGGCGAGCTTGGAATGCAGATACCAGCCAACCCTGGCCGAGCCGATGAAGCTCAGGAAGGCGATGCGCGGATCGGTGGCGAGCTTCTCGGCCAGGGCCGTCTCGACGGGCACGAAGGTCTGGCACCAGGCTTCCGGCAGCCCGGCCTCATGCACCAGCTTGACGAAATCGATGCAGGAGAGCGGCGTCGTGCCGGCCGGCTTGACGATGACCGGGCAGCCGACCGCGATCGCCGGCGCGACCTGATGCACGATCAGGTTGAGCGGGTG
>JBDHTM010000019.1:0-56876 GCA_039808685.1 Allobosea sp. | reverse complement strand
GCGACGAAATGCATCTCCGAGGTGCCGGGATTGGCGAAGCAGGTATCGACGCCGTTGATCAGAAGCGTGTCGCAAAGGCGGTCGGCGCCGTTCATCGGGAAACCTCGACTCGAAAGAAATAAGGGCGCCCTCGCGCCGGCGGGGGAAGAGGAGGAAATTCCCTCTGCCCTGTCAAACGAGAGAATGTCATGACTTCCCCAAGCGGCGCTGATCGGCCGCTTGACGTATTTGCATATGCAATTAAACTGATGGGAACGAAGGTTGCATGACGCTGCGAATGACGCTCTAGGCGTTGGAGCGGCGTATCAGCCCAAAAGCAGGGGAAGGGTTTCAATCATGGCAGTTTTCAAGCGCGCCGGCGCTGCGGTCGGTTTTGGCCTCGCGGCGCTCCTCGCGGCCGGCGGCGCCCAGGCGCAGACCAAGGTCAATATCGGCATTTCCGGCTGGACCGGATTCGCGCCGCTCGTGCTCGCCAAGGAGGCCGGCATCTTCGCCAAGAACGGTCTCGACGTCACCATCAAGAAGATTCCGCAGAAGGACCGCCACCTCGCCATCGCCTCGGGCGACGTCCAGTGCGCGGCGACCACGGTCGAGACCTGGCTGGTCTGGGATGCCGCCGGCATCAAGACCAAGCAGATCTTCCAGCTCGACAAGAGCTATGGCGCCGACGGCATGGTCGTGCGCAAGGACATCGCAACAATCAAGGACCTGAAGGGCAAGACGGTCGCGGCTTCCGCGCCGGGCACCTCGCCTTATTTCGCGCTGGCCTGGATGCTCAAGGAGAACGGCCTCTCGGTGAAGGACGTCAAGGTCGTCAACATGGAGCCCGGCCCGGCCGCCCAGGCCTTCATCGCCGGCCAGAACGACGCGGCGCTGACCTACGAGCCCTATCTCTCGACGGTGCGCGAGAAGCCGGAGGCCGGCAAGATCATCGCCACCACGCTCGATTATCCGATGGTGATGGACACGGTTGGCTGCACCCCGGCCTTCCTCGCCGACGAGAAGGCGGCGGCGGCGCTGACCAAGAGCTATTTCGATGCGCTCGCGATGATCAAGGCCGACCAAGCCAAGTCCTACGAGATCATGGGCGCCGACGTGAAGCAGACTGGCGAGCAGTTCGGCAAGTCGGCGGCGTACCTGCGCTGGTCGGATGCGGAGGGGAACAAGAAGTTCTTCTCCGGCGAATGGCAGGCCTTCAATGCCAAGGCGGCCGACGTGCTGCTGGAGGTCGGCCTGATCAGGGCGAAGCCCGATTTCGCCTCACTGATCGATACGCGCTTCGTCGCCGGCAAATAATACCTGCCGCGTGATCGACAACATCCTCCCGGATGTTCTGGAGCCCGGCCTGCGCGTCGTCTTCTGCGGCACGCAGGCCGGCGCCGTCTCGGCCAGGCTCGGCGCCTATTATGCCGGGCCGGGCAACAAGTTCTGGCCGGTGCTTCATGAGATCGGGCTCGTCCCGAAGAGGCTCCGGCCGGAGGAATTCCGGACCCTCCCGCGCTACGGCATCGGCCTGACGGATGTCGCCAAGCGCACGTCGGGGCCGGATTCCGCGCTGCGCGGCGGCCATTTCGACGTGGCCGGCTTCACGGCGCGGATCGCTGCCAACCGTCCCCGCATCCTCGCCTTCAACGGCAAGCGCGCGGCGCAAGTCGCCCTCGGCATCAGCGAGGGGCGGCTTGCCTACGGGCCGCAAGCGCATGGACTGGCCGACCTCGAAACCTATGTCCTCCCCTCGACCTCCGGCGCCGCAGCCGGCTTCTGGTCGATCGAACCCTGGAAGCAACTGGCCATGGCCGTGACCGGAACGACAACACGATGAGACCACTGCAACCCGTTTCGGCCTCGGCCCGTATCGGCTATGGCCTTGCCTTCTTCGCGCTCTTCGTCGCGCTCTGGTCGGCCGCGACCTTCGGCGGCTATGTCCAGCGTCTCTTCCTGGCCGATCCGCTGACCATGGTCGGCGAGGGCTACAATCTGATGGTCCGCTACGGCTTCAGCTTCGACATCATGATGACGATCTGGCGCGTCGTCGGCGGCTTCATCATCGCCGTCATCGTCGCCCTGCCGATCGGCATCCTGATGGGCGCCTACAAGCCGATCGAGGCCTTCCTGGAGCCCTTCGTCTCCTTCGCGCGCTATCTGCCGGCCTCGGCCTTCATCCCGCTGCTGATACTCTGGGCCGGCATCGGCGAGACGCAGAAGTTGCTCGTCATCTTCATCGGCTCGGTCTTCCAGCTCATCCTGATGATCGCGGTCTCGGTCGGCTCGATCCGGCGGGACCTCGTCGACGCCGCCTATACGCTGGGCGCGACCGACCGCTCGGTGGTGCGCCGCGTCATGCTGCCCAATGCCGCGCCCGAGATCGCCGAGATCTTCCGCCTCGTGCTCGGCTGGGCCTGGACCTATGTCATCGTCGCCGAGCTGATCGGCTCGTCCTCCGGCATCGGCCACATGATCACCGACAGCCAGGCGCTGCTGAACACCGGGCAGATCATCTTCGGCATCATCGTGATCGGCCTGATCGGCCTCGTCTCCGATTTCCTCTTCAAGGCGGTCAACCAGCGCCTGTTTCCATGGGCGCGCACATGAGCAAGCTTGTCATCGAGAATGTCGGCAAGGTCTTTCCGGCTCAGCGCGGCGGCGAGCCGACGCGCGCCCTGATGCCGACCTCGCTCAATGTCGCCGACAACGACTTCATCACCATCCTCGGCCCCTCCGGCTGCGGCAAGTCGACCTTGCTGCGCATCATCGGCGGGCTGGAGACGGCGAGCGAAGGCCGCATCCTGCTCGACGGAGCGCCGGTCTCCGGGCCGGGCGCCGATCGCGGCTTCGTCTTCCAGAGCTACACGCTCTTCCCCTGGCTGACGGTGCAGCAGAACATCGCCTTCGGCCTGCGCGAGAAGGGTGTGCCGGAGGCTGAGCGCCTCAAGATCGCCCGCCACTGGGCGGTACGCGTCGGCCTCGGCAGCTTCGTCGACCACTTCCCGAAGCAGCTCTCGGGCGGCATGCAGCAGCGCACGGCGATTGCCCGCGCGCTCGCCAACGACCCCAAGATCCTGCTGCTCGACGAGCCCTTCGGCGCGCTCGACAACCAGACCCGCGCCCTGATGCAGGAAATGCTGCTCGGCATCTGGGAGCGCGAGCAGAAGACCGTGCTCTTCGTGACCCACGATATCGAGGAGGCGATCTTCGTTGGCTCGCGCGTCGTGGTGATGAGCAAGCGTCCGGGGCGGATCAAGGCCGATATCGCGGTCGACCTGCCGCATCCGCGGCCCTACACCATCAAGACGACGCCGGAATTCGTCGCGCTGAAGGAGCGGCTGGTCGAGGAGATCCGCGCGGAGGTGATCGCCGCGGATCACTGACGCCTCGGAACAATCCGGACCGTCATTGCGAGGAGCGAAGCGACGAAGCAATCCAGGGGGACTGGGGCGCAGTGTTCCACCCGGTCTCCCTGGATTGCTTCGCTTCGCTCGCAATGACGGTCGTTCCACAGTCAGCCATGCTCCCGCGGCGGAACCAAACGCCTTAACCTGCGTTGTCATGTCGCCGGCGAGGGGCTGCCTTGCGCCCAGGGACCGTTACGGCGGCCTGGCAAATTGCCATGTTGGGCCAAAGGGGCGCTGCCGAAGGTGGGGCCAATGCATTCGCTGATTGCCAGGATGTTGTCTCGGCTCGCGATCGAGCCACGGATCGATGTCGTATTTCCCGATGGCACGTTGCAGTCGATCGGGCAGGGTGCTGCGCCGCGCTTGCGCATGCGCATCGTCGATTCCCCGACGGAACTGAAACTCGCACTCAATCCCGAGCTCGCCCTCGGCGAGGCGGTGATGGACGGCCGCGTGGTGGTCGAGCAGGGCTCGCTCTACGACCTGCTCGACGCGCTCGTCGCCGCAGTGCACCGCGCCCGCCCAAAGGGCTGGGGCAAGGTGCTGGAAGGCTTGCGCACCGCCGTGCGGCGTTTCCACCAGCACAACACGCCGGCTCTCGCCCGGCGGAATGTCGCGCATCATTACGATCTCAAGAGCGATTTCTTCCGGCTCTTCCTCGATCCGGACATGCAGTATTCCTGCGCCTATTTTGCCGATCCCAGCATGAGCTTGGCCGAGGCGCAAATCGCCAAGAAGCGCCATATCATGGCCAAGCTCGACCTCAGGCCCGGCCAGCGTGTGCTCGATATCGGCTGCGGCTGGGGCGGCATGGCGCTGTCCATTGCCGGCGAGACCGGGGCCTCGGTCACGGGCATCACGCTTTCCGAGGAGCAACTCGCCATCGCGCAGCGGCGCGGGGCGGAATCCGGCCTGCCGGTCGAGTTCCGGCTGCAGGACTACCGCCATCTCAGTGAGCCTTTCGACCGCATCGTCTCGGTCGGCATGTTCGAGCATGTCGGCGTCGGCTATTACCGCGACTATTTCCGCAAGATCCGGGAATTGCTGAGCGACGACGGCGTGGCGCTGATCCACACCATCGGCCGCTCGACGCCGCCGGGCGCGACCAATCCCTTCATCGCCAAGTACATCTTCCCTGGCGGCTATATCCCCGCCATGTCGGAGGTGACGGCGGCGGTCGAGCAGGAAGGGCTCGTCATCACCGATGTCGAGGTCCTGCGTCTGCATTATGCCGAGACGCTGAAGGCTTGGCGCGAGAACTTCCTCGCGCGGCGGGACGAGGCGGTGGCGATGTATGACGAACGCTTCGCCCGCATGTGGGAGTTCTATCTTGCTGCCTCCGAAGCGAGCTTCCGGCACGACGATCTCGTCGTGTTCCAGTTTCAGCTTGCCAAAAAGCTCAACGCCCTGCCGATCACGCGCGGCTATATCGAAGAGCGCGAGGGCGAGCTTGGGCGCAAGCCAGAGCCGAAGAAGGTTGCCGAGCCGGCCTAGGCCGGTTCCGGCCCGACATAGCGGGCGCGAGGCCGGATCAGGCGTCCGGTCTCGCCCTGCTCCAGCGCATGCGCGATCCAGCCGGCGCAGCGCGCTGCCGCGAAAATCTGAAACGAGACGTCCGGTGCGAGTCCGAGTTCGCTCGCGATCGCTGTCAGCACGAAATCGATATTCGGCTCCTCGCCGGTTAGCGCCGTGACGGCCCGGCGCGTCTCCTCATAGGCCGGCGGTAGCGTGAAGGCCGTGAGGAGCGCGCGGGCTCGCGCGTCGCCATCCGGATAGAGCGGGTGGCCGAAGCCGGGCAGGGGCATGCCGGTGGCAAGCCGCGCCGAGACCGCCATCTCGACGCCCTCGTTTGCGATCTCGCGCATCAGTCCGAGCACGCGCGGCGTCATCCCGCCATGCAGCGGCCCGGACAGCGTCGCGAGCCCGGCCAGGACGCAAGCTGCCAGCGAGGCGCGTGTCGAGGCCGCGACCCGGACCGCGAAGGTCGAGGCGTTGAGCTCATGGTCGGCGAGCAGCACCAGCGCGCGGCGGATCAGGTCGGCGCCACGTTCGTCGCAGCCCCAGGCCTGCGCCAGCCGGTGATGGATCGGCCCTTGGCCGGGGCGCCCGGCAATGGCATCGACGAGCGCGTCGATGACCGAGGCCGCCTCCAGATAGAGCGCCTTCTTGGTGCGGCCGGCCATGGCCGGGTCGCTGGCGGCGCGCGTGGCGATCACCGCGAACATGCGCTGCCGGGCTGGCGCCTCTGGTACGATCGTGAACAGCGGCGGGAAGCGCTGCGAGCCGCAATCCCAGAGCAACCTTGCGACATCCTCAAGCTTCGCCGTCTCGGCCAGAATCTCGGCATCCTGCCCGCGATACCAGAGTTTGCCGCGCTGGATCGTGGCGATGCCGGACGCCAGGATCGGCTCGCCGAAGGCGATCGCGTCCTCGGCGATGGCGGCTGGTTTCCGCCCCCGCGCCTTGCGATGCTCCAGCCGCGCCACGTCCTCGGCCCGGTAGAGCCGCCGCCGCGAGTCGCCCGCATCGCCGCGCGCCTCGATCAGCCCGCGGCTGACATAGGCGTAGAGCGTCTGCGGCTTCAGCCCGAGCCGCTGCATCACCTGTTGCGCCGTCAGCCAGTCGGTCATCGGAAAATAGATTGATTATATTGTTCAAGATTGATTCTACCGATGAAGCTCACGATCCTCAAGACATCAGATGTTGAGGAGAGAGCGCCATGTCCGATGGCCTTGAAGATGTCGTTGCCGCCCATACCGTGCTCTCGGAAGTCGATGGAGCGGCGGGCCGGCTGGTGATGCGCGGCCACAGTCTCGATGAGCTCGCGGGCCATACCTCCTTCGAGGAGATGGCCGCGCTGATGCTCGACGGCTTCGTGCCGGACCTGCCGGCCATGAAGAATCTGCCGGTGGCGCTGGGCGCGGCCCGGCAGGAACTGTTCGAGACGGTCGTAAAGAAGGCCGTCGTGCCCGCCACGCTCGGGCCGGTCGAGATGATCCGGGCGATGACGGCGCTGGTGCCCGATGGCGAGGATGTCGGTACGGTGCTGCGGCTCCTGGCAGCGCCTGCCGTCTTCACCGCCGCTTCGCTGCGCCTGCGTCAGGGCCTTGCGCCGGTCGCGCCCGATCCGTCTCTGTCGCAGGCGGCCGACACGCTGCGCATGCTGACGGGGAAGGCGCCGACCAAGCAGCAGGCCGCCGCGCTCGATACCTATCTCGTTACGGTCGCCGATCACGGCCTCAACGCCTCGACCTTCGCGTCGCGCGTCGTCGCCTCCACCCGCGCCGGGTTGGTCTCGGCGGTGCTCGCCGGTATCGGCGCGCTCAAGGGGCCACTCCATGGCGGCGCGCCCGGCCCGGTGATCGAGATGCTCGATGCGATCGGCGCACCCGATAATGCTCGCGCCTGGCTGGAAACCGCGCTCGATCGCGGCGACCGGCTGATGGGCTTCGGCCACCGCATCTATCGCGTCCGCGATCCGCGCGCTGACGCGCTGAAGGGCGCGATCCGCCGGCTCGGCGCCGATAGCGGGCGTCTCGCGCTGGCCGAGGCGGTGGAGCAGGCCGCGCTCGCCATCCTGCGCGAACGCAAGCCCAACCGGACGCTGGAGACCAATGTCGAGTTCTACACGGCGCTGCTGCTGGAGGCGCTCGGCTTCACGCCGGATTCCTTCACCTGCGTCTTCGCGCTCGGTCGGACGACGGGCTGGCTCGCCCATGCCAAGGAGCAGATCGCCGGCGGTAGGCTGATCCGGCCGCAATCGGTCTATGTCGGCCCGCAGCCGCGGCAGGCGGCTTAGGTTTAGCTAGGGCGCGGGGAACCCTTCTCCCGTGTGGGAGAAGGGCAGGGACGAGGGCCTGCCCTTGCGGACGAAGCCGCAGCGGTGCCGTTGCCTTCCAATAATGAGCGGCGGCCCCTCACCCCTACCCCTCTCCCATCCGGGAGAGGGGATCCCGCGGTTATCTATGACGCCGTCAGCCACACGGCGTAGAGTTCTGCCTCACTGCCGCTCACCCCAAGTTCGACATGCCCCGGCGCGTCAAGGATCGCGCTGTCGCCGGCTGCTAAGCTCATGCCGTTCACCTGCCACTCGCCCTTGCGGGCGACCAACACCAGCAGGCCCTCGCTCGCATTGAGCGAGCCCGAGCCGGAGAGGCGCTCGACCCGGTGCCGCCAGCGGCCGCGGCGGCTCATCACGTTGAGATCGTCGATCGGCCCGTCGACCAGCAGCCCGTCGACCGCTCGGTCGGCGGCGAAGGGGTAGGGCGCGCTGCTGCGGTCGAGGCGCACGCGGTCGCCGTCGCCGAAGGCCAGGGTGATGCCGGCACCGGTCAGCACCGACAAGGTCCGGTCGATGCCGGGGAAGGATGAGAACGGCCCATCTGCGCCCACATGCGCCATCGAGATGCGCCAGTCGAAATCGCCGAGAGAGGCGCCTTCCGGCGCTACCGCAATCTCGGTCGTGGTGCCGCCGCCGTTCTTCCACGGCATGACCTTGCAATCGGCGGCGCGGATGATGCGCATGGAGGGCTCCTCGGTCGATGTGGAGAGATAACCGCCGTCATTGCGAGGAGTGAAGCGACGAAGCAATCCAGGGGACGTAGAGCTCTACGAGACTGGATTGCTTCGCTACGCTCGCAACGACGGATGGGCTCAGCCCAGGATACCCGGCAGGTTGAGCCCCTTCTCCCGGGCGCAGTCGAGCGCGATGTCGTAGCCGGCATCGGCGTGGCGCATCACGCCGGTCGCGGGGTCGTTCCAGAGCACGCGCGAGAGGCGGGCGGCCGCGTCATCCGTGCCGTCGGCGCAGATCACGACGCCCGAATGCTGCGAGAAGCCCATGCCGACGCCGCCGCCATGGTGCAGCGAGACCCAGGTCGCGCCGGACGCGGTGTTGAGCAGGGCGTTGAGCAGCGGCCAGTCGGAGACCGCGTCCGAGCCGTCCTTCATCGCTTCGGTCTCGCGGTTCGGCGAGGCGACCGAGCCGGAATCGAGATGGTCGCGGCCGATCACGACCGGCGCCTTGAGCTCGCCGTTCCTGACCATCTCGTTGAAGGCGAGCCCGAGCCGGTGGCGGTCGCCGAGGCCGACCCAGCAGATGCGCGCCGGCAGGCCCTGGAACGCGATGCGCTCGCGCGCCATGTCGAGCCAGTTATGCAGATGCTTGTTGTCCGGCAGCAGCTCCTTCACCTTGGCGTCGGTCTTGTAGATGTCCTCCGGGTCGCCCGAGAGCGCGGCCCAGCGGAACGGGCCGATGCCGCGGCAGAACAGCGGGCGGATATAGGCCGGCACGAAGCCGGGGAAGGCGAAGGCGTTCTCCAGCCCCTCTTCCTTGGCGACCTGGCGGATATTGTTGCCGTAGTCGAAGGTGGGGATGCCCATGTCCTGGAAGGCGATCATCGCCTCGACATGCTCGCGCATCGAGGCCCGTGCCGCTTTCTCGACCGATTTCGGATTGGCCTCGCGCGCCTGCTTCCACTGGCCCATCGTCCAGCCCTTCGGCAGGTAGCCGTTGATCGGGTCATGCGCCGAGGTCTGGTCGGTGACCATGTCCGGGCGGATGCCGCGGCGGACCATCTCGGGCAGGATCTCGGCGCAGTTGCCGAGCAGGCCGACCGACTTCGCCTCGCCGGCCTTGGTCCAGCGGGCGATCATCTCCAGCGCCTCGTCGAGCGTCTGGGCCTTCTCGTCGAGATAGCGGGTGCGCAGGCGGAACTCGATCGAGTCCGGGTTGCACTCGACCGCGAGGCAGGAGGCACCGGCCATCACCGCGGCGAGCGGCTGGGCGCCACCCATGCCCCCTAAGCCGCCGGTCAGAACCCATTTGCCCTTGAGATTGCCGCCATAGTGCTGGCGGCCGGCCTCGACGAAGGTCTCGTAGGTGCCCTGCACGATGCCCTGGGTGCCGATATAGATCCAGGAGCCGGCCGTCATCTGGCCGTACATCGCGAGCCCCTTCTTATCGAGCTCGTTGAAATGGTCCCAGTTCGCCCAGTGCGGCACGAGGTTGGAATTGGCGATCAGGACGCGCGGCGCATCCTTGTGCGTGCGGAACACGCCGACCGGCTTGCCGGACTGGACGAGCAGGGTCTCGTCGGCCTCGAGCTGCCGCAGCGACGCGACGATGCGGTCGAAATCCTCCCAGGAGCGGGCGGCGCGGCCGATGCCGCCATAGACCACGAGCTCCTGCGGATTCTCGGCGACATCGGGATGCAAGTTGTTCATCAGCATGCGCAGCGGCGCCTCGGTCAGCCAGCTCTTGGCGCTGAGCTCAGTGCCGGTGGCGGGGCGGATGACGCGGGTATTGTCGAGGCGGGTCATGAACGGCTCCGTTCGAGTTGCTTGGCCGCATCGAGGACGGCGGCGATGATGGCTGACAGGGCGGTTTGCAAGGCGGCGGCCTTCGGTGCGTCGAAGGTCCAGGGCGCGGTCTCGTCAGTGAGATAGGCCGAGAGCGCGATCTCCATCTGGAGCGCGTGGACGCCCTCGAAGGGGCGCCCATAATGGCGGGTGATCCAGCCGCCCTTGAAGCGGCCATTGGCGATCTGGGTGAAGGGCTGCCCCGCCATGGCGGTGACGGCGGCTGCTTCGACGCCCGGCGCACAGCTCTGGCCGGAATTGGTGCCGAGATTCAGCGTCGGCAGCGTGCCCTCGAACAGGCGCGGGATCACCGACTTGATCGAGTGGCAGTCCCACAGCACGCAATAGCCGTGCTCGGCCTTGACCCGCGCGATCTCGGCAGCCAGCGCCGTGTGATAGGGCTGGAAATAGGCCGCCTTGCGCCGCTCGATCTCGGTGGCGTCCGGCGCGCTTTGCCAGATCGGCGTGCCATCGAAGGTCGTCGTCGGCACGAGCTCGGTCGTCGCCTGGCCCGGATAGAGCGAGACGCCGGACGGGTCGCGGTTGAGGTCGATGACGAAGCGCGAGAGCTGCGCCTCGACGATGCTCGGCTGGAACGGCGTGGCGAAGCCGTAGAGCTGGCGCATATGCCAGTCGGTATCCTCGACCAGCTTGCCGCGCGCGTTGAGCTGCGCCGCGACTTCCGGCGGAACGCCGGTGCCGGGATGCGGCATCGAGAGGATCAGCGGGGAGGAGCCCCGCGTCACCGTGACGATCTCGGTGCTCATGCGCTGCACTCGGCGAAGCTGTCGAGGCCGGCGGCCTTGCCGACGGCGCCGGAGAGCACGAACTCGGTCGCCGCCGCGAGATCGGGCGCGAGGTAGCGATCCTCGGTCAGCGGCGCGATCTTGCTGCGCAGCAGCGCGAGCACCGGCTCCAGCCGCGCGCTGGTCTTGAGCGGGCGGTGATGTTCGATCGCTTCCGCCGCGGCCATCAATTCGACGCCGATGACGCTGGCGGCGTTCTTCGCCATGTCGATCAGGCGGAAGGCGCCATGCGTCGCCATCGAGACATGGTCTTCCTGGTTGGCCGAGGTCGGGATGGTGTCGACCGAAGCCGGATAGGCCTTCTGCTTGTTTTCGGAGGCGAGCGCCGCGGCGGTGACCTGCGCGATCATGAAGCCCGAGTTCAGGCCGGCATCGCGGGCGAGGAAGGGCGGCAGGCCGCTCATCACGGGGTCGACCAGCAGCGCCATGCGACGCTCGGAGAGGTTGCCGATCTCGCAGACCGCCATGGCCAGGATGTCGGCGGCGAAGGCGACCGGCTCGGCGTGGAAATTGCCGCCCGAAACGATCTCGCCGGGGCCGAGCACCAGCGGGTTGTCGGTGACGGCATTGGCCTCGATCGAGAGCGTAGCGGCGGCATTGCCGATGAGGTCGCGGACGGCGCCCATCACCTGCGGCTGGCAGCGCAGCGAATAGGGGTCCTGCACCTTCGTGTCGCCATGGCGATGGCTTTCGCGGATGGCGCTGCCCGCGATCAAGTCGAGCAGGATCTTGGCGACCTTGATCTGGCCGGGCTGGCCACGCAGCGTCTGGATGCGTGGGTCGAACGGGGTGTCGGAACCCTTGAGTGCATCGACCGAGAGCGCGCCGGCGACGAGCGCGGCGTCGAAGACGCGGGCGATCGCGGCAAGCCCGGTCATGGCGATCGTGGTCGAGACCTGTGTGCCGTTGATCAGCGCAAGCCCTTCCTTGGCGCCGAGCGCGAGCGGGGTGAGGCCCGCGCGCTTCAGGGCGTCTGCCGCCGGCAGCGTCTCGCCCTTCAGGCGGATCTCGCCATAGCCCATCAGGGCGGCGGTCATATGGGCGAGCGGGGCAAGATCGCCGGAGGCGCCGACCGAGCCCTTGGCCGGGATCACCGGCAGCGCATCGGCCTTGAGCGCGTTGGTCAGGGCCTCGATCACGACGGGGCGCACGCCGGAGGCGCCGCGCGCCAGGCTCGCTGCCTTCATCGCGAGCAGGAGGCGCACCACGCCGTCGGGCAGGGCAGGGCCGGTGCCGACCGCATGCGACAGGATCAGGTTGCGCTGGAGCGTGGCGAGGTCGGCATCGGCGATGCGGACGCTGGCGAGCTTGCCGAAGCCGGTATTGACGCCATAGGTCACGGTGCCGGCAGCGACGATCTCCTCGACGATCTTCTGGCCGGAAGCGATGTTCCTGGCGCTGTCGCCGCCGAGCGAGGCGACGGCGCCGTCGAGGACGGCGCGCCAGTCGGTGAGATGGGCTGCGCCCGGGTTCAGCGAAACCGTGGTCATTGTCCGTTCCAGATGCGGGAGTGAAGGGGATTGAAACCGATGCGGTAGGCGAGTTCGGCCGGGCGCTCGATCTCCCAGATGGCGAGATCGCAGCGCTTGCCGGCTTCCAGCGTGCCGACCTCGTCCTGGAGGCCGAGCGCGGTCGCGGCATGGCGGGTGAGACCGGCGAGCGCCTCTTCCGGCGTCATCCGGAAGAGCGTGCAGGCCATGTTGAGCACGAGCAAAGGCGAGGTCAGCGGCGAGGAGCCGGGATTGGCGTCGGTCGCGAGCGCGATCGCCGCGCCATGCTTGCGCATCAGGTCGATCGGCGGCTTCTGCGTCTCGCGCAGGAAATAGAAGGCGCCGGGCAGCACGACCGCGACCGTCCCGGCCTTGGCCATGGCGATGACGCCGTCCTCGTCGAGATATTCGAGATGGTCGGCGGAGAGCGCGCCCATCTCGGCCGCGAGCTTCGCGCCATGCAGATTGGAGAGTTGCTCGGCATGGACCTTGATCGCCAGGCCCTTGGCCTTGGCGGCTTCGAACACCGCCTTCGTCTCGTCGGGCGAGAAGGCGATGCCCTCGCAGAAGACGTCGACCGCATCGGCCAGCCCCTCGGCCGTAACGGCATCGAGCAGCGGCCCCGCGACGAGCGCGGTATAGTCGCCCGAGCGGTCCTTGTATTCCGGCGGCACGGCATGCGCCCCGAGGAAAGTGGTGCGCACGGTGACGGGCCGCTCGCGGCCGATCCGGCGCGCGACGCGGAGTTGCTTGAGCTCCGCCTGCTGCTCCAGCCCGTAACCGGACTTGATCTCGACGGTGGTGACGCCCTCGGCCATCAGCGCGGCGAGGCGCCGGTCGGCCGAGGCGAAAAGCGCATCCTCGCTCGCCTCGCGCGTCGCCTTGACGGTGGAGAGGATGCCGCCGCCGGCCCGCGCGATCTCCTCATAGGTCGCGGCCTGGAGGCGCAATTCGAACTCATGCGCCCGGTCGCCGCCATAGACGAGATGGGTGTGGCAGTCGATCAGGCCCGGCGTGATCCAGCGGCTTGCGCAATCGATGGTCTCGGCAGCCTGGAAGGCGGGCGCCGCGCTGCGCGGCCCGGCATAGACGATGCGGCCCTCGCGGGCGGCGATCACGCCGTCCTCGATCGCGCCATAGGGCGCGTCGACTGCAGGCGACATCGTCGCCAAACGCGCATTCGTCCAGAGCTTGTCGCAGACAAGCGTTTCACCGGGCGCTTTCGCCACCGTGCGTCCTCCCGCTACTCTTTGATTGGAAGCCATGCTATCCAATTGCATATGCAATTGGCAAGTGTTATTTGCATATGCAATTGAACGTCAGCGAGCGACGGAGCGAAATGGTGACCGAGACCCTGCATCTGGCCGAGGCGCTTCTGCCCGAAGGTTTTGCCCGCGATGTGAAGCTGACCGTCGCCGATGGCACGATCCTTTCCGTCGAAGCCGGGGTGAAGCCGGCAGGGGACAAGAGCAGCTTCTCAGGCATTGCGCTGCCGGGCATGCCGAACCTGCACAGCCACGCTTTCCAGCGCGGCATGGCCGGCCTCTCCGAGCGGCGCGGCGCGCCGGAGGATTCCTTCTGGACCTGGCGCGAGGTGATGTACCGCTTCCTCGACCGGCTCGATCCCGACGACGTGCAGGCCATCGCCGCGCAGGCCTTCGTCGAGATGCTCGAGGGCGGCTTCACCGCGCTCGCCGAATTCCACTACCTGCATCACGACAAGGACGGTCGCGTCTACGCGAATATCGCGACGATGGGGCAGGCGATCGCCTCCGCCGCGCAGGAAACCGGTCTCGGGCTCACCTTGCTGCCGGTGCTCTACCGCTTCGGCAATTTCGGGCAGGCGCCCTCGGTCCATGGCCAGCGCCGCTTCGTCAACGAGCGCGACGCCTATCAGCGCTTGCTCGAAGGCAGCGCCGCCGCGATCCGCGACCTGCCCGACGCACGGCTCGGCGTCGCCCCGCATTCCTTGCGTGCGGTCGCGCTCGACGATCTCAGTTGGGTCTCGTCGCTGCGCCCGAACGATCCCGTCCATATCCATGTCGCCGAGCAGATTCCCGAGGTCGAGGCCAGCCTGAAGATCACCGGCAAGCGCCCGGTCGAATTGCTGATGGACACGATCCCGCTCGACAAGCGCTGGTGCCTGATCCATGCGACGCATCTGACCGATGCCGAGCGCGACGGCATCGCCCGCAGCGGCGCGGTCGCGGGCCTGTGCCCGATCACCGAATCCAGCCTTGGCGACGGCATCTTCGACGGCATCCGCTATGCTCAAGGCGGCGGCGCCTATGGCGTCGGCAGCGATTCCAACATCCAGATCGATGCCGGCTCCGAACTGCGCCAGCTCGAATATTCGCAGCGCCTGCGCGATCGCCGCCGCGCGCTTTTCGCTAAGGAGAAAGCCTCGACCGGCCTCGCGCTCTGGCAGGCGGCCTGCGCCGGCGGCGCGCGCGCCTGCGGCCGCGCCATCGGCGCCATCGCGCCGGGCTATCGCGCCGATTTCATCACGCTTGACACCGATCATCCCGCCCTTGTTGGACGCTCCGGCGCCGAGGCGGTGGACAGCGCGATCTTCGCCGCCAACGCCATGCCTTTGCGCGATGTCGTGGTCGGTGGCAGGAGGGTGGTGGCCGAGGGGCAGCATCTCGCTCGCGATTCGGTGCGCAAGCGCTTCGCCGGCGTGATGCGACGCCTGCTCGCAACGGACTAACCAGGGACGACGATGACGGAAACCCGGCTCGACGCAGTGAAACTGGACGGCGCCGGGCCGGTCTATGACCAGATCCGGCGGGCGATCCGCGATCTCGTCGTCAGCGGGGAATGGCCGCCGGGGACCAGCGTGCCGCCTGAGCATGCGCTGATGGAGCAGCTCGGCGCCTCGCGGATGACCGTGCACCGCGCGCTGGTTCAGCTCGCCCGCGAAGGCCTGATCATCCGCCGCCGCCGCTCGGGCACCGTGGTCGCGACGCCGCCAGCGAGCCATGCCATGCTCGACATCCTCTCGATTCCCGAAGAGGTGCGCCAGCTCGGCCAGGTCTACGCCTATGAGGTTCTGACGCGCACCGATGGCCGGCCCTCGCCGGAAGTGGCGGAGCTCTTCGGCCTCAAACGCTCGGACAAGGTCGCGCATCTCCTCGTCCTGCACCGGGCCGACGGCAAGCCGCATGTGCTGGAGGAGCGCGTCATCCATGCTGCCGGCGTGACCGGGCTCGCGGATGAGGATTTCGCCGAAACCCCGCCCGGCGACTGGCTGTTGCAGCACAGCCTCTGGTCGCAGGCGGAGCATGCGATCAGCGCGATCGGGGCGGGCGAGGAGCAGGCCGCGCTGCTCGACATCGCGGAAGGCGAGCCGTGCCTGCTGGTCGAGCGGCGGACCTGGAACCAGTCGCAGCCGGTGACGGCCGTGCGCCTGCTCTATCCTGGGTTCCGCCACCGCTTCGTCGGGCGCTTCGGACCCTATGGAGCCGCCTGAAGGCGAGGGAGGTCACGCCGCCCGGGGCAAAAGAGAAGGCCCGCCAGTCGGCGGACCTTGATCTTGGTCGATCCTGCCTTAGCAGGCGTAGCGGACGCGCCGGCCCCATTCGTCACGGCCATAGCAGGTCTGCGGCGTTGCCGCCGAACCGATGATCGCGCCGCTCGCGCCGCCGATCGCGGCACCGGCCAGTGCGCCGCCCGCGCGTCCGGTGGCTGCGCCGCCGATGATGGCGCCGGCGCCGGCTCCGATCAGCGCGCCGGTCCCGGCATTCTGTTCGCGCGCCGTGCAGGCGCCGAGAGCGGCACCCAATGCCGCGACGAGCATCAGCTTCTTGATGATCATGGCCTTTCCTCCTCCGTGGGATGACGGGGTCGTTCGATGCACCAAACAGCGCCAGACGGCTAAGGTTCCACCGACTGGCAGGCCGTCAGTGGCCCTTTTGCTCGGTTCCTGTTTTGGAAGGGGGCTTTGTGTCGGCACGAAGGCCGCGAAAATTCTCAATAGTCCGGAACCTATCGCCGCAGCGACGGTTGAAGTCACAAGTCCCGCCGGAGGGCCTTTCTCCGGCATCCCATCGTGAGACAAGGGGGAAGACCATGACCGATGTTCAAGGGACCGCTCGCACGACCGCCAATCCGCTCATTGCCGGTGCCCGCGTCGCAGGGACCGATGTCTATAACGCGGCGGGCGAACATCTCGGAGAAATCTACGATGTGATGCTCGACAAGCTGACGGGGAAGGTCGCCTACGCGATCATGTCCTTCGGCGGCTTCCTCGGACTGGGCGAGAAATACCATCCGATCCCGTGGAGCGTGCTCGATTACGACCCGCAGCGCGGCGGCTATGTCGTGCCGCTGACCAAGGAACAGCTCGCGGCGGCGCCGATGTACGATAGCGAAGGCGAGCCCGACTGGGAGGACAAGGCTTACGGCAAGCGTGTCCACGACTATTACGGCACGATGCCCTACTGGATGATGTAGCGGCTCGGGCGTTTCGGGCGAAGGGATGCAGGCTCGCGTCTAGAGCCGAAATCCGCGCCAGCGAAGACGCAAAAATCAGAGATGGAATCGTTTCCGCGTTTCGGGAGTGCGGAGGCGATCAGGGCGCAGGTCGCGGCGGTTGCTATCCCCCCAGCCGAACCGTCGTGGCGGCGGGATGCGGGCCGAAAGGCCCGCATCTTCTTTTTGAGGCGCTCGCAACAGCCCGGATCGGGCGGCTTGGGTCGTTCTTCATTGCTTGGGAACAGTGCGGCCCCCTCGCGCGTCTAGTCGCTGGGGGATCACAATACCCGATGATCTGCAGCGGCGAGTCCGCGAAACGGTCCGGCCCTCAATGAGGAGAAGGCGAAATGCGCATCCGCTACGGCTATCGGATCGAGTTGACCTGTACCCATGACATGCCCTTGATCACCTTGCTCGATGTGCATCCGTCGCGCCGGCACGACCTGACGATGCCTGACGAGATGAAGGTCAGCGCGCTTGCCGATCCCTCCCTGCCGATCGCGATGACGCAGGACCTCGACAGCTTCGGCAACATTCGCCGGCGCATGGTCGCGCCGCCCGGGGGCATCCGCCTGGAATCCGAAGGGATCGTCCATGATTCCGGTGAGCCCGATATCGTCAACCCCTCGGCCCGCGAGATGTCTCCCGCGCGCCTGCCGGATTCGGCGCTCGTCTATCTCCTCGGCAGCCGCTACTGCGAAACCGACAAGCTCTTCGACCAGGCCTGGAGCCTGTTCGGGCAGGTTCAGCCGGGCTGGTCGCGCGTGCAGGCGATCGTCGACTTCGTCCACAATCACCTGACCTTCGGCTACCATTTCGCCCGCAACACCCGCACCGCTGCCGAGGCCTTCGAGGAGCGGATCGGCGTCTGCCGCGACTTCGCACATCTCGCGATCGCGCTTTGCCGCTGCATGAACATCCCCGCGCGGTACTGCAACGGCTATCTCGGCGATATCGGCGTGCCGGCCAATCCCGCGCCGATGGATTTCAACGCCTGGTTCGAGGCCTTCCTTGGCGGGCGCTGGTATACGTTCGACGCCCGCCATAATGAGCCGCGCATCGGCCGCATCGTCATCGCGCGGGGCCGCGACGCGACCGATGTCGCGATGATCAGCTCCTTCGGCACCCATATGTTGCAGCGCTTCGAGGTTGTCACCGAGGCGATCGAGGATGTGCCGATGCCCTTGATGCCGCCGATGCCGAAACAGTTCGATGCCCACCCGGCAGCGGCGTGAGCGTTCCCTTGCGCCTGGTCGAGCGCCACATATCTACGCGAACGCCATGCGCTATACCGTTGTCGTCAATGCCCGCGCCGGAACCGTCCTCGAGGCCGGCGCAGATGCCTTCGCCGCAAGACTGGAGGCGGCTTTCGCCAACCATGGCTGTGGCGCGGAGGTCCGTCTCGTGCCTCCGCGCGAGATCGACGACGCGCTCTCGCTGGCCATTTCGGATCGTCACGCGATGCCGGTCCTCGCCGGCGGGGACGGCACGATCAACGGCGCCTTGCCGGTCCTGATCCAGGCCGATCGCCCCATCGGCATCCTGCCGATGGGCACGGTGAACGTCCTCGGCCGCGATCTCGGAATCTCGGGCTCGCTGGAGCAGCAGATCGCGGCCCTTTGCCGGGGCGAGCCGGTCGAGATGGACGTCGGGCGGGTCAATGACCGTCTGTTCCATTCGCTGTCCGGCATGGGCTTCTTCAGCCTGATGGCGCGCGAGCGCGAATATGCGCGCCGTCGCTTCCCTTTCAGCCGCACCGCCGCCTTCGGCGTCGCCGCTACGCGCTCGATCCTGTTCACCCGACCGGTTACACTCGACATCAAGGTCGGCACGGACCACAGCATCGTCGAGGCCGATGCCGTGCTCGTCACGGTGAACCGCTTCGAGGGCGCCGAATGGCGCCGGCCCCGGCTCGATGACGGCGTCTTCGAGGTCCATGTCCTCAATGCCGGCGGCCTCTATTCGCGCAGCAAGGCGGCCTTGTCGGTGGTCTCGGGCCGCTGGCGCAATTCGCACAACCTGACCTCCTTCACCGGCGATGCGGTGACGCTGATGCGGCGCGACGAGCGGCGCGGGCACATCACCTTCGATGGTGAGGTCGAGCGCAAGATGGGACCGCTGAGCTACGGCCTGCTGCCCAGGGCGCTGCAGGTGATCTCCGCCCGTGCGTCCAATGCCTGAGATGGCGGCGGGTGCCAGGTGGCAGAACGCCTCCTGTTCGACACCGACCGTTGCCGGGTAACGTCAGTCCGATAGCCCTCGGAGACCGCGCTCCTTGCTCCACCCTCGCATCCTGGCTCCCGCCGCGGCGGCCCTGATCTTCCTCTGGCTCGTGCTGTTGATCGCCTCCGGGCGGAGCTTCTCCCTCGACACCACGCTGATCATGCTGTTCCGCGTTGCCGACAATCCGGCGGTGCCGCTCGGGCCAGCCTGGTTCCACGAGGCCGTGCGCGACATGACGGCGCTGGGCAGCTTCGTCGGCCTGTTCTTCATGGCATTGACGGCGACGCTGGCGCTCTGGCTCTGCGGCTATCGCCATCTGGCGATCGGGCTCGTCATCAGCCTTGCCGCGGCCTTCCTGGCAAGCACGGGCCTCAAGATCGCCATCGCCCGGCAGCGGCCGGATATCGTCGAGCACGCCGCGCTGACCTTCACCGCCAGCTTCCCGAGTGGCCACGCCTTTCTCTCGGCGGCGACGCTGCTGACCATCGCAAGCTTCGTCGGCCTGGCCTCGCGGCGGGCCGATATCGCGCGCTTCTGCATGGCGATGGCCGTGATCATCACGGGCCTGATCGGCCTGAGCCGGGTCTATCTGGGCGTCCACTGGCCGTCGGACGTGCTCGGTGGCTGGTGCCTCGGCATCGTCTGGTCCAGCGTCGCGACGGCCTGGCTCGGTCGCAGTATGGCAGCTTCCGATCCGGCTTGACCGGAATCAGCGCATGTCGATGGTCGCGTTGACCCCGAGATCGGGCGTGCGGCCGAGAATCTTGGCGGTCGCCAGCTTGAAGGCGACGAGCACGCTGCTCGACGGGCCGTCCCAGATCTCGGCGGAGGTCGGCGTCAGCGCGAGCAGGGTCGCGTCCGGATCGTCCGGTCCGTTCGGAAACCAGGCGCTAGCCATCGGCGTCCAGACGTCGCGCAGCGTCTCGCGGCTCGGCACCTCGGAAGCCGAGCAGGAGATCGCCGCGTAGAAATTGCGATCCTCATGGCTGATCGCCAGCGAGACGGAAGGCGAGCGCAGGGCCGCGCCGATGATGCCGGTATGGCGGTGCGTGATGAAGAGCAGACGATGGTGGTCGCGGTCGATATGGCCCGACATCGGCCTGGTCTTGATGTCGCCGTCGGCGACGAGGGAGACCATGTAGACTGGATGGGCGGCCAGCGCGGTCCAGATGCGTTCCTGCGGCTCGGTCTCGGGCATGGCAACCTCCAGCGGGTGCGATCGTCTTCCTCTCCCTCCAGTCTCGCACGGAAACCGGCCTGCGTGCCATGCAAACGCCGCGCGGGGGGCAACGTTCCTGGCGCGCGACGGAACAGCGCGGCCCGGCTCGCGTTGCGATGGAGCCTGCGGCGCTGCCGCCCTTATCGGGAATTCTTCATGCTCGTATCGCATAATCTCCTGCTCGTGCTCGTCTTGGTGCTCGTCGCGGCCCTCACGGTGACCGGCTATTCGCTCTACCAGGAGAAGAAGCAGCCGGACGGCGTGGAGATTTCGGTCGGCAGGAACGGATTGTCGATCAAGGAAAAATGATGTGGGCCGGGGGATGCGGTCAGCGGGCGGCCGGCTGCCTAAAGGGCATTGGCCTTCGCGAGCCAAAGGCGCTAACACCCGAACCACGAACCTGTGTCGTGGGAGAACGAGATGAACGCGCCCTTCAAGAACCTGATCGCCGGCGAATGGGCCGGCGGCGCCAATGCCTCGCGCAACATCAATCCCTCCAACACGAATGACGTGGTCGGCGAGTACATCCAGGGGTCCGTTGAGGACCTGAACAACGCGGTCGCCGCCGCCAAGGCCGCCTTTCCGGCCTGGAGCCGCTCCACCCCGCAGGAGCGCTATGACATCCTGAAGAAGGCTTCCGACGAGATCCTCGCCCGCAAGGACGAGCTCGGCCGGCTGCTCTCGCGCGAGGAGGGCAAGACCCTCGCCGAAGGCATCGGCGAGGCGACCCGCGCCGGCCAGGTCTTCGCCTTCTTCGCCGGCGAGTGCCTGCGCCTCGGCGGCGAGATGATCCCGTCGGTACGTCCGGGTGTCGGCGTCGAGATCACCCGCGAGGCGGTCGGCATCGTCGGCATGATCACGCCTTGGAACTTCCCGATCGCGATTCCCGCCTGGAAGATCGCGCCGGCCCTGGCCTGGGGCAATTGCGTCGTCATCAAGCCTGCCGATCTCGTGCCGGGCTCGGCTTGGGCGCTGGTCGACATCCTGCAGCGCGCCGGCCTGCCCAAGGGCGCGCTCAACCTCGTCATGGGCCGCGGCTCGGTCGTTGGCCAGGCACTGCTGGAGCACAAGGACGTCTCCGCGATCTCCTTCACCGGCTCGGTCGGGACGGGCCGCAAGGTCGCGGCCGCCGCCATCGCCGGCAGCCCGATGAAGAAAGTCCAGCTCGAGATGGGCGGCAAGAATCCGCTCGTCGTGCTCGACGATGCCGATCTGAAGGTCGCCGTCGAGGTCGCCGTCAACGGCGCCTTCTTCTCCACCGGCCAGCGTTGCACGGCCTCCTCGCGCCTGATCGTGCAGGACGGCATCCACGACAGGTTCGTCGAGGCCTGCATCGAGCGCCTCAAGAGCGTTGTCGTCGACGATGCGCTGAAGGCCGGCACCCATATCGGCCCGGTCGTCGACCAGAGCCAGCTCGACCAGGATCTGAAATACATCCAGATCGCCAAGGACGAGGGCGGCAAGCTGGTCTTCGGCGGCGAGCTCCTGAAGCGCGACACCCCCGGCTTCTACCTGGCGCCGGCGCTGTTCACCGAGACGACCAACGCCATGCGCATCTCGCGCGAGGAGGTCTTCGGTCCGGTCGCCAACATCGTCCGCGTCAAGGACTATGACGAGGCGCTTGCCGTCGCCAACGACACCGAATTCGGCCTTTCCTCCGGCATCTGCACGACCTCGCTCAAGCATGCGACGCATTTCAAGCGCAACAGCGAGGCCGGCATGGTGATGGTCAACCTGCCGACGGCGGGCGTCGATTATCACGTGCCGTTCGGCGGCCGTAAGGGCTCCAGCTACGGCCCGCGCGAGCAGGGCGCCTACGCCAAGGAGTTCTACACCACGGTCAAGACGGCCTACACGCTGGCTTGATCGTCGGAACAGGGCGCATGTCGCGGCGGTTGATCGGGATACCCCTCCCGATCGGAGCTGCGATATGCATCATCTCGACGCCAAGACCGCCACGGCCGTGGATCAGGCCTTGTTCTGCTACAAGACCTGCCATGGCATGGCGATGACCCATTGCCTTGAGATGGGCGGTGCTCACAGCGAGCCCGCCCATTTGCGTTTGATGGCGGCCTGTGCCGAAATCTGCCGGACGACCGCGCATCTGCTCCTGATGAGATCGGAGCACGGCAAGCATCTCTGCCGCGAATGTGCGGAAGTCTGTGAAGCCTGCGCTGCCGACTGCGAGCGTGTCGGCGACATGGACGACTGCGTCGCCGCCTGCCGCGCCTGCGCCCAGGCCTGTCAGGCGCTGGCTGGCTGAGGCTCAGCCGACCGGCACCACGTCCACCGCAACGCCGACCTTCTGCGTGCCCGGCCCGATCACCACGCCGTCGAGCGGGGCGACATCGGCATAGTCGCGGCCGAAGGCGGTGACGATATGGTCGTCCGCGACAATCAGGTCGTTGGTCGGGTCGAGCCCGACCCAGCCGATCTCCGGCCCGCACCACAGCATCGCCCATGCATGGCTGGCATCAGCGCCTTCCAGCCGCTTCTGGCCCGGCGGCGGGATGGTGCGGATATAGCCGGAGACATAGGCCGCCGGCAGGCCGAGCCCCCTGAGGCCGGCGATCATGATATGTGCGAAATCCTGGCAGACGCCGTGGCGCTGGGCGAAGGCTTCCGCCAGCGGCGTTGTCACCTCCGTCGCCTCGGGGTCGTAGACGAAATCCCGCCTGATCCGGGCCATCAGCTCGCAGGCCGCTTCCAGCACCGGCCGCCCGGCATCGAAGCTCACCCGCGCATAGTCGACCACGGCCGGGACATGCGGCACGAGCCGGCTGGGATAGAGATGATGTGCGGGCGAGTCCGGCGCGAGGCTCCGTGAGCCGAGCGCCAGCGCCGCGACATCCTCCCAGTTCCGCGTCAACCCGGCATGGGGCGGCGGCGGCCGGTCGACCTCGATCCGCGCCCGCATTTCGAGCTTCAGCTCGCGATGCGGCTTGGCGATGGTGATCGTGGTCATGTGGTTGCCGAAGAAGCAGAGCCCGTCATTGCGCTCGGCCGGGCGGGGCGTGATCAGCAACTCGCGCGTCAGCACGCGCTGGCCGCTGCCGTCGCGCGGCAGCAATCGCAGGATGCAGCGGGAAAAGGGCACCGGCCGGCTATAGCCGTATGTGGTGACGTGGCGCAGCTCGTAGATCACGCGATGCTCGTCATCCGCGAGCCTTCGGGGCCGCTGTTCTGCAGGAAATAGCGATCGGCGATCGCGCCCGAGAGCCCCATCAGCAACTGTTCGAACAGCAGGATGCTCGTCCGGTCGAGCCGGCTCGCCTCCATCGTCCGGCAATCGGCGGCGAGTCGCAGCACCAGCCGGCGCGGCGCCTCCAGCATGCCGTCATCGGTGAGCGTCGGCAGGTTGGCGATCTCGGTATCGAGACGTTCGACCTGGAAGGCGACGGAGCGTGGATTGTAGGGGTCGAGCATGACGAGATCGAGCACCGGCTGCAGGCTCGCGCCGAGCAGGTAGCGCGAGCGATAGGTGATCTGCGAATCCGTCAGGTCGAGCAGGGCGTCGAGGTTGTCGCCGGAGGCGTTGCTGTCGGCGAGCTGCCGGGCGAAGCGGCAGGTCGCGATGCCGCGCTCCAGCCGCCGGCCGATATCGAGGAAGCGCCAGCCATTGCCGCGCACCATGTTCTCCTGGCCGAGGCCGGAGAAGGCAGCGAGCGATTTCAGCGCGCGGTCGGCGATCTCATAGGTCTCGCCTTCGCTCGGCCTGCGGCCGTCTTCGGGGGCGAGCTGGTGCTGGAGATCGCCGAACAGCCGCCAGGCATCGACGGAGAGGCGCTCGCGGATGACCGAGGCGGTGCGCCGGGCTTCGCGCAGCGAGGCGGCGGCCGAGCCGTAATCGTCGAGGCTGTAGAGCGCGGCATAGGCCTGCGCGCTCGGCGTCCGCTTTTCCTGCCCGCCCGGAGCCGCGCCCCAGGCGACGAGCATGCCGGCGAGCTGGCGCACGGTGTCGTTGCGCGCCGGCGCCTGATCGGCGTCGATCAGGCGGCCGAGCAGGGCGCGCACCAGCCGCAAGGTAGCCTCGCCGCGTTCCAGATAACGGCCGAGCCAGAACAGGTTGTCGGCCGCCCGGCTCGGTAGCGTGCCGGTGACGCGGCGGATGCTGATCCGGTCCGGCGTCGGCAGCAGGCTGACCTGAGCGACCGGCTCCTCCGAGGTGACCCAGACATCGCTGGAGCGCACGCCGTTGCGCATGCTCACGGCCCGCGCATCCGGCTCGTCGGAGATCCGGCAGAAGCCGCCGGGCATCACTTTCCAACCCTCTGGCGTCGCCGCGGCGAAGACGCGCAGCGTCATCGGATGCGGTTCGAGTCGGCCGTTCTGGAAGACCGGCATGGTCGAAAGGCGCACGACCTCTTGCCCGACATAATCCATGCCGCGGGCCTCGATGCGTTCGCGCAGCGCCGCGCGCTCCGCCTCGGGCAGTTCTCCCGCCACGACCTGCGCCGTGTCGAGCCCGTTGCCGGCGCTGCGGAAGGCCGGGGCGACGCTCATCTCGCCGAGCCGGTCGAGCACCGCCTGGCGTTCCTGGGGCTGGCCGCACCACCAGGTTGCGATATTCGGCAGGATCAGGTCCTGGCCCAGCACCTGCCGGGCGAGCGCCGGCAGGAAGCCCATCAAGGCGCGCGCTTCGACGACGCCGGAGCCGAGCCCGTTGGCGACATGGACCTGTCCCTGCCGGACCGCCTCGACCAGCCCGGCGACGCCGAGCGCCGACCGGGAATTGAGCTCCAGCGGATCGGCAAAGTCGCCGTCGATACGCCGCCAGATCACGTCGGCGCGCTTCAGGCCGGCGATGGTGCGAACATGCACGCGACCCTCGCGCATCAAGAGGTCGCCGCCCTCGACCAGGAGGAAGCCGAGATAGCGCGCGAGGTAGGTCTGTTCGAAATAGCTTTCGTTGAGCGGCCCGGGCGTCAGCAGGGCGATGCGCGGCTCGACGCGCTTGGAGCGTGAGACCAGCCCGGCCCGGAAGCTCTGGAAGAAGGCCGCTAGCCGCTCGATATTCATGCTGCGGAACATGTCGGGGAAAGCGCGCGACAGCGCCAGCCGGTTCTCCAGCGCATAGCCGGTGCCGGAGGGAGCTTGCGTGCGATCCTGCAGCACCCACCAGCGCCCGTCCGGGCCGCGGCCGAGATCGGCGGCATAGAGCTGCAATGTGCCGCCGCCGGCAATGCCGTGCAGCGGGCGCAGATAGTCGGGGCTGCCGGTGACGACGGCGGCCGGCAGGTGCCCCTCCGCGATCAATTCGCCCGGCCCGTAGATGTCGTCGAGCATGGTCGAGAGCAGCTCGGCGCGCTGCGTCACGCCGGCAGCGATGACCTGCCATTCCGCCTCGGGGATGACGAGCGGCACATGCGACAAGGGCCAGGCCCGCTCGCCGACGCCAGGATCGCGCTCGTCGATATCGCCATGGACGCGATAGGATACGCCGGTATCGCGGACATGCCGGTCGGCGAGCCCGAAACGCTGGGTCAGCTCGGCGGGGGAGAGCGCGCACCAGGCCGAGAGGAACGGCTCCCAATGCGGGCGCACGTTCCCGTTCTCGTCGATGAACTCGTCGAAGACGCCGGGCAGCGGGCGATAGCCGGCGAGCAGCGCCGCGCGCCGCTCGGCCCTGCTGCGTCCCGATCGGATGCGCCCCTGCACCGCCATTCTTCGTGTCAAATCCCTGTCGGGCGCCTCAGATCCAGCGTGAGCGGGAATTCGGCGCTGCGTTCCTCCGGCGGAATCGCCAGAGGGCCGGGACTATGACCGATCGCCTCGAAACGCGCGAGCCGTCTTGCCTCCGCCTCGTAGGAATTGACCGGGGGTGTCTCGTAATTGCGCCCCCCGGGATGGGCGACATGGTAGACGCAGCCACCGAGCGAGCGGCCGGACCACAGATCGACGATGTCGAAGGTCAGGGGCGCGTGCACGGGGATCGTGGGATGCAGGCCCGAGGCCGGTTGCCATGCCTTGAAGCGCACCGCCGCGACCGCCTCCCCGGACGTACCCGTCGCCGTCATCGGCAGGCGCCGGCCGTTGCAGGTGACGAGATGGCGGCCCGGCACCAGCCCCGTCGCCTTGACCTGCAGGCGCTCGATCGAGGAATCGACATAGCGCACCGTGCCGCCGATCGCGCCTTCCTCGCCCATGACATGCCAGGGTTCGAGCGCCTGCCGGATCTCGATCTCGACGCCGCCATGCGCGACCTTGCCGAAGAAGGGGAAGCGGAACTCGGCCTGCGCCTCGAACCAGACGGGATCGAAGGCATAGCCGGCGCGCCGGAGATCGCCGAGAACGTCCTTGAAATCTTGCCAGACCATCTCCGGCAGCATGAAGCGGTCATGCAGGGCCGTGCCCCACCGGACCAGCTTGCCGTCCAGAGGCTCGCGCCAGAACCAGGCGATCAGCGCGCGCAGCAGCAATTGCTGGGCGAGCGACATCCGCGCATCCGGCGGCATCTCGAAGCCACGGAACTCGACGAGCCCGAGCCGCCCGGTCGGTCCATCCGGCGAATAGAGCTTGTCGATGCAGATCTCGGTGCGGTGCGTGTTGCCGGAGACATCGACCAGGAGGTTGCGGAACAGCCGGTCGACCAGCCAGAGCGGGATCGGCGCCTCGCCAGGCTTTGGCACCTGCGCCAGCGCGATCTCCAGCTCGTAGAGCTGGTCCTGCCGCGCCTCGTCGATGCGCGGCGCCTGGCTGGTCGGGCCGATGAACAGGCCCGAGAAGAGATAGGACAGCGACGGGTGCCGGTTCCAGTAGAGGATGATGCTCTTCAAGAGGTCCGGCCGGCGCAGGAAGGGCGAATCGGCCGGCGTCACGCCGCCGAGCACGACATGGTTGCCGCCGCCCGTACCGGTATGGCGGCCGTCGACCATGAACTTTTCGGCGCAGAGCCGTGCCAGCCGCGCCTCCTCGTAGACGCCCTGCGTGATCGCCGCCGCCTCGCGCCAGTTCGTCGCTGGGTGGATATTGACCTCGATCACGCCGGGATCGGGCGTGACCTTGATGACGTCGAGACGCGGATCGAAGGGCGGTGCATAGCCCTCGATATGCACGGGCTGGCCGAGCTCCTCCGCCACCGCTTCGACCGAGGCGACGAGGTCGAGATAATCCTCCAGCCGCTCGACCGGGGGCAGGAAGACGCAGAGCACATTGTCGCGGATTTCGAGGCTGAGCGCGGTACGGACATGATCGCCGCCGATCTCCTGCTCGCGCCGGTCCTGGACCGGGCCTGACGCGGCGGATGTACCGATGCTCATCTGTGTCGGACCGGGCCGTTCCTGCCCGGCGGCCGGCTCCGTCGGCCTTGCCTCAGGATGATCGGTCCAAGTCGCCCCGGCCGGCCCGGCCGCCGCCAGCGGCGGGCGCGGCTCCAGCGGGTCCTGCGGGTGGATATGCGGGTACTCGGCCTTTGGCAGGACCGGCAGCGACCCCAATGGCAAGCGGTAGCCGACCGGCGAGTCGCCCGGCACGAGGAAGAGCTTGCCGCGGCGCAGCTTCCATTTCTCCGAGCGCCAGCGCCGGTCGCTCGCGCCGGCCTGCCAGCGCTGCACCGGAATGACATAGCCGCGCGGATTGCCGAGGCCGAGCTCGAAGACCCGCGCCATTCGCGAGCGTTCCTCCGGGTCGGAGAGCCGCGAGTCGAGCGGATCGACATTGTCGGGTAGCTGCGCCTCCTTGAGCAGCCAGACGCCGGTATCCTCATAGGCCGGCATCACATAGTCGGCGCCGAGCCCCAGCTTCTCGGAAAGCCCCTGCGCCAGCGTTTCCGCGTCGCGGATGGTGGCGCTCACCTCCAGCTCGCGGTCCCCGCCGGTCTGGGCGCCGGGCTCGCGGGCGATGAGGTCGGCATTGCGCCAGATCGGCTCGCCATCCCGGCGCCAGTACAGGGCGAAGGCCCAGCGCGGCAGGGTTTCGCCCGGATACCATTTGCCCTGGCCGTAATGCAGCATCCCGCCCGGCGCGAAGCGCTGGCGCAAACGCCGGATCAGCGTGTCGGCGCGCTGGCGCTTGGTCGGCCCAACAGCGGCGATGTTCCATTCTTCACCGGTCTGGTCGTCGATCGAGACGAAGGTCGGCTCGCCGCCCATCGTCAGCCGGACATCCTGCGCCTGAAGATCGGCCTCGACCTTGTCGCCGAGCGCATCGAGTTCGGCCCAGGAGGCATCGGAGAAGGGCAGGGTGATGCGCGGCACTTCATGCACGCGCGTCACGCTCATCTGGAAGTCGAAATTCGTCTCCGCATAGCTCGCGACGCCCGAAACCGGTGCGGCCGAGCGGTAATGCGCCGTCGCCGCCAGCGGAAGATGGCCCTCGCCCGTGAGCAGTCCCGAGGTCGGATCGAGTCCGACCCAGCCGGCGCCGGGGATATAGACCTCGGCCCAGGCATGCAGGTCGGTGAAGTCCTTGTCCGTCCCGCGCGGGCCTTCGAGCGGATCGATATCCGCCTTCATCTGGATCAGGTAGCCTGAGACGAAGCGCGCTGCGAGGCCAAGATGGCGGAGCGCCTGGACGAGCAGCCAGCTCGTGTCGCGGCAGGAGCCCGAGCCGATCTGGAGCGTATGCTCCGGCTCCTGCACACCGGGCTCCATGCGGATACCGTAGGCGATGCGCTGCTGCAGGCGGGCGTTGAGGTCGACGATGAAGGTGACCGTGTTGATCGGCTCGCGCGGCAGTTCGGCGAGGAAGGCCGTAAGCAGTGGGCCGGCCGGCTCCGTCACGAGATAGGGGGCGAGTTCCTCGGTCTGCTCCGGGGTGTAGGCGAAGGGGAAGGTCTCGGCCTGCGTCTCGACGAAGAAGTCGAACGGATTGATGACCGACAATTCGGTGACGACGTCGACCTCGATCCGGAACTCGGTCACTGGCTCCGGGAAGACATAGCGCGCCAGCCAGTTGCCGGCCGGGTCCTGCTGCCAGTTCACGAAATGCTGCGCCGGCGTCACCTTCAGCGAATAGCTCTCGATCGCGGCCCGGCAATGCGGCGCCGGCCGCAGACGTATGATCTGCGGTCCGAGCGTGACGGGCCTGTCATAGCGATAATGCGTGACGTGATTCAGCGCGGCGATGATGGCCAAGTTTCGCCCCCGGTAGCATCGGACCGAAAAGTGGGAACCACTTTTCGGACGAATCCGATGCGGTAACAGATGGCAGATCCCTGCATGTCCGGACGGGCATGCCGGGCTCTGTCCCAGGCGAAAGCCGCCCGCAACGTCAGGTTAGCGGGGCGGCTGGCGCGCGCAAGGCATCGTCAGGGCCTTGATGGCGCCTGGGTTCGGGATCGCTGCTCAAGAGATGTGCAAAATGCCCGGTTCAGCCCTTTCGATGGCCATTGGTCGACTGGACACTTGCAAGGGACTGGTTGCAGATAGCGCCCAACGGGCGGCAAGCGTCCGCGAAACACAAACGATGGGGAATCCGATGCGTCACGTAGCCAAATTGATGGCGGTTTCGGCCTTTACGGCCCTGATGTCGACCACCGCCGCCTTCGCGCAGACGCCGAAGGACACGATCGTGATGGCCAAGCAGATCGACGACATCATCACGCTTGACCCGGCCGAGGCTTTCGAGTTCTCGGGCGTCGAGGTCGGCGCGAATGTCTACGACAAGCTGATCAACATCGACATTTCCAAGAACAACGAGCTGGTACCGGACCTCGCCGAGAGCTGGAGCGTCAGCCCCGACAACCTGACCTACACCTTCAAGCTGCGCAAAGGCGTCAAGTTCCACTCCGGCAACCCCCTGACCGCCGCTGACGTGGTCTACTCCTTCCAGCGCGCGGTCACGCTCAACAAATCGCCGGGCTTCATCCTGCGCCAGTTTGGCTTTGTCGCCGAGAACGTGCTCGACAAGGTCAAGGCGGTCGACGAGAACACCGTCCAGATCACCGTCTCGAAGCCCTACGCGCCGACCTTCTTCTATAACTGCCTGACCTCCGGCGTCGCAGCGATCGTCGATTCGAAGCTGGTCAAGGCCAACGAGAAGGATGGCGACTGGGGCAATGGCTGGCTCAAGCTGAACTCGGCCGGCTCCGGCGCCTACAAGGTCCGCAGCTACCGCCCGAACGAGCAGTACACGCTCGATGCCAACGAGGCCTGGTGGAAGGGCGCGCCGAAGAGCAAGCGCATCGTCGTGCGCCATGTCGCAGAGCCGGCCTCGCAGCGCCTGCTCGTCGAAAAGGGCGATGTCGACATCGCCCGCAACCTCTCCAAGGACCAGCTTGAGGCCGTCAAGAAGAACGATGCGATCAAGATCGTCCAGGGCGACAAGGGCTACATCCTCTATCTCGGCCTGAACCAGAAGAACCCGAACCTCGCCAAGCCCGAGGTCCGCGAGGCGCTGAAGCTCCTGGTCGATTACGCCTCGATCGAGAAGAACATCCTCGAGGGCACCTACAAGGGCCACGAATCCTTCCTGCCGCAGGGCTTCCTCGGCGCGATCACGGACAAGCCCTATTCGCTCAACGTCGCCAAGGCGAAGGAACTGCTCGCCAAGGCCGGCCTCGCCAACGGCTTCACCGTGACCATGGACACCCGCTCGGTCGCGCCGATCACCGACATCGCGCAGGCGATCCAGGCGACCTGGGCCCAGGCCGGCGTCAAGCTGGAGATCATCCCCGGCGACGGTAAGCAGACCCTGACCAAGTACCGCGCCCGCACCCACGACATCTATATCGGCCAGTGGGGCCCGGACTATCTCGACCCGCATACCAATGCCGAGACCTTCGCGATCAACGAGGACAATGGCGAGGACGCGAAATCGAAGACGCTGGCCTGGCGCAATGCCTGGGACATCCCGGACATGACCAAGGTCACGCAGAGCGCCGTGCTGGAATCCGACGCGACCAAGCGCAAGACCACCTATGAAGGCCTGCAGCGCGAGCATCAGAAGGTCTCGCCCTTCGTGATCATGTTCCAGCAGATCGAGGTCTCGGCCGAGCGCAAGAACGTCAACGGCTGGGTTATCGGACCGAGCTCCGACACCAACCGCTACGCCACCATCGTCAAGAACTGAGGCTTTTGCTTCAAGCGCCCGCCACGGCAACCAGGCTCCGGCGGGCTTCCCTTATCCAGATAGCCGTCATTCCGGGCTTGACCCGGAATCCATCGTAGAGCGCAGCGCCTTATGATGGATTCCGGATCGGCGCCGCTTTCGCGGCTTGTCCGGAATGACGCAAGATTGGTCCGCCTGAGCATCAGGCCAAAGAACCGGAGGCTGGTCATGACAGCTGTGACGCAAGCTCCCCCAAGCAAGGCGGCTTCGCCGGGAAGGCTCGGCCGCTGGGGCCGCGCGCTTTCGCGCGAGCTGACGACCGTGGTCATCACCATGTTCGGCCTGCTGCTGGTCACTTTCTTCATCGCCCGCGTCATCCCGATCGACCCGGTGCTCGCCGTCGTCGGCGACAACGCCAAGCCCGAGACCTATGAGGCCGCGCGCATCGAGCTCGGCCTCGACAAGCCGCTCTGGCAGCAATTCGCCATCTATATCGGCAAGGTCTTCACCGGGAATCTCGGCACCTCCGTGCTGACCTCGAACCCGGTCACCGAAGACATCAAGCGGGTCTTCCCGGCGACGCTGGAGCTCGCGACGCTGGGCACATTGATCGGCGTCCTCATCGGCGTGCCGCTCGGCATCCTCGCCGCCGTCAATCAGGGCCGCTGGCAGGATCAGCTCGCCCGCGTCGTCGGCCTCGTCGGCTATTCAGTCCCGGTCTTCTGGATCGGCCTGATGGCGCTGCTGCTGTTCTACGCCAAGCTCGGCTGGGTCTCCGGCCCGGGCCGGATCTCGGTCGTCTGGCAGGACATCGTCACCACCCGCACCGGCATCATCATGATCGACGCCGCGCTTGAAGGCGAGTGGGAGGCGTTCTGGGACGCCTTCTCACATCTGATCCTGCCGGCGCTGGTGCTGGGCCTGCTTTCGGTGGCGTATATCAGCCGCATGACGCGCAGCTTCATGATCACCGAGCTGCAGCAGCAATATGTCATCGCCGCCCGCGTGAAAGGCGTCTCGGAGACCGCCGTGATCTGGCGCCACGCGCTGCGCAACGCCGCCGTGCCGCTCTTCACCGTGATCGCGCTCTCCTACATGCATCTGCTGGAGGGCTCGGTGCTGACAGAGACGATCTTCGCCTGGCCGGGCCTCGGCCGCTATCTGACCAATGCGCTGCTCAACGCCGACATGAACGCGGTGCTCGGCGGCACGCTGGTGGTCGGCGTCGTCTTCATCGCGGTCAATCTTCTGACCGACATCATCGGCCGCCTGGCCGATCCGCGCGTGCGCTGAGGAGGCGGACCATGAGCGACACCTCCTCCGCCGGCCTGCATGCCTGGCTGATCAGCGACTCGCCGGAGTCGCGCCGTCAGGCCCGCCTCGGCCAGCTCTACCGGCAATGGCTCGCCTTCAAGCGCAACCCGATGGCGGTGGCGGGCCTCGCCATCATCGTCCTGCTGCTCTTGATCGCCGCCTTCGCGCCCCTGATTGCGCCTTTCGACCCGATTGCCCAGGCACTCGACAAGCGGCTGCTGCCGCCGTCCTCGACCAACTGGTTCGGCACCGACGCGCTCGGCCGCGACATCTTCAGCCGCATCGTCTACGGCACGCGGATCACGCTGGTCATCGTGCTGCTGGTCGTGGTGACGGTTGGTCCCTTCGGCCTGCTGATTGGCGCGATCTCCGGCTATTTCGGCGGCTGGGTCGACCGGCTGCTGATGCGCATCACCGACGTCTTCCTGGCCTTCCCGCGCCTCGTCCTGGCGCTGGCCTTCGTCGCGGCGCTCGGCCCCGGCATCGTCAACGCCATCATCGCGATCGCGATCACGACTTGGCCGCCCTATGCCCGCGTCGCTCGTGCCGAGACGATGGTGATCCGCAACCAGGACTATATCGCCGCGATGCGCCTGCAGGGCGCCTCGCAGGCGCGCATCATCTGGAAGCATGTCGTGCCGATGTGCATGTCCTCGCTGATCGTGCGGACCACCTTCGACATGGCCGGCATCATCCTCACCGCCGCCGGCCTTGGCTTCCTCGGGCTGGGCGCCCAGCCGCCCATGCCGGAATGGGGCGCGATGATCTCGGCCGGCCGCGAGCAGATCTTCGACCAGTGGTGGGTCGCGACCTTCCCCGGCATCGCCATCTGCATCGTCGCGCTCGGCTTCAACCTGCTCGGCGACGGGCTCCGCGACGTGATGGATGCGAGGTAAGCCGATGACGAGCGAGCAGCCTCTTCTCGAGATCGACAATCTCAAGGTCGATTTCCACACGCCGACCGGCATTGTCCGGGCCGTGCGCGGCCTCTCCTTCACGCTCGGCCGCGAGCGGCTCGGCATCGTCGGCGAGTCCGGTTCGGGCAAGTCGATGACCGGCCGCGCCATCCTGGACCTGATCCCGCATCCCGGCGTCGTCAGCGCCGACCGCATGCGCTTCCGCGGCCAGGACCTGACGGCCATGGACAAGGGCGCCCGGCGCAAGCTGCGCGGCCGCCATATCTCCATGGTGATGCAGGACCCGAAATTCTCGCTGAACCCGGTCGAGACCGTCGGCAGCCAGATCGCCGAAGCCTATCGCATCCACCGCAAGGCCGGTCCCCGCGAGGCGCGCGAGCGCAGCCTCGCCATGCTGGAGCAGGTGCAGATCCGCGAGCCCGCCCGCGTCTACGACCTTTACCCGCACGAGGTCTCGGGCGGCATGGGCCAGCGCGTCATGATCGCGATGATGCTGATCGCCGAGCCGGAGGTTCTGATCGCCGACGAGCCGACCTCGGCGCTCGACGTCACCGTCCAGCTCCAGATTCTCAAGATCCTCGACGATCTCGTTACCGAGCGCGGCATGGGGCTGATCTTCATCAGCCACGACCTGCATCTGGTGCAGTCCTTCTGCGACCGCGTCATCGTCATGTATGGCGGCAAGGTCATGGAGACGCTGCCGGCGGCCGAGCTCGCCGATCCGGCCGCGCGCAGCCGCCGTCATCCCTACACGCTCGGCCTGCTCGAATGCCTGCCGGACCTCGACCATCCCCGGGCGAAGCTCGCCACCCTCAACCGTGACCCGGCGTGGCTGGCATGACGAACGTCCTCAGCCGTCATTCCGGGGCTTCGCGCAGCGAAGAGCCCGGAATCCATAGCCAGGGGGGCCTCCGGATATGGCCCGGCCGGCCCGCTTGCTCCTTCCAATCCAGTGTTCATGGGTTCCAGGCTCGCTGCTTCGCAGCGCCCCGGAATGACGGAGAGGTCACGGAATGACCACGCAACCCGCCATTTCCGTCGACAAGCTCAACGTCTCCTTCGGCGACTCCCATGTCGTGAAGGACCTCTCCTTCGCCGTCCGCCAGGGCGAGAGCTACGGCCTCGTCGGCGAGTCCGGCTCGGGCAAGTCGACCGTCCTGCGCGTGCTCTCCGGCCTCAACCGGGACTGGAGCGGCACGGTGGCGATCGAGGGCGCCGTGCAGCCCAAGGTTCGCGACAAGGCCTTCTATCGCAACGTCCAGATGGTCTTTCAGGACCCCTATGGCTCGCTGCACCCGAAGAAGACGGTCGACGACACGCTGGCCGAGCCGTTCGCCATCCACGGGCTCGACAATGCCGAGGCCCGCATCGGCAAGGCGCTCTCCGATGTCGGCCTGCCGGCCTCCTTCCGCTTCCGCTACCCGCACCAGCTCTCCGGCGGCCAGCGCCAGCGCGTTGCCATTGCGCGTGCGCTGGTGCTCGAACCCTCGATCCTGCTTTTGGACGAGCCGACCTCGGCGCTCGACGTTTCGATCCAGGCGGAGGTGCTGAACCTGCTCGCTGCGCTCCGGCAGGAGCGCAAGCTGACCTATATCCTCGTCAGTCACGACCTTTCGGTCGTCGGCCACATGTGCGAGCGCCTGCTGGTCATGCAGTTCGGCCGCGCCGTCGAGGAAATGACGGTCGAGACGCTGGCCGCGCGCCAGCCGCACACCGCCTATGCTCAGCAATTGCTGACGGCGAGCGCGGGCTTCCGGCGCGCGGGCTGACCGACGAGGGCAGCGGCCCTGCGCCGCGCCCTCTTTGCAGCGCGGCAAATCCGTCTCACTCTGGGCGGAGCCTTGCGCTAGATTTGTGGTTCTGATGGGGAACCGCGCCGTCATTCCGGACAAGCCGCGAAGCGGCGCGGATCCGGAATCCATCATAGGGCGATGCGTTCTGCGATGGATTCCGGGTCAAGCCCGGGATGACGCGTCGAGGATGCCGCAGCGAACCGGGACCGCCTGACGGAGTTACAGGACTTATGGACGCCATCGTGGACAACGCGCTTCGGCCCGAGACCATTCCCGAGCGGACGCCGGTCCCGCCCTTCGATCTCGTGATCTTCGGCGCGGGCGGCGATCTCGCGCTGCGCAAGCTCTTCCCGGCACTGGCCCAACGCAATCGCGAGGGCGTCCTGCCCGAGGAGAGCCGCATCCTTGCCGTCGTCCGCAAGGAGGAGGATGTCGAGGGCCTGCCGAAGCAGATCGCCAGGCGCCTCGACGAGGAGGGTATCCCGAAGGATCAGGTCGAGCCCTTCCTGCGCCGCCTGACCATGGTGATGCTCGATGCGGTAAGACCTGAGACCTATGGCGCGCTGAAGCAGGCGCTGGGCGAGAGCGAGCGCGTCCGCTCCTTCTATCTCTCGACGCCGCCCGATCTCTTCATTCCGATCTGCGAGAATCTCGCCAAGGCCGATATCCTGACGCCGACCTCGCGCGTCATTCTCGAGAAGCCGCTCGGCCGCGACCTTGCTTCGGCGCGTGCGATCAACGACGCCGTGGCGCGCATCCTGCCGGAAAGCCGCACCTACCGGATCGACCATTATCTCGGCAAGGAGACGGTGCAGAACCTGCTCGTCCTGCGCTTCGCCAACACGCTGTTCGAACGGTCATGGTCGAGCCGCGACATCGACCATGTCCAGATCACGGTGGCCGAGACGGTCGGGCTGGAGCAGCGCGCCGGCTACTACGACAAGTCCGGGCATATGCGCGACATGGTCCAGAACCATCTCATGCAATTGCTCACGCTCTTCGCCATCGAGCCGCCGAACATGCTGGAGGCCGGCGCTGTCCGCGAGGAGAAGATCAAGGTGCTGAAGGCGCTACGCCCCATCGTCGGGCCGGATGTCCAGCGTTACACCGTCCGCGGCCAGTACGGGCCGGGGCAGATCGATGGCCAGCGCGTGCGCGGCTATGCCGAGGAACTCGGCCACGGCTCGAACACCGAGACCTTCGTCGCGATCCGCTGCGAGGTCGACAACTGGCGCTGGGCCGGCGTGCCGATCTATCTGCGCACCGGCAAGCGCATGGCGCAGCGCTATTCCGAGATCGCCGTCACCTTCAAGCCGGTGCCGCATTCGATCTTCGGTAACGGCTCCTGCGACCGGCTCGACGCCAACCGCCTCTTCATCCGCCTGCAGCCGAACGATGGCGTGCAGCTTCAATTGATGATGAAGGTGCCGGGCTCCGGCCGGCTCAAGATCGTGCCGCGCCAGCTCGATCTCCGCTATTCCACCGCCTTCGACGAGCGCACGCCGGATGCCTATGAGCGCCTGCTGACCGACGTGATCCGCGGTGACCAGACGCTGTTCATGCATCGCGACGAGGTCGAGCAGGCCTGGTCCTGGGTCGATCCGATCATCGCCGGCTGGCAGGACTACTATCCGCATCCGCATCGCTACGCCGCGGGCTCCTGGGGCCCGTCGCAGGCGATCGGCCTGATCGAGCGCGACGGCCGCTCCTGGGCCGATCCGGATCTGGTCTGATGGCCGGCCCGCTCGCCTGGCACCGCTTCGCCACCCTCGCCGATGCCTCCGAGGCGCTGGCGGAAGCCGTGGCGATTCGCTTGAAGGAACTACTCGCCGGGCAGGGCAGGGCGCTTCTCGCCGTGCCCGGCGGCACGACTCCGGCCGGCTTCCTGGCCGCCCTCGGGCAGCATGACCTGCCCTGGGAGCAGGTGACGCTGCTGCCGACGGACGAGCGTTTCGTCGCAGCCGATGACGCCGCCTCGAACGAGCGCATGATCCGCGCGCAGTTCGCGCCGCTCGCGACGGGACGGGCGGCCTTTCTGTCCTTCCACGATCATGGCAGCGATATCGAGGCTGCGGCCGCCGTGTTGTGCACGAAACTGGCGGAGCTGCCGGAAATCGATCTGCTCGTCAGCGGCATGGGCGCGGACGGGCATATCGCCTCGCTCTTCCCGGGCGCCGAGGCGACCTTCAACGCGGTGCCGGACAGCGGCATCGTCGTCGCCCATCCGCCGGGCCTGCCGCCGCGTCTCTCGCTCTCGCCCGCGCGCTTGCTCGGTGCCGGCTGGGCGAGCCTGCTGGTTTCCGGTGCTGCCAAGGAGGCGGTGCTTCAGGCTGCTCCCGGGCGGGCGCAGCAGCCGCTCCCGGTCGATCTTCTGCTCGGCAGCGCCCGAGGGCTCGACGTCTACTGGGCGAAGGAGTAGAGCCGGATTTCCTGCTCAAATCGATTGAAAGACGAGACCATGGACGAGACTGCCGCGATTGCCCGGTTGAAGAGCTGCGGCGTGATTCCCGTCGTGGTGATCGAGGATGCCTCGCGGGCCGTCGATCTCGCCCATGCGCTGGTGGCTGGCGGCATCGACGTCGTTGAGGTCACGCTGCGCCGCCCGGCCGCGATGGAAGCCCTCGCGGCCATCGCGAAATCCGTGCCCAAGGCGCTGGCGGTGGCTGGCACCGTCATCACCCCGGCTCAGGTCGCGCAGGTCAAGGGTGCCGGCGCGCAGGCCGTCGTCAGCCCCGGCTTCAGCGAGAGCGTCGACGAAGCGCTGCGCAAGGTGAGCCTGCCCTGGTTGCCGGGCGTAGCGACGGCGTCGGACTGCATGCGCGCGGTGGCCGCTGGCCGTACGACGGCGAAGTTCTTTCCGGCCGAGCAGGCCGGCGGCCCGCCGGCTTTGAAGGCGCTCTCCGGCCCGTTCCCGCAGATGACCTTCTGCCCGACCGGCGGTGTGGGGCTTAAGAACCTCGGCGATTACCTTGCCCTGCCGCAGGTCATCTGCGTCGGCGGTTCCTGGCTGGTCCCGGCCGATGCGATCGCCGCGGGCGACTGGAAGCGGATCGAGACGCTGGCGCGCGAGGCGAAGGAAGCGTTCCTGAAGGCGCGGGGGTAAGGGCACGCGCGATAAGATCGCGGGAAACGAAGGGTGTCATCCCGTGCGCGCTGCAGCGTGTAACGCTGCTGCGCAGACACGGGACCGCGTGACGAGAAGGCGCTTTTCCTGATGACGGTCACGCATCTGCGCAGCGGCAACTTCGTGCCGCAACGCGTGCGGGAAGACACCTTTCACGCCGCGAGTTTCTCCCGCACCATCTCGGCGATCGCCAGCGAGCTCGTGAGCCCCGGACTCTCGATGCCCAGCAGATTGACCAGCTCCGGCACCCCATGCACCTCCGGCCCATCGATGCGGAAATCCGGCATCGGCTCGCCCGGCCCGTGCAGCTTCGGCCGGATGCCGGCGTAATCCGCGACCAGCGCTCCCTCCGGCAGTGCCGGCCAATAGGTCCGGATCGCCGCGTAGAATTTCTCCGCCCGCGCCGGATCGACCACCAGGTCCTGGTCGCTTTCGACCCATTCGACATCCGGGCCGAACTTGACCCGCCCGCCCATGTCGATCGTGGCGTGGATGCCAAGCCCTGCCGCCTCCGGCACCGGATAAACCAGATGGCTGAACGGCTGCTTTCCGGTCAGCGCGAAATAATTGCCCTTCGCATAATGCTGCACCGGCACATGAGCGGCCGGGAACCCGTCGAGCAGCCCCAGCAGCTTCGGCGCGCCATGGCCGGCCGAATTAATCACGGTCCGCACACTATAGGTCGCCGGATCGTTGCCGCCGAAATCGACGCTGAAGCCCTCCGTCTCGCGCCGCCAGCCGGTGATCGGCGTGTTGAGCGCGAGCGAGCCGCCGGCCGCCTCGCATTCGCCGAGCAGCGAGAGCATCAGCGCATGGCTGTCGACCACGCCGGTCTCGGGCGAGAGCAGCGCGATCTCGCAGCGCACCTCCGGCTCCATTGCCTTGGCCTCGGCGCCGGAGAGCCAGCGCAGCGAGCCGACGCCGGAAGCCTTTGCGCGTGCCATGATCGTCTCCAGCGCCGGCTTCTGGGCTTCGGAGGTGGCGACGATCAGCTTGCCGCAGGCCTTGTGCGGCAGGCCGCGCTCCCCGAGGTAGCGATAGAGCTTGCTGCGGCCGGTGACGCAGACGCGCGCCTTCAGCGAGCCGGGCGGATAATAGATCCCGGCGTGGATGACCTCGGAATTGCGGGCCGAGGTCTGGGTGCCGATACCCTCGGCGGCTTCGGCGATGACGACCTCGCGCCCGGCCAGCGCCAGTTCGCGAGCAACCGCGAGGCCGACGACGCCGGCCCCGATCACCAGGCAATCGATGTCGCTCATCGCCCGAGCCGTCAGCCGCGCCGTGGCATGGCGATCTCGATCAGGCTCGCCCAGTAGTTCACGCCGACCGGGATCGCCGCATCATTGAACTCGTAATGCGGGTTATGCAGGCCCGCCGAGTCGCCGTTTCCGATATTGATGAAGGCGCCGGGGCGCTCCTCCAGCATGTAGGAGAAGTCTTCCGAGCCCATGGTCGGCGGCACGTCGGTGTTGATCGCGTCCGAGCCGAAGGCCTCCTTGGTCACGCTGGTGGCGAAATCGGTCTGGCCGGCATGGTTGAAGGTCACCGGATAGCCGCGGCGATAGTTGAGCTCGAACTTCATGCCGAAGGCCTTCATCACGCCCTCGACGATCTCGGTGATGCGCTTCTCGGCGAGGTCGCGGGTCTCGGGCGTCAGCGTGCGCACCGAGCCCTTGATCTCCGCGGTCTGCGGGATGACGTTGAAGGCTTCGCCGGCATTGAGCGCGGTCACCGAGACGACGATCGACTCCAGCGGATCGGCATTGCGCGAGGCGACCGTCTGCAGTGCCGTGACGAGCGCGCAGGAGGCGACGATCGGATCGTTGACGCGATGCGGCGCCGCGGCGTGGCCGCCGAGGCCCTCGATCTTGATATGGAGCTGGTCCGCCGCCGCCATCGCGGGACCCTTGCGGATCTCGAACTTGCCGACGGGCACGCCCGGCTTGTTGTGCATGCCGTAGACTTCCTGGATGCCGAAGCGGGTGATCAGCCCGTCGTCGATCATCGCCTTGGCGCCGGCGCCGCCTTCCTCGGCCGGCTGGAAGATCAGCACGGCGGTTCCGTCGAAATCGCGGGTCTGGGTCAGGTACTTGGCGGCGCCGAGCAGCATGGCGGTATGGCCATCATGGCCACAGGCATGCATCTTGCCCGGCACGGTCGAGCGATGCGGGAGATTGGTCTCCTCGTGGATCGGCAGCGCGTCCATGTCGGCGCGCATGGCGATGACGCGGCCGGAATTCTGGCTTTTGCCCTTGATGATGCCGACCACGCCGGTCTGGCCAACGCCGGTGGCGATTTCGTCGACGCCCCATTCCTTGAGCTTGTCGGCGACGAGGCCTGCGGTCCGGTGGACGTCGTACATCAGCTCGGGGTGGCGATGGATGTCGCGGCGGATCGCGGTGATTTCGGGGGTGAGTGCCGCGATGATGTCGGTCTTGGGCATCGTATCCTCTGAGATGGCATGGGGCGACCGCGCAGAAAACGGGTGCCGTCCGGCACGCTAGCCCAGCCGCGCCCCGGCTGTCCAAGCCGGTGGCGCGCAGGGGATGGGCCTTCGCGGAATGGCGAGCGCTGTCCACCGGGTCATCCCGTGCGCGCTGCGGCATGGAATGCCGCTGCGCAGACACGGGACGTTCTCCGGAAAGGCGCCTTCTTAGGGCGCGCGGATAGAGGTGCCCTCTCGTCGCGCGGTCCCGTGTCTGCACAGCACCCCTCCGCGCTGCAGCGCGCACGGGATGACAGCACTTCATCGTCGGCTTCCCATGATCGCCAACCACTGGCTCATTCGGCGGCATGACCGAGCGCTCCGAGCGATCCCGATGACAGCTATGAAATATCCTGGAAAGGCCGCAGCCATGATTTGGCCTTGCTTCATGATTAGCGGAGGCGCCATCCGCTCGGGCCATCGAGATTATCTGGCCTGATCTTTTCCATTTCCCCTTACATGTCTGGTAGATGATGCGTCGCTTGTCGTTGCTTGCGTTTGTGTGTGGTTTCTTGCCTATGGCCGCTCTGGCCGATGTAACTCCCGAGAAGATATCCTTCCAGCCTCAGGTCAAAGGCCTGGGCTGCCTCAAGCCCGAGACGAAGGCGATGATCGCCGAGCTCGTCGCGAAGATCGGTCCGATCCAGATCACCTCGACCTGCGGCGGCCGCCATGCCCGCCATTCCCAGCACTACAGCGGCAAAGCGATCGATTTCCGGCCGATGGCGACCACGCCGCGCAAGGCAGCTGCCGCCGCCCGCGCGCTTGCCAGCGTCGGCGGCGTCGGTTCCTATTCGAACGGTCTGGTCCATGCCGACGTCGGCGAGCGCGAGCTCTCCTGGTACGGCCACAAGCGCAGCCGCTACGCTTCCGCGCATAAACACAGCCGCTACGCCAGGCTGGCTCGCAACAGCAACTGATCCAAGCCGAGCCGCGGCTTCAATGGTCCGCGGTCATGAGCTTGTGCCGATAGACCAGATCATGCGGATCAGGTCTGTCGGCCAGCGGGTCACGGACGGCGCCAAGCCGCTCCGCCAAGGCGATCGAGGCCGCATTGTTTGGCGCGATATAGCTGACCAGCTCCCTAAGCCCGAGCGTCCGCGCCGCCCAGTCGCGCAGGGCGATGGCTGCTTCGGAAGCGTAGCCTTGTCCTTCGTAGCCTGCATAAAGCAGCCAGCCCAGCTCCTTCTCCGGAAAGAGCGGGCCGTGGTTGATACCGACCTGGCCGATGCAGACGCCGTCTGTGCGCAAGTCGATCATCAGCCCGCCATGGCCGAACAGGGACCAGCAGGCGATGTCATGGCAGAACATCCCCCAGGCCTGCCGCGTCGACAACGGCCCGCCGAGCCCTGCCGCACGCGGTGACGCCAGGAAGGTGGCATAGGCGGGAAAATCCGCCTCCGCCATGGGGCGCAGCACAAGGCGCGGCGTGCGCAGCGTCGGGATCGGACTGTCGGTCATTGCGGTTCCGAAACGGTGCCTGGGCCGGCTCAGACGCCGAAGCTCCGGCGCCAGCTCTCGATATCCTCGAGCGCGACATTCGAACCGCAGAGCACGAGGCAGACCCTCTCGTCGGGCCGAAAGCTGTCCTTGCGCGCCAATGCCGCGGCGACCACGCAGGACGCCGCCGGCTCCAGCAGCACCCGCCCGTTCTGGAGCACCCAGACGAGTTCGCGGACGGCTTCCGCATCGGGCACCACGATGATCTCCTCGAGGAACTGCCGCGCCGCCGCCATGGTGCGCCTGGTCGCGAAGGGGGCGCCGAGCGTGCGGGCGATCGAGGTCGGGCGGATCGCGACCGGTTCGCCGGCCGCCAGTGCCTGCGTCATCGTCGTGGCGCCCTCGGTCTCGACGCCGTGGAGGCGCACGGCCGGATCGAGGCCCTTCAGCGCTGTCCCGACGCCGGCCGCGAAGCCGCCGCCGCCGACGGAGATGAAGACATGATCAAGCCGCCCGCCGGCATCGGCAGCCAATTCGAGGCCGAGCGTGCCGTGGCCCGCGATGATGGCCGGGTCGTCATAGGAATGGACATGGGTCATGCCTTGCGCGGCGTAGTCCTCGGCCCTGGCGAAGGCCGCGACGGAATCCTCGCAGAGCTCGACCTGCCCGCCGGCCTGCTCGGTCAGGCGGATATTTAGCGCCGGCGTCGCCTTCGGCATCAGCACCAGCGCCCGCGTGCCGACCGCGCGCGCGACGAGCGACACGGCGATCGCATGATTGCCGCCCGACACGGTGACGACGCCGCGCCTCAGTTCGGCTTCGCTCAGCCCCATCAGCTTGTTGTAGCAGCCGCGGACCTTGAACGAGCCGCCGAGCTGCAGGCTCTCGACCTTCACCCAGGTCTCGACGCCGAGCCGCGCGGACAGCCCCGCGCTGTGATAGGTCGGCGTGCGGCGGACCTTGCCGGCGATGCGCGCGGCGGCGGCCTGGACATCGGCAAGGGTGACGTCGAATGCGGTGACGTCGAATGTCATGGCGCTCCAATCCTCTGCCGCGGCGATTCCGGTTTGCCGGCACGAGAGCGCGCTGGATGCCGGCCCGTCAAGCGCCGGCATGTTGTGATCGAGCCTCAGGGGGCGGGCGGCTGGCCGGCCCTGGGACGCGTGTGGTTGGGCGCGCGCGCCGGCAGCGGCACGGCGGGACGGTCGGTGCGGTACTGGCCGCGCGCGATGGCGCCGAAGAGCAGCATCACGGCGGTCAGGGTCATCAGCCACCAAGGCAGCAGCGGTGCGAAGCCGAATACGCTGAGCGCGAAGGCGGTCGTGAAGGCAGCGACGCCGCCGGCCGCGAGCGCTCCGGTCATGCGCCCGGCCGCGCGGATCGCGAAATAGAGGCAGGCCGCGCCGGCCGCAGCCCCGACCAGGCCGAGTTCGTACCAGGTCTCGAACAGCAGCGTCGCGGGGGCGGGCTGGGGCAGCGTGCCGTTCATCTGGCCACGGAGCACGGTATCGAGCCCGTGCCCGGTGATGAGCTCGATCGGCGACTGCCGGATCACGTCGGCCCAGATCGACAGCATCTGTGCGAAGTCGTCGGCGCTGTCGGGCAGGATCGTGACCAGCGGCGCCATCAGGAAGGGCAGGACCGGGGCGAACAGCATCAGCCCGGCGACGATCGCCGCGATGATCTGCGCCGCACGCTCTGGATTGGCCGTGACCGCACCGAAGGCGACGGCGCCGAAGATCATCGCCAGCGTCTCGCCGTCCTCGAAGCGGGTCAGGGCAAGCAGCGTTACGACGAGCGCCAGGCCGAGCGCGCTGAGGCCGCGTTCGCGCGAGAGCAACCAGGCCAGCGCGGGCCAGGCCATGATCAGGATGATGGAGACGCCGCGCTCGACAGCGCCGGGCGGCGTTTCGGCATGGCGCAGCGCCGCGACGGCGATCAGCCCGAGCGCGAAGATGCCGGCGCTGCCGGTGCCGAGAGCGACGAGGTTGAGGTTCGAGGAGCGCATCCGCTCGGGCAGGGCGGACAGCCCGGCGAAGCCGAGCACCGCGGCGAGCATCAGGTTGCTGGCCTTCTCGACGGCCGCTGCCGGATAGGGGCTCCAGACCAGCGACAGGAAGGCCCAGGCGATCAGGCCGATCAGGATCAGGCCGGGGCGGCTGACCAGAAGCTCCCGCAGCATTGCCACGAATTTGCGGGGTTCTTCGACCAGGGTCGCGATGATCAGCAGGGCGACGCCGATCGGCACGAGGACGACAGCGGCCCGGCGCGAGACCAGCGCGGCCAGCGGCAGGACGAGCGCCAGCGTGCCGAAGCCGATGCGCCGCAACAGCAGCGCGGCATCGGTGGCCGGATCGAGCGGGGCTTTGGCGTTGTTTCGGATCATGCGTTCCGGCGGGAGTCACAGGCCTCGGCTTGCCACCCTAGCGGGCGCGGGCGCGCCCGACTGTAGGTGCGGCGCAACACTCGCGCGGCATCTCTGCGGCAGGATTGCAGGGGCGTGGCATCGCCGGCTCTGGTGGAAAGACTGCATTCGTGAGAAAAACCGGCATGACCATGCTGGCAGCCATCCCCTTTGCGAGCGGCTTCGCGATCGATGCCTTCATGCACGGGCTCGTCGACAGGCTGAAGCAGCGGGGCCTGCGCCTCGGCGGCGTGGTCCAGCACAACGACGCGAACTGCGACGATCGCTGCATGGCGATGTCGCTGGAGGATGTCGCGAGCGGCCGGCGTTTCCCGATCAGCCAGGATCTCGGCGCCGGTGCCTCGGGCTGCCATCTCGACGCGGCCGGCCTTGCTGCAGCGGCCGCGGCTTTCTCCGATGCCCTCGCCGGACGCGCCGATCTGGTGATCGTCAACCGTTTCGGCAAGCAGGAGGCGATCGGCGAGGGGCTGCGCCAGGAGATCGCAGGGGCGTTGCTGGCGGGTTTGCCGCTGCTGATCGCCGTGCGCCACGACTTCCTGCCGGCCTGGCGCGCATTCGCAGGGGACGATTGGCTTGAACTGCCTGTCGATGCGGAGGCGGTCGAGCGCTGGGCGCTGGCCGTGACTTCCGTGGCGGCCTGATCGCGCCATGGCAGAGACGCTGACCATTGGCCTGATCCTTGCCGGCGGCCTCGCACGGCGCATGGGCGGCGGCGACAAGGCCCTGAAGCCGCTCGCCGGCCGGCCGATCCTCGCGCATGTCATCGCGCGCCTGCGCGGCCAGTGCGACGATCTCCTCCTCAACGCCAATGGCGATCCTGCCCGCCTGTCCGTCTTTGGCCTGCCGGTCGTGGCCGATAGCGTGCCGGATTTCGCCGGCCCGCTCGCGGGCATCCTCGCCGGTCTCGACTGGATCGCCGATCACCAACCGGAAACCGAATGGTTGCTCAGCGTCGCCGCCGATACGCCCTTCATCCCCGCCGATCTCGTCTCACGCTTGCATCGGGCGCGCATCGCGGCTGGAACGGCTCTCGCCTGTGCGGCTTCTGCCGGGCAGCAGCATCACGCCATTGGCCTCTGGCCGGTCGGGCTGCGCGAGGATCTGCGCCGGGCGCTGGCTGCGGGAGAGCGCAAGCTCGGCCGCTGGACGCAAGCCCATGGCGTTGCCGTCGCCGAATGGCCGGCCGAGCCGATCGACCCCTTCTTCAACGTCAACACGCCCGAGGACCTCGCCGAAGCGGAACGGCTGGCCGCGGGCATGGCCTGACCGGCACTTGGAGGCTCTTATCGCTCCAGCAGCAGCTTCAGAGCCGCGAGGTCGCGGCTGACCATGGCGGCATCGCGCGCCATCTCGTCATCCGACATGCCGTCGCGCTGGAACAGCGTGAAAACGACCTCGGCCCCGTCGCCATTGGCGACGACGCGCATCGGATTGTGCATGGCCGGCCCATGCTCGGGGATGACGGCGTGGTCGAGCACGCCGTGGTTGTTCGGTTCGCTGAACAGGATGCGCATCGGCCCCATCGGCGTCTCCGCACGCCAGGTCATGCCTTCGACCTGCACGAAGCTATGGCCCAGGCCTTCGGCCCAGCGCGGAAAGTTCGCCGGCTCCGCCAGGAAGGCATAGACCTCCTCCACCGGACGGTCGATGCCGATCCCGATATGACGGGCGCGATGGACGACCATGGCTGCATCCCTCCTTGTTCTGGAACAAAAGAAGAACAAAATCTTAGGCGTGTCAACCAGCCGACCTCTGGCCCCTACTCGATCACGATGCGCGGCGCTGCGCGTGTGGCCCCGCCAAGCCCAGCCTGCACCTGCCGCGCCAGCGCGATATAGGCTTTGGCATGGGCGCTTTGGGGATCGCTCACGACGATCGGCCGGCCGCCGTCGGAGGTCTCGCGGATCGGCATCGCCAGCGGGATCTCGCCGAGGAAGGGGATTCCAAGGCGCTCCGCTTCATGCCGGGCGCCGCCATGGGCGAAGATGTCGGAGCGGTGCCCGCAGGCCGGGCAGGTGAAATAGCTCATGTTCTCGACGAGGCCGAGGATCGGCACGGCGACTTTCCGGAACATCGCGACGCCGCGGCGCGCATCGAGCAGGGCGAGGTCCTGCGGCGTGGAGACGATGACGGCGCCGGCGAGCGGCACCTGCTGCGCCATGGTGAGCTGGGCGTCGCCGGTGCCCGGCGGCATGTCGACGACGAGCACGTCGAGCTCGCCCCAGGCAACCTCGCGCAGCATCTGGGTGATCGCCGAGATCACCATCGGCCCGCGCCAGATCATCGGCGTCTCCTCGTCGACGAGGAAGCCGATCGACATCACCTTGAGCCCGTAGGCCTCCATCGGCGCGAGCGTCCGGCCCGAAACGATCTGCGGCTTGCCCTTGATGCCGAATATCTTCGGCATGGATGGCCCGTAGATGTCGGAATCGAGCACGCCGACCCTGAGGCCGAGCGTCGAGAGCGCCACGGCGAGATTGGCGGCGGTGGTCGACTTGCCGACGCCGCCCTTGCCGCTGGCGACGGCGATGATCTGCTTGACGCCCGGCACGCCGGCGGGCTTCGGCGCGCCGCCAGGCCCGGGCCGCTGCGCCTGCTGGCGCGCCTGCATGCCGGCCGAGGGGCCGGCCTTGTCGGCGGTCAGCCCGACCAGCACCTGCGTCACGCCGGGCAGGCCGCCGACGGCGCTTTCGGCCGCCTTGCGCACCGGCTCCATGGCAGCCGCCTCGGTCGCGTCGATGCCGATCGCGAAGATCACCTTGCCGCCATCGACGAGGATGTCGCCGACGCGGCCGGAGGCGGCGAGCGACTGGCCGCTGGCCGGCAGCTTCACCAGTTCGAGCGCCCGCAGGACATCGGCTTGGGAAACGGTCACGTCGTTGGACTCCGTTGGCTCGCGGCGTCAGGCCGCCTTGCGGATATGGAAGACGAGGGCGCCGTCCGCATCCCCCTGCCGCTCGATGGTGTCGCCGGTTTCCCGCACGAGGTTCGGCAGGTCGATCGCCGCCATCGGGTCGGTACATTGCACGACGACGAGGCTGCCGGCTTGCGCGGCGATCAGCGCCTTGCGGACGCGCAGTACGGGAAGCGGGCATTTCAGGCCGCGCAGGTCCAGCGCCATGATGTCCTGGGTCGCGCCTGTCGGGGCCATCGTCGTCATGCTGCTTCATAGGATGCCTGTTCGGGGGCGGGCAACCGCCGCCTTGCCGCAGGCGCTTGACCCGGCCCGTCACGGCGACGATGAAGAAGCGATCGATCGGGAGGAAGCGCGCGCGATGCGCTCAGGCGGCGGAAACAGGCGAGCACCGTGATGGCGCGATCGGGCGGCGGCAGAAGCGATTCCGATCTGGTCTCGCTGGACGAGGCTGCTGCCGATGCCGTTTCGCGCGTGCATCCTGTCGCCGGCAAGCTGGAACTGCCTCTCGCCGAAGCCGACGGTCATGTGCTGGCGGACGCGGTGATCGCGCCGCGCGACCTGCCGCCTTTCGCCAACGCGGCGGTCGATGGCTACGCCATCCGCTTCGCCGATCTGGCCACAGGGGGGTCGACCAGCTTGCCGATCCTCGGCCGGACGATGGCTGGGGAAGCGCCTGCGGTGCTGCGGCATGGCGCTTGGCGCATCTTCACCGGCGCGCCGGTCCCCGACGGCGCCGATACCATCGTGATGCAGGAGGATGTCGTCGCGGGCGCGGGAACGGTCACCCTGCCGGCCGGGGTCAAACGCGGTGCCAATCTGAGGTTGGCCGGCGAGGACGTCGCGTCCGGGCGGGAGGTGCTGCCGGCCGGGCGACGGCTGCGTCCGCAGGATCTCGGCCTGCTGGCCGCGCTGGGATTGGCCGAGGTCATCGTGCGGCGGCGCCCGCGCGTCGCGCTGTTCTCGACCGGCGATGAACTCACCGAACCCGGTCGACCGCTCGGCCCGGGCGCGATCTACGACGCCAACCGGGCGATGCTGCGCGCCATGTTGCTGCGTGCCGGCGCGGAAGTCGTCGATCTCGGCATTCTCCGCGACGAGGCCAAGGGCCTGGAGCGCCGGTTGCGCGAGGCGGCGGCCGATTGCGATCTCGTCCTCACCTCCGGCGGCATCTCGGTGGGCGAGGCCGATCATGTCAGGGAGGCGGTGCTGGCCTGCGGCACGCTCGATCTCTGGCGAATGGCGATCAAACCGGGCAAGCCGATCGCGATCGGCAGCGTCGCAGGCACGGCCTTCGTCGGGCTGCCCGGCAACCCGGTCGCGGTCTTTGTCGGCTTCGCCTTCCTCGCGCGGCCGCTGCTCGCCCGGCTGGCGGGCGAAACCTGTGCCCCTCCGCAGATGTGGACGGTCAGGCTGGGTTTCGCGCAGGCCAGGAAGCCGGGTCGCCGGGAATTTCTGCGTGTGTCGCTGAAGCGGGACACGGACGGCGCCGTGATCGCGCGCCGGCATCCCGGCGAGGGAGCAGGTTCGCTCGCTTCCTTAGCGCAATCCGACGGACTCGTCGTGCTGGCCGAGGATGTCGCGCAGGTGACGGCGGGCGATTTCGCGCCCTTCCTGCCCTATGCCGAGCTGCTCTAGAGCATCGGCCCGAAAACTGGAGTGCGGTTTTCGGAAAAAGCCGATGCAAAATCAAAGAGCTAGAGCATCGGACTGAATACGGCATTCAGTCCGATGCTCTAGTCGCGCCGGAAGATCACGCTCGCTCCCCAGCCGAGGAAGAGCGCCAGCAGGATCGTGGCGAGGCCGTAGAGAACGGCCCAGTCATAGGCCCCCGAGGCAAGCCGCTGCTCGATGCCGGTTTTGATCACCTCGAAATTGGTTTGCTGTCGTGCCAGCGGCACGCCGCCGGAATAGAGCACGATGTCGACGGTGTAGGAGCCGGTCGGGGCCGTCGCGGGAATGTCGACCGGGGCGCTGAACAGCGCGCTCGACAGGAAGGTGACGCCACGCTCCTCGTAGTCGTAGAGGCCCTTGCCCTGCATGATCCGGACGAGGCTTTCGCGAAAGCGCCGCGCGCCGGGATCGAGATCGACCCAGCCGCCCGTGGGGCGCTCGGCGTTGACGAGGCCGATCCGGTCGCGCCGGGCCGTCTCGTTGCTCATCATCTCCGCGATCGGCCGGTTGCTCGCGACATGCAGGAAGACCGGGTTGTCGGCGAAGCGCCGCTGCGTCCGGTTGATCCAGATCGGGCCCAACCGCTCCTTCTCGCGCACCAGCAGCATGCGCCGCGGTCCACGCACCGTGACGATGATGTCGTAGGGATCGCCACGCGCGACCGTCCTGCCGTCGCGCTCGACCAGGCCGAACACGGTGAGCTGGCTGCCGGTATAGTTCGAGGTGATCTGGATCTGGTGGCTCGACATCGCCGCGATCAGCGTCTCGGCGCGGACGGCGTCCGCCGCGAGCCCGACCGCGAAAGCAGCGAGGATTGCGGTAAACCATCTCATCGCGCGCTCTCCGGCACGACGACCGAGAAGGGCTCGCCCGGCGGGATGAAGAGCTCGATGGCGAAGCGCAGGCCGACCGACAGGATCAGCAGCGCCAGCAGCAGGCGGAAGGATTCGACATTGAGGTTGCGCGCCGCGCGCCCGCCGAACTGCGCGCCGATTACGCCCCCGAGGAGCAGCAGGACGGCCAGCACGATATCGACCGACTGGTTGGTGACGGCGTGCAAGAGGGTGGCACCCGTCATCGTCACCAGGATCTGGAACAGCGAGGTGCCGACGACGACGGCCGGCGGAATCCGGAAGAAATAGATCAGGCCGGGCACCAGGATGAAGCCGCCGCCGACGCCGAGCACGGCGCCGATGAAACCGATGACGATGGCGAGGAGCGCGATCGGCAGCACGCTGCAATAGAGGCCGGAGCGATAGAAGCGCACACGGAAAGGCAGGCCCATCCACCAGGGATGCATGCCGCCGCGCCGCTTCAGCCGCGCCGGCTTGCCCGCCCGGACGCGCAGCATGGCGCGCAGCGCGTCGTAGAGCATCAGCCCGCCGATGATCGAGAACAGCGTGACATAGGACAGCGTGATCACGAGCTCGAGCTGGCCGAGCCGCTTCATGGTGTTGAAGAAGAGGACGCCGAGGACGGTGCCGACGATGCCGCCGCTGACCAGCACGCCGCCGAGCTTCAGGTCGAGTGCCTTGCGCCGAAGATAGGTGAGGACGCCGGTCATCGAGGAGCCCGCGACCTGTGCCGCGACGGTCGCGACCGCCACCGCCGGAGGGATGTCGAGGAAGATCAGGAGCGGCGTCAGCAGGAAGCCGCCGCCGACGCCGAACAGGCCGGAGATGAAGCCCACCGCACCACTCAGGCCGAGAACCATCAGCACGCTGATCGGCAGCTCGGCGATCGGCAGGTAGATCTGCACGCTTACCCCTCGCAAGGCTGGCGCTTGGCCGACAGCCTGCGCCTGATGGGTCCCAGACTGGGCTGTCCGGGTTAAGACAAGGTCTTGAAATGGAAAGACGGGCCGCTTCCGGCCCGCCCCTAGGAAACTATCCTTCTTCGTGCCGCGTCAACACGTCGAAAGCATGACGTTGCGCAACGCGGCTCAGATCCGGGACTGCTTGGCGGGCTTCGCCACGGCCGCGGTCGGCTGGGGATCCCAGCCTTTTGCGGGCGGCGTCACCTCGTTGGCGGTGGCGTCGAGCGTCTTGGGCTTCCAGCTCGCTGCCAGCCCCTTGGCGGCGGCCAGGTCTTCCGGCTTCAGGCGTTGGGCGACATCGTCGCGCTTGCGGCCGGCGTCCTCGTCCCCTTGGATCGCCGCGACCGAGAACCAGACATAGGACTGGGCGAGATCGGTCGGCGCGCCGAGGCCGCGTCCGAGCAGCACGGCGAGATTGTACTGGCTGTCGCGGACGCCGAGCTCCGCGGCGCGGCGGAACCACTCGGTCGCCATGGCATAATCCGGCTTGCCGGCGACGCCCTCGGCGTGGAGAACGGCGAGGTTGTGCATCGCCTTGGCATTGCCGCGCTCGGCGGCGCGCTGATACCAGATCCGGGCGAGCGACAGGTCGCGCTGCGTGCCGATGCCCTTCTCGAACATGTTGCCGACGCGGAACTGGGCAGGCGCCAGGCCCGCCACCGCGGCGCGCTCGAACAGGCGCAGCGCCAGCTTGGGATCGCGCTGGTTGGCCGGGCCGTCGGTTGCCTTGCTCGCCAGTTCGTAGACCGCGCGCGCATCGCCGTCCTGGGCCGCCTTGCGCAGGCCGGCGCTGCCGAACCCGGCCGGCAGGTCGCCGATGCCGGTCACGGCTTGGACCTGCGGTTCGGTGGGAGCAGCCGGCGCTGCTGCAGGCGCGGCTTCCGCTGCGGGCGGGGCGGTGGGAGCGGCCGCAGCGGTCACCGACCGCTCGGGCATGGCATTGGCGTTGCCGGAGGCAGGCTGAGCGGCGGCATCCTGTGCGGCGGCGGGCAGCGCCGAGGATTGGTCCTTGGCGGGAGCCTGCGCAGGGGCCGCGGCTGGCGTTTCCGGTTGCGCGGGAGGCGGGGTGACCAGGCTGCGGGCTTCGTTGTTGGCGGGCTTTGCGCCGTTGCCGCGCAGCGAGTTCGTCACCAGATGGGCGGTGCCCATGGCGAGGATCAGCGCGGCCAGCCCGAGCAGCAGGGGTCGCTTGCGCTTCTCCAGCATCTCCTTGAGACGGCCCGGGCTCTTGGCCGCCGGCTCGGCCGTGGGGGAGGGCGCGGAGGCCGCCGCTTCGCTGGCCGCCTTGGCCGAGCGGCGCGCCGCGGCGATCAGGCTTTGGCGGACGGATTGCGCATCCAGGCCCGCGCCGAGCGCGGCCTCGGGGCGCGGCCGGCCGGAGCCGGGCTCCAGCGGGACGTCGAAGGCCGAGCTCGCCGGCAAGGTCGGCTCGCTGCGGGCGGCTTCGCCCGCCGGCCCGGCGAAGCGGTCCTGCGCGGCTGCGCCGAGCGAGAGATTCGCGCTGTCCCGCGCTGGCGCCGCGCCCGTCCGGACGACGCCGTCCCCGGCGCGCATCGCGGCGGCCAGCCCGCTCGCGGGCGGGCGGCGCTCGCCCAGCAGTTCGGCCTCGAGGCTCGCCAGCCGCGCCATGATCAGCTCGAGCGAGCTATGCACGGCGCCGAGCGCGTCCCGCGTCTGGCTGTCGGACGAGACATGGGTGTCGCGCAGGCCCGTGACCAGGCTCGACAATTCGGCAATGCCCTTGCCCGAGGCTGCGCTGCTGGCGGCCTGGACGAGGGCGGCGCGCTCCGCAGCCGTTTCCTCGCGCATCGAGCGCAGGTGCACGACCAGGTCCTGCAGCGTGCGCTCCATGCCCTTCTCGGCGGAGCGGGTCGCGGAGGCCTCGTCGAGGCGGCTGGCGATGCCCGAGATCTGGCGCTCTAGAGCGTCGAAGGATTCGGCGTTGGCGCCGGGCGCGCCGGCCTCGTCGATCTTCTCGGCGAGATGGCGCAGCATCTGCTCGATCGGATTGAGATCGACGGCCACCGCGCCCTCGCCGACGATCCGCGTGATCTGGTTGGAGGCTGCGAGGCTTTCGATCCGGTTTGAAAGCGCCTCGATCTGGCGCGAGACCGACGACGGTCCCTGCTCGGCCAGCGCCTCGATGCGCTGCTGCAGCGCGTCGATGCGGCTGGCGAGGTAGTCGCTCTGCCGCTGCGAGCCGACTTCATCGAGCTTGTGGGAGGCGACTTCGTCGAACTTGCGCGAGAGGGCGTCGACCTGCGTCGAAAGCGAAGTCAGCAGACCCGCGCCCGGAAACTCGCCGCGCTGCGACAGGACCACGTTGCGCACGTCGTCGATCGCGTTCGCCAGGCTGCGCATCTCGCCTATGTCGGGGCGGGTTTCGCGCAGCCGGCCGATCTCGAAGCCGAGCGTGGCGACCTGCTGCGAGAGCTCGTCCAGCTTGTGGTCCTGCCCGCCGTGGCCGAGGAGGTCCCGGAGCTCGGCGATATCGCGCCGGATCGGGTCGAGATTGGCGACCTGCCCGCCGCGGGTGGCCAGAGCATCGACCTTGGCGGCCAGATGCGCGATCTCCAGCTGGAAGCGCTGATAGCTCTCGCCGGCCCGATCCTGCGACAGGCGCGACACTTCCGCTTCGATGCGCGCGAGCGGCTTGAGCAGGGGCTCGAACTGGTCGTGCCGATCGAACCGGTCGAGACGATCGGCGAGCATGCCGATCTTGGCTTCGATGGCGCTCGTATCGACGGTCCTGGTCGGGGCGGCCGGGCGTTGCGGCTGGGGGCGGCGCCCTTCATGGGCAAGGCGGGAGCCGATTTCGCGCAGATCCTCGCGTAGCGCCGAGATGCGCTCGGGCGCGACCGCAGGCTGCCGCGGGGCGACGGCCTCGTCTGTGTCGAGGAAGCGCTGGCGCGTGCGGATGTCGGTGACGGCGGCGGCAAGGCCCTCGCGGCTGAAGGCGAGGCGCGGTGCCTGCTCGATGCGGGGCTGCTGCGCTTCGAGGCTGCGACGCTCGATCTCGGCGATGCGCTCGCCCATTGTCTTGATCGCCTCGGCGATGACGTTGGTTGCGCGTTCCTGGCGCTCGGCGGAGCCGCGCTCGCTCGACGACAGGCGGTCCTCGGTCTTCTCGATCCAGCGGGTGATCGAATCCAGCGCGCCGGCGGTCCTGGCATTGGCTTCGCGCGTCATGCTTTCAAGGGCCGCAGCCTGGCTGACAAGGTTGTCGATTGCCTCGCGCGAGGGATTCGGCGCGGGGCGCCGCGCGGCGGTGTCGGTCTGGCCCTGGGACAGGCGTGCCAGCCGCTCCGACAGGGCGGCGATGTCGAGCTGTTCCGGCGCCGGCGTAGCTAGCGGGGCCGGGGGCTCGTCGCTTTCGTCCCGGATCTTGTGGTCGAGCCATTCGCCCAGCGTCATGCCTGCCCGGCGTGCAGCCGCCTTGGCCGCATCGCGCGTCCGGGGATCGACGCCCTTCACGCTCCAGGGCAAGCTATTGGCCATGATCTCGCTCGCCTAGGGGGACCTTGTCAGCGGCAAGCGAGGCCCCCTGATGCCGTCGCCTTCCGCGCGAACCCTGGCAGGTCGTGAAATAACCGTTGATGAAGCCACGATGCCGATGCGCCCCCCGACAATTGGCCGGCATGGTAAACAGCGGGTTAATAAGCCGGGTGCGGATCGTTAATTTTTTCCGAACGCCGCAGGGAAAGTGCCTCATTTCGGCCATGTAACGGTAACTTACCCCACTCCGGCGCCGTATTACCTGACGCAGCGGGAGCTCCTTCCCTATCACTAAGGCACCGATCGAGGCCGCCATATGGGTCGGCGATTCGATCCAATCGCAAGGATTGCAGCTTTCATGTCACGCCAGAGCTTGGCTATGGCGGGTTCTCCGATTCATGAAACCCGCACCGCAGACGCCGATCAGCCCGGCGATTTCACCATCAGCGATCTCGCTCGCGACTTCGGGGTGACGTTACGGACGCTCCGTTTCTATGAGTCGCGCGGTCTGATCTCCCCCAGCCGCTCCGGCATGACGCGCATCTACTCGGCGCGCGATCGGGCGCGTCTGGCCCTGATCCTCAAGGGCAAGCAGCTCGGTTTCACGCTCGTCGAAATCCGCGCCATGCTCGCCAACGAGGACAAGAAGGGTGCTTCCGGCGAGGCGGCTGCCACCGTCGGCGGTCTGCAGCTCAGCCGCGAGCAGATCGTCGAACAGCACGACCTCCTGCGCAGCCAGCGCGCCGAGATCGAGGCTGCGATCGCCGAGCTCGAAGCGTCGCTTTCACGTCTCGGCAAGGCCTGAGCTCAAGCGCGTCATCCCGTGCGCGCCGCAGCGTGAAACGCTGCTGCGCAGACACGGGACCGCATGACGCGAAGGCGCCTCTTTCTGAGGACGGTCCCGTGTCTGCGCAGCGGCATGTTATGCCGCAGCGCGCACGGGATGACCCGGCACCCCAAAGCCCCGGCTCAGCCGGGGCTTTTTTATGGCCGCCTCACGCGTCCGCCGTCGCATGGGCGACAAAATCGCATCGTCACAGTTGCAACTTCGCCAAGATTGTTTATATGTGAACTATCTTGATGCGGTGTCAGCGGTCAGGCGCCGCCTTTGCGACGAGAGGGAGGATCCGATGCCGGTCTACAAGGCGCCCGTCGACGACACGCTTTTCCTGCTCAACGACGTCTTCAACATCGAGCGCTACAACAACCTGCCGGGCTTCGCCGACGCGTCCTCCGACGTGATCGAGGCCGTGCTCGGCGAGGGCGCCAAGCTCTGCGAGGAAGTCCTTCAGCCGATCAATTATTCCGGCGACCAGGAGGGTTGCACCCGCCATCCCGACGGTCGCGTCACCACGCCGAAGGGCTTCAAGGAAGCCTATCAGGCCTATGCCGGCGGCGGCTGGATCGGCCTCGCCATGGACCCGGAATATGGCGGTCAGGGCCTGCCCTACACGCTCGGCGCCGTGATGAACGAATACGCCTCGGCGGCGAACATGGCCTTCGCCATGTATCCGGGCCTGACCATGGGCGCGATCGCCGCGCTCTATGTCCACGGCTCCGACGAGATCAAGCAGACCTATCTGCCGAAGATGATCGACGGCACCTGGTCGGGCACCATGAACCTGACCGAGCCGCATTGCGGCACCGATCTGGGTTTGCTCAAGACCAAGGCCGTGCCGAATGGCGACGGCTCCTATGCCATCTCCGGCACCAAGATCTTCATCTCGGCCGGCGAGCAGGATATCACCGAAAACATCGTCCATCTCGTGCTCGCCCGCATCGAGGGCGCTCCGGCCGGCGTGAAGGGCATCTCGCTCTTCGTCGTGCCGCGCAACAAGCTGGGTGCGGACGGCTCCGTAGGCGCCAACAACGGCGTCAGCTGCGGCTCGATCGAGCACAAGATGGGCATCCATGGCAATGCGACCTGCGTCATGAACTATGACAATGCGCAGGGCTGGCTGGTGGGCGCCGAGAACAAGGGCCTCAACGCCATGTTCGTGATGATGAACGAGGCCCGCCTCGGCGTCGCGATCCAGGGCCTCGCCCAGTCCGAGGTCGCCTATCAGAACGCCGTCGCCTATGCGAAGGAGCGCCTGCAGGGCCGCGCGCTGACCGGCGCCAAGGAGCCGGCCAAGCCGGCCGACCCGATCATCGTTCACCCGGACGTGCGCCGCACGCTGATGTCGATCAAGGCCTTCAACGAGGCAGCCCGCGCCTTCGTGCTCTGGAACGCGCTGAAGTCCGATATCGCCCATCGCTCCGGCGACGTGGCCGAGCGCCAGGCCGCCGACGACCAGCTCGGCCTGATGACGCCGGTGCTCAAGGGCGTCCTCACCGATATCGGCTTCGACAATGCGGTGAAGGCCCAGCAGATGTTCGGCGGCCACGGCTATATCGCCGAGACCGGCGTCGAGCAGTTCGTCCGCGATGCCCGCATCGCCATGATCTACGAGGGCGCCAACGGCGTGCAGGCGATGGACCTCGTCGGCCGCAAGCTCGGCCGCGACGGCGGCCGCGGCATCAT
>JBDHTM010000018.1:0-59932 GCA_039808685.1 Allobosea sp. | reverse complement strand
AAGCCGGTGAGGGAGGAGCGTTCGCGGCGAGGCAGGGCGTCGTTCATGTCTTGGGTCTAGACCCGCGACGCCTTGCCGCGCAAGCGCGTCTCACGCCTCCCCGCGTCCGCGCAGAAGGTGGATGATGCCGGAGAAATCCGTGCCGCCTTCGCCCCAGGCATTGTGCAGCCCGAAGAGCTGTGCCGCGGCCGCGCCGAGCGGGGTCGAGGCGCCCGCCGCCTGCGCCGCTTCCTGCGCCAGCTTCAGGTCCTTCAGCATCAGCGCCGAGGCAAAGCCCGGCTTGTATTCGTTATTGGCCGGCGAGGTCGGCACCGGGCCGGGCACCGGGCAATAGGTGGTCAGCGACCAGCACTGGCCGGACGAGGTCGAGGCGACGTCGAACAGCGCCTGATGCGACAGGCCGAGCTTCTCGCCGAGCACGAAAGCCTCGGAGACGCCGATCATCGAGATGCCCAGGATCATGTTGTTGCAGATCTTGGCGGCCTGGCCGTTGCCGGCGCCGCCGCAATGCACGATCTTGCGGCCCATCTTGGCGAGGATCGGCTCGCCCTTGGCAAAGGCATCCTCGGTGCCGCCGACCATGAAGGTCAGCGTCGCCCCCTTGGCGCCGCCGGTGCCGCCCGAGACCGGGGCGTCGAGCGACAGGCAGCCACGCTCGGCCGCCAGCGCATGGGCCTTGCGGGCGCTCTCGACATCGATGGTCGAGGAATCGATCAGGAGCGTGCCGGGCTTCACCGCCGGCAGGATATCGGCCCAGACGTCAAGCACATGCTTGCCGGCCGGCAGCATCGTCACGACGACCTCCGCCTCGGCCACGGCTTCCCTGGCCGAGCCGGCGATGCCGACGCCCATCTCCGCGGCTGCATCCTTCGAGGCCTGCACGAGATCGAAGGCTTTGACGCCGTGCCCGGCCTTGACGAGGTTCCCGGCCATCGGGCCGCCCATATTGCCGAGGCCGATGAAGGCGATGTTGGTCATGCTGCGTTTCCTTTCATTCTTCTTGACGGAATACTCTTCGCGGAATATCTTGGTGCTCGATGATCCGATCCTTCGCGCAGCGCGATGCCGAGCTGCTCTTCAACGACAGGCCGGTCCGGCGCTTCGCGGCGATCGAACGTATCATCCGCCGCAAGCTTCTGCTGCTTCACGTTGCCGCTCGACTGGACGATTTGCGCATTCCGCCGGGCAACAGGTTGGAGGCCTTGCGCGGCGACCGGGAGGGCAGCATTCGATCCGCGTCAACGATCAATGGCGGATCTGTTTCATCTGGAAGGACGGGGAGGCGCATGATGTCGAAATCGTCGACTATCACTGACCCGAAGGGCCTTGCCGGCGAGGCGGCGCTTGCTCCGGTTACGCCCGGCGAAATCCTGCTGGAGGAGTTCATGAAGCCGTTTGGCATCACCCAGAACCGCCTGGCGCGCGATATCGACGTCCCCGTCAGCCGCATTGCCGGCGTGGTCAAGGGTGATCGGGCGATCACGGCCGACACGGCGCTGCGCCTCGCGCAGTTCTTCGCGACCTCGCCGGAGATGTGGATGACCTTGCAGAGCGATTACGATCTGCGCATCGCCCGGCAGGCATCCGGCCGCGAAATCGAGAGCCGGGTGAGGCCGCTCGCCGCATAGGCGTCAGTTCCCCTTCGCCCGGCCCACCAGCCCGCGCGCGACGATCATACGCATGACCTCATTGGTGCCCTCGAGGATCTGGTGCACCCGCAGGTCGCGGACGATCTTCTCGATGCCGTAATCGGCGAGATAGCCGTAGCCTCCATGGATCTGCAAAGCGTGGTTGGCGACCTCGAAGCCGGTATCGGTGGCGACACGCTTGGCCATGGCGCAGAGTTTGGTCGCATCGGGCGTCTTGGCGTCGAGCGCGGCTGCCGCGCGCCAGAGCAGGCTGCGGGCCGCTTCCAGTTCGGTCGCCATATCGGCGAGCTTGAACTGCAAGGCCTGGAAATCGGCGATGGCCGAACCGAAAGCCTTGCGCTCCCGGGCATAGGCGAGCGAGCGGTCGAGCGCGCCCTGCGCCCCGCCGAGCGAGCAGGCGCCGATATTGAGCCGCCCGCCATCGAGCCCGGCCATGGCGATCTTGAAGCCGATGCCCTCCGGCCCGAGCCGGTTCGCGACCGGCACGCGGCAGTTCTCGAAGATCACGGCGCGCGTGGGCTGCGCGGTCCAGCCCATCTTCTTCTCGTTGGCGCCGAATGACAGGCCGGGCGTGTCCTTCTCGACCACGATGGTCGAGATGCCGGAAGGGCCGGCCTCGCCGGTGCGTGCCATCACGACATAGATGTCCGAGACCCCGGCGCCGGAAATGAACTGCTTCTGCCCGTCGAGCACGTAATGGTCGCCGTCGAGCACCGCCTTCGTTTTCAACGCGGCGGCGTCCGAGCCGGCACCGGGCTCGGTCAGGCAGTAGCTGGCGAGATGGTCCATCGTGCAAAGCTTCGGCAGGAAGCGTTTGCGCTGCTCCTCCGAGCCGTAGCGGTCGATCATCCAGGCACACATGTTGTGGATCGAGATATAGGCCGCGACCGTCGGGCAGCCGGTCGAGAGCGCCTCGAAGATCAGCGCCGCATCGAGCCGCGAGAGCCCGGAGCCGCCGACATCCTCCTGGATATAGATGCCGCCCATGCCCAGCGCGGCGGCGGCCCGCATCTCCTCGACCGGGAAATGTTTTTCCTCATCCCAGCGCGCGGCATGGGGCGCGAGCGTCTCGGCGGCGAAGTCCTGCGCCATCTCGCGGATGGCGATCTGGTCTTCGGTGAGAGCGAAGGCAGTCATGGCATCAAGCCTCGATCAGATGGACCAGGCGGGCATAGCTGGTGCCGGCGAGTTTGCGGGCGAAACGGGCGTCCGAGGTTGCGAGAGGGACCGAACGCCCTTCCGCAAGCGCGAGGAAGACGCAGTCCGCACATGGGTGAAACAAGTCGAGCGACATTTCAAAGGCGCGAGAGATCAGAAGCGTACTGTCTTCGACGTCCGGCACCAAGCTGGCTGCGACGCGGTATGCCGCCTGCGCCGCCGCGCCGCTCATTTCCTTTCGCCGCACCGAGCGCGTCAAAGCACTGGCCATTTCGATCCGGATCAGGTCCGGGGACCAAAGGGTCTCCGCCTGTCGAATGAAGCGGCGCGCCGTTTCGCTGCGGGCACCGTCGACGACCACATCGTAGAGCACGCTGGTATCCAGGATCACGCGTTATCCTCGTCTTCGTCGCCATCCCGGACAGCGCGGATGATATCCGCCCCAGTCGTCGTGACTTTGGCGAAGCCGTGCTCGCGCTCGAAGCGCTCCAGGATCGCTGCGCGTTCGGCGCCGGTAAGAGGCGCCCCGCGCTTGAGGGCCAGGCTGGCTTCATGTTGGAGCGATGTTCCGTTGATCTCGGCCTTGGTCTTCAACCTTTGCACGATGGCGTCCTCGACATCGCGGATCAGCAGATTGCCCATCGTAGGACCTCCTTTGCTATCAATTATGATAGCAAGGGAGTTGCTTCGGTTCAATTCATCGTCGGGATGACGAAACTGGCGCCGTCCTTGATGCCGCTCGGCCAGCGCGCCGTCACCGTCTTGGTCTTGGTGTAGAAGCGGATCGAGTCCGGGCCGTGCTGGTTGAGGTCGCCAAAGGAGGAGCGCTTCCAGCCGCCGAAGGTGTAATAGGCCAGCGGAACCGGGATCGGCAGGTTGATGCCGACCATGCCGACCTGCACCTTCGAGGCGAAGTCGCGCGCCGCGTCCCCGTCGCGGGTGAAGATCGCGGTGCCGTTGCCGTATTCGTGGTCGTTGGTGAGCTTCAGCGCCTCTTCATAGCTGTCGGCGCGCAGCACCGAGAGCACCGGCCCGAAGATCTCCTCCTTGTAGATGCGCATGTCCTTGGTGACGTTGTCGAACAGGCAGCCGCCGACATAGAAGCCGTTCTCGTAGCCCTGCATCTTGAAGTCGCGGCCGTCGACCAGGAGCTTGGCGCCTTCCTCGACGCCGATATCGACGTATTGCTTGATCTTCTCCATCGCGGCCTTGGTCACGACCGGGCCGTAATCTGCGTTGACGTCGGTCGAGGGGCCGATCTTGAGGCTCTCGACGCGCGGGATCAGACGCTTCACCAGCTCGTCGGCGGTGGCCTTGCCGACGGGGACGGCGACCGAGATCGCCATGCAGCGCTCGCCGGCCGAGCCGTAGCCGGCGCCGATCAGGGCGTCGACCGTCTGGTCCATGTCGGCGTCCGGCATGATGATCATGTGGTTCTTGGCGCCGCCGAAGCACTGGACGCGCTTACCGTTCGCGCAGCCGCGGCTGTAGATGTACTCCGCGATCGGGGTCGAGCCGACGAAGCCGACCGCCTTGATCTCGGGATGGTCGAGGATGGCGTCGACCGATTCCTTGTCGCCGTTGACGACGTTGAGGATGCCGGGAGGGCCGCCGGCCTCGACGAACAGCTCGGCCAGGCGCATCGGCACGCCCGGGTCGCGCTCGGAGGGCTTCAGGATGAAGGCGTTGCCGCAGGCGATCGCGGGGCCGAGCTTCCAGAGCGGGATCATCGCCGGGAAGTTGAACGGCGTGATGCCGGCGCAGACGCCGAGCGGCTGGCGCATCGAATAGATGTCGATGCCGGGGCCGGCGCCGTCGGTGTACTCGCCCTTCATCAGGCCGGGAACGCCGAGCGAATACTCGATCACCTCGACGCCGCGCTGGATGTCGCCCTTGGCGTCGGGAATGGTCTTGCCGTGCTCGCGGGCGAGGAGCTCGGCCAGCTCGTCGTTGTTCTGCGCGATCAGGTCGAGGAACTTCATCAGGACGCGGGCGCGGCGCTGCGGATTGGTGGCCGCCCATTTCGGCTGCGCCGCGGCGGCGTTCTGCACGGCGGCGTCGAGCTCGGCCGCCGAGGCGAGCGCAACCTTGCCGATGATCGTGCCGTCCATCGGCTGGTAGATGTCGGCCGTTCGGCCCGAAGTGCCCGCGACATGCTTGCCGCCGATGAAATGTCCGACCTGACGCATGGCGCCCTCCCTACGAACTGATGGTGTGTTGATCTTGGTGTCTCCCTACCATTCTCGTTTGCGCACGGCTATAGCGAGAGTGAAACGCCGGCCGTGCGAAAACACAAATATGGGAGAGAGCCTTGGAGCGCTTCGACTGGGACGACCTCCGCTTCTTTCTGGCCGTGGCGCGCTCGGGCCGGCTCACCGCCGCTGCGCGCCGGCTCGGTGCCGATCATGCCACCGTTTCACGCCGCATCACCTCGCTTGAGGAGGCGCTGAAGGCCAAGCTCTTCGAGCGCCGCCCGCAAGGTTACACGCTGACCGCCCATGGCGAGCGCCTGCTCGCCAAGGCCGAGAGCATGGAGACCGAGGCGCTGGCGATCCAGAGCGATATCGGCGGCGCCGACATGGCCTTGTCCGGCATCGTCAGGATCGGGGCGCCCGACGGTTTCGGCACCTCGTTCCTGGCGTCGCGCCTGGCGCTGTTCGCGAAATCCTATCCGGGGTTGGAAATCCAGCTCATCGCCATGCCGCGCCTGTTGTCGCTGTCGAAGCGCGAGGCCGATGTCGCGATCACGCTGGCCCCGCCCAAGGAGGGCAAGGTCGTCGCCCGCAAGCTCTCGGATTACCGCCTCGGGCTCTACGCCTCGCCGGAATACCTCGCTTCGATGCCGCCGGTGACGAAGCCGGAGGGTCTCTTCGAACACCGCATCATCGGCTATATCGACGATCTGATCTTCTCGCCCGAGCTCGACTATCTCGACGAGGTCGCCAAGGGCCTGCGCGCCCATGTCCAGAGCTCGAGCGTCATCGCCCAGATGAACGCCGTGGTGGCGGGCGCCGGCATCGGCGTGATCCATCATTTCATGGCGGAAGGAGAGAAGCGGCTCGTGCCCGTCCTGCCCGAGACGGTCTCGATCACGCGTTCCTTCTGGCTGCTGGTCCATGCCGACCTGAAGGATGTCGCGCGGGTGCGGGCCATCGTCGACTTCATCGTGCGCGAAACCAAGGCTTCGCGCGCGCTCCTGATGGGCGAGCAGCGATCGGAGCCGCGCGTCGCGGCTGAATAAGCTCAGGCTGCCGCGATGCGGACCCTGTCGCGCCCTTCCTGCTTGGCGACGTAGAGAGCCTCGTCGGCTTGGCCGAGACAGGTTTCGAGCAGCGCGTCGGGCGCGAGCGCGGCGACGCCGATCGAGACGGTGAGCGGCAGGGCTTCCCCGTTGATGACGAGCGGAGTGCAGGCAATGGCCGTCCGGATCTCGCTGCAGAGGCGCTCGGCTTCGGCGAGATCGGCACCGGGGAAGATGATGGCGAATTCTTCCCCGCCGATGCGGGCGAGCAGGTTGAAGCCGCGCTCCGCCATCGTGCTGAGCGTCTGCGCGACGGCCGTCAGCGCCCTGTCGCCGCCGTCGTGGCCATGGCGGTCGTTGAGCCGCTTGAAATGATCGATGTCGAGAATGGCGACGCAGATCGGCAGGCCCATTTCGCGGGCCTCGCAGACGAGCTGCCGGCCGCGGGCGAAGAAATGGCGGCGGTTGAACAGGCCGGTGAGGAAGTCGCGCGCGGCAAGGTCCTGCAATTGCCGGAGCTGGTCGAGCACCTCGACATTGGAGGCGATCCGGCATTGCAATTCCTCCAGCACGAAGGGGCGCGAGACGAAATCATGCGCGCCGGCCTTGAGGAACCCCGCCGAGGTCTGCCGGTCGGTTGAGGAGGAGATGCCGAGGAGGCGCACGGCCGGATGATGCCGGCGGATGCGGCGCGCCAGCTCGAACCCGTCCATGTCGGGCATGTAGTAGTCGCTGACGACGAGCTGGATGTCGGGGTTGCTCTCCAGCATCGCCAGCGCCTCCTGCCCGGACCCGGCCTCGACCACCGCATATTGCTGGATCGAGAGCATCCGGGCGAGCACCTTGCGGGTCGTGCGGGTGTCGTCGACCACGAGAATGCGGGTATTGCAGTTGTTCAGCGCCCGCTTGACCGTGCCGACGATATTGGGAAGCGCGAATTCATTGTCCTTGAGGACGTAGTCGATGACCTCCCGCTCCATGATCCGCCCGCGCGTGGCGAGATCGAAGGTCGCGGTGAAGACCACCGAAGGGATACCGTGCGCCACGGTCCAGTCGAGCGCCTCGCCGCGTGGCGCGTCGGGCAGGTTGAGATCGACGACGGCGATGGCGTAGGCGCCCGGCGCTGCGACGATCAGATCGCTGACCTCTTTCAGCGAAGCGCAGGTCGTGACGGGCAGCCCGGTCTCCGCCTGGAGCATCTGCCGCAACGCGAGCGAGAAAGTCCGCGAGTCCTCGATGACGAGGATCTTCCGGTCGTCCGGTACGGGCTCCGGCCTGGCCTGTAATGTCTGAAGGGCACCCATGCTTCATCTAGGGCGCCCGCAAGTTTAATTTTCCGTCACGTCGATCGCGACAACCGCCGCGCCATGCGCTGGCACGCGATTCGTCAGATTTGCCAGGGCAGGATGGCCTGCTGCCGGTTCCGGACGACCAGGTCGAGCGCCAGCATGACGGCGAGGATGACGGCGGAGGCGCTGATTGCAACCGCTGCGGCCTCGCCCGCGAGACCCGCTTCCTTGAGGCTGAACAGCGCGACCCCGAGCGTTTCCGTGCCCGAGGACCAGAGCAGGGCCGAGACGGTGAGCTCGTTGAAGGCGACGAGGAAGACCATCAGCGCCGAGACCACCGCCGCTGGCGCCAGGATCGGCGCGACGACGAAGCGCAGCATCTGCGCGAGATTGGCGCCATCGAGCTTCGCCGCATCCTCGTGATGGGTCTCGATCTGCGCCATCGCCGCAACCGGTGCCTTTAGCGCCAGCGGCAGGAAGCGGGCGAGATACGCGAAGAGGATGATGAAGGGCGTGCCGTAGATGCTGACGCCGATGAGCGGCAGCGGCTTCAGGAAGATCAGGATGCAGGCGATGGCCAGCACGATGCCGGGCAAGGCGTAGGGCAATTCGATCATCAGCTCGACGGCGCGCCGGAGCCTGCCGAGCCGCCTTTCCAGCCCATAAGCGAAGGCGATCGCCAGGATGCCGAGGAGGAGGGCGGCGCTGCCGGCGAAGACGAACGAGTTGCGGAAGGCGCGTATCGTTACGTCCTGGCGGAACAGCACTTCGCTGAACTTGTCGAATGTCAGCGTCTGCCACGAGAGCGGCACGCCGAGTGCCGGCGTCAGCGCTTCGCTCAACAGGGAGAGCAGCGGCAGACCGAGCTTCAGGAGGAGCAGCAGCCAAAGCCCCGCCGCGACCAGCGGGCGGGCCGGGCCGAGCAGCCAATAGGGCTCCAGCGGGTGCTCGATCTCGACCTTGCCGCGCTGCCCCCGGGCGGCGAGAGCGGCCGCGACGATTCCAAGCGCGGCAACCATACCGACCAGCACCGCCAGCGCTGCCGTCTCGCCAAGGCTTGATGGGCCGAAGCTCGACAGCCGGCGATAGATCAGCGTCGGCAAGGTGAGATAGTTCACGGGCAGGCCGAGCAGAGCGGGAATGCCGAAATTGCCGACACCCGCGACGAAGGCGATCAGGCCCGCGGCGATGATCTGCGGCCGCAGCACCGGAATGACGATCCGGGCGGTGATGGTCGCAGGCCCGGCGCCTTCCATCTGCGCCGCCTCGATCAGCGATTGGGGGATGCTGCGCAGGCCGGTCCAGAGCGTGATCGCGACGAGCGGCGCATGGTGGAGGGCCATGACGAGAATGATGCCGCCGCGCCCGAGCAGCGGGTTCGGGGTGCCCGGCGCCGGCGCGAGGCCGATCAGCGCGAGGATCTGCGAATTCGGTGCGAGCAGGCTCAGGAAGGCGAGCGCCGCCACCTGCGGGGCAATCATCATTGAGAAGACGAAGGCGAAGGCGAGCGGGCGCTTTCGCCGGACATCGGTGATGCCGAGCGCCAGCGCGACGATGCCGCCGACGAAGAGCGCGGCGAGTGCCGAAAGACTCGCCGTTTCCAGCGTATGCCAGGTCGCGGTGACGGCCGCCCGGCTTGTCATCTCGGCGAAGGCAGCGCCCGGCGCGAACAGCCAGCCGGGCGCGAAAGCGGCCGCGACGAGCCGGAAGAAGGGCAGGCCGCCGAGCACGAGCGCGACTGCGACGACGAGCACCGGCAGGCCCCAGCCTTCCGGCAGCCGCAGCGGCGGCAGGAGCGGTGCCGCCGGGGAGGGCCCACGCTTCGCGTTTCGGTCGATGGCCAGGGTCATTGCGCTGGCGCGCTTATCGCATCGGACCGAAAAGTGGAAACCACTTTTCGGAAAGCCCGATGGCGAAACGGAGAGCCGGATTGCCATTTCGCGTCTGGCAGGACGCATGGCGATCGAGCATCGACGCCGCCTTATTCGAAGATCGCGCTGAAGCGCTTGCGGGCGGCGGTCTCGTCGGCGAGCGCCTTGGCTGCGTCGAAGGCCATCAGCTTGATCGCGCTGCGGGCGGGGTAGCCAGCCGGCAGCGAAACGTCGGGGTGAGCGGCGACATAGCCCTGCTTCAGCGCGAGCGCCTGGCCTTCCTCGGAGAGCAGGAAATCGATGAAGGCCTTGGCGGCTTCCGGGTTCCTGGTGGTCTTCAGGATGGCGACCGGCTCGCTGACGGCGGAGACGCCTTCGCTCGGGAAGACGAACTCGACCGGCGCGCCCTTGGCCTTTTCGCGGATCGGCATGAAGTCGACGATCATCCCGTAGAGCTTCTCGCCGGTCGCGACCTGGCGCAGGATGTCGCCATTGGCGCCGGCGGCCAGCGTGCCGTTCTCCTTGAGCTTCTCGTAGAAGCCCCAGCCATCCCCGAGATTGCTCGTCAAGGTGATCGTGTGGATCAGCGCGGCGCCCGAGTTCAGTGGGCTCGGCATGGCGAGCTGGTTCTTGGCTTCCGGCCTGGTCAGATCGGCCCAGCTCGTGGGTTTCATCGGAGCCTTGGTATTGTAGATGATACCCGTGGTGATCAGCTTGGTCGCGAACCACATCTTCTGCGGGTCGTGGATGCCGGCCGGATAGGCGCCGAGATCGGCCTTGTCATGGGCGAGCAGGCGCTCGTCCTTCTTGAGGCCTTCCATGGTCACGGCGTCGGCGATCAGCAGCACGTCCGCCTGCGGAGCGCCGGCCTCGAACTCGGCCTTGAGCTTGGCCATGATGCGCGGCGTGCCGTCGCGTACGAAGGAGATGTCGACCTTGGGATATTTCGTCTTGAAGGCGTCGATCGTCTGCTGGGCGTCGGTATTGGGCTGGCTGGTATAGAGCACGAGCTTGCCCTCGGCGGCGAAGGCGTGCGGCGCGGCCGCCAGGCCGGCGGCTATGATGAAGGCGCTCAGGGCCTTGCGCTGCATCTCAAAAACTCCGTCTCTCGGTCGCTGCTGCGAGGTCGCGCTGGCGGTAGACCTGTCACATGACAGTTCCATGAAATCGACCTTCATTTCCATGCCGCAGGGCTGTTGCATACCCTGGAATTAGAAATACTATTTGAGGGACCCGGCTTGTTTCGGTCGGGGCTTTTCGACTAGGGTCGCGGCAAGACGGTCATAACGTCGGATTAAAACGGTTTAAACGGGAGGTTGTCTGATGAAGCTGGTTCGGCATTTCGCCATGGGAGCGGCCGTCGGGGCGGTGGTCGCGGGATGGTCCGGCGGCGCCATGGCGCAGGAGACGCTGACGGCCTGGTTCACCAAGGGCTTCTACAAGGGCGAGGACGATGCGCTGCTCGCGATCGTCGACAAGTTCCAGAAGGCGACGGGCGTCAAGGTCGAGCTCTCGCTCTACGCCACCGAGGATTGCGTCACGAAATCGGTCGGCGCGGTCGATGCCGGCACGCCGCCGGATGTCGGCTTCTGCACCACCTATGATTTCCGCACGACCGGCAAATGGGCCTATGACGGCAAGCTCGAGGACGTCTCGGACGTGATCGAGCCGCTGAAGGGCGAGTTCCAGCCGATGGCGCTCTCGACCACCTTCCTGATGAACGGCAAGGCCGGCAAGAAGTCGTACTATGCCTTCCCGGTCGAGCAGCAGATGATGCACATCACCTACTGGAAGGACATGCTGGAGGAGGCCGGCTTCAAGGAGGCCGACATCCCGAAGACCTGGAACGGCTACTGGGACTTCTGGTGCGACAAGGTTCAGGGCTCGCTGCGCGCCAAGGGCAAGCGCGTCTACGGCATCGGCCACCCGATGGGCGTCGCCGCCTCGGACACTTTCTACTCGTTCCTGACCTTCGCCAACGCCTATAACGCCAAGGTCGTCGACGAGAACGGCAAGATCGTGCTCGACCAGCCCGAGAACAAGAAGGCGATGGTCGAGGCAGTGAAATCCTACGCCAACATCTTCCAGCGCGGCTGCACGCCGCCGTCCTCGGTGAACTGGCTCGACCCCGACAACAACGTCGCCTTCCACAACCGCACCACGGTCGCCACGCACAACGCCACGATCTCGATCGCCGGCAAGCATATGGACGACATGAACAATGCGGCGCTGACCGCCGAGCAGCGCGCGACGGCCAAAAAGAACTACGAGGACAATATCCGCACCGCCGAGTTCCCGCTCAAGGCCGACGGCAGCAAGATGACCAACCTCGCCGCCGTCAAGACCGCGGTGATCTTCGCCGATGCCAAGAACAAGAAGCGCGCCAAGGAGTTCATGGCCTTCTTCATGAAGGACGAGAACCTGCGGCCCTTCGTCGAGGGTTCGGCCGGCCGCTGGGTGCCGACGACGCTGAAGGCGATCGACGCGCCATTCTGGTCGGATGGCAAGGACCCGCACCGCGCGGTCGTCTACAAGCAGTACAAGGACGGTACCGTGCCGTTCCAGTTCGTCTACAACTACAATTTCACGACCGTGAACGCCGAGAACGTCTGGGCCAAGGCGGTGAACCGCGTCGTCCAGGACAAGATCCCGGCCGAGCAGGCGGTGGACGAGATGATCGCCCGCATCAAGCAGATCGCGGGCTGAGCCCAGCCCTCGTTCCGCTTGCATCGACGACCCGCCGCGGCAAGGATTGCCGCGGCGTATCTTTCACGGGATGACAATTCGACGGAGAGTCCATGAGCACAGCCGCCATGACCGCGCCGCTAGCGGCGCCGCGCGATGACGCATCGGGGTTCACGCGGGACCGCGCGATGTGGGGGGCGATCATGCTGGCGCCCTATGTGCTCGTCTTCGCCGTCATGGTGGTCTACCCGGTGGCCTATGGCCTCTGGCTGGGCCTGAACTGGAATTCCTACCGGGCCCTCTTCGCGGACCCGATCTTCATCCGCACCGTGGTCAACACGATCATCTTCCTGTTCGTGGCGGTGAACCTGAAATTCCTGATCGCGCTCGGGCTGTCCGGCTTCTTCGTGCAGCAGCGGCCCTGGATCCGCATCGTGCTGGTGCTGTTCATCCTGCCCTGGGCGGTGCCGTCGATCCCGACCATCCTGTCCTTCCGGGTGATGCTGAACCCTGAGAACGGCATGTTGAACCAGCAACTCTTCCAGTGGTTCGGCATCATGGAGGGTCCGGGCTGGCTCACCGACCCGACGCTCGCCTTCATCTGCTCGATCTTCGTCCATATCTGGAAGTCGCTGCCGTTCTGGACGCTGATCCTCATCACCGGCCGGCTCGCCATCGCGCAGGACCTCTACGAGGCCGCCAGCGTCGACGGCGCCAATCGCTGGCAGCAGTTCCGCTTCATCACCTGGCCGTCGCTGGCGACGCTCTACGTCACCTCGACGATGCTCTCGATGATCTGGACGCTGGGCGATTTCAACAGTGTCTACCTGCTCACCGGCGGTGGGCCGGGCGACCTCAACCACGTGTTGGCGACGCTCGGCATCCGCTACATGCGCAACAACAATCTCGATCTCGGCATCGCCTCGATCATCGTCGCCATGCCGCTGATCCTGCCGATGGTCTTCGTGATGGTGAAGCGCCTGTCGAAGGGGCCGGACGCATGAAGAAGTTCCTCGACGAAGGCAAGCTGCTGCTGGTCGCGATCCCCGTCCTGGTCTGGACGCTGCTGCCGATCTACCACCTCTTCGTGCTCTCGATCTCCAACCAGGAATCGATGCTGGCCGGCAAGCTCTGGCCCGATCGGCCGACGCTGCAGAATTTCCAGATCGTCTTCGCCCAGCAGCACTACTATCTGCACAATTTCTGGCGGCAGATGTTCAACAGCTTCTTCATCGCGGTCGCGACGGGGCTGATCACGCTCTTCGTCGCGACCTTTGCGGCCTTCGCCATCGCGCGCCTCAAGGTGAGGGGCGGGCGCACGATGATGAATCTCGCGCTCGCCACCTACCTGATCCCGGCCGCCTTCCTCGCCATCCCCATGTACAAGGCGATGGGCTCCTACGGCCTGCTCAACACGCAGGCCTCGCTGATCCTGGCGATGGTCGCGCTGGCCTCGCCCTATGCGATCTGGGTGCTGAAGCAGGCCTCCGACAAATTGCCCAAGGAGCTCGACGAAGCCGCGGTGATGGACGGCGCCACCTCGATCCAGCTCTTCCGGCTGGTCTATCTGCCGCTGATGAAGCCCTCGATGGTAGTGATCGGCATCTACGCGCTGCTGCTCGCCTGGAACGAGTATCTCTACGCCTTCCTGCTGCTCTCCTCGGAGAAGGCGGTTCCGCTTGCCGTCGGCCTCGGCCTCTTCCTCTCGGCCGACGACGCGCCCTGGAACCTGCTGATGGCGGCGGGCCTGCTCTACGCCATCCCGCCGGCGGCGATCTATTACCTGTTCCGCAAGAACATGGTTGGCGGACTCACCTCGGGTGCGGTGAAGAGCTGAGCGCGGCTCCATGCGTCATTCTCGGGCGAAGCGAAGCTTCGACCCGAGAAGCTGAGGCCGCAGAAGGCGCCCCTTCTTTCCGGAGATGCCCGGGTCAAGCCCGGGCATGACGGCTCTGGCCCGGACGCTCGCGTCAGCTCGCCGCATGGCCGGATTGCTTCATCGCTCTCGCAATCCCGGCGAACAGGCGTCACAGTGCATGCGTTACGATAAGAAGAATTGCCGAGGATAGACCAATGACCGCCTCCAAGCTCGACCAGCTCCGCCAGATGACCACGGTCGTCGCCGACACCGGCGACATCGAAGCCGTGCGTCGTCTGAAGCCTGTCGACTGCACCACCAACCCGACCCTGATCCTCAAGGCGGTCGAGACCCCCACCTATGCGCATCTCGTCGACGAGGCGATCGGCTGGGGCAAGAAGCAGGGCGGCGGCGACAAAGCGGTCCATGCTGTCTGCGACCGCCTTGCGGTGAGCTTTGGCACGGAGCTGAGCAAGATCGTGCCCGGCCGCGTCTCGACCGAGGTCGACGCCGACCTCTCCTTCGACACCAAGGCCTCGATCGAGAAGGCGCGCGCCATCATCGCCGCCTATGAGGAACGCGGCGTCGGGCGCGAGCGCATCCTGATCAAGATCGCCTCGACTTGGGAGGGCCTGCAGGCTGCCAAGGCCCTGCAGGGCGAGGGCATCGACTGCAACCTGACCCTGCTCTTCGCGATGCCGCAGGCTGTCGCGGCGGCCGAGGCCGGCGCCTTCCTGATCTCGCCCTTCGTCGGCCGCATCCTCGACTGGCACGTCAAGGCCGGCGGCGGCCCCTACACGGCCGAGACCGATCCCGGCGTCGTTTCGGTCAAGAGCATCTACGCCTACTACAAGGCCTTCGGCATCAAGACGGTCGTGATGGGCGCCTCGTTCCGCAACACCGGCGAGATCGAGGCTTTGGCCGGCTGCGACCGCCTGACCATCGGGCCGGGCCTGCTCGACGAGCTCGCCGCCGCGACCGGCGAGCTGCCGCGCCGCCTCTCGCCGGCTTCCTCGCCGCAAATGGAAGGCGGCATCAGCCGGAAGCTCGGCTTCGACGAGAAGTCCTTCCGCTTCGCCATGAACGAGGACGCCATGGCGACCGAGAAGCTCGCCGAGGGCATTCGCGGCTTCGTCAAGGATCTGCGCGGCCTGCGCAAGCTCGTCGCCGCGAAGCTCGGCTGAGGCGGCTGAATCCGGTGTGGGCAGGGCTGCCCACGGCCGGCCGCTTGCGGCGGATCATTGACGCCAGCCTCCGGCAGGCTTCTGATGGACGCATGTCCTGACGAGGCCGCCCCGGCTATCGCGGCCCGCCCAACCGGAGTCGGCCATGACCACCCCCGCAGAATCCGCGCCCCGTACGGGCTCCTCGCTCGCCACCCATCTCGTCCCGCTCCGGCGCAATTCCGGCTGGCTGCTGGCGGCGGGCGTCTCCCTCATCATCCTCGGCGTGCTCGGCCTTGGAGCTGTCGCGGTGCTCAGCCTCGCCAGCGCGGTCTGGTTCGGGGCGATGCTTCTCGTCGGCGGCATCGTCCTGTTGATCGACGCCTTCCGGCATAAGGGCTGGAAGAGCCGCGTCCTGCATATCCTCATCGGCCTGCTTTATGTCGCGGTCGGCCTGATGACCTTCGCCAATCCGCTGCTTGCCACGGCCTCGCTGACGCTGCTGGCCGGCGCGGCCCTGGTCGCGACCGGCGTGCTGCGCCTCGTCGTCGCCTTCCAGAACCGGGAATTGCCGGCCTGGGGCTGGATCGCCGTCTCGGGCGCGCTGTCGCTGCTGCTTGGCGGCATGATCCTGGCGCAATGGCCGGGCTCGAGCCTCTGGGTGCTCGGCACCTTCTTCGCGGTCGAATTGATCTTCCAGGGCTGGGCCGCGATCGCGCTGGCGCGCGCCATCCGCTCGACCTTCGATGGGGTGAAGCCGCGCTGACGCTGGCCCTTACTCGCCGGCCTCGGCAGTCACGGCTGTCTTGGCCGGCGTGCCGAGATTGCCGAAGCGGGCCCGCCCGCCGGCGGCGGCCGTCTGCAATTGCTGCTTCCAGCCCTTGGAATCACTGCCGCCGAGTGCGACGAAATCGGCCGGGCGCGCGGCATCCGCATCGCGGCCCTGATAGACGAGCACGCCGCCAGCGGTGACGACTATGTCGCCGCGCCGCAGCGTCGGGTCCTTCAGGTACCACTGCTTGTCGGTCTGGGGATCGAGCCGGACGACGGGCGGCTTCGGTTTCGAGGAGACCTCTGGCGCGCGGGCACGCGGCGCCCTGACGCGTGGCTCATCCTCATATTCGTAGATCGGGGAGGCGCGCAGGCGCGGCCCCCCGCCGAAGAAGGCGCGCGCGAGGTCGTCGAAAAAGCCGGCCGCCTGGGCGCTGGGCACAGCGGAAAGGGACAGTGCTACGGCCACGGCCCATCGCATCATTCCTGCCCGCATCATCGCCCTGCCTCCATCTCCTCGCCGTATCAACGACGAGTGGTCGCGAAAGGTTCGATCCGGGTTCACGAAAGCGGTTAAGAATCTTTCGTGTGGAATGACGGCTTCCTCACAACCGCGTGTCCGCCCCTGCCCGCAGCCGGGCAGCCGCGCATAAAATGCGCAGCGATCACGCTATGGAGGAGCCATGCCATGATGGCGCGTGCGCTGCTTGCCCTGGCTCTCCTGGGGACGCTCACCCTTTCGACTTTCGCCCAGGAAAACTGGTCGCTGTCGCGAGGCGGGGGCGAGGTCGTCTTCGTCGCCCGTCATTTCGGCATCCAGACTGCGAGCGGCCGGTTCGGCGCTGTCGACGGCACCTTCGCCCTCGATTTCGACCGGCCCGAGCGCAGCCGGATCCGAATGACGATCCAGACCGCGTCCTTGCATACGGGCGCCGATCTCGTCGACGGCTTCATCAAGGGCCAGACGATGCTCGACGTCGCGCATTATCCCGTTGCCAGCTTCGTGTCCCAGCAAGTAGCGCGCACCGGCGAGCGCAGCCTCTCGATCACAGGCCAACTCACCATCCGCGGGACCTCCCAGCCGGTCACCGTCACCGCCATCGCCGAAAGCGACCCGGCGGGGCTGCGCGCGGGCGGCAATCTCCTCTTCCACGCCAGTGCCACCTTCTCTCGCGCGGCCTTCGGGATCGGCCGCGAGGTCAACATTGTCGACGATCAGGTCGAGATCGACATCAAGGGCCTAGCGTCGCGTTAGGATACCGGCGATGAGGCCGCGCAACTGGCATCCGCTGATCGTCCTGCTGCATTGGGTGACGGTGGGGCTAATTGCCGTGCAGTACGGGCTCTCCCGCCCGATGGGTGACGAGACGCGCGACCTGCTCTCCCGCTTCGCGCTCTACCAGTGGCACAAATCCTTCGGCCTGACGCTCGCCGGGCTCGTTCTCTTGCGTCTCGCCGCCCGGCGCCTCCTGCCGGCGCCCGGAGGGGTCCCGATGCCGCGCTGGCAGCGGCTCGCTGCCGGAGCGGTCCATGGCGGGCTCTATCTCTGCCTGCTGGCGCTGCCGGTCACCGGCTTCCTGATGGCCGCCGCCGCGCCGATCCAGATCCCGACGCTGTTCTTCGGGCTATTTTCCGTGCCGCATCCGATCGGCCCGGACCAGGCCGTCTATGACGCGATGCTGCGCGCGCATGCGACGCTGTTCGACATCATGGCCGCGCTCGCCTTCATTCATGCGGGCGCGGCCCTGCTGCATCAGTTCGTCCTGAAGGACGGGCTGATGCGGCGGATATGGTTCGGCCGCCGCTAGTCTTTCTTCTGCGCAGCGAAAGCCTCGGCGCGGATCGTCGAGAGCGACTTCGCCGGAGTGATCGCCTCGGGGTCGAGCAGGCAGTGGATGATGGCGGGCTTGCCGCTCTTCACCGCGCGCTCGAAGGCCGGCGCGAACTCTGCGGTCGTCTCGACGCGCTCGCCATGGCCGCCGAAGGCCTTGGCATAGGCCGCGAAATCCGGGTTCTTCAGCGTCGTCGCCGAGACGCGGCCGGGATATTCGCGCTCCTGATGCATGCGGATCGTGCCGTACATGCCGTTATCGACGACGACGACAATCACCGGCAGGTTGTATTGCACGGCCGTCGCGAAATCCTGGCCGTTCATCAGGAAGCAGCCGTCGCCGGCAAAAGCAATCACCGTCTTGTCCGGGAAAATCCGCTTGGCGCCGATCGCCGCCGGCACGCCATAGCCCATCGAGCCGCAGGTCGGCGCGAGCTGCGTCGCGAACCTGTTGAAGCGGTGGAAGCGGTGGACCCAGGTCGCGTAATTGCCCGCGCCATTGCAGAGAATGGCGTCGTCCGGGAGCTGGCTGCGCAGCCAGCGCACCATCTCGCCGGGATGGAATTCGCCGGGCACGGGCGCCGGCTGCTCGCTCCAGGCGATATAGGCCTCATGCGCGGCAGCGCCGGCGCCCTTCCAGGCCGGAGCCTTCGGCGGCTCGATCGTCTTGAGCGCGGCGCAGAAGCCCGCGGGCGAAGCATTGATCGCCAGCGTCGGGCGATAGACCCGGCCGAGCTCTTCCGGGTCGGCATGGACATGCACCAGCGGCCGGCCCGGATTGGGGATGCCGAACAGGGTGTAGGACTGGCTCGGCATCTCCGAGAGGCGCCCGCCGACCAGCAGGACGAGGTCGCTCTCCTTGATGCGGGCGAGCAGCTTCGGGTTCGGGCCGATGCCGAGATCGCCGGCGAAGTTCGGGTGATCGGCCGGGAACAGCATCTGCCGGCGGAAGGAGACCGCGACGGGCAGGTCGAAGCGCTCGGAGAAGGCCTGGAAATCGGCAATCGCCTCCGGGCTCCAGCGCGAGCCGCCGAGGATCGCGATCGGCGACTTGGCCGAAGCGAAGCGCCTGGCGAGATCGGCCATCTGCGCCGGGGCAGGGTGCTGCTCGGTGACCTGATAGGGCTCGGCGTCGGCGACATCGGCGAGGTCGGTCAGCACGTCCTCGGGCAGCGCGATCACGACCGGGCCGGGCCGGCCCGAGGTCGCGACATGGAAGGCGCGGCTGATGATCTCCGGGATGCGCGCGGCATCGTCGATCTCGGTCGCCCATTTGGTCATGGAGCCGAAGACGGCGCGGTAGTCGAGCTCCTGGAAGGCCTCGCGCTCGCGCATGCTGCCGTCGATCTGGCCGACGAAGAGGATGAGCGGGGTCGAATCCTGGTCGGCGATATGGATGCCGGGCGAGGCATTGGTGGCGCCGGGGCCGCGCGTCACGAAGCAGATGCCGGGCTTGCCGGTGAGCTTGCCGGCGGCCTCGGCCATCATGCAGGCGCCGCCCTCGGCCCGGCAGATGGTGACCTTCATCGAGGCGTCGTGCAGCGCGTCGAGAACGGCGAGATAGCTCTCGCCCGGCACGCAGAAGGCGTCGGTGGCGCCGTGGATCAGAAGCTGGTCGACGAGGATCTGCCCGCCAGTGCGATTAGCCATTGCTCTTGTTCCCTTGCCCTTGCCGTCATTGCGAGGAGCACAGCGACGAAGCAATCCAGGGGGAGGTCGAGCGAGCCCTCCTGGATTGCTTCGCTGCGCTCGCAATGACGGTGAGTGTCATCGCGCCGATCCGCCCCAGGCCGGATCGTTCAAAATGTCGTCCGCATGCTCGCCGAGCCGTGGGCTCGGACGTCCCGCCACCTGCCGCACACCGTTCATGACGATCGGCGAGGCGACAGTCGGAATATGGCCAGCCTTTGCGGCTGCGCTCGGCAGGTCGACTCGGACACCGCGCGCGACGATCTGCGGGTCGGCGAAGACCTCGCCGATGTCGTTGATCGGGCCGGCGGGAACGCCGACCTTCTCCAGCCCGGCCAGCAGATCGGTCTTGGCATAGCGCTGGCAGAGCTGATGCAGCTTCCCGGTCAGCGTGACGCGGTTCTTCACGCGCGACTTGTTGTCGACGTAATCCGGGTGGTCGGCCAAAGCCGGCTCGCCTAGCACCTCGCAGAGCTTTCGCCACTGCCCGTCATTGCCGGTCGCGATGATGATATGGCCGTCCGCTACCGGGAACACGTCATAGGGCACGATGTTCGGATGCGCGTTGCCGAGCCGCGGCGGCGGATTGCCGCCGACAAGATAGTTCATGGCCTGGTTGCCGAGCACGGCGACCTGCGAGTCGAGCAGGGCGAGGTCGAGCGTCGCCCCTTCGCCGGTCGCATCGCGCTGGCGCAGGGCCGAGAGGATGCCGACCGTCGCGTAGAGCCCGGTATAGATGTCCGCGACGGCGTAGCCCGCCTTCATCGGCGCACCCGTAGGCTCGCCGGTGATCGACATCGCCCCGCCCATGCCCTGGACGAGGAAGTCGTAGCCGGCGCGCGGCGCATAGGGGCCATCCTGCCCGAAGCCCGTGACCGAGCAATAGATGAGGCGCGGGAACTCCTTGCGCAGCGAGGCCGCGTCGAGCCCGTATTTCGAGAGGCCGCCGACCTTGAAATTCTCGATCACCACATCGGCATGCGCCGCGAGCCGCCTCACCAGCGCCTGGCCCTCGGCCGTGCGGAAATCGGCGGTGATCGAGCGCTTGCCGCGATTGGCGGCGTGAAAATAGGCGGCGGAGAGATGTTCGTCGCCCGTGCCCTCGACGAAGGGCGGGCCCCATTTGCGGGTGTCGTCGCCCTCGGGCGCCTCGACCTTGACGACATCGGCGCCGAGATCGGCCAGGAGCTGGCCGATCCAGGGACCTGCGAGGATGCGTGCCAGTTCGAGGACGCGCAGGCCGGCGAGGGGGGAGGCGGAGGGCATGGGGAGGGACATGGAGACAGCCTGAACGCCGTCATCCCGGGCTTGACCCGGGATCCATCGAAGGGCGTGGCGCTCTACGATGGATCCCGGCGCTCCGCTTTGCTGCGGCCGGGATGACGGGCGGGTTTCAGAAGAACGCCTGCAGGCCGGTGATGGCGCGGCCGAGGATCAGCGCGTGGACGTCATGCGTGCCCTCGTAGGTGTTCACCGTCTCGAGGTTCGCGGCGTGGCGCATCACCTGGTACTCGATCTGGATGCCGTTGCCGCCATGCATGTCTCGGGCCTGGCGGGCGATGTCGAGCGCCTTGCCGCAATTGTTGCGCTTGACCAGCGAGATCATCTCCGGGGCCATCTTGCCCTCGTCGAGCAGGCGCCCGACGCGCAAGCTACCCTGCAGGCCGAGCGTGATCTCGGTCAGCATATCCGCGAGCTTCTTCTGGTAGAGCTGGGTCTGGGCGAGCGGCTTGTTGAACTGCTTGCGGTCGAGCCCGTACTGGCGGGCGCGGTGGAAGCAATCCTCGGCGGCGCCCATCACGCCCCAGGAGATGCCGTAGCGGGCGCGGTTGAGGCAGCCGAACGGGCCGGACAGGCCCGAGACGTTCGGCAGCAGGTTCTCTTCCGGCACGATGACGCCGTCCATGACGACCTCGCCGGTGATCGAGGCGCGCAAGCTGAGCTTGCCGCCGATCTTCGGCGCGGAGAGACCCTTCATGCCCTTTTCGAGGATGAAGCCACGGATCTGGTTGTCATGCGCGGCCGACTTCGCCCAGACGACGAAGACGTCGGCGATCGGCGAGTTCGAGATCCACATCTTCGAGCCGGTCAGCTTGTAGCCGTCGGCGACCTTCTCGGCGCGGGTCTTCATGCCGCCGGGATCGGAGCCGGCATCCGGCTCGGTCAGGCCGAAGCAGCCGACCCATTCGCCCGAGCCGAGCTTCGGCAGGTACTTCTTGCGCTGCTCCTCGCTGCCATAGGCGTAGATCGGATACATCACCAGCGAGGATTGCACCGACATCATCGAGCGGTAGCCGGAGTCGATGCGCTCGACCTCTCGGGCGACGAGCCCGTAGGAGACGTAATTAGCGCCGGCGCAGCCATATTCCTCGGGAACGGTGACGCCGAGCAGGCCGAGCTCGCCCATTTCGTTGAAGATCGAGCGGTCGGTCTTCTCGTCGAGATAGGCGTCATGGATGCGGGGCGCGAGCTTCTCCTGCGCATAGGCGCGAGCCGTGTCGCGGATCAGCCGTTCGTCCTCGCCGAGCTGCTCGTCGAGCAGATAGGCATCGTCCCAGGTGAACTTCGCGAGCTTGTGGCTGCCGGCCATGGTGTTCGTCTCCCTCAGATTCCAGAACCGTCATTCCGGGGCTTCGCGGAGCGAAGAGCCCGGAATCCAGATCCGCGGAACAGCATCCAGAGAAGTGGATCAGTTCGCCCCTCTCGAGAGAGGGCATCGGTTCCGGGTTCCGGGCTCGCTGCTACGCGGCGCCGGAATGACGGTGGTGTTCCTTATCTACCGATCACGCATCCACGTCGAAGCTGACGCCCTGCGCCAGCGGCAGGGTGGTGCCGTAGTTCAGCGTGTTGGTGGCGCGGCGCATATAGGCCTTCCAGGCGTCCGAGCCGGCCTCGCGGCCGCCGCCCGTCTCCTTCTCGCCGCCAAACGCGCCGCCGATCTCGGCGCCCGAGGGGCCGATATTGACGTTGGCGATGCCGCAGTCGGAGCCCTCGTCGGAGACGAAGAGCTCGGCCTCGCGCATGTTCAGCGTGAAGATCGAGGAGGACAGGCCGGCGCCGACGGCGTTCTGGATCGCGATCGCCTCGTCGATGGACTTGTACTTCATCACGTAGAGGATCGGGGCGAAGGTCTCGCGCTCGACCGGGCCGCACTGCCTGGGCATCTCGACCAGCGCCGGGCGGACATAGAAGCCGCCCGCGCCGACATCGACCTTCTCGCCGCCATGAACCTTGCCGCCCTCGGCCTTGGCTTCGGAGAGTGCCTTCTGCATGCCCTGATAGGCGGCCTCGTCGACCAGCGGGCCGACCAGCACGCCGGCCTCGCGGGGATCGCCGATCTTCACGCTGGCATAGACCTTGGCGAGCTTCGGCACGAGCTTGTCATAGACGTCCTCATGCACGATCAGGCGGCGCAGCGTGGTGCAGCGCTGGCCGGCGGTGCCCATCGCCGCGAAGGCGATGCCGCGCAGCGCGATGTCGAGATCGGCCGAGGGGGCGACGATCGCGGCATTGTTGCCGCCGAGCTCCAGGATGGCGCGGGCGAAGCGAGCCGCCAGCTTCTGGCCGACTTCCTTGCCCATGCGGGTGGAGCCGGTGGCCGAGACGACCGGGACGCGATGATCCTGAACCAGGATGTCGCCGATCTCGCGGCCGCCGATCAGCACTTCCGACAACCCGATCGGAGCCTCGGGACCGAAGCGCTTCATCGTCTTCTCGACGATGGCCTGCACGGCGAGCGCGGTGAGCGGGGTCTTCTCGGAGGGCTTCCAGACGACGCTGTCGCCGCAGACGAAGGCGAGCGCGGCGTTCCACGACCAGACCGCGACCGGGAAGTTGAAGGCCGAGATCACGCCGCAGATGCCGATCGGATGCCAGGTCTCCATCATCCGATGGTTCGGGCGCTCGGTGGCGACGGTCAGGCCGTAGAGCTGGCGCGACAGGCCGACGGCGAAGTCGCAGATGTCGATCATCTCCTGGACCTCGCCGAGACCCTCGGAGGTCACCTTGCCGGCTTCGAGCGTCACCAGCAGGCCGAGATCGGTCTTGGCGGCGCGCAGCTCCTCGCCGAGCAGGCGGACGAACTCGCCGCGGCGCGGCGCCGGCACCTTGCGCCAGGCGAGATAGGCGGACTGGGCCCGGCCGATCGCGGCCTCGGCCTCGGCCGGGGAGGTCTCGCGCAGCGTGGTCACGGTCTCGCCGGTGATCGGCGAGCGGGCCGAGAGGCCGGCATCGGCATAGGCGCTTTCGGAAACGCCGAGGCGCTTGAGCAGGGCGAGCGTGTCTTTCGGCAGGGATGTGGCCATCTTTGTCTTCCAGCGGTCGCGAGCGGGAGCCAAAGGGCGTGTGCCCTAGGGCGCATGACATAAAGGCGCGGGAACCGAAGGCCGCCGCGCTTGAGGGCGGAACAATGCCCTCTTTCCTGTCGCTTGGGCAACCGATATGTTCTCACCACTTGATGAGAATTTATCATGGATGATGCGCTCGTTCCCGGCCGCCTCTCGGTGCCCTCGCTCTCCGCGCTCGCCGCCTTCGAAGCCGCGGCGCGGCATGGCAGTTTCACGCGCGCTGCCGAGGAACTGAACCTCACGCAAGGAGCGGTCAGCCGGCAGGTCGCGCATCTCGAAAAGGTGCTCGGGGTCAGCTTGTTCGAGCGCGTCAAGAAGCGCGTCAGCCTCACCGCGGCGGGCGCGGCCTATGCCAACGATATCCGCGACGGCCTGTCCCGGCTCGCGGCGGCGACCGTCTCCGCCATGGCCTTTCGCGGCGCGGCCGGCGTACTCAATCTCGCGACCCTGCCGACCTTCGGTACGCGCTGGCTGATTCCGCGCCTGCCGCGCTTCACCGAGGCCCATCCCGGCATCACTATCAATTTCACCACGCGATTGGTGCCCTTCGATTTCGCCCGCGAGCAGGTCGACGCCGCCGTGCATTTCGGCGCGGAGAACTGGCCGGGCGCAAGGCTTCATCGCCTGATGGGCGAGGAGGTCGTGCCCGTCGCTGCGCCCTCGCTGCTGGCGCGCGTTGGGATCACCGAGGCGGCCGACATGCTGCGTGCGCCGTTGCTCCAGCAATCGACCCGGCCGCGCGCCTGGGCGAACTGGCTGGAACAGCAGGGTCTGGCGCCGGAGCGGGCCCTGATGGGACCGCGCTTCGAGCAATTCGCCATGATCGCGCAGGCCGCTGTCGCGGGGCTCGGGCTCGCCATCGTGCCGCGTTTCCTGGTCGAGGAGGAGTTGCGCTCTGGCGCGCTGGTCATCCCGATCGACCGGCCGGTGACCGGCAAGGACGGCTACTATCTCGTCTATCCCGAGGAGAAGGCCAATCTGCCGACCGTGATCGCCTTCCGCGACTGGCTGCTCGGGGAATGCGCGCCGCCGAACTGAGGCGCCTCTCGACAAGCGCTTCGCGCTCGTTCATTCATGCGCGAAATTCACCAACCCGGCTTTCCCAACGAAGCCGGCTGCGCGAGGCCTGCCATGCCGCCCGTCTCCGAAAGCGCCGATGTCGTGATCTGCGGTGGCGCCGCGATCGGCTCCTCCGTCGCCTATCACCTCGCCGCCGATCCCGGCTTCACCGGCAAGGTCGTGGTGATCGAGAAGGACCCGACCTACCGCTTCTCGGCCTCGGCACTCTCGGCCGCCTCGATCCGCCAGCAGTTTTCGAGCGCGGTGAACATCCGCATCTCGCTCTTCGGCATCGATTTCCTGCGCAATATCGGAAAGCATCTCGCAGTCGATGGCGAGGTGCCCGCGATCGATCTCCACGAAGGCGGCTATCTCTATCTCGCCAGCGAGGCCGGCGCGCCGATCCTCGAAGCCAACCAGAAATTGCAGGCCGCCGAGGGCGCCGATATCGCCCTCTACGATCCCGCCACGCTGAAGCAGCGTTTCCCCTGGCTCAACACCGAGGATCTCTCCTGCGGCACCTTCGGCGTCAGTGGGGAAGGCTGGTTCGACGGTTGGGGGCTGCTTCAGGCCTTCCGCAAGAAGGCGCGCAGCCTCGGCGTCGAATACCGGCAGGGCGAAGTTGCGCGTTATATTACGGAGGGCGGGCGCGTCATCGCGGTCGAACTCGCCGATGGCAGCCGCATTGCCTGCGGCTCGGTGGTCAACGCCAGCGGCACCCATGGCGCGAAGCTCGCCGCGACGGCGGGGATCGAAATTCCGGTGAAGTCGATGAAGCGCTATGTCTTCACCTTCACCTGCAAGGGCGATGTCGACGGCTGCCCGCTCCTGATCGACACGACCGGCGCCTGGTGCCGGCAGGAGGGCAAGCGCACGGCGGAAGGCCAGCTCTTCATCGGTAGCTGCTCGCCGCTGACGCCCGAGCAGGATGTCGAATGGATCGAGACCGATCCCGCCGCCGAGGATGTCGACTGGGACTTCTTCGAGGAGGTGGTCTGGCCCTCGCTCGCGACCCGCATCCCGGCCTTCGAGCAGATCAAGCCCGGCCGCGCCTGGGCCGGTCCCTACGACATGTGTGCGCTCGACCATAATGCCATCATCGGACCGGCGGTCGGCCTGCCCAATCTCTATCTCGCCAACGGCTTCTCCGGCCATGGCCTGCAGCAGGCACCGGCAGTGGGGCGTGGGCTTGCCGAGCATATCGCGCATGGCCGCTATCGCGCGCTCGACCTTGCCGATCTCGGCCACGAGCGCATCGTTGCGGGCCGGCCGCTCAAGGAGGCCAACATCATCTGACCAAGAGCATTTTCGAGCGAAGTGGGTACCGGTTCGCGTGAAGAAAATGCGGTAAACCGATTGCCTGAGGCGGCCGCCATGGTCGATCCCGCTTTCGTCCAGACCATGGCCCGCTACAATGCCTGGCAGAACCGCAGCCTGATGGCGGCGGCGGACGGCCTGACCGACGAGGCCCGCAAGCTCGACCGCGGCGCTTTCTTCAAGTCGATCCACGGCACCTTCAACCATATTCTCTGGGGCGACGAGATCTGGCTCAGCCGCCTTGCCGGCAGCGAGAAGCCCTCGGTGGGCGGGCGCGACTCCGCTGTTTATTTTGATGGCTGGGCGCAGTTCTGCGCGCGCCGGCGCCAGCGCGACCAGTTCATTCTCGACTGGGCGCAGACCGTCACGGCCGATTGGCTGCGCGGGACGCTGATCTGGTACTCGGGCGCCGCCAGCCGCGAAATGGGCAGGCCGCGCGCCTTCGTGATCGCCCATTTCTTCAACCACCAGACCCATCATCGCGGCCAGATCCACGCCATGCTCACGGCGGCAGGAGCGAAGCCGGACGATACCGACCTGTTCCTCGTCGACGAGCCGCGGTGAAGAAATGGTTGGCCTGTCGGGGTAGCCTGGCAGTGCTGCGCCCGTCCCGGTCACGCTCGGTTAGCGCGGGGAACGCTCTCCCGAGAGGGAGGGCAGGGCGAGGGGCAGGCCGTTGGACGCTTTCGCCGCAACCCGACCGCTTCGCCGTTGGGGCTCGCCTCGCTGGTCCAGAGACCGACGTCTCATCTATTCCTCCTTACAGGAGAGGGTTCCGCGCCGTTTAGCTTGATGCCTGCTTTGGTTCAGACGGCTTTTTCGATGGAGGTTGAGGGCGCTATATGCTGCTTCGACCGTCCTTCCTTCTCCTCATCCTCGTCCCGATCTGGCGGCACCGCCGCGGTCACATTCTGGCTGAGCTTCTGGAACAGTCCGAGCCCGACCAGCGCCAAGACCGCGAGCAGCATCAGCAGCCCCGGATAGAGCAGGTCTCCCATCGTCTCGCGCGAGGTCTTGGCGATCAGCACCAGCGATTCCAGCGAAAGCGCCACGATCATGATCGACATGAACTTGGTCAGCGAACCCCGTGCCTCGGCCGGGCGGCGCATTTCGCGATCGGCGACGACCTCCTCCTCGAACAGGAACTTGCCGACATCGGCCACCGCGACCGCGATGATGACGAGGCCGATCGCGTCGAGCATCGTGTCGAGCGCGCCTTCGCCGGTCCAGAAACCCTGCGACGTCCTCCAGACCGCGACGCCGATCAGCACGATCGAGGCACCGAGCAGCGCGAAGGAAATGACTGAATAGAGCAGCCGGCTGAACAGCGTCATGTTTCCCCCCGTGTTTGCAGGCGACAACCGCCGGCAGAAGGGTCGGTTCCGTTGCAGGGGTTGGGGCCTCGGCAGCGCGGGACTTGCATGGCCGCTCCGATGATGCGCCCGATTGTCGGTTGCCGCGATCCATGGTCCAAGCGCTGAGTTCCGCTGGAGCGCTTGTCCATGCCCGAGACGACGACACTCATCACCTTCGCCCTGATCGCGCTCGGCATGGTGCTGACGCCTGGCCCCAACATGATCTATCTGATCTCGCGCTCGATCGCGCAGGGCAGGGGCGCCGGCCTGATTTCCCTCGGCGGCGTGATCCTCGGCTTCTTCGTCTACATGTTCTGCGCCGCCTTCGGCATCACCGCGCTGCTCTTCGCCGTGCCCTATGCCTATGACGCGCTCCGGCTCGGCGGCGCGGCCTATCTGCTCTGGCTCGCCTGGCAGGCGGTGCGGCCGGGCGGGCGCTCGCCCTTCCATGTCCGCGATTTGCCATATGACGGGCCGCGCAAGCTCTTCGCCATGGGCTTCCTGACCAGCCTGCTCAACCCGAAGATCGCGATGTTCTATCTCGCGCTGCTGCCTCAATTCATCGATCCCGCCGCGGGCCATGTGCTGAGCCAGTCGGTCGTGCTCGGCTTCATCCAGATCGCGATCAGCGGCAGCGTCAACGCCCTCATCGCGACGGCCGCCGGCAGCATAGCGCTGTTCTTGAAGACGCGGCCCTTCTGGTCGCTGGTCCAGCGCTGGCTGATGGGCACGGTGCTCGCCGGCTTCGCCTTGCGCATGGCGATGGAAGCGCGGCGCTAGCCGGTCCTCGCGGTCGACCTCGAAACCGCATCGATGCAGGCCTCGTCGACTCTTGAGTCTCGGAGCGCGGATGGCGTGGTGCTGAGGGCCATGCGCGGCATGAATGGCATGGCAGTCGCCTCCCGCCATTGCCGCTCGCGGCAATGGCGATAAGCTGCTCCGCATTGTCCCATCCGGAACGAATGCGAGTGAGCCGATGAGCGCCCTGAGCCCCGAGGAGAAGAAGGTCACCGAGTGGCTGGCGGGCCGCAAGAAAGGCATGGTCGCGCTGCTGCGCGAGCTGGTCGACACCGACTCCGGCTCCTATGACAAGGCGGGTGTCGATCGTGCCGGCGATGTCATCGCCCGCTTCCACAAGGCGAACGGGCTCGAGGTCGAGATCGTGCCGGATAGCCGCTTCGGCGACGCCGTCCGGGCACGCCTGCCCAATCCCACGGCCAATGACCAGCGCCCGGTCATGCTGCTCGGCCATCGCGACACCGTCTTCCCGCAGGGTGAGCCGACGCGCCGGCCCTTCACCATTAAGGGCTCGCGCGCCTATGGCCCGGGCGTTGCCGACATGAAGGCCGGCATCGTCATCGAGGCTTTCGTCGCCGCCGCCTTCGCCGAATGCGGTGGCCTCGCCGCGCCGCTGCTGATGTTGACGACCAGCGACGAGGAGATCGGCTCACCATCCTCGCGGCTGGTCATCGAGGCGGCGGCGCGCGAGTCGCGCTGCGTCTTCAATGCAGAGCCGAGCCGCCTGCCGGCCGGCACCGATTTCGCCAAGGATCAGAAGCAGTCCGTCACCAGTGGCCGCAAGGGCGGCGTCTTCATGCGGGCCGAGTTCACCGGCAAGCCGGCCCATTCCGGCGCGAATTACGAGAAGGGCGCCTCGGCCATCGTGGATCTCGGCCACAAGATTCCGAAGCTTCAGGGCCTCACCGATCTGGAGAAGGGCGTCACCGTCAATGTCGGCCTGATCGGCGGCGGCCAGACCGTCAACACCATTGCGCCCAACGCCTGGTGCGAGATCGACCTGCGCTATGTCACCGCGGCCCAGCGCGGCGAGATGGTCGGCAAGATCAAGGCGATCATCGAGACGCCGGAAGTACCCGGCACCAGCGCCGCGCTCTCGATCAAGGGTGAGTTCCTGCCGTTGGAGCGCTCCTCGGAATCGGCCGCGCTCTACGACACTTATCGCGAAGCGGCTTCCGCCTTCGGTATCGGCGTCACAGCGGAATTCACCGGCGGCTGCGCCGATTCCGGCTTTACGGCCGCGCAGGGCACCCCGACGCTCTGCAGCGTCGGCCCGATCGGCGGCATGGCCCATACGCCGGACGAGTTCCTGGAGGTCGAGAGCATCGTCCCGGCCGCGCAGGTGCTGGCGCTCGCCGTGATGCGGGCGGCCGCCAAGCTGGATTGAAAGGCCTTTAGCGGCAGAGCAGGTCGATCTTGCGGCTGAGCGAGGGGTCGTCTTCGCTCAGTCGGTCGGTGAGCACATGCAGCCAGTTGAAGCCGACCCAGAGTTCGAGGCGGTCATCGACCTCGTCAGGTGAAATTTCGCCGCGCTCGGCCGCTCGCACGAACATCCGGCGCGGTGACGCCAGGCGTTCCGGCATGAACTTGAACCGCAAGGCGGCGAGCGCCGTCTCGCTGCTCTGTGCTTCCGCGATCAGCCCGCGGAAGACACGCCCCGCCGCATCCTCGCGCCAGAAGCGCCAGAGATTCTTCGTGTAGTGCAGCAGATCGGCACGCAGCGAGCCCTCGTCGGGTACGGAGATCGCTGCGTCCTTCTCACCTCCGTAGATCGCGATGAAGAGCTCGGCCTTGTTCGGCCACCAGCGATAGATCGTCGGCTTGCCCGCGCCCGCGCGGCGAGCGACTTCCTCGATCGAGAACCCGGCATAGCCCTTCTCGGCCAGCAAAGCGCGCGCCGCCGCCTTCACCGCCGCCTCTGTTTCGGGGCTGCGGCGGGCGCCGATCGAGGCGCGACGCTTTGGTTTCGTTTCCACTCCCTCGAGCCTCCTCAGCCCGTCGCCTGCATCTTGACATAACGAAACGGGCCGTTTAGATCAACAAATAGAAACGGAACGTTTCGTTATACGGAGATTCCCGATGGCTCTTTCATTCCTGTCGCGCCTGGCCTCGCGCTTGCGCTTCCTGATGGTCGCGATCGTCGGCGCCTATGCTGCGATCAATCTCCTGCTGGCCGCGCTGGCGCCTTTCACCGCAGGCTGGCCGATCTTTGGCGTCACGGCTCTGGCTGTGCCGCCGATGGTGCTCGCGATGGTCTACGGGGTCATTCCGGTCGCCTTCCGCTTCGGCGCCCCGCGCTGAGCGGCCTGCATCTCTTCACGCGAAGCGGAGATCGCTCCCGTGAAGAGAAACCGCCGGAAGCAGATGACCTCAGAACGCTTCTTCCCAATCCCGGCTCAGGCGCATGGCGCAGTTGATCAGGCCGACATGCGAATAGGTCTGGGGAAAATTGCCCCAGAGCTCGCCGGTCTTCAGGTCGGCATCCTCCGAGAGCAGGCCGAAGCTGTTGCGGCGTTTCAGGACGCGCTCGAACAGCTCCTTCGCCTCGTCTCGACGCCCGATGGCGTTCAGCGCATCGACATACCAGAAGGCGCAGATCAGGAAGCCGGTATGCATGTAGCCGAAATCGTCCTGCGTGGCGTAGCGCAGCAGCAGGTCGCCGCGCTTCAGGTCGCGGCCGATCGCCTCGACGGTAGCGACGAATCGGGCATCGTCGGCCTTGACGAAGCCGAGCTCGGCCAGCAGCAGCAGCGTCGCGTCGAGGTCCTCCCCGCCAAAGGTCGAGACGAAATGGCCTTTCGTCTCGTTCCAGATCTGCCCGGCGATGGTGCTCTTCAGGCGCTTGGCCTCGCCTTTCCAGAACTCCTTCCGGTCAGCACGGCCCAGCGTGCCAGCGATGCGGGCGAGCCGGTCGCAGGCGGCCCAGCACATCACGCTGGAGAAGGAATGCACGGCCTCCTTCTCGCGCAGCTCCCACGGGCCGGCGTCGGGCTTGTCGAACACGGCGATGGCGAGCTCGCCCATGCGTTCGAGCTGGCCGAACAGCGTTTCCTTGCCCGGCTGGATCAGGCGCCGGTCGAAGAAGGAATGCGTCGCCGCCAGCACGACCGCGCCATAGCCGTCGTTCTGGATCTGCACGGCCGCGCCATTGCCGAAGCGCACGGGCTTGTGCCCGCGATAGCCTGAGAGGTTGCCGGCCTCGAATTCGGTGAGCGAGCCGCCGCGCGTGATCGGGTAGAGCGGCGGCAGGTGCTCGGCGCCGCTCTCGGAGAAAGTGTCGACGATGTTGGTGATGAAGCCGAGATAGTCCTCCATCGTCCGCGTCGTGCCGAGCCGGTTCAGGGCGTGAACGACGAAATAGGCATCGCGCAGCCAGCAATAGCGATAGTCCCAGTTGCGCTGGGTGCCCGGCGCCTCCGGGATTGAGGTCGTCAGGGCCGCGACGATCGCGCCGGTCTCCTCGAAGGAGCAGAGCTTCAGCGTGATCGCGGCCCGGATCACCTCCTTCTGGTATTCGAAGGGGATCGAGAGCGAACGCACCCAGTCGCGCCAATAGTCGGTGGTCTTGTCGAGGAATTCGCGCGAGGTCGTCTCGATTTCGGCGCGCAGCGCCTCGTCCGAGCCGATGAAGAACGAATAGGCCTGATCGACCGCAAAGGGCGTGCCCTCCACGACATATGAGAGCGGCGCGTTGGTGGTCAGCCGGATCGTCTGATCGGCGCCGACGAAGCGGACATGGTTCGAGCCGCGCGTGACCTCGTCGGGCTCCTCGCCGATGCCGAGGCTGGGCCGGACCAGCACGCGGATGCGCGGCCGGCCCGAGACGCGCCGGACCCGGCGCACCAATTGCGGTGGCCGGAAGAAGCGCTCGTAGCGCACGAAGCGCGGTGCGAAGTCGAGGATCTCGATGGCATTGCCCTGGTCGTCGGAGAGCACGGAGGACAGGATCGCGGTGTTGTCGAGATAGCCCTGCTCGCAGCGGGTCATGCCCACGAGCTCGATGCTGAAGAAGCCTTTCCCAAGCTCGGCATCGCCGTCTTCAGCGTGGTTGTCGATCAGCGAGCAGAACACCGGGTCGCGGTCGAAGCGCGGGAAGCACCCCCAGACGATGCGGGCGCGGCGGTCGATGAGGGCGGCGATCGAGCAATTGCCGATCACGCCGAGGTCGAGCGAGGCGGAGTGCTGCCTCGTGGCCGAGGTCGTAACGGTCATGATCAATCCTGCTTGAAGCTGGAAGCGGAAAGATGGCCGCCTTCGGCGGCTTCGAGAAGGATATGGCGCAAGGCCGTCGGCGAAGCGAGCCGGCAAGTGGCATGGCTCTCGCGGTCGGCGCCGATGCGGACGGAGAGGCCACCCATGGCGTTCACCGCCTCGAACCCGTCCTCGTCGGTGATGTCGTCGCCGATGAAGACGGGGAGGCGGCCGGCATAGGCCGGGGTCGCCATCAGCCAGGCGATGGCGTTGCCCTTGCTCGCGCCGGCCGGCACCAGCTCGGCCACGGCCTTCCCCTCCTGCAGGCGCATGCCGGGCCCCAGTTTCACCGCAATGCCGCGCATCAGCGCCAGGGCCTCGTCCTCCATCGAGGGCGCCAGCCGCCAGTGCAGTGCGAGAGAGATGCGCTTGTCCTCGACGAGGATGCCGACATGGCTGTTGGCGAAGCGCACGAGATCGCGCAGCGCCTCGTGCATGCCCTCATGCGTGTCGGCCTGCGAGCGGATTTCGTCGTCGATGCGGATCTGGGCGCCATGCAGTCCGGCGATGTCGAAGCGATGCGGTGTCAGCACGCCGTCGAGAAAGCCGATGGGCCGGCCCGACACCAGCGCGAGCGCGCCACCGAGCTGTGCGCGCAGCGCCGTCAGCGCCGGAGCGACCCGCCGGTCAAGATGCACATCCTCCGGCGAAGGAGCGATTTCCACGAGGGTTCCGTCGAAATCGAGAAACAGAGCGATTTCGCGATCTGCGGAAGCGATCTCGTGAGAGCTCGTGGCGATGTCGGGTTCGGTCAAGGTCGTCATCGTCTCGTATCTGGGCAGAGAAGGCGGCAGAAGAGCGGCCATGCAGTCAAGGATATCCTTTTCTGTCTTGTCGATCGGCTGAGGCCGTGGCGAAAATGGGGCCCGAGGGGTTGCCTCGATCTGTCGAAAGCCTACGATGGCGATCGCGATTTCACCGCACGGCTGCCACAGCGCTGCCATGTGACCGCGTCCGCACCACAGAAACATTACGCTTTCGGAAGCGTTCTGTTCCTGCCGCCCATGGCGAAACGCGGGCGGCCCCTGCCGGAGAATGCAAAGCCTATGCGTCTTGTCATCGTTTCCAACCGCGTCACGATTCCCGATCGCCATGAGAAGGTCATGGCGGGAGGGCTGGCGGTTGCCTTGCGCGAGGCGCTGGAGCAGCGCGGCGGTCTCTGGTTCGGCTGGAGCGGGGCGGTGAGCGAGAAGGCTCCGGTGCAGGTTCGGCAGGTCGAGCGCGGCAATGTCACCTATGCCGTGACCGATCTCAGTGAAACCGAACGCCAGAGCTACTATCTCGGCTTCTCGAACCGGGCGCTCTGGCCGCTGATGCATTATCGACTCGGCCTGACCGAATTCCAGCGCGGCGACTATATGGGTTATCTCGGCGTCAACCGGCGCTTCGCCCGCGCGCTCGCAGGGCTGATCAAGCCCGACGATCTCATCTGGATCCACGACTATCACCTGATCCCGCTGGCGGCCGAACTGCGCCGGCGCGGCGTCACCAATCGCATCGGCTATTTCCATCATATCCCCTGGCCGGCGGCCGAGGTCATCGACGCCCTGCCCTTCAGCGCGACGCTGATCCGCACCATGGCCGCCTATGATCTCGTCGGCATGCAGACGGAGGTCGACGCCCGCAACCTGATCGGCGGGCTGGTCTCGCTTTGCGGTGCCCGGACGGACGGCAGGCGCGTGCGGCTGGGGCCGCGCGAGACCTCCGTGCAGGCCTTTCCGATCGGCATCGATGTCGAGGGCTTTCGGAAGCTCGCAGCCGCCTCCGCCCGCCAGGCGGCAACGCCGCTGCGGGCGACGCGGGAATCGCTCGGCGAGCGCAAGCTCGTCATTGGCGTGGACCGGCTCGACTATTCCAAGGGCATCGTGCCGCGGCTCGAAGCCTTCGGCCAGTTCCTGCGCAATCATCCGCAGGAGCGCGGGCGGGTCAGCCTGCTGCAGGTCGCGCCGCCCTCGCGCAGCGACGTGCCCGAATATGCCGAGCTCGACCGGCTCTCCGACGAGGTCGCAGGCCGCCTCAACGCCCAGCTCGGCGAATTCGACTGGACGCCGATCCGCGTGGTCAAGAAGGCCTATTCGCGCAAGGCCCTGGCCGGTTTCTACCGTCGCGCCCAGGTCGGGCTGGTCACGCCGATGCGCGACGGCATGAACCTCGTCGCCAAGGAATATATCGCGGCGCAGGATCCTGCCGACCCCGGCGTGCTCGTGCTCTCGCGCTTCGCCGGCGCCGCCCAGCAGATGGGCGAGGCGCTGATTGTGAATCCCTTCGATTCCCACGAGGTGGCGGAGGCGATCCGCACCGCGCTCGCCATGCCGAAGACCGAGCGCATCCGCCGCTTCGAGAAGCTTTATGCGACCATCGCCGCGACCGATATCGACTGGTGGACGCGGCAGTATCTCCTGGCGCTGTCGGGGGAGAATCCTGCCGCCGAGACATTGGCCTTTGGTGGGGCACGCAAGGAGTCGCGCTCGGGCCCGCGGCGCGTGAGTCGGGCCGAGGCACCGGCCGCCTCATCGGCCGCGCCGGAAGCCGGTGTACGCAAGATGTCGGCGGGATCGCGCGGCAAGCGTAGTACTGCAGGAGCCTCTCATCTCGTGCAGGTGCGGCCTTGAGACTTGGCTCTTGGGTCGGGGAGACCAGCGGAATCTTGGGGCGATGCTGCGCGCCCTGTTCGCGGCCCTTGCCGAATAAGGTCTTTGGTCGCTAGAAGGCAGCAGGACCCGAGCGGGCGACTCGGGGTCCGGACAGGCATCGTATCGTCGATGGCTGAGGAGGCGGGCGGAGGGCTGAGATCGATGCGAGGCGCTCTCGGAGGACCGGGCGTTCTGTTGCGCCGTCTCCGCGAGGTCATGGCGGCATCGATCAGCCCGCAGGAGCGGCTGGATCGCCTCGTCGTCCTGATCGCCGGCAATCTCGTCGCCGAAGTCTGCTCGGTCTACGTCCTACGCGAGGACGGCTCGCTCGAACTCTACGCCACCGAAGGCCTCAATCGCGAGGCGGTCCACCTCACCACCATGCGGGCGGGCGAGGGCCTTGTCGGCCTGATCGCCAGCGAGGCCGAGCCGCTGGCGCTCTCGGACGCGCAGGCGCACCCGTCCTTCTCCTACCGTCCGGAAACGGGTGAAGAGGTCTACCGCTCCTTCCTCGGCGTGCCGATCCTGCGCGGCGGCGCCGTGATGGGCGTGCTCGTCATCCAGAACCGCGCTTCGCGGGTCTATTCCGAAGACGAGATCGAGACCCTCCAGACTACCGCCATGCTGATGGCGGAGATGATCGCGGCCGGCGGCCTCAAGTCGCTGGCGGCGCCGGGCGCCTCGATCGGCCTTGATCGCCCGATTCACGGCGTCGGCGTGGCTCTGGCCGATGGCGTCGGTCTCGGCCATGTCGTGCTGCATGAGCCGCGCGTGGCGATCACCAATCTGATCGCCGAGAATCCGGCGGCCGAGGTCGCGCGCCTCGAAGCCGCGATCGGCGAGATGCGGGCCTCGATCGACGAACTGGTCGAGCGCGGCGACGTCGCCCATACCGGCGAGCATCGCGACGTGCTCGAAACCTTCCGCATGTTCGCCCATGATCAGGGCTGGCTGCGCCGCATGCGCGAGGTCGTGATGACCGGCCTCACCGCCGAGGCGGCGGTCGAGCGCGTCCAGTCCGACACCCGCGCCAAGATGCTGCGCCAGACCGATCCCTATCTGCGCGAGCGGCTGCATGATCTCGACGATCTCGCCAACCGCCTGCTCCGCACCCTGGTGGGCAAGGCCAATGGCGTCGCCCGCGAGAACCTGCCGGAGAACGCCATCCTCGTCGCCCGCTCGATGGGGCCGGCGGCGCTGCTCGACTATGACCGCGCCCATCTGCGCGGGCTCGTGCTGGAGGAGGGCGGGCCGACCAGCCATATCGCCATCGTCGCCCGCGCGCTCGGCATCCCCGCCGTCGGCGAGGTCCTCAACGCGACGGCCCTGGTCGAGGCTGGTGATGCCATCATCGTCGACGGCCAGGCCGGCGAGGTGCAGATCCGCCCGCAGCCCGATGTCGAGAACGCCTACAAGGACAAGGCGCGTTTGCGCGCCCGCAAGCAGAAGCAATACCAGAAGCTCAAGGAGCTTCCGGCTGTCACCCGCGACGGCGTCGACATCACCCTGCAGATCAATGCGGGCCTGATCGTCGACATGCCGAATATCGAGGCGACGGCCGCCTCGGGCATCGGCCTGTTCCGCACCGAATTGCAGTTCATGGTGGCGCAGCACATGCCGACCACCGCCGAGCAGCAGGCGCTTTATGCAGCCGTGCTGGAGGCTGCCGCCGAGCGCCCGGTCACCTTCCGCACGCTCGACATCGGCGGTGACAAGGTGCTGCCCTATATGGAGCGCGTCGAGGAGGAAAATCCGGCGCTCGGCTGGCGGGCGATCCGCATCGGCCTGGACAAACCGCGGCTGCTTCGGGCGCAGGTGCGCGCCATGCTGCGGGCCGGCGCCGGCCGGGACCTCAAGATCATGCTGCCGATGGTCGCGACCACCGAGGAATTCCGCCGCGCCCGCATGATCATCCGCCGCGAGCAGGCCATGCTGGAGAAGCAGGGCGTGCAGCCGCCGCGCGACCTCAGGGTCGGCGTCATGGTCGAGGTGCCCTCGCTGCTCTTCGAATTGCCGGAGATCGCACGCGAGGCCGATTTCCTCTCGATCGGCACCAACGATCTGATGCAGTTCCTCTTCGCGGCCGATCGCGAGAACAAGCGCGTCGCGGATCGCTTCGATCCGCTCGGCGTCGGCCCGCTCCGGGCGCTCAGGCGCATCGTCGAGGCTGCGGCTGAGACCGGCTGCCCGGTCACCGTCTGCGGCGAGATGGGCGGCAAGCCGCTGGAGACCATGGCCCTGATCGGCCTGGGCTATCGCGGCTTCTCGATGTCGGCCGCCTCGATCGGTCCGGTCAAGGCGATGCTGCGCGCGCTCGATGCCGGCAAATTGCGCGAGCGCATGGACTGGATGCTGGCCTCGCCGGAAGGCGCCACCAATCTGCGCCCCCAGCTTGCGGCCTTCGCGACTGAGTTCAAGGTCCCGGTCTAGCGACGCTCAGGCTCGCTGTTCGCTCCGGCTTTTTCTTTTCGTTCCACGAGTTCGCTTATGTCCCTCCAGCTCCCCCAGGATCGTCTCGACGTCATCGTGGCCCGCCATGCCGCCGCGACCGACGAGATCAACCACGCGACCGATGCGGCCCGCACCGTCGAGCTGGCGAAGGAGCTGGCGGAGCTCGATCCGGTGGTCGCGGCCATCGCCTCCTGGCGGCAGGCGCAGGTCTCGCTTGAGGAAGCCGAGGCGCTGATCGCCGACCCCGCGACCGATGCCGAGTTCCGCGACCTCGCCTATGAGGAGCGCGATGCCGCCCGCGCCGAGATCGAGGCGCGCGCCCGCGAAATCCTGGTCGCCCTGCTGCCGAAGGATGCCGCCGACGAGCGTGGCGTCATCCTGGAAATCCGGGCCGGCACGGGCGGCGACGAGGCCTCGCTCTTCGCCGGCGATCTCCTGCGCATGTATCAGCGCCATGCCGCCCAGAAGGGCTGGAGCGTCGATATCCTCTCCGAGAGCGAGGGCACCGTCGGCGGCTACAAGGAAGTGATCGCGGAGATCAACGGGCGCGGCGTCTATGCGCGGCTCAAGTTCGAATCCGGCGTCCATCGCGTCCAGCGCGTCCCGGATACCGAGGCGAGCGGGCGCATCCACACCTCCGCTGCGACGGTGGCGACCTTGCCGCTCGCGACCGATGTCGACGTCACCCTCAACGAGGCCGACATCCGCATCGACACGCTGCGTTCGGGCGGCGCCGGCGGCCAGCACGTCAACAAGACCGAATCGGCGGTGCGCCTGACCCATATCCCGACCAATACGGTCGTGCTGGTCCAGGACGAGCGCTCCCAGCACAAGAACAAGGCGCGCGCCTACGAATTGCTGCGCGCAAAGCTCTTCGACATGGAGCGCCTGCGTATCGATGCCGAACGCTCGGCGGATCGCCGCTCGCAGGTCGGTTCGGGCGATCGCTCGGAGCGCATCCGCACCTATAACTTCCCGCAAGGCCGCGTCACGGACCACCGCATCAACCTGACGCTCTACAAGCTCGACGAGATGATGCAGGGCCTCGTCCTCGACGAGATCATCGACGCGCTCACCGCAGAACATCAGGCGAAATTGCTCGCTGAAGAGGGCGTGGCCTGAAATGAAACCAAATCGCGCCGCGAGCGTTGCTGACGTATCGACACCAGCGAAGAGGGGGCGCTCCCATGATGAAGTTGTTTTCGGCGCTTGCGGTGGCTGGACTGATGACGACCGCGGTGGCGGCAACGTCGCAGGCTCAGGAAAGCAAGATTTTCCGCCGGATGACCGCCGGTCCGGCGGCGCCGTTGCATGGCTCGATGACTCAGGCGCAGGCGAGCAAGCTCTGCCGGATGGAGTTGAGCGGGACGCGCGAAAGCAAGCGCTCGCTGAACATCAAGATGCGTCAGTGCATGGACAAGAAGATGAACGGGACCATGTAGGCCTCGTCATTCGTCCGATCGCGTTAAAGGGGAGGGCGCCGTGCCGACCGTGAGGGAGGCGCGGCGCCTTGCCGTCCAAACCCTGCGCGAGGCGGGCATCGAGTCAGCGGGCTTGGATGCGCGGCTCCTGCTCGAAGGGGCCGCGGCGACGCGCGATCTCGATCCCGACCATGGGCTCGATACGGCCACGGTTGCGACCTTCCAAGGTTTCCTGCGTCGCAGGCTTGTCGGCGAGCCGGTCTGGCGCATTCTCGGTGAGCGCGAATTCTGGGGGCTGACTTTCCACCTGTCCCCGGCGACGCTGGAGCCCCGTCCCGACAGCGAGACGATCGTCGAGGCGGCGCTTGCCCAGCTTGCCGGCCGCCGCGACGAGGATCTGGCGCTGCTCGACCTGGGAACCGGCACCGGCTGCCTGCTGCTTGCTCTGCTCAGCGAATTGCCGCGGGCGCGCGGCCTCGGTATCGATCTCTCGGACGAGGCCTGCCGGACCGCGGCCGGCAATGCCGCGCTCAACGGCCTGCGTGACCGGGCCACATTCCGGCAGGGCAACTGGACCGAAGGACTGGCTGGCTCCTTCGATCTCATCGTCTCGAACCCGCCCTACATCCCCTCCGCCGAGATCGCGACGCTTTCCGTCGAGGTCCGGGAACACGATCCGATGCTCGCGCTCGACGGCGGCGCCGACGGGCTCGGGCCCTATCGTCTCTTCGCGTCGTCGTTGCCGCCCCTGCTGGCGCCCGGCGGTGTCATCGTCTTCGAGATCGGGGCAGGGCAGGGGCCGGATATCGTCGCGCTGATGCGGGCGGGAGGGCTTGAATTTCGCGGCAGCCGTCACGATCTTGGAGGGCATGAGCGGGCGCTGATCTTCACGCTCGCTTGAGAATGCACAGGCTTTTGGTCGATTTCGCTTGGAGAAGCAGCCAAAAGCAGCTATGCAGCATCCAGCCGAAGCTGGTGGCGTCAGAGCCGGGCCTCTGGGCAGTTCCCGATCGTACAGGATTTGCTCGAGTTCGGCATCGTTTGCGGGCGTGTTCCCGAGACGATGCAACTGACAAGCCGGATGGAGCCCCGAAGGCGCGTGGCGCCGATCGGCTCATGGGGTTGAAACCCCTTTTTTGGAAAAGAGCGCGTGAAGACCAGGAACGGCGTATCGCCCCTTCAGGTCACCTTAGCCCGACACAGCGTTGCAACCCGCTGTGCTTCGCGACGCGCATGACGGCACCACGGTTGCTTTGAACACAGAAGCGCGAGACAGACGCGAATGAGACCAGGTCAGAACCGGCGTATGCGCGGCCGCAACAATAACGGCGGCAACAATAACGGTAACCGCAAATCTCCCAATCCGTTGCAGCGTAGCTACGAATCCAACGGGCCGGACGTAAAGGTTCGCGGTACGGCGCAGCATGTCGCGGAGAAATATCTGCAGCTTGCGCGTGATGCCCAGTCTTCGGGCGACACCGTTGCTGCCGAGAGCTACTTCCAGTACGCCGAGCACTATTATCGCATCCTGCTCGCGGCGCAGGAGCAGATGGCTCAGCAGTTCGGCCATTCCTTCCCGCCGAATCGCGCCTTCGTCGAAGACGCGGACGAGGGTGAGGACGAGGGCGACGAGGAGGGGCAGACCTTCCAGCCCGGCACCGGCCCGCAGCCGGAGATGCGCTCCAACGGCTATGGCAACCCGAATGGCTATAACGGCCATGGCGGCGGCCAGCGCGCCGAGGGCGAGGGCGGCGAAGGCCAGCAGCAGGGCGGTCAGCGTTTCGACCGCCAGAGCCGCCGCGAGCGTTTCAACAACGACCGCAACAACAATAACAACGAGCGCCGTTTCGATCGTCAGGATCGTGGCGAGCGTCGTTTCGACCGGAATGCCGAGGGCGGCCAGGGCGCTCCCGGCGGTTACGCGCCGCGTCCCGACGCACCGCGTTCGGATATCCCGGTCAGCGAAGGCGCTGCCGTCGAGGCCGCTCCCGAGCAGGTTCCGGGCGAACAGCGCCGTTTCGAGCGTCCGGAGCGCAGCGAGCGTCCCCAGCGCGAGCGTCGTCCGCGCCGTCAGCGTGAAGTCGAGGCCGATGCGAACGACGACGTCGCCGCAGCGCTGCCGTCCTTCCTGACCAACCCCGTGCGCGTTGCCGCGCCGGAGCCGGTCGAGGCGCCTGTCGCCGAGCCGGTTGCAGCCGCTGCTCCCGCCGAGGAGGCTGCGGAAGCGGCACCGAAGCGCACCCGCCGCCGCCGCTCGCCGCGCGAGGTCATGGATGCGCTCGGTTCGGAGACGGATGGCTCGGCCGAGTAAGCCTTTCCCGGATCGACGATCGGATATGAAAAAGGGCCCTTCCGGGCCCTTTTTCTTGCTGACACTGCTACGGCTTTTGAAACGACTGATCCGTCATTGCGAGCGGAGCGAAGCAATCCAGGGGCGGCAGCGCTCTACGTCCCTCTGGATTGCTTCGCTCCGCTCGCAATGACGGCAAATCGCTATCGGTCCGCCTCACGGGTCATCGGTGTCAGGCTATGCCGAGTTCCGCCGGCACATCCGCCACCGTCAGGCTGTCGCCTTCGGCCAGCGCACCATCGGCGAGGATGCGGCAATAGATGCCGCAATCGACATGGCCGTAGTTCTTCATCAGCGCCTTCGGAATCTGCATGTCGCGTGCGCCAGTCTCGGGGTCAACATTGGTCGCCGCGCAACGCTCGATCCGCTTGATAACCTGCAGACGCAGGCCGCCGGGGCCGGCGAGCTCGCGCTCGACGAGCTCGTTCTCGGCCCAGGGCGCGAGCCCGCTGACCATCAGGTTGCCGCGGAAGCGCAAGGGATCGACCAGTTGTCCGAGGCGCCCTTCGAGATCGGCGACGCTGGCGAGGTTGATGATCGAGACGAAGCCCGAGCGCGAATCGGTGAAGCGATAGGTCGGCGGCGCGGTCAGTAGTTTCGGCTCGCCACGCAATTCCTCGGGCATGAAGCCGGAGAAGAAGCGCGCGATTGCCGCATGCCCCTCCTCATTGGCGGTCGCCGCGCGCAAGACCTCTCGCCCGCCTTCGTGGATGACGAGATCGCCGCTGGCGTCGTCATAGCGGGTTTTCAGCCGGGCCAGCGACTCGTTGCGCATCAGCATCAGATACTTGATCTTGGGTTGGTGCACGGGCTCGGCCGCATCGAAGCCGGACGGGCCGTTCTCGATGGCGAAGAGCCGGTCGCCCGGGAAATAGCCGCCGGCCGGGAGCGCGGCGCGCTTCAGCCGTTCCGGCGAGAGCCCCTTCACGGGATAGCGATAGAGCGTTTCGATGCGCATGGTCAGGTCCGGCTGGGCAAAGGTGGCGGACCATAGCCTCGTCCGACGGTCCTGACAGATCAAATCTTGTATCCGTTTCGATCATTCCCCGGCGCCGGCTGCAAGGGCGCGCTACTCTTCGTCGCCGTCGCTGACCGAACGCTGGCAGCCCCAGCCGGCGAGCACGGCGTCGGTCTCGTCGGCGACGAAGAAGCGGGCGGCATCGCGGTCGTAACCTTCCGAGAGCAGGCGTTCGTAATCGGTATGGACGTGGCGGACATGGCTGCCGAGCGCGAGCCAGAGCGCAGTCGAAGGCGGCAGGTCCTTCATGTGGCGCCGCTCCGCCAGCGTCACCACGGCCTCAGCGTCGGACAGCGGAATGCCTGGGGCCACCGCCCTCAGGGCTTTGCGAATCGCCTGCTGTCGCTTGGTCCCGGCCATGCCCGATCTGCGCCTGCCCTTTGCGTCAGGTCAATTCTGCGGCAGCCCTCTTCCGTTGCGTGAAAGCCACACTATGTTGGAGGGCGAGGGGCGGCCCCATGGGGCGCTCCATCCTGATGAAAGGGCAGCAGGTTCACGTCGCTACGGGGCGCGGCCTGCGGGCGGAGATATCTGAATGAATATCGAGAAATATACGGATCGGGCAAAGGGCTTCCTCCAGGCGGCGCAGACGATCGCCTTGCGCGAGGGGAACCAGCAGTTCACCCCCGAGCATCTTCTGAAGGCCTTGCTCGACGACAACGAGGGAATGGCGGCTGGTCTGATCGACCGGGCCGGCGGCCAGTCGCGCGTCGCATTGCAGTTGGTGGACCAGGCCTTGGCCAAGCTCCCGAAAGTCTCGGGCGGCTCGGGGGGTCTCAACCTGACGCCGGGCCTGGCGCGCGTCTTCGATACCGCCGAGAAAGCGGCCGAGAAGGCCGGCGATAGCTTCGTCACGGTGGAGCGACTGTTGCTCGCCTTGGCGATCGAGAAGGACACCGAGGCCGGCAAGGCGCTCTCCAAGGCGGGCGTGACGCCGCAGGCGCTGAACGCCGCGATCGAGGCGATCCGCAAGGGCCGTACCGCCGATTCCGCGTCGGCCGAGCAGGCCTACGACGCGCTGAAGAAATATGCCCGCGACCTCACCGCCGCGGCACGCGAGGGCAAGCTCGACCCGGTCATCGGCCGCGACGAGGAGATCCGCCGCACGATTCAGGTTCTGTCGCGCCGCACGAAGAACAATCCCGTTCTCATCGGCGAGCCCGGCGTCGGCAAGACCGCCATCGCCGAGGGCCTCGCCCTGCGCATCGTCAATGGCGACGTGCCCGAGAGCCTGAAGGACAAGGAGCTGCTCGCGCTCGACATGGGCTCGCTGATCGCCGGCGCGAAATATCGCGGCGAGTTCGAGGAGCGGCTGAAGGCGGTGCTGACCGAGGTCTCGGCCTCGGATGGCGGTGTCATCCTGTTCATCGACGAAATGCACACCCTCGTCGGCGCCGGCAAGACCGACGGCGCCATGGATGCGTCCAACCTGCTGAAGCCGGCTCTGGCGCGCGGCGAACTGCACTGCATCGGCGCGACCACGCTCGACGAGTACCGCAAATATGTTGAGAAGGACGCGGCGCTGGCGAGGCGCTTCCAGCCGGTCTTCGTCGAGGAGCCGACGGTCGAGGACACGATCTCGATCCTGCGCGGGCTGAAGGAGAAATACGAGCAGCATCACCGCGTCCGCATCGCGGATTCGGCGCTGGTCTCGGCCGCGACCTTGTCGAACCGCTACATCACCGACCGCTTCCTGCCCGACAAGGCGATCGACCTCGTCGACGAGGCCTCGGCTCGGCTGCGCATGCAGGTCGATTCCAAGCCCGAGGAGCTGGATTCGATTGACCGCGAGATCGTCCGTCTCAAGATCGAGCAGGAGGCGCTCAAGAAGGAGAGCGACGCCGGCTCGAAGGAGCGGCTGAAGCGGCTCGAATCCGAATTGGCCGATCTGGAGTCGCGCTCCGACACGATCACGGCCAAGTGGAAGGCCGAGAAGGACAAGCTCGGCCAGGCGGCGGAGCTCAAGACCAAGCTCGACAACGCGCGCAACGAACTCGCCCAGGCGCAGCGCAAGGGCGAGTACCAGCGGGCGGGCGAGCTCGCTTATGGCGAGATCCCGCAGCTCGAGAAGCGCCTGGCCGAGATCGAGGAGAAGGGCGACGATGCCGGCATGGTCGAGGAGGCGGTGACGCCGGACCATGTCGCACAGGTGGTCTCGCGCTGGACCGGCGTGCCGGTCGACCGCATGCTCGAAGGCGAGAAGGAGAAGCTGCTCCGCATGGAGGAGGTTCTCGGCTCCCGCGTCGTCGGGCAGAAGGAGGCGGTGGAGGCGGTCTCGACCGCGGTCCGTCGCGCGCGGGCCGGGTTGCAGGACCCAAACCGCCCGATCGGTTCCTTCATGTTCCTCGGCCCCACCGGCGTCGGCAAGACCGAGCTGACCAAGGCGTTGGCCTCGTTCCTTTTCGACGACGACACCGCGCTCGTGCGCATCGACATGTCCGAGTACATGGAGAAGCACTCGGTCGCCCGGCTGATCGGCGCGCCTCCCGGCTATGTCGGCTATGAGGAGGGCGGCGCCCTGACGGAGGCGGTCCGCCGCCGGCCCTATCAGGTCGTGCTGTTCGATGAGATCGAGAAAGCGCATCCGGACGTGTTCAACGTCCTGTTGCAGGTGCTCGACGACGGCCGCCTGACCGATGGCCAGGGCCGCACCGTCGATTTCCGCAACGTGCTGATCATCATGACCTCCAACCTCGGCTCGGAGTTCCTGGTGAATCAGCCCGAGGGGCAGGACAGCGACGCGGTTCGCGACGAGGTCATGGGTGTGGTCCGCCACGCCTTCCGGCCGGAATTCCTGAACCGGATCGACGACATCATCCTGTTCCATCGCCTGCGGCGGAAGGATATGGACGCCATCGTCGATATCCAGATGGCGCGCCTGCAGAAGCTGCTGACCGACCGCAAGATCACCCTCGAGCTCTCGAAGGAGGCGCGCGAGTGGCTGGCGGAGAAGGGTTACGACCCGGCCTATGGCGCGCGCCCGCTGAAGCGCGTGATCCAGAAGTCGGTGCAGGATCCGCTGGCGGAAGCGATCCTTGCCGGCGAGATCGTCGATGGCGAGACCGTGCCGATCACGGTCGGGCCGGGCACGCTGATGCTGGGCCATGTCGCAGCCGTCAAGGAGAAGCGGCCGGCGGGTGTGATACTGAACTGAAAGCTGCCGGGCAGATCAATGAGGAAAGGGCCGCGCAAGCGGCCCTTTCTTGTTTTTGGAGCTCGGTGCGGCTTAACCGCGCTTCAGCAAGAACACCGCCTGCGCACCGAACAGGTTCCAGAACCACCAGGGCGCGTTGACGCCCACCTTTCCACCGGCCGCATCGAGTGCGACCGCGCGCTCCTTGCGGGCGCCGATCTGGTCGCAGAGCGCGACGAAGTCGCGGATCGTGCAGAAATGGATATTGGGCGTGTCCCACCAGGCATAGGGCAGGGAATCCGTCACCGGCATCCGCCCCTGGAAGAACACCTGGGAGCGCATCCGCCAATGTCCGAAATTCGGGAATGAGACGATGGCGTGCCGGCCGATGCGCAGCATCTGCTCCAGCACCAGGCGGGGATTGCGCGTCGCCTGGATCGTCTGGGAGAGGATGACATAGTCGAACGAGTCGTCCGGGTAGTCGGCGAGATCGGTATCGGCATCGCCCTGGATCACCGAGAGCCCGCGCGCCACGCAATCGGCGACGCCTTCGCGTGACAGTTCGATGCCGCGCGCGTCGACCTGGCGGGTCTCGGCCAGCAGCGCGAGCAAGGCGCCGTCGCCGCAGCCGACATCGAGCACGCGCGTACCGGGCTGCACCATCTCGGCGACGAGCCTGAGGTCGATGCGATTGGTCTGGCTGGTATCGAGGAGGGTCATCCGAGGAAGCTCGCATTAGCGCGGGAACCACTGCCGTCATTCCGGGGCAGGCCGCAGGCCTGAGTCCGGAACCCAAAACCGCAGGTTCCTGTCATCGGGTTACTCCGTAGCCGGCGCCTTATGGATGAACGGCATCGGTTCTGGGTTCCGGGTTCCTCGCTGCGCGAAGCCCCGGAATGACAGAGCGCGGAGTACATCAAATCCCCCGCGCCCGTGCTGCGGCGCTCAAAAATCCGCGCGTGGTGGCGAAGAGGTTGGGCTCTTCCAGCAGGAAGGCGTCGTGGCCCTTGTCGCTCTCCAGCTCGACGAAGGAGACCGAGGCCCCGGCCGCGTTGAGCGCATGCACGATCGCGCGCGAATCTGCCGTCGGGAACAGCCAGTCCGAGGTGAAGGACGCCACGCAGAAGCGCGTCTTCGTGCCCGCGAAGGCGCGCGCCAGCACGCCGTCATGGTCGGCGGCGAGGTCGAAATAATCCATCGCCCGCGTCACGTAGAGATAGGAATTGGCGTCGAAGCGCTCGACGAAGCTCAAGCCCTGATGGCGGAGGTAGCTCTCCACTTGAAAGTCCGCGTCGAAGGAGAAGGTCGGCGCCTCCCGGTCCTGGAGCTTGCGGCCGAACTTGCGGTGCAGCGCCTGCTCCGAGAGATAGGTGATATGCGCGCCCATGCGCGCGACCGAGAGCCCCTTGGCCGGGCGCGTGCCTTCTTCGAGATAGCGCCCTTGCCGCCAGTCCGGATCGGCCATCACCGCCTGCCGGCCGACCTCGTGGAAGGCGATGTTCTGGGCCGAATGCTTGGCCCCGGTTGCCAGCGGCAGCGCTGAGAACACGCGGGCCGGATAGCTCGCGGCCCATTGCAGCACCTGCATGCCGCCCATCGAGCCGCCGACGACGCAGAACAGTGTCTCGATACCCAGCGAGTCGACGAGCGCAGCCTGCGCCCGCACCATGTCGCGGATGGTCACGACCGGAAAGGACAGGCCCCAGGGCTGGCCCGTCGCCGGGTTGGTCGAGGCCGGCCCGGTCGTTCCGGTACAGCCGCCGATCACGTTGGCGCAGATCACGAAGAAGCGGTCTGTGTCGATCGGCTTGTCCGGTCCGATCATTGCCGTCCACCAGCCGCCCTTGCCGGTGATCGGGTTCCTGCTCGCGACATACTGGTCGCCGGTCAGGGCGTGGCAGACCAGCACCGCGTTCGATTTCTCGGCGTTCAGCGTGCCGTAGGTCTGGTAGGCGATCTGCCAATGGTCGAGCACGACGCCGCAATCCATCAGGAGCGGCGTGTCGGGGCCAAAGCGCGCAACCGGGCTGGAAGGCTCGTTCGCCTCCTTTTGCGGGTCGGCCAGGCTGGGAGAGAGATCGCTCATGTCGTCCGCTTCGGCGGTAGGATTTGTCTTGCCGGTCCAGGCGTTCGGAAAATCGAACTAGCGATGCCGTGTCAGCGCGTCGCTGTCAACGCGGGACTGCGCAGCCGGCTTTGCCAAGGCGTTGCGGGAGCGCTAAGGAGCGTGGCCTTGCCGGAAAGCGCGTTGCCATGACCGAAGCCGCCCCCACGTCTCTCGCCGATCTGCGCGGTGAAATCGACCGCATCGACAGCGCGATGCACGCGCTGCTGATGGAGCGCTCTCAGGTCATCGAGACGCTGATCTCGATCAAGAAGACGCAGGCCTCCGGCTCCGCCTTCCGCCCCGGCCGCGAGGCCGACATCATGAAGCGGCTGGCGCTCAGCCATAAGGGCCTCTTGCCGCTCGACACGGTCGAGAGCGTCTGGCGTATCATCATCGCGACCTTCACCTATGTGCAGGCGAACTACTCGGTCCATGCCGACATCTCCGGCGGCGATGCCGCGATGCGCGATTCCGCCCGCTTCCATTTCGGCTTCACGGTTCCCTACATTCCGCATGAGGACGCGCGTTCGGTCATCCGCGCGGTCGCCGAGTCGGCCGGCGATCTTGGCATCTTCCGCATGGACCAAGGCGCCAGCGCCGGCATCTGGTGGCGCGACCTGATCGGGGCCGATGCGCCGAAGATCATCGCGCGGCTGCCCTTCATCGAGCGGCCGAACCATCCCGCGGGGACGCCGGTCTACTGCATCGCCAAGCCGCTGGCGGATGCGGCCGTGCGCGAGATCGTGCTCTATGCCGCCCGCGTGGAGCGCTGGTCTGAAAGCTTGCGGCACGGCCTCGCCGAGCATCTCGCCGAGGTCTCGGCCTCGGCCGCCGACGGCTCGCATCTCTCGCTCCTCGTCGCGGCCTCCGGCGAGGTCGACCAGGCCGCGATCCGCCAGGCGCTCGTGCCGGCGGGCCTCAGCGATTTCGCCGAAATCGGCAGCCACGCCGCCCGCTTCGCCGTCAAATCCACCCGCTGAGCGGGCTCCCGAACTGCCTCCTGCTGCAAGGTCAATCACCATGACGACCGCGTCCCGCCCCGTTCCGCGTCCCGGCGTCCTCGATATCGAGGCTTATGTCCCCGGCAAGTCCTCCGCGCCCGCCGGTGTGAAGCTGCACAAGCTCTCCTCCAACGAAACCCCGCTCGGCCCGAGCCCCAAGGCCATTGCCGCCTTCGAAGGCCTCGCCGCCAAGCTGGAACTCTATCCCGACGGCACATCGACCAAGCTCAAGCAGGCGATCGCCGCCCGCTATGGCCTCGATCCCGCGCGCATTATCTGCGGCAACGGCTCGGATGAACTGCTGGAGCTCGTCACCAAAGCCTATCTCGGCGCCGGCGACGAGGGCATCTACAGCCAGTACGGTTTCCTGGTCTATCGCATCGCCATTCTCGCCATGGGCGGCAAGCCGGTCGTCGTGCCCGAGAAGAACTACACGGCCGATGTCGACGGCATCCTTGCCGCGGTGACGCCGAAGACCAAGATCGTCTTCCTCGCCAACCCCAACAACCCGACCGGTACCTATCTGCCCTTCGACGAGGTCAAGCGCCTGCAGGCCGGCCTGCCGGCGCATGTCCTGCTCGTGCTCGACGCGGCCTATGCCGAATATGTCCGGCGCAACGACTACGCCTCCGGCATCGAGCTCGTCGCCGAGAGCGAGAATGTCGTGATGACCCGGACCTTCTCGAAGATCTATGGCCTCGCCAATCTGCGCATCGGCTGGATGTATGCGCCGGCTCACATCATCGATGCGCTCGAGCGCATCCGCGGCCCGTTCAACGTGAACGGCGCCGCGATCGAGGCTGGCGCTGCGGCTGTGGCGGACGAGGCCCATGTCGCCGCGGCCCTTGAGCACAACGAGAAATGGCTCGCCTGGACCACGGCTGAGCTGGAAAAGCTCGGCCTAACCGTCACGCCCTCTGTCGGCAATTTCGTGCTGATCCATTTCACCAGGACGCCCGGCAAGACCGCCAAGGACGCCGACGCCTTCCTGACCCAACGCGGCCTGATCCTGCGCGCCGTCGGCGGCTATGGCCTGCCGGATGCGCTGCGCATGACCATCGGCAGCGAGGAGGCGAACCGCCTCGTCGTCGCCGCGCTCGCCGATTTCCTCAAGGCATGACCGAGATGGCGGAAAGCTTCGCGCCGCGCCGTTCTGAGCCGGTCTTCGCCCGCCTCGCCATCATCGGCATCGGGCTGATCGGCTCCTCGATCGCGCGCGCGGCGAAGGAACTGAACCTCGCCGGCACGATCGTGCTGGCCGATCGCGACGAAGCCGTCCGCAAGCGCGCGCGCGAGCTCGGCCTCGGCCATGCCGTTGTGGAGACGGCGGCGGAAGCAGCCCGCGATGCCGATCACATCATCTTCTGCGTGCCGGTTGGCGCCTGCGGCCCGGTCGCGGCCGAGATCGCATCGGAGCTGAAGCCCGGCGCGATCGTCTCCGATGTCGGTTCCGTCAAGGGCTCGGTCGTGGATGCGGTCTCGCCGCATCTACCGGAGGGCGTGGCCTTCGTACCGGCCCATCCGGTCGCGGGCACCGAGAACTCCGGCCCCGACGCCGGCTTCCCGAGCCTCTTCCTCAACCGCTGGTGCATTCTGACGCCGCCGGAAGGCACGGACGCAGCGGCGATCGCGAAGACGCGCCAGTTCTGGGAGGGGATGGGCGCGCTGGTCGAGGTGATGAGCGCGCAGCATCATGACCTCGTGCTCGCGGTCACCAGCCACCTGCCGCATCTCATTGCGTACAACATCGTCGGCACGGCCGAGGATCTGGAGGCGGTGACGCAATCCGAGGTGATCAAGTTCTCGGCCGGCGGCTTCCGCGACTTCACCCGCATCGCCGCGTCCGACCCGACGATGTGGCGCGACGTCTTCCTGCACAACAAGGAAGCGGTGCTTGAGATGCTGGGTCGCTTCAACGAGGACCTCGCTCTGCTGACGCGCGCCATCCGCTACGGCGACGGCGAGACCTTGCACAAGCACTTCACGCGCACCCGCGCGATTCGCCGCGGCATCGTCGCGCTCGGCCAGGAGAAGCCGGAGACGGAGAAGCTGCGCAAGGATTGAGAAACAGCTGTGCGAAGCTGAGTGAGGCGCTGTGCATCATGTCGAGATTGGCTTGCCAAGCCCGGCGCCTGCTGGTACAGCGCCACCCGTTGCCGCAATAGCTCAGCTGGTAGAGCACCTCATTCGTAATGAGGGGGTCGGGGGTTCGAATCCCTCTTGCGGCACCACTCTCCCTAAACATTGAACTGGTTGCGGAATTTTGCCGCAAATTGGGTCTGGCAAAAAGCTCGTCGAGGTCGCTCACCCGCAGCAGGCCCGCCCGATGGAAGGCGGCATCATGCGCGGCATCGCTGGTCACGCAGGGCCCAATGCGTCATGGCCTGCCGGGGCGACTCCAGGCGCGTCGGCTTCAGGGCCGGCACGGGCTTGAGCCGCGCTGCGGCGCGCGCCGACGAGAGAAAGCGTGAGGCGTCAATGACGTCGTCGATCGCGGGCAGAATGGTGCGCGTCGCCGGATCGGCGCCGAAATGATCGAGGCAGGACCCCGCGCCGATCTGCACCGTCGGAACATTCCTTTCGGGAGAGCCCGCAAGGACTGTGATCGTCCTCAGTTCAAGCGCGCGTCTGATCAGGGCGAGCGTCATCGATCGGCATTTCCGCCATCGAGGTTACCAGCAGACGCGACTCCGGTTGGCCTTTGCGGATATCCGATCTGGAGCTGAAACCGCCCGGCGCGCCCGCGCCATCGTAGGGCTTTGGCGCATGCTTGGGCCGCATGATCGACCAAAGCGGATCGCCGGGCGGCGCTCTTGCCCCGGCAATTCCGGATCGGCCAACATCAGGCGGCGGTGGCTGCGGCCCCGGCGAACGATCACGGGAACGAGAGGCGAGGGCAGATGAGCGGAGTCTTGATCGCGGGCGGCCGCGTCGTCGATCCGGAAAGCGGCCATGACGGCATCGCCGATGTTGCCATCGCCGACGGAAAGATCGTTGCGATCGGATCAGGCCTCGGCCATGCCGAGCGCGTGATCGATGCGCGGGGGCTGATCGTCGCTCCCGGCTTCATCGACCTGCACGCCCATGGCCAGTCGATTCCGGCCGACCGGATGCAGGCTTTCGACGGTGTCACCACGACGCTGGACCTCGAAGCGGGGGTGTTGCCGGTCGCGTCCTGGTATCGCCGGCAAGCGGAACAGGGCCGGATCCTGAATTACGGCGCCGCGACGAACTGGGCTTTCGCCCGGATCGGCGCGATGATCGGGATCAACGAGGAATCCTCCCTGGAAGCCTTCGGACGCGCCATGCGCGACCCGCGCTGGATGGACAATATCTCCTCGCCCGCCGAGCAGCAGAACATCCTCGACCGCATCGCGGCGGGGCTTGACGAGGGCGGCATCGGCATCGGGATCCTCAATGCCTACGCGCCCGGCGCTGGCGTGCAGGAATTGACGGCGCTCTGCCAGCTCGCGGCTGATCGCGGCGTGCCGACTTTCACCCATATCGCCTATATGGCGAACACCGATCCGAAGAGCGCTGCGGAGGCCTATATCCGCCTCATCGGCTATGCCGGCGCGACCGGCGCGCATATGCACATCTGCCACTTCAACAGTTCCAGCAAGACCGATGTGGAGCGTTGCGCGCGGCTGATCAGGAAGGCGCAGGAGCAGGGCCTGCCGATCACCGTCGAAGCCTATCCCTATGGCACGGGCTCGACCGTGATCGCCGCCGCGTTTTTCAGCGACCCGGACTTCGAAAGCCGCAACGACACGCGCTACCAGCAGATCCAGCTCGTCACGAGCGGGCGCCGCATCCAGGACCGCGACGACCTGCTATCGGCGCAATCCGAGGATCCTTCGCAACTCGTTCTCTGGCATGTGCTCGACACGGAGAACAATGCCCGCCACCGCGACATGCTCGACCTCTCCGTGCTGTATCCCGGCGGCGCGATCGCATCGGATGCCATGCCCTGGTCGATGCCGGACGGATCGACCTATACCGGCGATGCCTGGCCCCTGCCGGAGGAGGCGACGTCGCATCCGCGCTCTTCGGGCAACTTCACGCGCTTCCTGCGCCATTGGGTGCGCGAGCGGCGGGCAATCGGGCTGAGCGAGGGCATCGCGAAATGCACATTGATCCCGGCCGAAATCCTGGCCGCGAGCACGCCTGCGATGCGGGAGAAGGGCCGGCTGAAGGCGGGCGCCGATGCCGATGTCGTGGTGTTCGACCTGGAGAAGCTGACCGATCGCGCCGAGTTCTCGGCGATGAACCGCCCGGCCGAAGGCGTCAGGCACCTCATCGTCAGCGGCGAGCCGGTCATCACTGACGGGCTCATGAACGTCGCGGCGAGGCCGGGTCGGCCGGTGCGCCGCCCGTTCGATGCGGCGGCCTGAGGCATGCCGATTCCGATCCTGCTGGTCACTGGCTTTCTCGGGGCCGGCAAGACCACTTTGGTCAACCGCATCCTGCAGCAGGCGGACGGCCGCCGCATCGCGGCCGTCGTCAACGATTTCGGCGCCATCAATATCGATGCCGAGCTCATCGCCGGCGCCGAGGATGGGGTCGTCAGCCTCGCCAATGGCTGCATCTGCTGCTCACTGGAAGGCGATCTGCTGCGAACGCTCGCCAACCTGCTGCGGCGGACTCCCCGGCCCGAGGCCATCGTGATCGAGACCAGCGGCGTCGCCGATCCCGCGGATATCATCCGTAACCTGATGGACCCGGTGATCTGGCGTGAAGCCCCATTGGAGACGGTGCTGTGCGTCGCCGATGCCGCATCGCCGGAGGCGGAGCTCGACGATCCCCTGCTGCTGAGCCAGTTGCGAGCGGCTGATCTCGTCGCCGTCAGCAAGGGAGATCTCGTCGACGAACTGGCCCTGGTCGCGCGCCGTAGCGCCCTTTCGCAAATCAATCCCAGGGCCACCCTCGTCGAAGCGACCGGCGGCGATATCCCCCTCGAGCTCGTCTTTCCCGAGGTCGGGACGGCCCGCCAGCGGATGACGCACCCGAAGAGGCCGAATATCGACCGCTTCGAGAGCTTCGACTGGATAGCCGCGGAGCCGATTTCGCTCGCCCGTTTCCAGCAGGCGATCGGCCGGCTTGCGCCGCGGCTCGTCCGCGCGAAAGGCATCCTCGAAACGGTCGAGAAGCCGGATGGCCGCTATCTCTTCCAGCTCTCTGGTGGGAGGGCCACCTTGGCGCCTTTCGATCCGGTCGATCCCGCACAGCGCGGCACGCGCCTCGTCTTCATCGCGGAGATCGGCACGATCGCTCAATCGGAGATCGATGAGGCGATGGGCGGGGCGGGACGAAGGAGCGGGCTGCCAACTCGCGACGGCTCCGCTGGTCTTTGAGCCGGCTTCGGCGCGTTGAAAGCTTCCGTGTTGGGGTCTTTGGCTTTCGCCAGCCCCGCTTATTTCAGCTGGCTGTCCTTGCTGCCCCGGCGGTTGTAGCCGGAATGCGCGGCCGAGCGATCATGGCCTGACTGGCAGATGACGCAGAGACGGGCGCCAGGCATGGCACGGCGCCGCGCCTCGGGGATTTCTTCGCCGCATTCCTGGCAATAGATTTCGCCGGGACCGCTCGGCAGGCGAGCGCGCGCCAGTTGGACTGCGTCCGAGATCGAGCCGTCGATCTGATCCTGAACCGCTCCGTCCGGAGCCCATCCGCTTGCCATGACGCCACCTCCGATAGCCATGAGATGGCGTTGGATGGAGCGAAATCCAAGAGCTCTGGTGCGGGGGCTCTGTGATCAGGCGAAGCGCTTCGCTCCGGCCACGCAAAGCACGACCACGGCGGTCGCGGCGATCATCGTCCAGGCGATCGGCTCGCCAAGCAGCCCGCCCGCCAGAATCAGGCCGAAGAACGGCTGCAGCAGCTGGAGTTGGCCGACGCTGGCGATGCCGCCGAGCGCGAGGCCGCGATACCAGAACACGAAGCCGACCAGCATGCTGAACACCGAGACATAGCCGAGCCCGACCCAGGCCCGCGTCCCGATGCCGTGCCAGGTCGAGGGCCAGAACAGCAGCGCGACCACAGCCATGGCCGGCAGCGACAGAAGCAGTGCCCAGGAGATCACCTGCCAGCCGCCGAGCCGGCGCGAGAGTGTCGCGCCTTCGGCATAGCCGAGCCCGCAGAGCAGGACGGCGGCGACCATCAGCAGATCGCCGGTCAGCGAGCCGCTGTCGCTATGGGCGAGCGCGAAGCCCGCGACGGTGGCGCTGCCGATGCCGGAGAACAGCCAGAACACCGGCTTCGGACGCTCGCCGCCGCGCAGCACGCCGAACAGGGCGGTCGCGAGCGGCAGCAGGCCGATGAAGACGATCGAGCGCGCCGAGGGGATATGCTGCAGGGCGAGCGCTGTCAGCAGGGGAAAGCCGAGCACGACGCCGAGCGCGACGATCGCGAGGGGGCGGATATCGGCCCGGCTGGGCCATTGCTGGCGCAACAGCATGAGGCAGGCTGCGCCGAGCAGCGCTGCGATCGCGGCCCGGGCGCCCGTCAGGAAAAGCGGGGAGAAACCGGCTACCGCCACCCGCGTCGCGGGCAGCGAGCCGCTGAAGATCAGCACGCCGATAAGCCCGCTGCTCCAGCCCTTGCCGCGCCAATCATTGTCCATGCGATCCGTCCTGCCTCTTCGCTAACGGCCTCTAGGCGTCGACGTTCGATGAAGCCAGCGACAGACCGATACATTCATGGCAAACTGTATGGCTATGGATAGCCATACACTCACTCAGGGCAACGCCTCTTCGACGCGAACCGAAGCTTTGATGGCGGCGATCCGCGGCAGATTGGCGGCGCGGACCCTGGCGCCTGGCGACCGCTTGCCCTCGATCCGTCGCTTCGCCGCGACGATGAAGGTCTCGCCCTCCACCGTTGTCGAGGCCTATGACCGCCTCGCGGCCGAAGGCCTGATCCGGGCGCGGCAGGGCTCGGGCTTCTATGTCACCGGCGGCGGTCTGCCGCCCTTGGCATTGACGCAAGCGGCTTCCCCGCAGGAGCGCGTGGTCGATCCGTTCTGGGTCTCGCGCCAGTCGCTCGATGCGGAGCCCGGCGCGCTGAAGCCGGGCTGTGGCTGGCTTCCGGCCGATTGGATGCCGGATGAGGCTTTGCGTCGCGGTTTCCGGGCGCTGGCGCGGGCCGATGGCGCGATCCTGACCGATTATGGCGGCACGCGCGGCGCCTCCGTCCTGCGCCGGCTCCTGCTCGGGCGCTTCGCCGAAGCTGGGCTCGCGGTTGCGCCGGAGCAGCTGATGCTGACCGGCTCGGGTACGCAGGCGCTGGACCTGATCTGCCGCTTCCTGTTGCGGCCGGGCGATACCGTCCTCGTTGACGATCCCTGCTATTTCAATTTCCAGGCGCTGCTGCGGGCGCATCAGGTGCGCGTGTTGAGCGTGCGCTATACGTCCTCCGGGCCGGACATCGCGGCTTTCGAGGCGGTGGTCGCGGCCGAGCGCCCGCGTCTTTACCTGACCAATTCCGGACTGCACAATCCGACCGGCGCCAGTCTGTCGCCGCCGACCGCCTACCGCGTGCTGAGTACCGCCGCAGCCAACGACCTGATCATTGTCGAGGACGACATCTTCGCCGATTTCGAGCCGGAACCCTCATCGCGGCTGGCGACGCTCGACGGACTGGAGCGCGTCATCCGGATCGGCAGCTTTTCGAAGACGCTCTCGGCCGCGGTCCGCTGCGGCTATATCGCGGCGCGGGCGGACTGGGTGGAGGGGCTGGTCGATCTGCAGGTCGCGACCAATTTCGGTGGCCCCGGCCCGGTCTCGACGGACGTGCTCGCGGGCGTCCTTGCGGGCGGCAGCTACCGCAAGCATATGGAAGAGCTGCACCGCCGTCTGGCCCAGGCACGGCGCGAGGTTTCTGCCCGATTGGAAGCGCTCGGAATACACCCCTGGCTGATGCCGCGCGGAGGCTTCTATCTTTGGTGCCAGCTGCCGGAGGGAGTGGATTCCGCCGCGCTCGCCCGTCTTGCTGTGATGCAGGGCGTCGTGCTGGCGCCGGGCAATGTCTTCAGCGTCGCGCAGACGGCCGGCCGTTTCATGCGCTTCAACGTCGCCCAGTCGCGCGATCCGCGCGTGTTCGAGGTCCTCGGGCAGGCGATGGCGACGATACGGGAGCAAGGTGGACCGGGCGCCGCCGGCAATTGAGCTAGCGCACCGCGAGCTGGCTCCGCTCTCGTCAGCCCGGCGCGCCCTTGCTATAGATCGCCGCAGTACCGGCCCGGCCGGACAGATCGAAAGCTTTGTGATCATGCATCTGAGGATCGGCACGCGCCGCAGCCCGCTCGCGATGGCCCAGACCAACCACGTCATGGGCCTGATCCGGGAGAAATTCCCGCAGGCGGAATTCTCCCTCTGCCAGATCGCCACCATTGCCGATCGCGACCGCATCTCCGAGTTCCACCAGTTCGGCATGGTCGGCGTCTTCGCCATCGAGCACGAGCAGCAACTGGTGAAGCGCGAGGTCGATTTCGTCGTCCATTCGCTGAAGGACCTGCCGACTACCTTGCATGGGGGCCTCGTCCTCGCCTCGGTGCCGCCGCGCGAGGACCCGCGCGACGCGCTCTGTGGCGCGACCATGGCCTCGCTGCGCCAGGGCGCGCGTGTCGGCACGGGCTCGCTGCGCCGCCGTGCCCAGATCCTGAACCTGCGGCCGGACGTCACCGTCGTGCCGATCCGCGGCAATGTCGGGCCGCGCCTCGCCAAGATCGGCGGGGAGGACGCGCTCGACGCGGTCATCCTCGCCCATGCCGGCTTGCGCCGCCTCGGCCTGGACAAGGCCTCCTCGGAGGTGCTGGCTCCGTCCCTGTTCCCCTACGCGGTCGGGCAAGGCGCGCTTGGGCTCGAAGCCCGTGCCGAGGATACGGCCGTGATCGAGGTGCTCAAGGCGATCGAGTGCCCGAAGGCCCGCGCCGAGGCCGAGGCCGAGCGCGAAATGATGCACGCGCTGGGGGCAGGGTGCAGCCTGCCGGTCGGCGCCTGCGCGACCTGGCAGGACGGCCGCCTGGCGCTGCATGCGCAGGTAACCTCGATCGAGGGCACGGAACGTGTCGTTGCCGACGACAGCGCTGCGCCGGAGGAGGCGCGGGAACTCGGGCTCAAGGTCGCGAAGACACTGAAGGAGCGTGGCGGTGTCGCCATCCTCGAGAAGAGCTATCGCGGCCATTACCCGAGCTTCAAGTCGATCTAGGCCGCTGCGCGGACGCGCCTCCTAGGTCGGATCGCGCGGGTCGTCGGCGCTGGGCTTGTCGAGCATCGCGCCGCCCGCGCCGCGGGATCGCGCCCATAAGGTTGCGAGCGCGATCCCCACCGGTGCGCCGATCACGACGATCCAGACGACGAAGCTCCAGTCACCGATCATCGGGTTGCCTTCCCCGCCGGGCTCAGGTCTTCGGCGGAAGCGAGCCGCGATCGAAGACCGGAATCGCTTCGGTTTTGCCGCGCAACGGCCTGCCGACAGGAACATCCTCGGCCGCCTGCCGCACGGCTTCTTCCAATTCCGTCAGCCCGTCTGGAGTGTCGTTGGCATCACTGCCGGCGTCGTGGACATTGGTGCGGTCGCTGACGCGGTGGCTCTCCGCAGGATCAGCCTCGACGGCAGTCTGGCCGGCATTCACGGGCTTGCGCTCGTCTTCGAGCTGAGCGGGGTTCTCGCGGTTCCTGTCAGCCTGGGCCATGGCGGTTCTCCTCCAATGGGATTTCCGGGACCAAGCGCTCAGAGGCGGCATTGTTCCCCTGGCCTCAGGCTGCCACCAGCCCGCATGCGCGCACGCGAGCGGCGGGGCTTGGCGGGCGCCTTCGCGTTGAGTTCGTCACGCGAAACGCGGCGCAGTCGCGTCGTGGCGAAGGAGCGTTTAGCGTGCGGGGAAACCGGCATGGGCGGGGCTCGCGGAGATCCGCTGCGGAAACGGCGCCATCGTCCAGTTGGTTCCGATCAGTCGAGCATATTCACCACATTTCGACAAGCGCGCAGGTTTCTGGGGACGTATGCGCGAAAATCAGTGGCTGGGCGTGGGTTCCTCGCTCACATTGTCAAAAAAATTGAACGATGCTTTGGGGAGATGACGGTGCTGCGCGTTTTGATCGCCGAGTTCATGCATGAGACGAACACCTTCAGTGTTCAGCTCACGGACGAGGCCACCTTCCGGGCGCATGGCGCCTTCCGCGACAATGAGATCCCCGGCGCCTTCCGCGGCACGCGCACCTCGATGGGCGCGGCCTTCGAGGCGGCCGACAAGTTCGGCTGGAGCCTCGTCCACCCGCTGGTGACCGGCGCCAACCCGTCCGGCCGCGTCACCGATGCCGCCTTCGACCTCTTCGCCGGCCAGATCGTCGATGCCGCCCCCGGCGTCGACGGCGTGCTGCTGCATCTCCACGGCGCGATGGCGACGGAAAGCTCGGATGACGGCGAGGGCGAGTTACTCGCCCGGCTGCGCAGGCGCATCGGCCCTGACATTCCCATTGTCGCCGTGCTCGACCTGCATGCGACGGTCACGCAGCTCATGGCGGACAATGCCAATGCGCTGATCTCCTACCGCACCTATCCGCATATCGACCAATACGAGCGCACCTGGCAGGCGGCGGAGCTGCTGGAGCGCGCTATGAAGGGTGAGATCAAGCCGAAGGTCGCGCTCGCCCGGCGCCCAATCCTCTATGCGCTCGACGGCGGGCGTACGACCTCGCCGCCTTTCCTTGAATTGCTGCGCCGGGGCGATGCGCTCGAAGCCTCGGGCGATGCGCTGGTCGTCAGCGTCCAGGCTGGCTTCTCCTCGGCCGACGTCCACGATATCGGCCCCTCGATCGCGGTCACCGCCGACGATCGCGGCAAGGCTCAGGCCATCGCCGAAGAGCTGATGGACTATGCCTGGGAGCAGCGCCGCTTCTCCTCGATCCATTTCACGCCATTGGCCGAGGCCATGGCCCGCGCCAAGGCCGGCGAGGCCGATACCGGCAAGCCCGGCTACAAGCCGGTGGTGATCTCGGACTATTCCGACAATCCCGGTTCCGGTGCTTATGGCGACGCCACCAATCTGCTGCGCGCCGTGCTCGATGCCGGACTGAAGAATGTCGGCTTCCATGCGATCTGCGACCCCGAGGCCGTGCTCGCCGCCCAGGCGATCGGCGTCGGCAAGCGCGGCCGGATCAAGCTCGGCGGCAAGGTCGATCCGACCATGGGCGGCGGGCCGCTCGATCTCGATGCCCATGTCGTCGCGATTACCGACGGCTATTTCCTCTGCCACGGCCCGATGGCCGGCGGCGTCTGGCGCAATTACGGGCTCTCGGCCCTGCTGCGCGTCGACGATGTCGAGATCATTGTCATCACCCATAACGGCCAGGCGACCGACCTTGCGCAGTTCACCTCGCTCGGCGTCGATCCGACCCGCAAGTCGACGGTGATCGTCAAGTCGATGCAGCATTTCCGCGCCGCCTTCGAGCCGATCGCGCGCGAGGTGCTGGAGGTCGATACCGGCGC
>JBDHTM010000017.1:0-60037 GCA_039808685.1 Allobosea sp. | reverse complement strand
AGTTCAATCGGATTTCGCCGATGGCCGGCGCCAAGCGCCTCTTCGGCAAGGAGGCCTGGGTCAATTTCGCCAAGGGCCTCGCCAAGACGCTGCTGATCGGCATCGTCGTCTGGTATACGCTGTGGGGCCAGCACGACCGGCTCGAAGGCTTCGCCCAGATGGGCGTCGAGGCGCTGATGCCGGCGGCGCTCTCGCTCGCGATCCAGCTGATGGGCGCGGTGCTCGCTCTCTTCGCCATCATCGCCATCGGCGATTTCGGCTGGCAGCGCTTCTCCTGGTACCAGCGCCAGAAGATGACCAAGCAGGAGATGAAGGACGAGTTCAAGAACTCGGAAGGCAATCCCGAGGTCAAGGCGAAGCTGCGCCAGATCCGCGCCAGCCGCGTCCGCAAGCGCATGATGGCGGCGGTACCGAAGGCGACGGTGATCATCACGAACCCGACCCACTTCGCCGTCGCGCTGCAATACGAGCCCGGCATGGCGGCGCCCTTATGCCTCGCGAAAGGCGTCGATGCGATGGCCCTGAAGATCCGCGAGGTGGCAGGCGAGCACCGCGTGCCGATCGTCGAGAACCCGCCGCTCGCGCGCGCGCTCTACGCTACGGTCGACATCGACGAAGAGATTCCTGTCGAACACTATCAGGCTGTCGCCGAAGTCATCGGATACGTCTTGCGCCTGAAGGGCCGCCGCGCCTAACTCGGCACGGATGCGAATAACGGAATTGTCTCAGGTCGCGGGCATGTTGCGTTGGACGGAACCGCGCCGTCATCCCGGGCTTGACCCGGGATCCATCGTAGAACGCGGAGCCTTACGATGGATTCCGGATCGGCGCCGCCATGGCGGCTTGTCCGGAATGACGGCATGTTCCGGTCAGGATGCAGCGGGCTCCGAGAGGCGAGCAAGGAAACGGGTTTGACCGCAATGAGCGGAAGCACGGCGACCAATACGATCGATCGCTCGGACAAGCCCGGCCATATCGGGATCATCCTGTTCGTCGCGGCCCTGCTCGTCGGCGCGGCGATCGCGCTCGGCTTCCTCGCCAATGAATGGGCGCAGCCCCTGATCCTCGGCCTGCTCGCCATCCTCTCGGTGGTCGGCGTCTTCGGCCTCTTCGCCTTTGCCATCGGACTCGTGCAGTTCTCCGGCCGCGCCGCCCGCAACGACCTGACCAAGGCGATCGTCGACGGCGCCGATGATGGCATCGTCGTGACCGAGAGCGAAACCGAGATCGTCTATGCAAACGAGGCCTATCTGGCGCTTGCCGGCGCGACCGGCGCCAACGACCTGAAGCCGGTCGGCCGCCTGCTGACCGGCCGCGCCGACGTCTCCGAAGCGATCTACCGGCTCGCCACCGCCGCCCGCGAGCACCGCCGCCTCGTCGAGGAAGTGCGCCTGGAACCCGCGCTGAACGGGCGCGGCGAGGTCGGCTGGTATCGCGTCCGCGTCTCGCCAGTCCGCCGGGAGGCCACGACCGCGACGCTCTGGTCGGTCTCCGACATCACGCCCGAGCGCGAGCGCCAGGAGAACGCTTTCCAGGAGCTCCAGCACGCGATCGACTATCTCGACCATGCGCCGGCCGGCTTCATCTCGATCGATGCCGACGGCGAAATCTCCTATCTCAACGCCACCCTCTCCGGCTGGCTCGATTTCGACCTCGCCCGCTTCGGCTCCGGCGGCTTGCATCTCGACGATGTCTGCACCCCCTCCGCCGCCGCGCTGATCCAGGCGATCCGCGGCCAGCCCGGCGATGTTCGCGTCGAGGTGCTCGATGTCGACCTGAAGCGCCGCAACGGCGCACCCCTGCCCGTGCGCCTGCATCATCAGGTCGCCTTCGGCCAGGACGGCCGCGCGGGCCCCTCGCGCACCCTCGTCCTCAACCGCACCGCGGGCGAAGCCGGCGCCGATGGCGGCAGCGACGCCGAGGTGCGCTTCGCCCGCTTCTTCCATTCGACGCCGATGGCGATCGCCACCATCGACGCGGCCGGCGCCATCCTGCGTTCCAATGCGGCCTTCGCCCGCCTGGTCCCGGCGGGTCTCAGGCCCCGTACCATCCACGACCTCGTCGCCTCCGGCGCCGGGCTCGACGCCGCGCTGGCCGAGGTGATGGCCGGCCGCTCGGGCGGCAACCCGCTCGACCTCGCGCTCGCCGGCGAAGACGGCCGCTCGGCCAAGCTCTACCTCACCCCCGTCGCCGGCACCGAGGGCGGCGACGGCGAGCGCGCCATCGTCTACGCGCTGGAGACCACGGCCGAGCGCAAGCTGCGCGACAACATGGACCAGGCCGGCAAGATGCAGGCGGTCGGCCAGCTCGCCGGGGGCATCGCGCACGACTTCAACAACGTGCTGCAGGTCATCATCAACGCCTCCGAGTTCCTGCTCGCCAGCCACCGGCCGACAGATCCGTCCTTCCCGGACATCATGCAGATCAAGCAGAACGCCTACCGCGCCGCGGCGCTGGTTCGGCAGCTGCTCGCCTTCTCGCGCCGCCAGACCCTGCGCCCTCAGGTTCTGGAGCTCGGCGAGGTGCTCTCCGACCTCTCGCTGATGCTGAAGCGCGTCGTCGCCGACAAGGTCACGCTCGACGTGCGCCAGGGCCGCGATCTCTGGCCGGTCAAGGCCGATCTCGGCCAGCTCGAGCAGGTCATCGTCAACCTTGCCGTCAACGCCCGCGACGCGATGCCGGATGGCGGCAAGCTCGCGGTCCGCACCCGCAACGTCGCCCGCGAGGACTGCGCCTCCTTCGGTCACGAGGCGCTGCCGGCCGACGATTACGTGCTGCTGGAGGTGGAGGATACCGGCACCGGCATCCCGCAGGAGCATCTCGACAAGATCTTCGAGCCCTTCTTCACCACCAAGGAGGTCGGCAAGGGCACGGGCCTCGGGCTCTCCATGGTTTACGGCATCGTCAAGCAGACCGGCGGCTATGTCTTCGTCGATTCGACCATCGGCAAGGGCACGGCCTTCCAGATCTTCCTGCCGCGCCATGTCCCGAGCCAGGAGGAGATCGCCGCCGAGGCCGCCGCCAAGGAAGCGCCGAAGAAGCTCGCCGCCGACCATACCGGCGCCGGCGTCATCCTGCTGGTCGAGGACGAGGATGCGGTGCGCGCGCTCAACGCCCGCATGCTGGTCTCGCGCGGCTACACCGTCCACGAGGCAGCCTCCGGCGTCGAGGCGCTGGATACGTTCCTGCAGAACGACGGCAGGATCGACCTCGTCGTCTCCGACGTGGTGATGCCGGAAATGGACGGCCCGACGCTGCTCGGCGAGTTGCGCAAGCGCAACCCGAACACCAAGGTCGTCTTCGTCTCCGGCTATGCCGAGGAGGCCTTCCGCAAGAACCTGCCGGAAGGCGAGGAATTCCACTTCCTGCCCAAGCCCTTCACGATGAAGCAGCTCGTCGAAACGGTGAAGGCGGCGATGGGCTGAGGCCCTCCCGCTCCCGCGTCATTCTCGGGCGGAGCGGAGCGCAGGCCTGAGAATCTCGACAAGAAGGCTCTGGTTTCCGAGATACCCGGGCCAAGCCCGGGTATGGCTGTCAGCTCCTGACACGCCTCCTGACAGAAACTGACACAGAGAACAAAAAAAGAACTTGCTAGCAGGAACAAAGCGTGACCATGCTGATGTCAAGACGCATTGAGATGTCCCTCTCGCCCTGCCATAAGGAGCCCGAACCGTGAATCAGGCGAATCTCAAACTCGTGGAAGGCTCCTCGATGGACAAGGCCAAGGCGCTCGATGCGGCGCTCTCCCAGATCGAGCGCGCTTTCGGCAAGGGCTCGATCATGCGGCTCGGCAAGAACCCGCAGGCGATCGAGATCGAGACGATTTCGACCGGTTCGCTCGGTCTCGACATCGCGCTCGGCGTCGGCGGCCTGCCCAAGGGCCGCATCGTCGAGATCTATGGGCCGGAATCCTCGGGCAAGACCACGCTGGCCCTGCACACCATCGCCGAAGCCCAGAAGAAGGGCGGCGTCTGCGCCTTCGTCGATGCCGAGCATGCGCTCGATCCGGTCTATGCCCGCAAGCTCGGCGTCAATCTCGACGACCTCCTGATTTCGCAGCCCGACACCGGCGAGCAGGCGCTCGAGATCACCGATACGCTTGTCCGCTCCGGCGCGATAGACGTGCTCGTGGTCGACTCGGTCGCGGCGCTGACGCCCCGCGCCGAGATCGAAGGCGAGATGGGCGATGTCCAGCCCGGCCTCCAGGCCCGCCTGATGAGCCAGGCTCTGCGCAAGCTCACCGCCTCGATCTCGCGCTCGAACTGCATGGTCATCTTCATCAACCAGATCCGCATGAAGATCGGCGTGATGTACGGCTCGCCCGAGACCACGACCGGCGGCAACGCGCTCAAGTTCTACGCCTCGGTGCGCCTCGACATCCGCCGCGTCTCGACGCTGAAGGAGCGCGACGAGGCGACCGGCAACCAGGTCCGCGTCAAGGTCGTCAAGAACAAGGTCGCGCCGCCCTTCAAGCAGGTCGAGTTCGACATCATGTTCGGCGAGGGCATCTCGAAGGTCGGCGAACTGATCGATCTCGGCGTCAAGGCCGGCATGGTCGAGAAGGCCGGCGCCTGGTTCTCCTTCGACAGCCAGCGCCTCGGCCAGGGCCGCGAGAACGCCAAGAGCTTCCTCAAGGCCAATCCCGACGTCGCGGCCAAGATCGAGGCCACGATCCGCCAGAATTCCGGCCTCGTCGCCGACCGCATCCTCGATCAGGCGGACCCGACCGCGGACGATCTCGACGAAGGCGAGGCCTGATCAACAATACGGCCGTCATTCCGGACAAGCCGCGAAGCGGCGCTGATCCGGAATCCATCGGAGGGCGCTCCGTTCTACGATGGGTCCCGGGTGAAGCCCGGGATGACGCAGGGAGCGCCAATGACGGGCAGAGCCATTCTCGCCTTCTTCTATCAAGCGGGCGGCCTTGGGGCCGCCCGTTTTCGTTTGCCGATAAGGTCTTGCGGCTGGTGCGCTGCAACGAGCTTTCTGGACAGCGGCGAGCCGCCTGACTAGAACCGGTCCTTCCTGCCGGGCACGCCCGGTCTCCTGCCCAAGATCAGAGCGCAAAAGAGCGATGAGCGGCGTCAACGATATCCGGTCGACCTTCCTCGACTATTTCAAGTCCCAGGGCCACGAGATCGTGCCGTCGAGCCCGCTCGTGCCGCGCAACGACCCCACGCTGATGTTCGCCAATTCGGGCATGGTGCAGTTCAAGAACGTCTTCACCGGGCAGGAGAAGCGTCCCTATTCGCGCGCCACCACCGCCCAGAAATGCGTGCGCGCCGGCGGCAAGCACAACGACCTCGACAATGTCGGCTACACCGCCCGCCACCACACCTTCTTCGAGATGCTGGGGAACTTCTCCTTCGGCGACTATTTCAAGGAACAGGCGATCCACCACGCCTGGACCCTGGTCACCCGCGAATTCGGCCTGCCCAAGGACAAGCTGACGGTCACCGTCTATTCCGAGGACGACGAGGCGCATGCCCTCTGGAAGAAGATCGCCGGCCTGACCGACGACAGGATCATCCGCATCCCGACTTCGGATAATTTCTGGCGCATGGGCGATACCGGCCCCTGCGGCCCCTGCTCCGAGATCTTCTACGATCATGGCGACCATATCTGGGGCGGCCCGCCCGGCTCGCCCGAGGAAGACGGCGACCGTTTCATCGAGATCTGGAACCTCGTGTTCATGCAATACGAGGAAACGGCGGGTGGCATCCGCACCAACCTGCCCCGCCCCTCGATCGATACCGGCATGGGGCTGGAGCGCATCGCGGCCGTGCTCCAGGGCACGCATGACAACTACAATATCGACCTGTTCCGCGCCCTGATCACCGCTATCGCGGACCTGACCTCGGTCGACCCGGACGGCCCGATGAAGGCAAGCCACCGCGTCATCGCCGATCACCTGCGCTGCTCGGCCTTCCTGATCGCCGACGGCGTGCTGCCCTCGAACGAGGGCCGCGGCTACGTGCTGCGCCGGATTATGCGCCGCGGCATGCGCCATGCGCAGCTCCTCGGTGCGAAGGAGCCCTTGCTCTACAAGCTCGTGCCGGCGCTCACCCGCGAGATGGGCCGCGCCTATCCCGAGCTGCTGCGCGCCGAGGCGCTGATCACCGAGACGCTGAAGCTGGAGGAGACCCGCTTCCGCACCACGCTGGCGCGCGGCCTCTCCCTGCTCGACGACGCCTCGAAGGACCTGACCGCTGGCCAGAGCCTCAAGGGCGACGTCGCCTTCACGCTCTACGACACTTATGGCTTCCCGCTCGACCTGACTCAGGACGCCCTGCGCGCCCGCGAGATCACCGTGGATATCGAGGGCTTCGATGCCGCCATGCAGCAGCAGAAGGCCAAGGCGCGCGCCGCCTGGTCGGGCTCCGGCGAGGCTGCGACCGAGACGCTCTGGTTCCCGCTGCGTGACAAGGTCGGCGCCACCGAATTCCTCGGCTACGACACCGAAACCGCCGAGGGCGTGGTCACCGCGCTGATCCGCGACAATGCCGAGGTCCAGTCCCTGAAGGCCGGCGAGAGCGGCTTCATGCTGGTCAACCAGACCCCGTTCTACGGCGAGTCCGGCGGCCAGGTCGGCGATGCCGGCCAGGTCAAGGCGCCGGGCACGCTGGTCGAAGTCACGGACGTCCAGAAGAAGCTCGGCGACGTCTTCGCCCACAGCGTCACGGTCAAGGAAGGCGAGCTGAAGCTCGGCGCTGCCGTCGAGCTCGTCGTCGATCATGAGCGCCGCACCGCGATCCGCGCCAACCACTCGGCGACGCACCTGCTGCACGAGGCGCTGCGCCTCGTCCTCGGCGACCATGTCGCGCAGAAGGGCTCGCTGGTCTCGGCCGATCGCCTGCGCTTCGACTTCTCGCATCCGAAGCCGATCAGCGCTGAGGAACTGCGCGAGGTCGAGGAGATCGCCAACGCGATCGTGCTGAAGAACGAGCCGGTCACGACCCGCCTGATGAGCGTCGACGAGGCGATCGCCTCCGGCGCGCGCGCCCTGTTCGGCGAGAAATACGGCGATGAGGTCCGCGTCGTCTCGATGGGCACCAACCCGGCCGGCAAGGCCTTTTCGGTCGAGCTCTGCGGCGGCACCCATGCCTCGCGCACCGGCGATATCGGCCTCGTCAGCATCGTCGGCGAAAGTGCCGTCGCCGCCGGGGTGCGCCGCCTCGAAGCGATGACCGGCAATGGCGCGCGCCTGCGCCTCAATGAGGAATCGCGCCTGCTCGACGGGCTGGCGAGCCTGCTCAAGGTCCCCGCGGCCGAAGCGGGCAACCGCCTGGCAGCCCTGATCGAGGAGCGTCGCAAGCTCGATCGCGAATTGACCGAGGCCCGCAAGAAGCTCGCCATGGGCGGCGGCGGCGCGGCCGAGGATCCGGTGCGCGAGGTCGCAGGCGCCAAGCTGCTGGCCCGTGCCGTCACCGGCGTCGAGATGAAGGACCTGAAGAGCCTCGCCGACGAGGCCAAGGCCCGTGTCGGCTCCGGCGTCGTCGCGATCGTCGGCATAGCCGATGACGGCAAGGCCGGCGTCGTGGTCGGCGTCACGCCGGACCTGACCGAGCGCTTCGATGCGGTCGCTCTGGTGCGCGCGGCTTCCGAGCAGCTCGGCGGCAAGGGCGGCGGCGGCCGTCGCGACATGGCCCAGGCCGGCGGCCCTGACGGCAGCAAGGCGCAAGCCGCGCTCGACGCCGTCGCTGCGGCGATGGGCTGACGGCGAGATGGCCGCCGCCACGCCTCGACGGGGCTGGCGGTGGCAGGTCCACCTGTGGTTCGATCACGGGGCCGGCGACGATCTCGTCGCCACCGTGATCCACCGGGCGCTGGTCGCGCTGATCTCAGCCAACGTGCTCGGGATCGTGCTGGCCTCGGTTCCGTCGATCGCCGCGCGTTTCGGGCCAGCCCTTATGCTGCTGGAGCGCATTTCGCTCGCAGTCTTCACGCTCGAATATCTCATTCGCATCTGGATTGCGCCCGAGCACGCCCGCTATCGGGGCCTGAGCGCGACGCGGGCCCGGCTCGCCTATCTCCGCTCCTTCCCCGCCATCATCGACCTGCTCGCGATCCTGCCGCTCGCCGCCGGGCTGCTCGGCTTCGGCGAGTTCGAATTCCTGCTGCTCTTGCGGTTGCTGCGTTTCTTCAAGCTCGGCCGCTATTCGCCAGGTATGGCCTCGCTCGCCGCAGCGCTGGCGTCGGAGCGCAAGGCGCTCGTCGCCTGCTTCGTCATCCTGATGGGCGTGATGCTGGTCGCGGCGAGCGCCATGCATCTCGTCGAGCACGAGGCCCAGCCCGACAAGTTCGGCACCATTCCCGATGCGATGTGGTGGGCTATCATCACCCTGACCACGGTCGGTTATGGCGATGTCTATCCAGTGACGGCCGCGGGCAAGGCGGTGGCAGCGGTCACCGCGGTTCTCGGCCTCGTCATGCTCGCTTTGCCAGTCGGCATCGTTGCCACGGCTTTCGCGCAGGAGATCCACCGGCGTGAATTCGTCGTCACCTGGAGCATGATCGCGCGCGTGCCGCTCTTCGGCGGGCTCGATGCCGGCGAGATCGCCGCCGTCATGCAGTTCCTGCGCGCACAGACGGTGCGCAGCGGCGCCATCATCATGCATCAGGGCGAGCCCGGCCGGGCGCTCTATTTCATCGCCAGCGGCGAGGTCGAGGTTTTGCTCGCCGATAGCCGCAACCGGCTCGACGAAGGCCATTTTTTCGGCGAACTCCAGCTCGATGATATCGCCATCGCAAGCCACTCGCCCTGCCCGCAAGCGGCGGTGGCGACGGCTCCGTCCAAGCTTCTGGTGCTCGATCCCATCGATTTCCGGGCCCTGACCACGCGCCACCCCCGGCTTGCCGAGCGCATCCGGACGCTGGCGAGAGGATGAACGTGAAACGCCGTTTTCTGATCGGGCTAGCCGCCCTGCTCCTGCCGGCGCTCGCCAATGCGCAGACGAAGCCTGCCCAGCGCCGCAGCAACGGACCGACCTTCTCCGCGGCCAGGTCCATCGTCGCCGGCGCACCGCTCAGCGTCTTCCTCAGCAACGCGCCGCAGGGTGCTCGGCTCGCCATCGCCCGGCTCGACGACCCCGCCAGCAAGGCGATCGTCGTCGTCGAGCCGAAGAATGCGGTCCCTGCGCTGCCGACGCCGGGGGCGGCCGGTGCTTATGAACTGCGCCTGACCGTGGAGAAGGACGGCGCGCCCGTCATCCTGCTGCGCCAGCCGCTCGCCACGACCGAGCCGAGCGCGACGCTGGCCGCGCCGGAACGCGTCGGCCGCGGCCAGAGCCTGCCGGTGCGCGGCATCGGCCCCAATGGCGAGCAGGACCGCGTAATGCTGGTAAGGCCCGATGCGCCTGCCGAGGCGGATGGTCCGCGCTTCCTCCCGGCGGAGAATGTCGAGGCGACGCTGGAGGCGCCGGACCAGCCGGGCGTCTATGAATTGCGCTACGTGCTGCACGCACCGCTGGCGGAGCATCGCATCCTGGCGCGACGCGCAGTAACCGTCGAATGACCCCCCGGCACCGCAGCTGGGGATTCAGCGTTTCTTTCCACCTCTCCAGCATCCTGTAACGCATGCCCAGGGAGAGCGGCATGCGTTCACTGAAGAACATCACGGGAGTGCTCGGCGCACTGGTCGGTCTCCTCTATTGCGGCGGCCTGATCTTCTATTTCGTCGGCGGCTGGGCGAGCTCGGCGCGTTCAAGTCGCTACTCGACGTCGAGAACGGCATTGCAGGAGCAAACGCTCTCGGCCTGGGCCCTACCATTCTCGGTCTAGGCGCCATCGGCCTAATCTTCGTCATCATTCTGCTGGTCAGGATCGTGCTGCTTCTGCGCCGGGGTCCGCCTCCTGGCGAGCGCAGCAGGCCACCGGGCAAGATCGCCCTCGATGATGGCGGTGCCGCCGCCGATACCATGATCGCGCGTTATCTGGAGAAGCGCTCCGCCGAAGCGGTGGCCTCCTCACAACCGGCGCCTCCGCGCCCTGCAGCAGGCCGCAGCATCAGCCCGCAGCGCACGACCTTCGGCCGCAGGACCAAATGATCGAAGCGCCACGCGGGGCATGAGCCGCTCCGGAACGAAAAAGCCCGGCCTTTCGGCCGAGCTTCTCGTTTCACAACGATGTGCCTGAAATCAGGCGGCCATCGCCTTGCGCATGTTCTCGCTGACCTTCTCGAGAAAGCCGGTGGTCGAGAGCCACTTCTGCTCGGCGCCGACCAGCAGCGCGAGGTCCTTGGTCATGTCGCCGGCCTCGACGGTGTCGACCGTGACCTTCTCCAGCAGCGTCGCGAACTTGGCGAGCTCGGCATTGTTGTCGAGCTTGGCGCGATGCGCGAGGCCGCGGGTCCAGGCGAAGATCGAGGCGATCGAGTTCGTCGAGGTCTCCTTGCCCTTCTGGTGCTCGCGATAGTGGCGGGTCACCGTGCCGTGCGCCGCCTCGGCCTCGACGGTCTTGCCGTCCGGCGTCATCAGCACCGAGGTCATCAGGCCGAGCGAGCCGAAGCCCTGCGCCACGGTGTCGGACTGCACGTCGCCGTCGTAGTTCTTGCAGGCCCAGACATAGCCGCCCGACCACTTCATCGCCGAGGCGACCATGTCGTCGATCAGGCGGTGCTCGTAGGTGATGCCGAGCTTGTCGAACTCCGCCTTGAACTCCTTCTCGTAGATCTCCTGGAAGATGTCCTTGAAGCGGCCGTCATAGGTCTTGAGGATGGTGTTCTTGGTCGAGAGATAGACCGGGTACTTGCGCATCAGGCCGTAGTTCAGCGAGGCGCGGGCGAAGTCGCGGATCGAGTCGTCGAGATTGTACATCGCCATGGCGACGCCGGCCTCGGGGGCCTTGAAGACCTCCTTCTCGATGACGTTGCCGTCCTCTCCGACGAACTTGATCGAGAGCGTGCCCTTGCCCGGGAACTTGAAGTCGGTCGCGCGGTACTGGTCGCCGAAGGCATGGCGGCCGATGACGATCGGCTGGGTCCAGCCCGGCACGAGGCGCGGCACGTTCTTGCAGATGATCGGCTCGCGGAAGATCACGCCGCCGAGGATGTTGCGGATCGTGCCGTTCGGCGACTTCCACATCTCCTTGAGGTTGAACTCCTTCACGCGGGCCTCGTCCGGCGTGATGGTCGCGCACTTGACGGCGACGCCATGTTTCTTGGTGGCGTTGGCGGCGTCGATCGTGACCTGGTCGTTGGTCGCGTCGCGGTTCTCGACCGAAAGGTCGTAATAGTCGAGCTCGAGATCCAGATACGGGAAGATCAGCGTATCCTTGATCTTCTGCCAGATGATCCGGGTCATCTCGTCGCCGTCCATGTCGACGACCGGGTTGGCGACCTTGATCTTGCTCATGCGATGACCCCTGCTCTCTCCAGATAGAACGATCCGTGGCCCCGGCTTGAGGCCGCGGCCTGCGGCTGGGTCGCTTCCTAGCGGGTTCGGAGCGGCGGGGGAAGCGCAGCTTTCGGGCAATGCAAGGGCGGGTTTATGCTGCACTGCCGCAAAATCGGCACCTTCCACGCCTAGCCTGACCTGCCGCTCGTCATAGCGACAGGACGAACGACGTGTTCCGTTTCATTCTCGATCTTCGCACCGGCCTCCAGCCGGCCGCGATCCTTCTCGCGGCGACGCTCGGCCCCGCTTTCGCATCCGCACCGCTCACGGCGGAGGAAGCGCCTGCCGTGCCGCTGCCGATTCCTCGCGGCGCGCTGATCGATCCGGATGAGGACGCGATGCCGGCTCCTGCCGCGAGCGAGCCCGATGCCATCGTCTTCGATCCCGGCCTCGCCGCGCTCGGCCGCACCGCTGCGACATCCGGCGCCCATTTGCGGGCGCGGGCGCCGATCCCAGTCGACATCATCCGCAAGGGCTTCGCGGCACGCCAGAGCATGACGAGCGCCGAGCAGGATCGTTCCGTCGGCTTCAAACTGGGCCAGGACATCTTCTCGCTCTCGACCACGCTCTCCGATCCGGCCAGCACCGGCGCGACGCGGAATGCCGAACTGCGCTGGCGGCTGGCCCAGCCGGTCGGCAGCGGCAAGGGCTTCATCTGGGGGTTGGCCACGGGCGGCGGCTCCTCGCTCTACGGCGGCCCCGAACAGGTCGGCGAAGCGCTGATCGGCTACCGGCAGGAGCTGTTTCCGCATCTCACCCTGACTTCGCAGCTCGCCATGGGCGGGACTTACGTCTTCGCGCCGGGCGACGGCCTTCACACCGCAATGACGCCGGAGATGAAACTTTCGGTCGATCTCGCCAAGCTCGCCGACCTGCCCTGGCAGACCTCTTTCGACGTCACGCTGGCGCGCAAGGTGCCGCTCGTCGCAAGCGATTTCGAGACGCGCGGCAGGGCGATGCTCTCCCTGCAATACAAGTGGAACTGACCGGAAGGGCCGCCACAGCATGGCGGCCTGCAACTTCCCGCCTTTCTCCGGGGCGCAGGCCGCTCTAGCCTTGCTTCATGACACACGCGACCTCGACCAAATTCGCCCTCGTCACCGGCGGCACGCGCGGCATCGGCGCAGGTGCAGCTCTCGCTTTGGCCACGGCCGGTTACGAGGTCCTCGCCACCGGCCTGACCGAGGATGAGGTGGCGGCGGCGCCACCTCATCCGGCCATCCGCCATGCCCGTCTCGACGTCACCCGCGACAACCAGGTCGCGGCCATCGTCGCGGCCTGTCCACGCCTCGACGCATTGGTGAATTGCGCCGGCATGATCCAGCGCGGCGGCAAGGAATTCGAGATCGACGCCTTCCGCCTGACGATCGAGGTCAATCTCAATGGCACGATGCGGATGTGCCTCGCCGCCAGGGACAAGCTTGCCGCCAAGGGCGCGGAGAAGACCGGCGGTGCCATCGTCAATATCGCCTCGATGCTGACCTTCCACGGCTCTCCCTTCGCGCCGGGCTATGCGGCTTCGAAGGGGGGCATCGGCCAGCTCACCAAGTCGCTCGGCGCCGCCTGGGCGCCGGACGGCATCCGCGTCAACGCGGTCGCACCGGGCTGGATCGAAACGGAACTGACCCGCCCGCTGGTCGAGGATGCCGAGCGCTCGGCCCCGATCCTCGCCCGTACGCCGCTGGGCCGCTGGGGCCAGCCGGGCGATGTCGGCGGCGCCATCGCCTTCCTGCTTTCGGATGCAGCGCAGTTCATCACCGGCACGATCCTGCCCGTCGATGGCGGCTACCTCGCCGTTTAGAAAATCCGATTCGGGCTCAAGAACTTGAGCCGGAAACTTGAATCGGATTGCACGCAGCTTGAATCAGAACATCAGCCGGGGAGAGACGCCATGAACACGACGAGCCCGATGCCCGTCGCGGCCACGCAGGAGGAGCGTTGGACGCCTTATCGCCATCCCCAGCCGAAGGAATCGCCCCCGGAGCTGATCATCCCCAACGTGATCCCGACGGATGAGCGCGTCTGGGTGCCGGTCGACGACAATGTCTGGTTCCGTCCCCTGCTCTTCTGCGTCTCGCGCGGCTACTGGATGAACCTGCTCAAGGTCCGCCGCGCCGGCGTGCTCTCGCGGCACCGCCACCCGCTGCCGGTCCATGGCTATGTGCTCAAGGGCAAATGGCGCTACCTCGAACATGACTGGGTCGCGACCGAGGGCTCCTATGTCTACGAAGCGCCGGGCGAGACCCATACGCTGGTGGTCGATCCCGATGTCGAGGAGATGATCACGATGTTCCAGGTCAACGGCGCGATGATCTATGTCGATCCGGACGGCAAATGCCTCGGCTATGACGACGTCTTCACCCGCATCGACAAATGCCGCGCGCATTACGCCGAGAATGGGTTAGGCGCGGAGTATGTCGATCAGTTTATTCGGTAACGCTTCTCGTCATGGTCGGGCTCATCCCGACCATCCACGTCTTCACGGATGCAGCGCCGTGTTCAAGACGTGGATGCTCGCCACAAGGGCGAGCATGACTGTTCCGCCACCCTCAGCGCTTCAGCTTCGCGAGCTCCACCGCCGCGCGCAATTCGATATGCGCCAGAACCTCGTCGAGCCGCGGGTCGTCCGTGGTCTCGCGCCGGAGCGACAGCGTCATGCGCAGCCGCTCCAGCTCGGAGGGCAGCACCCTCCCCGTGAGCAGCGCCGCCTTCAGGCGATCGAGCCCGTCGAGCAGGTCATGGCCACGCCGGGCCTGCCGGCGCTTGCGATCCTGCGAATCCTCCTGCGCCTGGACGGCGAGCAGCGTGTCGAGCGGCCCGGCCGCACTGACGCCGCTGCTGCGGGTCGCGGTCGCGGTGTCCTGCGTCGGAAGCGTGAAGGCCGCGCCGCTCGAGCGCCTCGCGGAACTGGCCGGGCCGGCATTCGAGACGGGCGCGCGCTGGTCGATCCTGATCATCGGCGGCCTCTTCAAGGGTTAACGAACTCTTGCCGGAAGACGGTTAACAGCCGGTAAATTGCCCGGCAGAAACTGCCGCCCCGGCAGGAAGCGCAGGTTCAGCCAGAGCCTCCCGACCATGACGCCGAACTGCAAACGACTGACAAACAAGGCTTTTCAAATTCGAGCGGTTTGGCACGGCGCTCGCAAGGGCTCGGGCGAGTTCAACCGTCCCGGTGCCAGACGCATGTTCCGCAACCCCGCCCTGAAGACGCTGCTGAAGCCGCTGGCCGCCCTGCTGGCCGTGGTCGTCGGCCTGTCGTCGCAGCCGGTGTTCGCGCTCTCGCGCATCAAGGACCTCGCCTCGGTCGAGGGCGTCCGCTCCAACCAGCTGCTGGGATACGGCATCGTGGTCGGCCTCAATGGCACCGGCGACACCCTCAACAACACGCCCTTCACCAGGCAGTCGCTGCAGGCGATGCTGGAGCGTCTCGGCGTCAACACCCGCGGCGCCACCATACGCACCGCCAACGTCGCCGCGGTGATGGTGACGGCCAACCTCCCGCCCTTCTCGACGCAGGGCACCCGAGTCGACGTCACCGTCTCCGCCATGGGCGACGCCAAGTCGCTGCAGGGCGGCACGCTGCTCGCCACCCCGCTGCTCGGCGCCGATGGCGAGGTTTATGCGGTGTCGCAGGGCCCGGTGGCGATTTCCGGCTTCACGGCCGAGGGCGAGGCCAGCAAGATCACTCGCGGCGTGCCGACCGTCGGCCGCATCGCCAATGGCGGTGTGGTCGAACGCGAGATCGATTTCGCGCTGAACAAGCTCTCGACGCTGCGCCTGTCGCTGCGCAATCCGGACCTGACCACCGCCCGCCGCATGGCCGCCACGATCAACGAGTTCGTCGGCGGCGACTCGGCAGAGCCGACCGATCCCTCGACCGTGGTCCTGCAGATCCCCGTCCGCTTCAAGGGCAACATGATCAAGCTGCTGACTGACATCGAGCAGCTGCGCGTCGAGCCGGACCAGCTCGCCCGCATCGTCATCGACGAGCGCTCCGGCATCATCGTCATGGGCAAGGACGTCCGCGTCTCCACGGTCGCCGTGGCGCAGGGCAACCTCACCGTCACGATCAGCGAAACACCGCAGGTCAGCCAGCCCAACGAATTCGCCCGCGGCCGAACGGTGGTGACACCGCAGACCAGCGTCAAGGTCGACACCGGCGGCGGCAACAAGCTCGCTTTGGTCAAGGAAAGCGTGACCCTGGCCGAGCTTGTCGACGGGCTCAACGCGCTCGGCATCGGCCCGCGCGACCTGATCTCCATTCTTCAGGCCATCAAGTCGGCAGGCGCCCTGCAGGCCGAAATCGAGGTGATGTGATGACTGCTGCCCTCGCGCTCCCCGCTGTGAACCTCGCGCTCGGCATCGCCGGCAAGGTCGTCGACGGCATCGCCAAGGGCCTGGACCCGGCCAAGGCCAAGGCCAAGAAGCAGGCCGACGATTTCGAGACCATGTTCCTCGAGCAGATGACCGATCGCCTCACCGCCAGCGAAGGCACCGAGGGGCCGCTCGGCGAGAACGGCACCGGCGGCGGCATCTGGCGCTCCCAGCTCAGCCAGCAATACGCCAAGCAGATTCAGAAGGCCGGCGGGATCGGCCTCTCAAACCAGATCATGCGCGACCTGCTCAGCCTCCAGGAGCATGCCGCCGGCGGAGTTCGGAATGCTGGCAGCTAAGCCTATCCTCGACGAACGGCCGCGCATCGCCGATGCCCCCAGCGCCCGCGCCCTGATCGAGGCCGTACTGGAGGCGCTCGGCGCCCTCTCGCATCTCGTCGGGGAGGAGACCGAGCTGGTTCGCGCCGGCCGCCTGCCGGAGGCGATGACTCGCGAGCCGCGCAAGACAGAGCTTGCCGGCATCTATATGCGCGGCGTCGAGCAGGTGAAGCTGAATGCCGTGGCCCTTGCCCGCTTCGTGCCCGACCAGGTCAAGCGATTGAAGGATGCCCATATCGCCTTCCAGGGCCTGATCGAAACCAACCAGATCGTCCTGGCGACGGCGCGCGCCGTTTCGGAATCGATCGTCCGTGACCTCGCGGCCGACGCCAACAAGCCGATGCGCGCCAATGGCTACGGCCCGTCTGCCACGATCGGCGCCGGCGCCTTCGCCCGCCCCAATTCGGGGCCTCTGGTCATTTCGCGCCGGCTCTGAACCCTCGCGCCCGGCTCCATCTCGGCCGGGTCGCATGAAGGCTTAGAACTTGGTATAAAAAGAGTTTATGTGCCGGCTGCGCCAGAAACTCTAAAGATTTACCTAATTTCTTGACGCCGGATTCAATCTTTTCTGCCATTCTCCCCATTGTCGGGTAGTCACGTCCTGCTCCCGGCACCGGACGAGAGCGGCGCGACGGCGCCGTGAGCGACTCCAGAAGGAGTGGTGATGGATTTTGGCAACGCACCCAGGCTCGCAGCCGTGACCGGCGCGCCGCCCGTTTCCCGCGCGGACGTCACGGCCCCGGCCGGCAGCGTGGCCGTGGAGCTTCCTCCCGAGAAGACCGTGCAATCCGCCCCTGCCGGCTCCGCCGTCAATGTCGAGGTGCGCGCCGAGGCGCGTGATGCGCAAAGCCGCGCCAATGGCGAGCGCCGCGCCCGGGCGAACGACCAGAACAATCGTGCGGCGGCGCGCATCGCAGACGATACGGTCGAACGCAAGCTGATCATCGATCCGCAGACCCGCGCGATCGTGCTTCAGAAGAAGGACCCGCACACCGGCGAAACGATCTCGCAACTGCCGGACGAGATCCTGCTGAAACTGCGCGCCTATGCGCGCGAGCTCGGCGAGCGGGCGCGTGAAACCGAGGAGTCTCCCCACCAGATCGAGCGGACCGCCTGATAAGGCTCCTGCTCTCCATCCGATCTGCAAACCGCCCGCCCCTGCGCGGGCGGTTTGCGTTTCGGGGCGCCGGCATGCTCGCCAATCCGCCCGCGCCGGGCATTAAAGGCGACTTAACCATGCCCCGACAAGGCGCCGATCCGGGTCAATTCGCCGGCTGAAATTTACCTCTTGTTACGGGCTGGCGCAGCAGGGTCGCCCCGTCCTGGCCAGAACGGCCTGGGCGCCAGAAGGCTCCATTACCAGAAGGTAAAAAACAAATGGCCGTCTCTCTCTCCTCGGGCGTTCGTTCCGCTCTCTCGTCGCTGCAGTCGACCGCCGCCCAGGCCGCCGCCTCCCAGCTCAAGCTCGCGACCGGCAAGAAGGTCAACAGCGCGGTCGACAACCCCGTTAACTACTTCACCGCCGCTTCGCTCGATCAGCGCTCCAGCCAGCTCACGGGTCTTCTGGACGGCATCTCGAACGGCATTCAGACCATCCAGGCTGCCTCCAAGGGCATCGACGGCATCACCAAGCTGGTGAACTCGCTGCAGTCGACGATCAAGCAGGCTCAGTCGGACGCGGCTCAGAACCGCCCGACCAAGGCCGGCACGGCTCTTGCGACCGCGGCTGAGCAGGTCGCGACCTCGAAGAGCCTGAAGGACATCGCGCTCGACAAGAAGATCGCCGGCGCCGATGCCACCGCCGATGCCGCCACCGCCACCTCTCCGGGTGACGTCGGTATCGACACCTCTGCCAGCCCGACGGCCGGCATCTTCCTGAAGTCGGGCAGCACGACCTACACCGCCAACTTCGCTGTCGCCAACGCGACCGTCCGCGATGTCGTCAACGAGATCAACAAGTCGGGCATCGCGACGGCTTTCGTCGACGAAAAGGGCCAGCTCAACGTCAAGGGCACCGGCTCGGAAGAGCTGCAGTTCGGCTTCGGCGTCGGTGCCGACGCAGCCGCGGCCGACACCTCCGCGGCGGCCGGTGGCTCCAACGTCAAGCTCGGTTTCCTCGCGGCCGACTCGGTTGCCGGTACCGGCATCAAGGGCCAGGCCCTCACCTCGGCGGTGCGTTCGAACCTGATCGACCAGTATAACGATCTGCGGGACAAGATCGATGATCTGGCCAAGGACTCGAGCTTCAACGGCATCAACCTGCTGAAGGGCGACCGTCTCTCGATCCAGTTCAACGAGAAGACCGGCAAGAACCAGACCAAGCTCGACATCCAGGGTTCGGACGTCACCTCCGACAACCTGGGCATCACCAAGGCTGGCAACACCCAGCTCGCCGGTCAGGTCAACTTCCAGAACGACTCCGACCTCGAAGCCGCGACCAAGGCCCTCACCGGTGCCCTGACCTCGCTTAAGTCGCTGTCCTCGACCTTCGGCGCCAACCTGTCGGTCGCCCAGACCCGCCAGGACTTCACCAAGGACCTGGCCGACGTGCTCAGCACCGGCGCCTCGAACCTGGTGAATGTCGACGCCAACTCGGAAGCCGCCAACCTGCTCGCGCTGCAGACCCGCCAGCAGCTTTCGCAGACGGCGCTGTCGCTCTCGAACCAGAGCGAACAGGCGGTCCTGCGCCTGTTCTGATCTTCGCTCCGCAGAACGCGGAACAGCCCGCAGAAGCGGGTCGAAGTCAAAGGGCGGCGGAGCTTCGGCTCCGCCGTTTTTCTGTTTGGATCGCGGCAATGAGATTGCCGGCGGAATTAACCTTTTATTATCCCTAACAAGTGATGATCCCCCTGAAATCAGGTTGCATCGCGCCGGAATCGCGCGTTCAGGGGACCGAAGATGGCCAGCACGATCCTTTCCAGCGGCGTTCGCAACAACCTGCTGACGTTGCAGCAGACCACGGCGCAGCAGAGCGTCATCCAGAATCGCCTCGCCACCGGCAAGAAGGTCAATTCCGCCATCGACAACCCGGTGAACTACTTCACCGCGCTCTCGCTCAACGACCGCTCCAGCCAGCTCACCGGCCTGCTCGACGGCATCTCGAACGGCATCCAGACCATCCAGGCGGCGTCCAAGGGCATCGACGGCATCACCAAGCTGGTCCAGTCGCTGCAGTCGACGGTGAAGCAGGCGCAGGCCGATGCCGCCCAGAACCGCCCGACCAAGGCCGGCACCGCTCTCTCCTCCGCGACAGAAGCCGCCCTGACCAGCAAGAGCCTCAAGGACATCGCCCTCGACAAGCGGATCGTCGACGACAATGGTGCGACCGCCAATGCCGCCACGGCTACCTATTCCGGCAACGTCGGTGGCCCTGCCCTGGCCGCAGGCGACGAGGCGACGACTTCCATCACCCTGACATCGGGCACGACGACCTATACCGCGAGCTTCCTGAGCACGAACGCAACCGTTCGCGACGTCGTCAACGAGATCAACAAGTCGGGCATCGCCACCGCCTTCGTCGACGAGAAGGGTCAGCTCAACATCAAGGGCATTGGTTCCGAGAAGGTCCAGTTCGGCATCGGCACCGCCACCTTTACGCCCGCCGCGCCGGGCGCGCCGACCGCAGCTGAAATCGCAGCCGCTGGGGCCACGGCCCTGACCACGGCACAGGGCGCCGCCAGCGACAACACCGATTTCGGCTTCGCGCTCGGCGACAATGCTGCCGGCACGACCACCATCACCGGTACGAGCATCACCTCGGCTGTGCGCTCGAACCTGATCGACCAGTTCAACGACCTGCGCAACAAGATCGACGATCTCGCCAAGGACTCGAGCTTCAACGGCATCAACCTGCTCAGCGGCGACCGCCTGACGATCCAGTTCAACGAGAAGACCGGCAAGAACCAGACCAAGCTGGACATCCAGGGCTCGAACCTGACCTCGGACAATCTCGGCATTCCGAAGGCCGTCAACACGCAGCTTGCCGGCTTCATCAACTTCCAGAACGATGCCGACCTCGATAAGGCTACCGCCGCCCTCACCGGCGCGCTGACATCGCTCAAGTCGCTGGCTTCGACCTTCGGCTCCAACCTGTCGGTCGCCCAGACCCGCCAGGACTTCACCAAGGAACTGGCCAACGTCCTGACCACCGGCGCGGGCAACCTGGTGCTGGCCGATCCCAACGAGGAAGGCGCGAGCCTCCTCGCCCTCAACACCCGCCAGCAGCTCTCGCAGACCGCGCTCTCGCTGGCGAACCAGGCCGATCAGGGCGTGCTCCGGCTCTTCGGCTGACGCCGAGGACGCCGCCCGCCCTCCCCTCCAGCCAGAAGGCAGGACCGACATGGCCCTCAAGGTCGAGCTCAAGCCGCGCGAACGCATCATCATCGGCCAGGTGGTGATCCGCAACGACGAGCAGCGCACGCGCTTTTTCATCGAGGGCGAAGCGCCCATTCTGCGCGAGAAGGACATCCTGACCGCCGCGACGGCCGACAGCCCGGCCAAGAAGATCTATCTCGCCATCCAGCTCATGTACCTGGCGCAGGACCCGACGCTTGAGCACGAGACCTACTTCCAGCTCGTGCGCGATTTCGTCAATGCGGCACCCAGCGCTTTGCCGCATGTTCACGAGATCAATAACCGCATCTTAAGCGACGACCTCTATAAAGCTCTCAAGGCGGCCAGAAAGCTGATCGCCTATGAAGCGGAACTGATCGAGAATGCAAAACGGGTTTAACGCCTACGCCGCCGCTGCCAAGACTGCCCAATCCGTCGTTTCGCCTCGCGAACTCGAAGCCTCCCTCCTGATCAAGGCCGCCACGCGGCTCCAGGCCGTCGCCGAGGACTGGAACCTGCGCGAGCGCGAGCTCGACGATGCGTTGACCTATAACCGCCGGCTCTGGACCCTGCTGGTCTCCGCCGTGATCGCCGAGGACAATCCGCTCCCGGTCGGCATCAAGACCAATATCCTCAGCCTCGCCAATTTCATCTTCAACCAGACTTTCAAGATTTCGGCCGATCCGCAGCCGCAGTCGCTGGGCGTCCTGGTCAATATCAACCGCGATATCGCGGCCGGCCTGCGTGGGCGCTGAATCGGCGCCTCGAACGCCCATCCCTCCGGACAAAGAAAAATGCCGCCCATTCCGGGCGGCATTTCCTTTTGGGCCGAGCGCCCCCAGACGGCACTCAGAGATAATTCGTCAGCGACAGCTTGGAGAGCATCGAGGTCACCTGATAGCTCGCCTGAAGCTGCGTCTGCAGCGCCAGGATCTGGGTCGCGACCTCCTCGGTCGTGACGTTCTCGACGCCGGCCAGCGCCGTCGTGAGATAGTCCTTGGTGCTCTGATGGCGCTCCTTGGCGCTGGCGAGCGCCGATTGGGCCGAGCCGAACTCGGTGATGATCTCGGCCGGCTTCTGGGTGCTGCCGCCGAAGCCGAGCTTCTCGCTGACGCGTGAGGTCATCGCCTCGTAGCGTGTCTGGGAGTTGGGGTCGCCAGCCGGAAAATTCTCCACCGCCATGATCGCGAACTGCGCGAGGCCGACGCGGAAGGCTTCCTCGCTCGCCCGGGCCCCGGTCCCCACCGTTTGCCCCTGATCGACCTGCACCGTTGTGGTGCCGCGCGCCGGATCAGGACCGTCATCGCCGCGATACCAGATCACCGTCGTCGCCGCGGCGCCGGCATTGCTCGGCGGCAGCGTGGCCGTGTCGAAGGGCGGTCCGGGCACCCTCTTCGGCGGATTGTTCAGGCTGCCGGCAAAGAAATCCTGCGCCGCGACCTGCGAGGAGGCCGCCGAGAGCGTCGTCTTCGCCTGCTTGCCGAGCGCCGCGCTGATCGAATTGCGCAGATTGGCGGCCGTGGCGTTGGGATCGACGCCGATCTCGAAGGAATCCGTATCCGAGCCGGTCGTTCCCGTGGCGCGGGCGGTGAGGACGATTTCCTCCTGCGTCCCATCGGGCAGGTCGAGCTTGAGCCGTACCTGATCGCCGACCGCCGGCTGCGAAGCGACGTTCACGGAGACATCGGCCGGCGGGCCGGGATTGAAGGTTGTCGCCAGCGCGGCCGAGCTGCCGGAAATGCCCGCGATCTTGAAGCCGTAGGGCTGGGCCGGCACCTCCTCGGCGACCGTCGCCGTCGTGCCGGCACCGCCCGCAGTCAGTCGTCCGAGGAGCCCAGCGCCGAGATCGGCCTGCCGGCGCTCGTCGATCATTTGCTTCAGCCCGGCCTTGCCGGCGCCATCGCCATTGATGATCTCGTCGAACCCGAGCGTCGGCTGCGTATCAGAGGTCTTGCCGGAGAAGAGATAGCGCCCGTTCGCCGCGATGTTCAGCAGGTCGAGGGTCTGCTTGAACTTCTCCTCCGCCAGAACCTGCGGCGACGAGCGCCCGCTGGCGCTCGGCACATAGCTGTTGGAGCGCGTGTCGTTGCGCGTCTCGTTGGTGAGCTTGGTGAAGTTCTCGACCGAGGCGGTCTGGAGCTTGAGGTTCACATTGCTGAGCTCGATGCCGCCCAGCCAGGAATCGATCTGCGCGACCTTGGCGTTGAGATCGAGGCTGACGCGCCGGTCGATGCCGAGATCGCCATAGCTGGTGCTGCGCTGCTTGGTGTCGAGCTGGCGCTGCAGGTCGTCGAACTGGGCCCGCGTCGAGACGAACTCGTTGGGCTTGGCCGCACGATAGGCCCCGGTTCCATAAGCGGTGATGGTCATGGCGGGCTCACACTCTCATCAGCACGTCCATCATCTCCTTCACGGTGGAGATGATGCGGGCATTGGCGGCGTAAGCGGTCTGCAGCTCGATCAGCATCGACATTTCCTGGTCGACATTGACCTGCGCGGTTTGCTGGAAGCGGCTCTGGATCGAGCCGAGCGCGACCTGCTGGCCCTCGTCCAGGCGCTGTGCCGCCTCGACCGCCTGCCCCTGGGACGAGACCACGCGCTGGACGAAATTGGCGATGGTCGTGTTCGAGGTCGCGGTATTGCCATCGAGGCCGACGGCATTGGTGAAGGAGCGCTGGCTTTGCGTCAGCCGGTCCAGCATCAGCTTGGGCCGGGTGGCGTCGCCCTGCGCGGTCGCGGGCGAGGTGTTGTAGACCGCGAGCAGCGAGCGATCCCCGACGAGCAGCGGGTTGATCGTGATCCGCGCGGCGAAGCCGGTCGTCTGCGAGCCGCCTTCATAGGAGCCGGTGAAGGGCCCGCCGCCCGAGCCGTCGACGAAGAAGGGCAGCTCAGGCGCCCCCCCGGCCGCGGACGGCGCCATGTTGGTCGGCCGCGCGGTCAGGCCGATCACGTCGCGCGTGCCGGCCGCGCCGTCATCGACGATGCGCAGCGTCGAGCCGGCGTTGGAGACCGTAAAGCCCCCGCCGACAGCCGCCTGGATCTGCGTGGCGACCGAAGCCGGACCGCCGGAAAAGTCGATGCCGATTACGCGGTTGTTGGCGTCGCCGCCGGCCGAGGCGGGCAGCGGCAGCGAGGCCGCCGACTCGACGCGCACGAAGGTGAAACGCTGGGTCTGGCCGCCTGGCGTCACCTTGTAGTCGAGCGTCACCGTGTTGCCGGACTGCAGCCCGGTGAGGTCGACGTCGAAGCCGGAGGCCGCGCCCGCCGTCACGGCCGTCCCCTGGATTTCGCGATCCGAGAGCGCCTTCGACATCTGCGCGGCGATCTCGTCGAGCTGGGCCTGGGCCTGCACCAGCGTCTTGTCGCGCAACTCGATGTTGGCGGCGATCTCGCCCGAGCGGAAGACCCGGTTGACGATCGCGTCCGAGGTGCCCCCGGACGCATTCGTCATCGTGATCGTGCCGACGCCGCGCTTCGCCGGGTCGCTGTCCCACGCATCGTCGGGGCCGAGCCCGCTATGCTCGTCGAAGCTGAAGGTCACCGACGGGCGGCCGTCGAAAAGCTGCGTGCCCGATCCGGTGACGACCGAGACGGAGCCCCGCGCGTCTTCCATCGTCTTGATGTCGACATATTGCGACAGCTCGGAGAGGATCAGGTCGCGCTGATCCTTGAGGCCCGCCGTCGCGCTGTCGTTGGGACTGCCGACGATCTGGGTATTGACCTTGGTCAGCGCGCCGAGCAGGTCGTTGACCTTCGTGACGGCGGTGGCGATGCCGTTCTCGGCCTGGGCGCGCAGCGCCTGCACGCCGTTCGAGAGCGTGTTGAGCTGCCGGGCCAGTTGGGTCGCATTGTCGATCACCTGCGAGCGCAGGCTGTAGGAGGACGGGTCGTTCTGGAGCGACTGCAACGCTCCGGTGAACTTGCTGAAGATGGTGTCGAGCGCGGTCGCGCTGCCCGGCGCGCCGTAGAGCTTGTCGAGACTCGACAAGGCGCTCGCCCGCGTCGAGGTGTAGGCGGCGCCCGAGGCTTCCTGCCAGAGCTGGTGCTGGACGATCTTGTCGAGCAGGCGCTGGACCTGCGTGCTCTGCACGCCGACCGTGAGGCCCGACAGGCTGTCGGCGTTCGAGACCGCCCGCCGGACATAGCCCGTCGTTCCCGCATTGGCGACGTTTTGCGAAACGACGCCAATGCCGACCTGGGTGGCGTTGAGCCCGCTGATCGCCGTGTTGAGGGAAGTGCTCAGGCCCATTGTCGACTCCTGATCTTAACTCATGTCCGTTCTGGACTGCGCCGGGACCGTATCGGCTGCGTCAGCGTATGATGCCGAACACGTCGCGCAGCATTTCCTGGGCCGTGGTGATGACCTTGGTGTTGGCCGAATAGGCCTGCTGGGTGACGATCATCTTCGAGAACTCGTCGGCGATATCGGTATTGGACTGTTCGACATTGCCGCCGATGAGCTGCGAGGTGCCCAGGCCCACGATCGGCGCACCCGACTCGATCGTCTCCTCGAAGGCGCCGCCATCGAGCCGCTTCAGCGCATTGCTGGCGTTGAAGCGCGCGACCGCGATCTGGGCCAGCGCCACGACCTGGCCGTTGCTGAAGGTGCCGATGACCTGGCCTTCATTGGACACCGAGACGCGATCGAGCGTGCCCGCGGCATAGCCGTCCTGGCGGATGCTGCGGGCATCGATCAGGCCGCTCGAATCGCCGTTCTGGGTCAGGCCGTTGCCGCCGGTGGACATGGTCAGGCCGCTGACCGCCGTGGTGCCGACCTGGAAGTTCCCGAGCGGGATGTCGCCGGAGGCCGGATTCGTGATCTGTCCGGTCGCGCCGAAGGTGATGCCGGTCGCAACGCGCGTATAGGACACCTGGCCGGCCGGAGCGGCCGTGTCCCGCGCCGCGAACAGGCTCCAGGTTCCGGTATCGGGAGCGGTGCCGTTGTTGATCTTGCCCCAGCGCAGCTCGACCGGAGTGGCGTTTCCGAGCGCGTCGTAGATCGTGACCTGCCCGCCGGGGATGGTCGAGCGCAGGAATGTACTCGTATCGGCACCGTCGATCGTCGCGACGTCCAAGGCTGCGGGGAGCAACTCCGATCCGGCGACGCTCGTTTTATTCGCCGTTGCCGGCACGGCCGGAATATTGGCGCGATACTCGATCTTGGTCGTCGCCTTGGCCGGAAACTGCTCCTTGGTGATGCGCAGCACGTCAGGCTGCGTGCCGATGAGCTGCCCCGTCACCTGGTCGATCTTCAGACCCTTCAGGAAATAGCCGGCGCCATTGACGAGATATCCGTTGGCATCGAAATCGAAATCGCCGCGCCGCGTATAGAGGTTGCTGTTGGCGAACTGGGTATTGGCGCCGACCCCGCTCGACCGTTGGTCGACCACGAAGAAGCCGTCGCCGTTGATGGCGACATTGGTATCGATGCGCGTCGCGTTGAGGTCGCCCTGGATCGTGGTGGTCGCCTGGCTGTAGGCCGCGACCGAGCCGGCGACCTGCCGGTTCAAGGCGGAATCCGGCACGAGGTCGGCAAAGCTCGTATCGACGCGCTTGAAGCCGGCCGTTCGCGAATTCGCGATGTTTCCGGAGATGTTCTCGAGCGCATAGGACTGCGCCGTCATCCCCGAAACCGCCGTGGTCAGCGCACTGAAAACACCCATGGAACCCTCACCTCGACCGGCAGCCCCCCAAGGGCGGCCCACAACTCGAGGCAAGGTTCTGCACGGCGCATGCCATGCGCGGCTTCCTGCTATTTCAAGGAGTTGGATCGTTTACGAAAGGTTGAAGGGCAGCGTGAGCCGGGCAGAATCGCCTCCTGCCGGCAGATTCTGCCGGGTTCAGGCCTCGTCGCTCTTGTCGCCGCGCCATCCGCCGAGATCGCCCGCGACATCCGACAATGTCGGCGCGGCGGCCTCGACGAAGGGCAGCGGCCGGCACACGGCAAGCGCAGCGAGCCCGATCCGGGCTGTCAGCATGCCGTTGATCACGCCCTCGCCGAGCTTGGCCGAGAGACGCGCGGCAAGTCCTTGCCCTACCACCTGCTGGATCACGGCATCGCCCGCCGCCATGCCGCCGGTGAGCACGAGATGGTTCATCACCTGCCGCGCCAGCCTGAGCAGTCCGAGCATGCCGGGCCGTCCGGCATAGATGCCGGCGATCGAGCGCAGCAAGCGCGCGCAGGCGACCAGCACGAAGACGACATCGACCAGCGCCCGCGGACTGACCGCCGTGACCAGCGAGACACGCCGCGCCGCCTGCGCGATCTGGGCCGTGGCCAGCGCATCGAGTGGCGCGAGCAGGTTGCGCTCCGCCACCGTCAGCATGTCACGCGCGGCAAAGAGCTGCGGCAAGGCCTCCTGCAGGGTGGCGCGGCCTTGCGCCGTCTGCGCCCGCCCCTTGTAGAGCGACACGAGTTCCCTAGCGATCGCCCGGCCCTCGTCGGGCGTACCGCCCGTCAATGCCCGCACGGCCCGCTCGCGCAACGCTTCGACCTTGCGCTCGCGCAGGATGTCGCGCAGCACGCGCCCCAGCATGACCAGCAGCGCCAGCGCCGCGACGGCCGCGCAGACCAGCGCCGCATACCCCAGCGCCGGGTTCTGGCTCATCAGCGAGCGGATGGTGTTCTCGACCCAGACACCGGCCGCCAACGCCAGGAAGCCGGACAACCCCGCCACGAACAGCGAACCCCAGGAGAAGCGGCGTTTGGCCTTGGCCGGAACGACGGGCGCCGCCACATCGATCGGCTCGCTCTCCGGCAGGATCGCGAGGTCACCATGCCGCAGGGGGGCCTCGCCGAGCTGCTCTCCCGGCAGCAGTCCATCGAGGCGGATCGCGCGCGGTGCCTTGCTCATCGCGAAATCCCGTTCATGCCAGCCTGTCGCCGATCAGGAATTCCAGCGCACGGTCGAGGCGGATCTGCGGCGGCGGCTTCAGGCGCCCGCCCGCATCCGGCGCCACAAGCGGCGGTCGGAAGCGCGGTGCCCTGACCTGCCAATGCGCCTTGGGATCGAAAATGGCTTCGGGCCGCTCGGGCAATTCGCCGGGGAAGATCGCCGCCTCGGCGATGCCGTCGAAGACCTGTCCGTCGATCGTCTCGCCCGCTTCCGGCACGCCGGCTATGGCCGGCAATTCCTCGCGCCCTTCCTTGATCCTGACCTCATGCGTCGCCCGGACGGCGGCGAGTGCCATCGCCTCGACCCGCGCGCCCGCCCCTTGCGCCCGCGCCAGCGCCCGCCCGACCAGATGCGTCATCACCGCCGCCAGCCGGTCATGGCTGCTGTGATGGATATGATCGGCCTTGGTCGCCGCGAAGAGCACCCGCTCGATGCGCGGCGCGAACAGGCTCGTGAGCCAGGAATTGCGCCCGACCGAGAAGGCCGCGAGCGCCTGCCCCAGAGCCGTTTCGAGATCGGCCAGGGCCGGCGCCCCGGCATCGAGCGCAGCCAGCACGTCGACCAGCACGATCTGCCGGTCGAGCCTTGCGAAATGGTCGCGGAAGAACGGCGCCACCACGACGCGCTTATAGGCCTCGAACCGTTCCGCCATCAGCGCGGCGAGCGTGCCCGGCCGCACGTCGCGGTCGTGGCCGAGATCGAGCGGCGCGAAGGTCAAAGCGGGCGAACCCTCGAGATCGCCCGGCATCAGAAAACGCCCCGGCGGCGTCACCGCGACCGCCTCCGGATCGGCCCGCAACCCGGCGAGATAGCCCTTGAACAGATCGCTCGCCGCCTCCGCCGCCAGTTCGTCCGGCGCCCCGTCCGGATCGCGCCCCGGCAGATCGGCCAGCCACTCCGCGGCAGCGTCGCGCCGATGCGCCTTGCGCGCGTCGGCCACGGCTTGCGCCGACCAGGCCTTGTAGTCCTGCCCGATCAGCGCGAGGTCGAGCAGCCATTCGCCGGGATAGTCGACGATGTCGAGCGTCAGCGTCGCCGGCCCCTTGAACCAGCCCGCCACCCGCTCGTAGTCGATCTCGATCCTGAGCTCGGAGATGCGCCGCGTCGATTCCGGCCAGCGCCTGTCCGGCCCGTTCATCGCGGCGCGATGCGCCTCGTAGGGAAAGCGCGGCACGTCCGGGTCGGGCTGCGGCACCAGCCTGACGCGGGCGATCCGCCCTTCGGACGAGGCCTTCAGCACCGGCAGCTTTGCGCCTTCGATCAGGTTCTGAATCAGCGCGGTGGTGAAGACCGTCTTGCCCGAGCGCGACAGCCCGGTGACCCCGATCCGCAGCCGCGGACGGGCAAGCCCGAGCAGGCTGTCGCCGAAGGCGAGAGCCGCGGTGCGGGCCGTGTCGAGATAGGAGGTATCGCTCACGATGCCGCGGCGATCATTCGTCCGGGCCTTCGCCCAGCGAACCCGGTGTCACGAAACGGTCGAGCCGGCCTTCGCGCGCCGCGACCGCGTACCAATGCTCGGTAGCGAAATCGATCACGGCCAGCCCGCAGGTCGGGTATTTCTGGCTCATCCGCGCCGCCGCATAGCGGTCGCCATGCCCGATCAGCAGATGCGCCAATTCCTCGAAGCCGGGATTGTGCCCGATCATCAGGAGCGTGCGGACATCGCCCTCGACCTCCTGCACGACGTCGAGCAGGCGTTCGGTCTTGGCCTCGTAGATACGCGGCTCGTACTGCGTCGCCGGCTTCTCGGGCAGCATCGGCGCGACCAGCTCCCAGGTCTCGACCGTGCGCTTGGCCGGCGAGATCAGCACGAGGTCGGGCAGGAGCAGTTCGTCGGCGAGATAACGCCCGATCACGGGGGCGGCCTCGCGCCCGCGGGCTGCGAGCGGCCGGTCGCGATCGGCCACACCCGTGGGCCATTGGGACTTGGCGTGGCGCAGAAGCATGAGGCGTCGCATGGAGAGAACCTAGCGATGCCGGAGCCGATTTGCGAGGGGTAGACTCACCGGCTCTCGCGCCGGGCCATGAAGGCGAGCTTCTCGAACAGCGAGACGTCCTGCTCGTTCTTGAGCAGCGCCCCGTGCAGCGGCGGGATCAGCTTGCGCGGGTCGCGCTCGCGCAGCACGTCCGGCCCGATATCCTCGGCGACGAGCAGCTTCAGCCAGTCGAGCAATTCGGAGGTCGAGGGCTTCTTCTTGATGCCGGGCACCTCGCGCACCTCGAAGAACAGGCGCAGCGCTTCCTCCATCAGCCGCTTCTTGATGCCCGGGAAGTGCACCTCGACAATCTGCTGCATCGTCTCGGCATCGGGAAAACGGATGTAATGGAAGAAGCAGCGGCGCAGGAAGGCGTCCGGCAATTCCTTCTCGTTGTTGGAGGTGATGATCATCACCGGCCGCTGCGCCGCCTTAATCGTCTCGCCGGTCTCGTAAACATGGAACTCCATGCGGTCGAGCTCGAGCAGCAGGTCGTTGGGGAATTCGATATCGGCCTTGTCGATCTCGTCGATCAGCAGCACCGGGCGCACCGGCGCGACGAAGGCTTCCCAGAGCTTGCCGCGCTTGATGTAGTTGCCGATCTCGGAGACGCGGGGATCGCCGAGCTGGCTGTCGCGCAGGCGGCTCACCGCATCGTATTCGTAGAGCCCCTGCTGCGCCTTGGTCGTCGACTTGATGTGCCAGGTGATCAGCGGCGCGCCGAGCGCCGCCGCGATCTCCTCCGCCAGCACCGTCTTGCCCGTGCCGGGCTCGCCCTTCACCAAGAGCGGACGCTCTAGCCGGATCGCGGCATTGACGGCGACGGTGAGATCCTCGGTCGCGACGTAGTTTTCAGTGCCGGCAAAACGCATGGACGGTCCTTCTGAACGATTGGCCGGACGCTAGCCCATCCTTTGCGAACGCGGAAACCGCTTTTTCGCCCGAGGCACCTGAGCATCCCTATCTAAAGGCTCGCGCCGTAAAGTGAATTTCTGCCCGCCAGGACGATTCCAAGGTTGTGCTGCGCCGCCGCAAACCGCAAGAATTACAGGCGCAGCCCGCAAGCCCTCGAATCGCAAGGTCAGCCCTTTGGCCGGAACAGTCGACCCTTCCGTCTACAAGGACGCCGTCGTCGTGCTCGCGACGGCCGGCGTGGTCGTGCCGCTGGCCAAGAGCCTCAGGGTCAACTCGATCATCGCCTTCGTCGCCTGCGGCGCGCTGCTCGGCCCGTTCGGCCTCGGCGGTCTGGTCTCGACGATTCCGCTGCTGAGGACGATCACCGTCTCGAATGCCGAGGCGCTGGCAGGCCCCGCCGAGCTCGGCGTCGCCTTCCTGCTCTTCGTCATCGGCCTGGAGCTCTCCTTCGAACGCCTGATGACGATGAAGCGCCTCGTCTTCGGTCTCGGCCTTGGTCAGGTTGGGCTCAGTGCGGCCGCGATCGGCTTTTTCGCCTATGCGCTCGGCCAGCCGGCGGCAGCGGCCCTGATCATCGGCTTCGGCCTCGCCCTGTCCTCCACAGCGATGGTCGTCGAATTGCTCGCGGCAAAGAAGCGGATGACCACCTCGGCCGGCCGCTCCAGCTTTGCGGTCCTGCTCTGCCAGGACCTCGCCGTCATTCCGCTGCTGTTCCTGATCAGCGTGCTCGATTCACAGAACGGCTCGGGCTCGCTGCTCGCCGGCCTGGCCCAGGCTTTCATCCAGGCCTTCGTTGCGATCGCGATCATCGTCGTCATCGGCCGGCTGGCTTTGCGCCCGCTGTTCCGCTTGGTCGCTTCGACCGATTCGACCGAGAGCTTCATGGCGGCGACGCTGCTGACGGCACTCGGCACTGGACTGATCGCCGCGGCGGCCGGCCTCTCGATGGGGCTGGGCGCCTTCATCGCCGGGCTGTTGCTCGCCGAGACCGAGTTCCGCCGCGCGATCGAAGTCACGATCGATCCGTTCAAGTCGCTGCTGATCGGCGTCTTCTTCCTCACCGTCGGCATGAGCGTGAATCCGGCCGATATCGCGGCCCATCCCTTCGCGATCATCGGCGGCGCGGTGGGTCTCGTCCTGGTCAAGGGCACCATCATCTTCATGCTGGCCCGCCGCTTCCGGCTTGCGACGGCGACCGCGCTCGAAACCGCGATCATGGTCGCGCCGGGCGGCGAATTCGCCTTCGTGCTGCTCAATGCCGCAGCCGGTGCCAAGTTGATCGAGCCCGGCGCCGCCTCCATTGCCCTGACGGCCGTCTCGCTGACCATGGTCGCCTTGCCGTTGCTGGCACGGATCGCCCGCCATCTCGCCCAGAAACTCGCAAATCCGGTCACGCTTCCCGACGAGGCTACGATCCTGCCGCCGGACGACCATGCGCCGCGCGCCATCGTCGTCGGCGGCGGCCGCGTCGGGCGCCTCGTCGCCTCGATGCTCGATGAGCACGGCAAGTCCCATATCGTCATCGACTCCGATGCATCGCTGATCACCTCGCAGCGCCGCGCCGGGCGCCCCGCCTATTACGGCGACGCGACCAAGCCGGAGTTCCTGCGCCTCTGCGGCCTGGAAGAGGCGACGGCGCTGATCGTGACGATCGACAATCCCCGCGCCGTCGATGCCATCGTCCTCGCCGCCCGCTCGTTGCGTCAGGACATCGTCATCGTTGCCCGCGCCCGCGATGCGGCCCATGCCCGCCATCTCTACGAGATCGGCGTGAACGACGCGGTTCCCGAAACCATCGAGGCCAGCCTGCAATTGTCGGAAGCGGCCCTGGTCGGGCTCGGCGTGCCGATGGGCCTCGTCATCGCCTCGGTTCATGAGCGGCGCGACGGCTTCCGCGCCCAGCTCAAGCCGGCAGGCGCCGCGGCAGCCCGCGCCCTTCCCCGCCACGCCCGCTCGCGAAGGCTTTAAGCGTATTGGCAACGGGAGCCTCCGGCTCGCGCGGAAAATAACCGGCCTCGCGCGCCACGCGCCGGATATGGCCGTAGAACTGCGCGGCGCTCGCCGCCCAGCTATGGCGCGCCGCCAGCTCCAGGCAGGCCTCGCGCGGCACCCTGAGCGCCTGCATCGCGGCGCTGCGCAGATCCTCGTCCAGCACCGCGGCGTCGCTGCCGGCGAAGACGTCGCGCGGCCCCTGCACCGGGAAGGCCGCAACCGGCAGGCCGCTCGCCGCGGCCTCCAGCAGCACGATGCCGAAGGTGTCCGTCAGGCTGGGGAAGACAAAGACGTCCGAGGAGGCATAGATTCCCGCCAGTTCCTCGCCCTCCTTCAGGCCGAGGAAGCGGGCCTCGGGGAAAGCGCGCTCGAGATCGGCCCGCGCTGGTCCATCGCCGACCACAATCTTGCTGCCCGGCAGCTTGAGCGACAGGAAGGCCTCGACATTCTTCTCGACGGCAACGCGCCCGACATAAAGAAAGATCGGCCGCGGCAGGTCGAGCAGGCTCTGCGGGCGCGGATGGAACAGGCTGAGATCGACGCCCCGCCCCCAGCGCACCAGCTTCTCGAAGCCATGCTCGCGCAATTCCTCCTCGACGGTCGCCGTCGAAACCATCACGGCCGCGGCGGGGCCGTGGAAGCGACGTAGCAGCCGGTAGCTCCAGCTCTCGGGGATCGGCCAGCGCGCGGCGATATATTGCGGAAAGCGCGTGTGGTAGCTCGTGGTAAAGGGTCGTTTCTGGGCAAGGCAGACGGCCCGCGTCAGCCAGCCGATCGGCCCTTCCGTCGCGATATGGATATGATCGGGCGCGAAATCGGCGATCCGCGCGGCGAGCGTCCGGCGCGTCGCCAGTGCCAGCCGGATATCGGGATAGCTCGGCAGGCCGACCTGGTGGAACCCTTCCGGCGTCAGCGCCTGCGCCGTGATGCCGAGCCCGGGCGCCGCCGCGATCATCTGCTCCAGCGAGCGCACGACGCCGTTGACCTGCGGCCTCCAGGCATCGGTCGCGACCAGCACGCGCATCACGCGGCCTCGATCAGGTCCCGGACCGGGGCCGGCCGCGCCGGCACTGCCACCGGCACGGCAGGCGTCGCCTTCACCCGGCCCTGCGGCCAGCGGATCAGTTCGAAGCGGCCGTCCTCGTGCTCGACGAAGGCGGTGCAGCTTTCGACCCAGTCGCCGGTATTGATATAGGTCAGCCCCTCGATCTCGCGATGGGCTGCGTGGTGTATATGGCCGCAGATCACGCCATCGGCCTTGTGGCGGCGCGCCTCGGCTGCGAGGCAGGTCTCGAACTCGCCGATATAGTTCACGGCGTTCTTGACCTTGGCCTTGGCCCAGGCCGAGAGCGACCAGTGCGGCAGGCGCAGGACGCGGCGTATCCGGTTGATCGCCATGTTGAGCGCGAGCGCGACCGTATAGGCCCAGTCGCCGAGCAGCGCGAGCCATTTGGCGTTGCGCACCACGAGATCGAACAGGTCGCCATGGATGACGAGCAGGCGCTTGCCGTCGGCGGTTTCGTGGACGATCTCGTCGACCAGCGTGATGCCGCCGAACTGCAGGCCGGTGAAGTCGCGCAGGAAATCGTCGTGGTTGCCGGTGACGTAGATCAGCTTCGAGCCCTTGCGCACCTTGCGCAGCAGCTTCTGGATCACGTCGTTATGCGTCTGCGGAAAGTACCAGCCGCTCTTCAGGCGCCAGCCGTCGATGATGTCGCCGACGAGATAGATCTGCGGCGCGTCATAGGCGCGCAGGAACTCCAGCAGGAGATCGGCCTGGGCCCCGCGGGTGCCCAGGTGCAGATCCGAGATGAAGATGCTGCGGACCCGCTTGGTATCGTCCTCGTCGCTCATGCCGGAAAGCCCCTGCTGCTGCGATGCGAGGGCCGTGTGTCTGATTTGCGTTGCGCTTTGATGACGGCGCAGCCAATCCGTGCTCAGGGTGTAGGTATTGAACACCTCCACGCTGATCGGAGACCACCATGGATCTGGGAATTGCCGGCCGCACGGCCATCGTCTGCGCCTCCAGCAAGGGGTTGGGTCGCGGCTGCGCCGAAGCGCTGGCCCAGGCCGGCTGCACCGTCGTCATCAACGGCCGCGACGCCACCACGCTGGAAGCGACCGCTGCCGCGATCCGCGCCGCGACGGGCACGACCGTCGTCGCCGTGGTCGCCGACGTCTCGACCAAGGCCGGCCAGGACGCGCTGCTGGCGGCCGCGCCGAACCCCGACATCCTCGTCAACAACAATGGCGGCCCGCCGCCCAAGCCCTTCCGCCAGGTCACGCGCGAAGCCCTGCTCGAAGGCGTCGTCCAGAATATGGCGACCCCGCTGGAGCTGGTGCAGCGCGTCATCGACGGCATGGTCGAGCGCGGCTTCGGCCGGATCATCAACATCACCTCGGCGAGCGTGGTGACCCCGCTGACCGGGCTAGACGTGTCCTCGGCCGCGCGCGCGGGCCTCACCGCCTTCCTCTCGGGCGTCGCCCGCGAGGTCGCGCACGCCAATGTCACCATCAACAACATCCTGCCGGGCGTGTTCGACACCGACCGGATCAAGGTCGCGACCACCAAGGCCGCCGAGATGCAAGGCATCAGCATGGACGAGGCGGTGAAGCGCAGGCTCGCCGCGGTCCCCGCCGGCCGCCTCGGCACGCCCGACGAGTTCGGCAAGCTCTGCGCCTTCATCGCCAGCGCCCATGCCGGCTATCTCACCGGCCAGAACTTCCTGATCGACGGCGGCGCCTTCCGCGGCACGTTCTGAGGCCGACAGCCTGGAACGCCGTCATTCCGGACAAGCCGCGATAGCGGCGCCGATCCGGAATCCATCGAGGGCCGATACGCCCTACGATGGTTTTCGGGTCTGCGCTTCGCTTGCCCGGAATGATGCGGGTTGCCGTGAGGTGAGCGGCTGCCGCTGACGCAAAGCCCCACACCAATGATCTAGCCGGGTTGCAGAGTTCTCGCTTCGCTTCCCGGCTTCGACATGCTCTAAGGAGTAACGGTTTCGCTCGAAACCGTTCCAGTTTTCGGCCGCGCGCTTTGTCCCCTCTCCTCGGCATCACCCTCAAGCTGGTCTCGGCGCTGGCCTTCACGCTGATGTCGGCCGCGATCAAGTCGATCTCGACGCGCTATCCGACCGGCGAGATCGTCTTCATTCGCTCCTTCTTCGCGATGATCCCGCTGCTGCTCTGGCTCGCTTGGCGTTCCGAACTGCCCGCGGCCCTGAAGACCGACAATCTGCGCGGGCATCTCAAGCGCGGCATCATGGGCTCGACCGGCATGTTCTGCGGCTTCGCGGCCTTGCAGTTCCTGCCGCTCTCCGAGGCCGTCGCGATCGGCTATGCCGCGCCGCTCGCGGTCGTGGTGCTGGCCGCGCTCGTGCTCAAGGAACGGGTCCGGATCTATCGCTGGACGGCGGTGACGATCGGCTTCGTCGGCGTGCTTATCATGCTCTCGCCGCATCTCGGCGCCGGCGTCCATCCTGTCGGCGGCAACGCGGCGATCGGCGCCATGCTGGGCTTGGCCGGCGCCTTCTGCTCGGCCTTCGCCTCGGTTGAAGTGCGTCTCCTGACCGCGACTGAACGGACAGGCGCCATCGTCTTCTACTTCATGCTGCTGACCAGCCTGCTCGGCCTCACGACCATCCTGCTCGGCTGGCACATCCCCGATCTCAAGGACGCGGCCATGATGGTCGTGATCGGCATCCTCGGCGGACTCGGCCAGATCCTGATCGTCCAGGCTTATCGCTATGGCGATGCCTCGCTGGTCGCGCCCTTCGAATACTCGACCATGCTCTGGGCCGTCGCCATCGGCTGGTTCTGGTTCGGCGAATGGCCGCCCCTGACGATCTTGATCGGTGCGACCATCGTCATCGCTTCGGGCATCTACGTGATCCTGCGCGAGCGCCAGCTCGGCCTCGCCCGCCGCGAGCAGCGCGAGGTCGGCCCCAGCCGCATGACCTGACCACCGCAGAACCGAAAGGCCCGCGCCAGAGACAGTTCGCTTGTTCAAACGATCGTCCGCCGTTACAAACGACGTCACAGTCGAAAAGGGGCCGGACGGATGGGAATTGAGACCAAGGAGCGCGGCGGGCGGGAGCTTGAATCCGGGGCTCAGGTCATCTCGGGCCAGCTCGGCAAGACCATCCAGCGCCTGCGCAAGGCCTATAATTTCTCGCTCTCGGACCTCGCCGAGCAGTCCGGCGTCGCCAAGTCGATCATCAGCCAGATCGAGCGCAACGAGACCAACCCGACGCTGGCGACGATCTGGCGGCTGTCGCAGGCGCTCGACATCTCGATCGAGCGCGTCCTCTCCAGCGGCGAGGAAGAGCCTTTCATCGAGAAGACCACCCGCGCCGACACCCCGATCCTGGTTTCCGAGGATGGCAAGCTGCGCCTCGCCATCGTCGGCTGGATCAAGACCGTCGAGTGGCTGCAATGGTACGAGGTCAGCGCCGAACCCGGCGGCGAGCTCGATTCGGAAGGCCATCAGCGCGGCTCGATCGAATCGCTCTCGGTGACATCGGGCGAGTTCGAGGTCGAGGTCGGCGACATCGTCCAGCGGGCCAAGGCCGGCGAGACGCTGCGCTATCGCTGCGACCGCCGCCATGTCGTCCGCTGCGTCGGCAACGAACCCGGAACGGCCCTGATGGTCTGCATCCTCAAGGCAGCGGTGATGGAATAGCCGACCGCTCCGGCGGAACCGGGCGAGCCATCAGTCCTGCCGCGTCAGCAGGTTCGCATCGCGGGCGAGGCGCCACTGGCCGTCGGCCTCCTTGCTCAGCAGCGTCAGCGTATAGCCCGCCCGGCGCACGGCTTCGCCGCCCGGCGGCGTCATCTGCATCGCGATGCGGTTGCGGATGAACGCCCAGTCACCGAAAACCCTGAGCTCGACGATCTCGCTCGTGCCCTCGATCCGGCTCGCGCCCGCCCCTTTCGACAGGGCCGCGAAAGCCTCCTTCCCAAATGGCTCCTGACCGGGAACCATGAAGACGACATCCTCTGTCATCAAGCCGAGGACGGTATTGAGGTCGCCGCTCCGGCTCGCTGCCATCCAGGTCTCCACGACCTCCCGGATCGCCCGTTCGTCATCGCTCATATCGGTCTCCTTCTTCGGCTGCGCTCTATGAAGCTACTCCTCCAGTCGCGTATCGGCACAAGCTCGAGTTAACTTCTCTCGCGTAGGTAGAACTCTGGCTTGGGCGCGTGGGAGTAGTTGATCATGCCTGCAGCCGGACGCTGGCGACACTGACGGCGATACCGATGCATCTCGCAACCCTCTGGTATCTGACGACCGGGACGGCACTCATCGCCGCGGTCATGACCCTCTGGGAGCGCAAGGGGCACGGTCAGCGTTCGCGCGAGCTCGGCCTATGGTCCGCCGCCTATGCCATCTTTGCCGTGGGTTGCGTCCTGGCGATGATCCGCGACGCGCTTCCGGGCTTATCCGGCTTCGCCATCACCAATGTCGTGATGATGCTCGGCTACCTCCTGATGCTTCAAGGCGCCTTGGCGCTGGATGGCCGCAGGCTGCATCCTGTCCTGATCGCCGGCCTGCTCGCTGCGATCGGAATCGCCTGGCTCTCTGCGGACACCGAGGCCGCCGATCTCCTCTGGAACCATGTCAGCGCCTTCCCGATCGCCGTCGTCTCGGGTTTGACGGCACTGGCATTACGGCGCAGCCGGGCCGTGCGGACGCTGCGCTCGCGCCCTGTCGCCGTCGCCGTCTTCGCTGGCCACAGCCTGTTCTACGCCGTCCGCACCTTCGTCGCTCCCATCGTCGCGGCGATCCATGGTGAAGGCTTGCTGGCGCTCGTGGCGGAGGTCACCATGTACGAAGCCGTGCTGTTCACCGTCGCGATGCCGATGTCGCTTCTGGCGCTCGTGCGCGAGGAGGACCGGGCCCGCCTCCTTGCCGCCGCCCGCACCGATTTCCTGACCTCGCTGAACAACCGGCAGGGCTTCTTCGAGCTCGCTCCCGAGCGCTTGAACAGCGTCGGGAAGGATGCTCCGCATTCGCTCCTCGCCTTCGATCTCGATCATTTCAAGGCGATCAACGATCGCTATGGCCATGACGCGGGCGACCGGGTCTTGAAGCACTTCGCCGACATCGCGCGGGACATGGCCGGGCCGCAGGCCATGAGCGCGCGGCTCGGCGGTGAGGAGTTCGCGATCCTGCTGCCGCACACCAGAGGCGCAGACGCCCAGGCGATCGGACAGAGCATCGCCCGGCGCTTCGCCGAGACCGTGGCCGAACGGGGAGGTCTCGGGATTGCGGCCACGGTCAGCATCGGCCTCGCCGAGGCCAGCGCCCCCGGCGTCGAGCTGGCCGCGCTTCTGGCCGCCGCCGATCGCGCGCTTTACCGGGCCAAGATGCTTGGCCGCAACCGCATCGAGGTGGCCCAACCCTTACCGGTCACCAAAGCGGCCTAGAAGCTCGCGCACCGATCACTGCGGTTGCTCCGCTTCCGCCATGAGGTGCGCCAGCGGCCGGGTACCGTCCCAAAGGGCCGCGCTCCATCCCTCCGCACGCGCCGCGTCGACATTGGCCTGCTTGTCGTCAATGAAGAAGATCTCGTCAGGCGCGAAGCCGGATCGCCCCGCAACGGCGCGAAAGAATGAGCCCGCGGGCTTGGCACAGCCGATATCCGCCGCATAGTGCATACCGTCAAAATGCTGCTTCAGCGCGAGCTCTTCCCAGATATAGCGTGCGCGCTCGTGCTCCTGCACGGTGGCGAGATGCAGCTTCATGCCGCCGGCCCGGATCGGCGCGAGCTGCACCAGCAGGTCCCGGTCGAGATGGGCATCGCTCGCGAACCAGTATCGGATCAGCGCGTCGGCGCTCAGTTCCGGCGCGATCTCGGCCAGCACCGGAACGAGGCGATCACGCAGGGTGGCACGCCCCCGGATGATGTCCGGCCAATGCGGCGCGAAGAACGCCGACTGCAGCAGGGCCGGCGACAGGCCGAGATCGCGTTCGAGATGGGCCGCCCAGCCCTCTGGGTCGGGATGCACGATCACCACGCCGTCGACGTCGACCATCAGGGCTTTGAAACGCATGCCGCCACCGGGGCTCGGCACGTCAGGGCGCCTTGGCCGGCCGCACCGGTCCCTCCACCGCCGGCAGCGATTTCAGGTATTCCGCCATCGCCATTCGGTCGGCTTCGGGGAGCTGCGCGGTATTGCGCACCACCGCCGCCATAGAGCCGCCGACATTGTCGAAGCTCGGCGTGAAACCGGTCTTCAAGAGCTCCGCGATCTCCTCCTTCGACCATTTGGCAAGCCCCTTTTCGGACTGGGTGATGTTCGGCACCCAACCCTTGCCCTCGGGGTCCGGCCCTCCGGCGAAGCGGGTCGGGGGGATGATGGCGCCGAGCGCGTTGCGGGCGGAATGGCACTCGGCACAGTGGCCGGGACCGTTGACGAGATAGGCGCCGCGATTCCAGGCCTCGCTCCTGGTCGGATCCGGCCGGAAGGACGCGCCGTCGAAGAACAGCAGCTTCCAGCCGCCGACGACCCGGCGGATATTGAAGGGGAAGCGCAGGTCATGCGGCGCGGCCTTGCCCTCGACCGGCGGCAGCGTGCGGATATAGGCGAACAGATCGGCCAGCGCCTTCGGCGGCATCAAACGATAGGAGGTGTAGGGGAAGGACGGATAGAGATGCTGCCCGGAAGGCGAGACGCCGGCCGCCATCGCATCGACGAAATCCTGCACACCCCAGTTGCCGATGCCGTCGCGCGTATGCGGCGAGATGTTCGGCGCATGGAAGGTGCCGAAGGGTGATTCCAGCGCGAGCCCGCCGCCGAGGCGGAGCTTGTCGTCCTGTCCCGGCGTCGCATGGCAGGAGGTGCAGCCGCCGGCGGAGAACAGCACCTTGCCGTTCTCGACATCCGCCGCCGGCAGTGCCCCGACCTCCGGCGAAGGCGAAACAAAGCGCGGATCGGTCAGGACGTAGAAGCCGGCCAATCCCAAGACCGCCAGAAGGAGGAGGGTCACGAAAAGGCGGCGCAGCAACAGCATCGAGGTCTCCGTCAGCAGGTCGACAGATTGGACGGGCCGGCCTCGTATCGGCAACCCTGAAAACGCGGCAATTCCACACTGCGCTTATCCAATGCCTGTGAGCGGTCGAGGGCCCCTACGGCATGAAAAAGCGGGCGGCCAGCGCTGGCCGCCCGCTTTCCGAACCAGCCGCGAAGCCGGTCACTTCTTGATGCGATAGGCCTCGTGGCAGGTGCCGCAATTCTTCGTCGCCGCGCCGAATGCGGTGCGGAAGCCGTCGAGATTCGCGGCGGTCGCGCCGGCGGCCGCATCGGCCTCGAACTTGGCGAAGGCCGCCTTGAAGCCGGCCTGGTCCTCCCAGATCTTCGGAGCGGCCGTGGTCTCGCCGCCGGTCTTGGAGGAATCGGGGAACAGTGTCGGCATCTTCTTGGCCGCATCGGCATAGGTCTTGAAGACCGCCTGCGCCTTGGCCGCGTCGAAGGCCGCCTCGCCCTTGGCCATTGCGGCGCCCTCGCGCGTCGCGGCACCGACGGCCTTCATCGTCTGCTGACGCTCTGCGATCGGGTTCGACTGCGCCATCACGGCGGTGAGGCCGAGCCCGAGGCCGGCAAGGACGAGAGCAGTACGGATCATTCAGTTCCCCTTAGAAACAAGTCGGCGCCGAATGGCGCCGTTTTGAACTTGTCCAGATCAAACGATGATCGCGCAACAGCCAAGTCGCTTTTGCGTGAATGGGCTTGCGGCACCGCAAGCCCGATCTTGCATCAAAGCCGATACCCGGCCTCCTTCAACGCCGAGAAGACCTTGAGCGGCGTCGCCGGCATATCCATGGCCCTGATGCCGGCGGCCCGGTCGAGCGCGTCGATCACCGCATTCATCACGGCCGGACAGGCACCGATCGCACCGGCCTCGCCCGCACCCTTCACGCCGATAGCATTGGTCAGGCAGCGGACATTGCGCGTCTCGAAATGGAAGTTCGGAATGTCGACAGCGCGCGGCATGGCGTAGTCCATGAAGGTCGCGGTCAGCATCTGCCCGTCCGGATCGAAGCGGATCTCCTCCATCAGCGCCTGGCCGATGCCCTGGGCCGAGCCGCCATGGACCTGGCCCTGCAGCATGAGCGGATTCAGCGTCACGCCGAAATCGTCGACCACGACATAGTTGAGGATTTCCGTGCCGCCGGTGCCTGGATCGATCTCCAGCTCGCAGATATGGGTGCCGTTCGGATAGGTCGCCTCCGGCGGCGTCCAGCTCTGATGCACCTTGAGCATGGCCGGCGTCGCGCCGGGCAGCGCCGCGATCGCGGCGAGGTCGAGCGCCTTGTCGGTACCGACGATGCGGACCGCGCCGTCGGCGATCTCGAGATCGCCCACCGCGGCTTCGAGCTTCTCGGAGGCGAGCTGCTTGAGGTTGTCGGTCAGGATCTCGGTCGCCTTATTCAGCGCCGCGCCGCCCACTGGGATCGAGCGCGAACCGCCGGTGCCCGAGCCGGTCTCGACCCGGTCGGTATCGCCCTGCACGACGCGGATGCGGTCCATCGGGATGTCGAGATGCTGCGAGACGAGCTGCGAATAGGCGGTCTCGTGCCCCTGCCCGTTCGACTGCGTGCCGATCAGCACCGTGACGGTGCCATCCTTCTCCAGGATGACGGTGGAGCTTTCCGGCCCGCCGCCGCCGCAGGCCTCGATATAGCTGGCCATGCCGATGCCGCGGATCTTGCCCGCCTTGGCCGAGGCCTTCTGGCGGGCCTTGAAGCCCTTCCAGTCGGCGACATCCATGGCCCGGCGCATATGGCCCTCGAACTCGCCGGAATCGTAGACCGGGCCGGTCTGCGTCTTGTGCGGCATCTCGGTGGGCTTGACGAAGTTCTGGGCGCGCACCGCATCCGGCGTCCTGCCGGTCTCGCGCGCGATGGCGTCGACCAGCCGTTCGATCAGATAGGCCGCCTCGGGGCGGCCGGCGCCGCGATAGGCATCGACCGGCGTCGTATGCGTCAGCACGCCCCTGAAGACCACATGCACGGCCGGGATGTTGTAGCAGCCCGGCGTCATCGTGGTGCCGACCCAGGGGATGAAGGGCCCATACTGCGAGAGATAGGCGCCCATCTCGGCCGAGAGATCGACCTTGAGGCCGATGAACTTGCCCTTGGCGTCGAGCGCCATCGTCGCCGTCGCGAGATTGGCGCGGCCATGGGTGTCCGCGAGGAAATGCTCGTTGCGATCGGCAACCCAGCGCACGGGCCGCTTCAGCTTCTCGGCCGCGATCATCGCCAGCGGATATTCGCGATAGAGGAAGATCTTGGTGCCGAAGCCGCCGCCGACATCCGGCGTCACCACGCGGATGCGCTTGGGATCGACCTTGAGCACATAGGTCGCGATCAGGTCGCGCATGCCATGGCTGCCCTGGCTGCCCAGCGTCAGCGTCCAGCGCTTCTCGGCCTTGTCGTATTCGGCGATGCAGGCCCGCGTCTCCATGTAGTTGGATGCGAGCCGGTTGTTGACGACGGTCAGCGAAACCGTGCGCGCCGCCTTGGCGAAGGCCTTCTCGGTCTTCTCGCGGTCGCCCTGCTCGGCCTCGAAAGCGACATTGCCTTTCCGGTCGGGCCAGACCTGCGGCGCATCCGCTTCCAAGGCTTCGGCGATGCCGGTCACCGCGGGCAGCGGGTCCCAATCGATGGCGATGGCTTCCGCCGCATCGCGTGCCTGCGCCAGCGTCTCGGCGACGATGAAGGCAACAGCCTCGCCGACATGGCGCACCGTGTCGGTCGGCAGCACCGGGACCGGCAGCGATTTCGACATCTCGCCGGACGTCGTCTTCACATGCCCCTTGCAGGGCAGGTCGCCGTACTGGGAAACGTCGGCACCAGTCAGGATGAGCTTGACGCCCTTCATCTTGCGGGCGGTCTCGACATCGGCGACGGCGAAGCGGGCATGGGCGTAAGGCGAGCGCAGCACGAAGGCATGCAGGGCGCCCTCAGCGGCGATGTCGTCGGTATAGCGGCCGGTGCCGGTGGTCAGGCGCTGATCCTCTACCCGCCGCACCGGCTGGCCGAAACCGAATTTCATGGGACGCATGAGGCATATCCTCGTTTTGGTCTGATGAAAGACTGGAACAGAAATCGTGCCACGTCAGCCCCCGGCGCGCGGCGCGCCGAGGTGCGTCCGGTGCATTTGTGCGTTCAACGCGACATGCCCACCGCCGTCTCCGAGAGCGAGACCATAGTGTTGTAGTTGTTGACGATCCAGTTGGCGTCGTTGGCCGCGCCACGCCGGACATCGCCCTTGCTCTTGGCGAGCTTCTCGCTGAAATCGCGCAGCTTGCCGAGCCAGGAACTCGCCTGGCTCTCGATGAAGGGCACGCCCTTCGGATCCTTGTCCTTGAATGCGTCCATCTCGCGGACCGCGCCGGCATAATCGACGATCGCGGCGTTGAAGGACTTGAGATCGACGATCGGGCTCTCGTTGCTCGGCATCAGGTCCATCACGGCGCGTGCGTTGATCATGATGTTGCGCACCTGCCAGCGGGCCGACTTCCCCTCGCGCTGCTCGATCGCTGCGAGCTCACGCTGATCGAGCCCGCGCTTGTAGACGCGCATCAGCGCATCGAGCTTGGCGCGTTCCTCCAGGAAGGTTTTCGCCGCCTGCACCATCAGCGCATGTAGCTTCTGGCCCTCGGCGAGATTGTCGTCGCGATAGTCCTTGCGGTCGTAATAGCGCTCGGCTCTGGTGATCAGCGGCGCCAGTTCCTGATAAGCCTTAATGTAGCGGCCCATGGTCTCGTCGATTGCCGGCAGCTTGGGCTCGCGCGCCATCGCCTCCTCGGCCTTCGCGATCTCGCCATTCACGTCATAGAGGCTGTAGAGCCCGTAGGTGATGTAGCGCTCCTTGCCGGTCGGTCCCTTCTTCATGTCGACCCAGCTGCCATAGCGTTCCCAGGACTGGATTGCCCGCAGCGTGCGGTTCATCAGCGCGGTATAGGCGTTCGACTTGGCGATCGCGGCCTGGAGGTCGTCATCGACCGCCTTGCTCGCGCTGCCGGCCGGCACCGTCGCCGTGCCCTGCGCCCAGGCGGCTCCTGGAGCGGCCAGGAGCAGGGCGGTGGCGCAGGCCGCACCGTAGAAGAAAGCTCGGGTCAGCATGGTCTTTATCCTTAGTCTTGCAGACAGCGCAGGGCGCGACCGCGCCTTGAGTCCTCAATCCTGCGTCACCGGCTCGCCATGCATCAGCCAGTCCTTGAAGCCGCCAGCATAATGGCTGTCGATGTCGAGCCCTGCCGACTGCGCGAATTCGAGCGCGCGCCGCGAGCGCACGCCCGCCGCGCAGGACAGCACGATGCGCTTGCCCGGCTCGTTCGGCAGGTCGGCCGGATCGAATTGCGACAGGGGTCGCGACACCGAGCCGGGAATATGTCCGGCGGCGAATTCATGCGGCTCGCGCACATCGACCAGCAGGATGGAGCCATCGTCCAGCCCCGTTTTGATGGCGTCGATATCGAGGTCGTTCACGATCATAGGCAGGCCACTCCAGCTCGGTCGGGCGAGCCGTTGAGATAGGACAGCAATCCGGCAATCGCTACGGATCGATAGCGCTGCGGAATGCCGAAAAACGAAAGGCAGCCGCGAAGCCTTAAGGCCGCGGCTGCCCTGTCGCGGGAAGGCCTCAGGCCTTCGGCGGAATGCGCAGGACCCAGCCCGGCTGGATCAGGTCGGGGTTCTTGACCGGCGGCGTGTTGGCCTTGACGATCTCGGTGTATTTCGCGCCCTGGCCCTTGCCGTAATGCTCCTCGGCGATCTTCCAGAGCGTATCGCCCTTCTTCACCGTGTAGAACACGGCAGCCGGCGCCTCCTTGGTCACGGCGAGGTCGGATTCGACCTGGGCCACGCCCGTGGTGTTGCCGAGCGCGAGAATGATCTTCTCGGCCTCTTCCGTCGAAACGGCCTTGCCGGACACCTTCACCTTGTCGCCGTCGATCTGGATATTGACGTCGGAAGGCAGGCCGTGTCCCGCAAGTTCCTTCTGCAGATCGTCGGCGGTCGCCGCCTTGGCCGAGCCGCCGAAGATCTTGGCGCCGGCATCCTTGATGAAACTGAACAGACCCATTGAGTAAACCTCCTCGTGTCGCGGCGCTATCAAGCCCTGTCGGGCGGCCCTATGCAAGTCGTGGTGGAAAAGGTGTTTTGCTTGCCGGCTATCGCCCTTTGCGGGCAGCCACGCTGGAACGGCCTTTCCCGCGCGGCCTGCGGCTGGCAAGAACGTCGCGAAACAAACCGGAGCTCTCCATGCTGACCCTCGCCCAGGCCCAGACCATCCTCCAGGCCGCGCTCGGCCATGCCGAAGCCAACGGCTTCAAGCCGCTCGCCCTCGCCGTGCTCGACGCTCGCGGCGCGCAGAAGGCCTTTGCCGCCCAGGACGGCACCAGCCTGAAGCGCGGCGAGATCGCGCTCGGCAAGGCGCATGGCGCGGTCGCGCTCGGCGTCGGTTCGCGCGCGATCCACAAGATGGCGCTGGACCGCCCCTATTTCGTGGAGGCGGCGACCCATGCCGTCGGCGGCTCGCTGGTGCCGGTTCCCGGCGGCGTGCTGATCCGCTCGCCCGAGGGCGTGCTGCTGGGCGCGATCGGCATCTCCGGCGACACCTCCGACAATGACGAGGCCGCCGCCTGCGCCGGCATCGCTGCGGCCGGGCTCAAACCCGATACCGGAGCCTGATTCCACTCCGGCAGCCGGGGGAAAGAGAAAGCTCTTCCTCTTCCCCCGGGCGTCCCGCTAATTCCGTACTTTCCACTTGCCAACCGGCCTTCGAAGCCTCATGTCCTCCGCGCGAGTTCGTTAAATCGGACAGTTTGGACCGGCTCGAAGGTAGGATCATGAGCGACGCGGCGGCTGCCAACGAAAACGAAATCATCACCACCGACGTCGTCATCGTCGGCGCCGGTCCCTGCGGCCTCTTCGCCGTCTTCGAGCTCGGCCTGCTCGACATCCGCGCGCATCTCATCGACATCCTGCCGAAGGTCGGTGGGCAATGCGCGGAACTCTATCCGGAGAAGCCGATCTACGACATTCCGGGCTTCCCGATGGTCACCGGCCAGGCGCTGGTCGACAACCTGCTGGAGCAGATCAAGCCGTTCGGGCCGACCTTCCATCTCAACCAGATGATCGAGGCGGTGGAGCCCACCGGCACGCCCGAGGCGCCGCGCTTCCGCGTCACCACCGATGCCGGCACGGTCTTCGACACCAAGTCCGTGATCATCGCCGCCGGCGGCGGTTCCTTCCAGCCGAAGAAGCCCCCGATCCCCGGCATCGAAACCTATGAGGCCGGCTCGGTCTTCTATGCCGTGCGCAAGATGGAAGCCTTCCGCGGCCGCAACATCCTCATCGTTGGTGGCGGCGATTCCGCCCTCGACTGGACGCTGAACCTCCAGCCCATCGCCAACCGCGTCACGCTGATGCACCGCCGCGACGATTTCCGCGCCGCCCCCCATTCGGTCGAGCAGATGCGAGCACTCGTCGCCGAGGGCAAGATGGACATGAAGCTCGGCCAGGTCACGGGCCTGAAGGGCGAGAACGGCAATCTCGAAGCGGTCGTCTGCCGCGGCACCGACAACGAGTCCTTCGACATCGCCTGCGATACGCTGCTGCCCTTCTTCGGCCTGACCATGAAGCTCGGCCCGATCGCCGACTGGGGCCTGAACCTCCACGAGAACCTGATCCCGGTCGATACCGAGAAGTTCGAGACCAGCGTGCCCGGCATCTTCGCCGTCGGCGACATCAACACCTATCCCGGCAAGCTCAAGCTGATCCTCTCGGGCTTCCACGAGGCCGCGCTCTGCGCCCAGAAAGTCCACCGCTACGTCTATCCGGAGAAGCGGCTGACCTTCCAGTACACGACCTCCTCCAGCAGCCTGCAGAAGAAGCTCGGCGTCGCCTGAGCAGGGGCCGCGCCTGTCATCCCGTACGCGCCGCAGCGTGAAACGCTGTTGCGCGGACACGGGACCGCGTGCCGCTTGGGGCTCCCTTCCCCATGGCCTTCCGCAAGGGCGCCGTTTCCGGGGAACGGTCCCGTGCCTGCGCAGCGGCACTGCGCGCCGCGGCGCGCACGGGATGACAGCGCTGTTTCGACGAAAAGAAAGCCGCGGCACCCGCCGCGGCTTTTTCAATGCGCGATCGGGTCGCCGGGGATATGCGCGGCGGCGGTGCCGTTGCGCGCCGGCTGGATCTGGCTCGGGAGCAGCCCCAGCGAATTGCGCACGCTGAGGGACGGCCCGGGCAGCATCGGCATTTCGCCCGGTGCAGTGACGATCTGCGGCCCGCTCTGCTTCGGCGCCGGCGGCAAGCTATCCTCCGGCTCCTGCGGTTCGATCCGGGCCTTGAGCTCGGCGATCGCGCCCCAGAGCGGCTGGAAGCTGAAGCGCACCTTATGCGTGCCGGCCGGCACCTGCACGGCCCGGAAGAGCACGTTGGCCCGTAGGATCTCGGTATCGACGCCATCGACCTCGGCCTTCCACCAGGGATGCCAGATATCGTTGAGCACCACGAAACCGGCGACCGCGGTCGTAACCTCGATCTCGACCTGGGCGTTGCGATATCGCGTCAGTTTGACCTCGGCCTGGGTCGCGACCGGCCCTTCCGGCACGGCCACCGGCGGCTCGCCATCGAGCAGCACGGCCTGAGTCGGATCGGTCTCCGGCCACCGGCCCGACAGCTTCATGCTCTCGAAATCGGCGAACTGCCAGCCGCCGACGAACTGCACGCGCGGCAGCGCCCGCGGGTTCTCATAGACATAGCCCTGCTTCGTCCGGGCGATCAGGTGGAGATCGCCATCCTTCAGGATATGGTCGACCTGTTCGATCGGAACCGGCGAAGCGATGTAGCGCAAGCCCAGCAGGTTCGCCAGCCGGCAGCGATAGGACGGGAAGAGCGGCGTGAACTTGCGGTCGGCCGGCTTGGCGATGCCGTCGCCGGTGCCGACGGCCTCGGAAAAATCTTCGAGGCGCAGCGGATTATAGCCCAGCGTATGGTCGAAGCCATGGACCATACCGGCATTCGGCCACTCGAAGCCCATGCCGAGCAGTTCGACCCGATCCCGCCGCGGCGAGCCCTCAGGCTGGGCGGTCAACTGCTTCAGCAGGGCGATGGTGTCGTTCTTCGTGCGCGAATCCAGCACGTCGTACATTTGCGGCGACAGCGCCGTGGATTCGTTCGGGCCGTTGTTGACGCCGAGATCGGCGGCGACCACGCCCGTGACCAGAACCGCCGCAGCCGCCGTGCCGAGCGCGCCACGCCAACGCTGCAAAGCGAAGAACGCTGCCCCCGCAACCGCAAACCAGGCGAGTGCCATCGCGACCGGCTTCCAGGCGTCGGCGAGATGGCCCCAGTCGCGCGACACGCCGAGCGCAAGTACGATCGTGCCGAGCACCAGCCCTGCCCCGATCAGAAGATCGCGGCGGAAGGACGTTCCCGCCTCCGCCGTCAGGATGCGATGCAGGACATAGCCCGAGATGATCGCCGCGATACCGCCGATGAGGAAGGTCGCATCGGCCGGCCGGCGGAACTGCTTCACGCCGGGCAGGTACTCATAGGCGAGGTGGAACAGCGGCGTGTAGCGTCCGAGCGCGAACAGCACCATGAAGGCGAGCATCAGCGTCAGCGGGCGAATCGGCTTGTCCCAAAGCCAGCCGCGTGTCAGGCCGGGCGCCAGCAGCAGAAGCAACGGCAGCGCGCCGAAATAGATCTGCGCCATGTTCTGCGAGAGATAGAGCACCTGCGCATTGCCGTAGGGGCCCCAGAACTCGACCGCCGGATCCTTGGCGCCGTAGAGGTCGCCGACGACGGCGGAGAGCAGCGACATCGGGTGCAGCGAGCCCCGCGCCGCGATCGCGAAATCGATCTCGGGCCGCGTCGTCGCCTCGGCGAAGAGCCAGGTCCAGATCAGCGGCAAGGCGATGACGGCAAGGCCCACGACGCTCGCGGCGATGATAGGCGGCAGGCTCGCCTTGAAGGCGGGCCAGCCGCCGGAAACCCAATGCGCCACGACCATGGCGACCAGCACATAGCCGGCCAGCAGCGCGACCTGGTCCGGTTCCAGCACCATCATGCCGGCAGCTAGGCCGGCGAAGATGCCCGAAAGGATCGATGAACGCTGCAGCATGCGTGCCGTCAGCCAGAAGGCGATGGCGAAGAAGGCATAGCTCGCGATCTGCCCCACATGCTGGACGCGCCAGGCCGCCGAGGCGCCGAAGGCGAAGACCAGTGCCGCCATCAGGCCGCCGGCCGGGTGCCAGCCGCGATCGCGGAAGAACAGGATCAGCGCGAGCCCGCCGGCGAGCAGATGCGCCAGCACATAGGCGTCGACCTCGCGGAAACTCGGCGCCGGCGAGATCAGCGCGAGCAGGATCGCCGGCGAGAAGATCAAGGATTGCGGATCGGCGATCTGCGGCGAGCCGGCGAAGACATTATGGTTCCAGAAGGGCGACTGGCCGGTATGGATCGCGTTGGCGAGGAACTGCACCTGCGCCTGGAAATGTGCCTTGGCGTCGAACGGAATCGTCACCGCCCCCGAAAGCCAGGGCCAGCACAGGATGCCCCATGCCACGACAAAACCGATGGCCGCCAGCAGGTAGCCGGCGCCCCTTGCATCAACGCGTTTCAACTGGACCCCCACGGTCCTCGGCACGAACGGTCCCGTTCTGGGATCCTGTCTCCAGCCCTGTCAGTGGCCGGGACCATGACGCTACGTACCTGAACCGAATCTGAACGCGATCACGCCGCCGTGAACGCGGCTGATGACAGGCTGAAGAAAGCGGAAATCGGATGGGTGAAGAACGCTTTCGACGGGGCACACGTCACCCGGGACGAGCTGCGAAGCAGCGCAGATCCGGGATCCATCGAAGGGCGCTGAGCTCGACGATGGATCCCGGGTCAAGCCCGGGATGACGTCGCGTTTCCGCGCAAGCTTTCCGACGTTAACGCGCTGCCGCCGCGAGCCAGCCCGCGAGCGTGTTCCGCTCGGCCGGGGTCATGCCGGAGAGATTGTTCGGCGGCATCGCGTGGCTCATGATGGCCTGCGTCCTGATGGCGCGGGCGTGGATCGCGATCTGCTCGGGCTCGTGCAGCAGCACACCCTTCGGCGCGATCTGGATGCCCGGCCAGGACGGCTCCGGCGCATGGCACATGGCGCAGCGCCCGGCCACGATATTCGCGACCTCGGTCGGCGGCAGCGTCATCCCCGCCGGCAGGATAGGCTTGGCTGCTTCTCCCGCCTTCAGGCCGAGTTGCTCGCGCCCGCCGGGCGAGGACGACATCGCCACCCAGAAGGCGAGCCACAGCGCGAGGATCGCCACCGCCCAGCACCACCAGGGCGACTTGGCGTGGTCGCCGTGCCGGACATTGAAGAAGTGCCGGATCAGCGCCCCGGCCACGATCACCAGCGCCACCAGCAGCGGGATCGCCGCCGAATTGGCGTAGGTTACCGGATAATGGTTCGACAGCATCAGGAACAGAACCGGCAGGGTGATGTAGTTGTTATGCGTCGAGCGCTGCTTGGCGGCCTTGCCGTATTTCGGATCGGGCTTCTCGCCGGCGGTGAGCGCCGCGATCACCTTCCGCTGGCCCGGCATGATGTTGAAGAAGACATTGGCGGTCATGATCGTCGCCATCAGCGCGCCGGTATGGATCAGCGCACCACGCCCGGAAAACACATGGGCGAAGGCCCAGCTCGCCGCGACGACATAGCCGAAGCCGACCAGCCCGAGCAGGACGTCATGCTTGCCGAGCGGGGACTTGCACAGCAGGTCGTAGATCAGCCAGCCGATCACCAGCGCCGCGATGCCGATCGCGCCCGCCGCCAGGGCTGAGAGCTGCATCACCGCCGGGTCGATCAGGTAGAGCTCCGACTGGGCATAATAGACCCAGACCAGCAGGAAGAAGCCGGAGATCCAGGTCCAGTAGCTTTGCCATTTGTGCCAGGTCAGCTCGGCCGGCATCACCGCCGGCGCGACCATGTATTTGCGCATCTCGTAGAAGCCGCCCCCATGGACCTGCCAGGCTCGGCCGCCGGTGCCAGGCGGAATATCCTCGGCCGGCTTGAGCGAGGCATCGAGATGGATGAAGAAGAAGGAAGCGCCGATCCAGGCGATCGCCGTGATGACATGGAGCCAGCGCAGCATCATGCCGCCCCATTCCATCAGATAAGCTTCGAGCATGGCGCTGTGCTCCGCGAGGACTGGTGGTCTTCCCGAATCCGGACGATGCGGCCTCGGCAACGCGAAGCTACCCTGCTTTCGCAGCCGCCGAAATCGCTCGCTCGGCGGCGTCGATTGACATTGCGAAACATGATCTTATCGCAAAAGCCGATATTCACCGCCCCGGACGGCACCGTACACTGCCCGGAAACAGGCCACGCCGGAGCCTCTCAGGAGAACGCATGGGACATCTCTCGACGCATGTGCTCGACACGGTCAATGGCCGGCCCGGCGCCGGCATCGCGGTGACGCTGGACCGGCTCGGGACCGACGGCTCCCGCGAGCGGCTGGCCGAGGCCACGACCAATAGCGATGGCCGCACCGACGCTCCGCTTCTGTCGGGCAGGCTGGTGACCGGAACCTATGAATTGACCTTCGCGATCGGCGCCTATTTCCGTGGCCTCGGCACCGCTATCGCGGAGCCTGCCTTCCTTGATCTCGTCCCCGTCCGTTTCGGCATCGCCGAGCCGGAGGGCCGCTATCACGTCCCGCTCCTGGCCTCGCCCTGGAGCTACTCCACCTATCGCGGCAGCTAGACCATCATGACCCAGACTCCCTATCCGCGCGACATGAAGGGCTATGGCCGCGCGGCTCCGCATCCGCATTGGCCGGGCGAGGCCCGCATCGCTGTCCAGTTCGTGATCAATTACGAGGAGGGCGGCGAGAACTGCATCCTCCATGGCGATGCTGCCTCAGAAGCCTTCCTCTCGGAGATCGTCGGCGCCGCGCCTTGGCCCGGCCAGCGCCACATGAACATGGAGTCGATCTACGAATACGGCTCCCGCGCCGGCTACTGGCGGCTCTGGCGCATGTTTACCGAGCGGAACCTGCCGGTCACGGTCTTCGCCGTCGCGAGCGCGCTCGCCCGTTATCCCGAGATCGTCGGCTCGATGCAGGAGGCCGGCTGGGAGATCGCGACCCACGGCCTGAAATGGATCGACTATCGCGACACCCCCAAGGAGCGTGAGCGTGCGGATATCCTTGAAGCCATCCGCATCCAGACCGAACTCACCGGCAAGCGCCCGCTCGGCTGCTACCAGGGCCGCACTTCCGAGAACACCATTCCCCTGACGATGGAGGAAGGCGGCTTCCTCTACACGGCCGACGTCTATGCCGACGAACTGCCGTACTGGCTTGCCGGGCCGAAGGGGCCGCAGCTCGCCGTGCCCTACACGCTCGACGCCAACGACATGCGCTTCGCCACGCCGCAGGGCTTCAACACCGGCGACCAGTTCTTCACCTATCTCAAGGACTCGTTCGACACGCTCTATGCCGAGGGCGAGACCGCGCCGAAGATGATGTCGATCGGCCTGCACTGCCGCCTCGTCGGCCGCCCGGGCCGCGCCGCCGCGCTCGCCCGCTTCCTCGACTATGTGCAGAGCCATGACCGGGTCTGGGTCGCGACCCGCCTCGACATCGCCCGCCACTGGGTCAGGACGCATCCGCCCCAAGGTGGTTATGTGCCCTCGAAGTTGCCGAAGGCGCTCTTCACCGAGGTCTTCGGCCGCGTCTGGGAGCATTCGCCCTGGATCGCCGACGCAACCCATGACGCGGGCATCGGCGCGGGCCATGACACTGCCGAAAGCCTGCACGCAGCGATGGTCGCCAGCATGCGCAAGGGCTCGGCCGAGCAGCAGAAATCTCTGCTCACCGCCCATCCCGATCTCGCCGGTAAGCTCGCGGCCGCTGGCGAGCTCACGCCGGAATCGACGCAGGAGCAGGCCGGCGCCGGGCTCGACCGCCTGACGAGCGACGAGCGCGTCCGCTTCACCGCGCTGAACGAGGCCTACAAGGCGCGCTTCGGCATCCCCTTCATCATGGCGGTGAAGGGTGCGACCAAGGCGCAGATTCTCGCCGCCTTCGACGCACGCCTCAAGAACACGCCCGAGCAGGAAACCGCGACGGCGCTGGCCGCGGTCGAGAAGATCGCCCTCTTCCGGCTGAAGGAACTGCTGCCGGCGGCCTGAGCCCCCACCAAACCGGAACCCTCCCACGATCGCGGCGTTGATGCGACGCTATCGAGGAGGGTTTGTTTTCGTGTTCCGCGTGCTTCTGATCGTCATCGTTCTGGTCGTCGGCTACGACGCCATCGTTCATCAGGGTGCCTATACGCGCGACGCCTGGAACAGCATTGTCCGCCTCACCAGCTCGTCGATCGAGGGCGCTAAGGAACTCGGCGAGCGCGCGCGCAACTGAGAGCCTCAGGCGGCCGCCCGCCCTTCGACAATCCCGGCGATCGCCTCCAGCATCCGCGTGTCGTCGCCGGCGAGCCCTTCCATCGCCGCCATGCGCTGGATCACCGTGCCGGCGATCGCTTCCTCCACCGTATCCTCGGCATAGGCGTAGAAAATCGTCGCGTGCTGGCCGTCGCGATGGCAGCGCCCCTCGATCTGCTGGAGCTGGATCGCGCTGTGGCGCATGTCGTGAATCACGAGCGCCCGCTCGCGCTCGCCGCCCGGCATCTCGCCGCGATGCAATGAGATCGACTCGGTCACGGTGAAGATCACCGCGTCGAGCTGCCCGGTCTGGAAGGCGATGCGCGTCTCCTCGTTCTGCGCGCCTGAGCGCTCGCCATTGATCTCGGCGGTGCGCCAGCCCCGGCCCCTCAACGTCTCCGCCAGCATCGCACTGGTCTCGAGGAAAGCGACGGAGATCGCGACCTGCTCGTCATTGCCCAGCAGGTCCTCGCAGAAATCGGCCGTGCCGGGGATGCGGAGCAAACTGGCTTTCTGCCGGAAACGCAGATCGGCGGCCCAGCCCTGCGGCTTGCGCGTCGAGCCGCCGGCCAAACCCAATTCCTTGCGGAACTCACGCCAGGTCGCGTCATAGAGCCTGCGCGCGCCCGTATCGAGCGCGACCGGCGCCAGTTCGCGCTGCACCTCCGGCCAGCCGGCGATCTCTTCCGGCCGGCGACGCAGGCCGATCGCGTTCGCGCCGCGATAGAGCAGGTCGGCCATCACCTTGCGGTCGGCCTCGTTGGGCTCCCAGCTCCAGTTCTTCCAGCGCCCCTTGGCCTTGCCGATCTTCAGTCGCTTCATCAGCACACGGAAACCGTCGAGATCGGCCGAAGGCATGCCGGCCGCCTTCGCCAGCAGGCCCGCGAGATAGGAGAGCTCGTGCGGCGACTGCCCGGCCGTCGCGCTCATATAGATCGTGAACTCGGCAGCCTCAGCCATCTGCCGGCAGACCAGCCCCTGCTGCGCGTTGGGATTGCGGATGCGATGCGCCTCGTCGATCACGACGAGCGGCCAGGCGCGCTTCGGCCTTCCATGCTTGGCGAGCTCGTTGTTCTTCGCCCGCGTCGAACGCTTTCTGCTGTCGGCGACGGGGGCGAGCAGCGACTTGGTCTTCTCGAAATTCATCAGCGTCACGCGCTTCGCCGGCAGGCCGGAGAGCGCCATGGTCCGCCGCCATTGCGGGATCGCGCCTTTCGGACAGATCACCAGCACCTCCTCTTCCGGCATCGCGGAGAGCGCGAGCCAGGCCGAGAGTGTCTTGCCGAGGCCGGTGAGGTCACCCAGCAGGAAGCCGGCGGCGCCCTTCTCACGCGCTGCCAGGATGGCGTCACGCGCGACGAGCTGATGCGGATGCGGGATCATGGTCATGGGCAAAGAGAACACATTCGGAAGCACGACCTATCGGCAGACCCCGCGCCGTCATCCCGGACAAGCCGCCTTTGGCGGCGCCGATCCGGGATCCATGCCTGAGCCCTCCCGATGAAGGCTCGGGCATGGATCCCGGGTCTCGCTACGCTCGTCCGGGATGACCCGCATGGGTTTCGATCGACAACACCGCCCTGCCCGGCAGGCATGGCGCGCCCGGCTCTCTTGGCACTGGCGCTGGCCCCCGTCCACCGGCACTGTGCCGGCCACCTATTGGGGAGAGTACAAGACCATGACCCGCGCGCAGGCGATCGCGAAAGCCCAGGACTATTTCGACTCAGGCCGCATGAAGAGCGATCTCGGCCGGCTCGTCGCGATGCCCACGGAAAGCCAGAACCCGGACCGCTCCCCCGTGCTGGCCGAATATCTCGACAAGGAGATGCGGCCCCTGCTCGAATCGCTCGGTTTTACCTGCCGCATCCTGACCCATGCCAAGGCGCGCGGCCCCTTCCTCTATGCCGAGCGCATCGAGGACCCCGCCCTGCCGACCATCCTCGGCTACGGCCACGGCGACGTCATCCGTGGTCTCGACGCGCAATGGAGCGAAGGCCTCTCGCCCTGGAAGCTCGTCGAGCGCGACGGCCGCTGGTACGGCCGCGGGGTCGTCGACAACAAGGGCCAGCACCTCATCAACATCGCCGGCCTGCGCGCCGTGCTGGAGACGCGCGGCAAGCTCGGCTTCAACGCCAAGTACCTGATCGAGATGGGCGAGGAATCCGGTTCGCCGGGCCTGCGCGAGCTCTGCGAGGACGAGGCCGAACTGCTCAAGGCCGATATCCTGATCGCCTCGGACGGCCCGCGCCTCAACGCCGAGCGCCCGACCGTGTTTTTGGGCGCGCGCGGCGTCATCACCTTCGACCTGCAGATCACCGCGCGCGAAGGCGGCCACCACTCTGGCAACTGGGGCGGCATCCTCTCGGACCCCGCGATCCAGCTCGCCCATGCCATCGCCTCGATCACCTCGCCCACCGGCCAGATCCGCATCCATGAATGGGTGCCGAAGGAACTGCCCGACGGCGTCCGCCGCGCGCTCGCCGATTGCGAGATCGACGGCGGACCGGACGGCCCGACCATCGATCCGAACTGGGGGGAGCCCGGCCTCTCCCCGGCCGAGCAGGTCTTCGGGTGGTGCTCCTTCGACGTGCTGGCGATGAAGTCCGGCGTGCCGGAAACCCCGGTCAACGCCGTGCCGCCCAGCGCCTGGGCCCGCGTCGCCTTGCGCTTCGTCGTCGGGATCGATCCGCGCGATGTAGCCCCGGCGCTGCGCCGCCATCTCGATCGCCACGGCTTCGACATGGTCGAGATCGTCATGCCCGGCACCGAACGTTTCGGCGCAACGCGGCTCGATCCGGACGATGCCTGGGTCCGCTTCACCATCGACTCGATCGCGCAGAGCACCGGCAAGAAGCCGGCCTTGCTGCCCAATCTCGGCGGCTCGCTGCCCAACGACATCTTCGCCGAGATCCTCAAGCTGCGCACGATCTGGGTGCCGCATTCCTATCCGGGCTGCTCGCAGCATGCGCCGGACGAGCACCTGCCGGCCGCGATCGCCCGCGAAGGCCTCGTTGCGATGGCCGGGCTCTATTGGGATATCGGCTCCGGGAACGCGCCGAAGCTCTGATACCGGCTATTCCTGCGGCTGGCGCGGGTCGCGCCCCGGCGGCAGGTCGATCGGTGTCGCCGGGGGAGCCTCCGGCGGCGCATTCGGCGGCAGTTCCGGCGGCGGCTCGGTCGGGATCCCTTGCGGCTCCTCGTCCGGCGGTGATTCGACCGGCGGAGCTGGCGGCACGTTGCCGGGCGTCAGCGGCGGCGCCTCGGGCGGCGGATCCGGAACGGCCGGCGTATTGCCGGGAATGGCCGTGAGGCCTTGATGAAACTGCGTCATGGGTCTGTCCTTTCGGACAGGAACGCCCGGGCCAGCGAAAGGCTCCCTTGCTGCCGGCAAATGCGCGCTCAATCCGGTGGCCGATGCCGTGGCCTATCCTCGTCATCCGGCAGCGGATAGCCGCTCTGCAAGCGGCTTTCCAGCGAATGGTCGAGAAACAGCAGGACGAGCGCGAGAACGGTCGCGGTCAGCGTCACTAGCCATTTGCCCAGGCCTGCCGAACAGCCCAGCGCAGCCGTGACCCAGATCGCCGCGGCCGTGGTCAGTCCGTGCGGCACCATCTCCCCATCGCGATGGATGATCAGGCCTGCGCCCAGAAATCCGACGCCGGTCAGCACGCCTTGGACCACACGGCTTGCCGCGTCCGGATGCAGCGTCTCGCTGAACAGGCTCGCCGCCGCGGCCGTGCCGAGCCCGACCAGCCCGAAAGTCCTGAGACCTGCGCTCTTGCGCTGGAGCGTCCGCTGCCAACCGACCGCCACGCCCGCCACGAGGCCGGCCAGCAATCGCAGCACCAGTTCGATTTCATCCACGCTGCCGCTCGCTCCGCCGTCGCTCCGGCAGACGATAGCACAGCCGTCCGGCTTGCGCGCCGAGGAGAGCAGGAACCGCAGCATTGCGAACCGGCTGCAAACCACGGCGCAGAAAGACGCCGCCTCCGAGGTTATTCTCGGAGCAAGAAGGCCAGCTATGTCAGGAATTTGAGATCGTGGTGGGTGATGTAGGGCTCGAACCTACGACCCGCTGATTAAGAGTCAGCTGCTCTACCAACTGAGCTAATCACCCATGCGCCACGAAGCGTCGCCGGTCAGCGGCGTCAGCCGCGTCAGGCAGGGGGCGTGTAGCAAAGGCCCCGCCCCCTGTCCACCCATCTGTGACAGATTTTTCAAACGCGGCGAAAAAGCTTCCGACGCGCTGTGGATTGTCAGGCCGTACGGCGGTTCAGCAGGTGGTAGAGCACGATCGCGCCGAAGGTCGCGGTGCCGATGCCGCCGAGCTCATAGCCGAAGATCGGCAGCTTCAGGTCGCCGGCGCCCAGAATCAGCGCGGTTGCGACCGTGATCAGGTTCTTCGGCTCGGAGAAGTCGACTTTGTTCTCGACCCAGATCCGGCCGGCCGTCGCGGCGATCAGGCCGAACACCACGACGGCGAGTCCGCCGAGCACCGCGACGGGAATCGTGCCGATCACGGCGCCGAACTTGGGCGAGAAACCGAGCAGCAGCGCGATGATGCCGGCCGCGACAAAGACCAGCGTCGAATAGACCCGCGTCACCGCCATCACGCCCATGTTCTCCGCATAGGTGGTGACGCCGGTGCCGCCGCCCGAGCCGGCGATCATGGTGCCGAGACCGTCGGCGAAGAAGCCGCGGCCGATCAGATGGTCGAAATTGCGCCCGGTCATCACCGAGATACCTTTGATATGGCCGAGATTCTCCGCAACCAGGATGATCGCGACCGGCACGATCAGCGTCACCGCCTTCATGTCGAAGACCGGCGCCACGAATTGCGGCAGGCCGAACCAGGCGGCCGCACCGATCTTGCCGAAATCGATCGTCGGCGCGCCGAAGCTCGACGCCGTCAGCGCGTAGAGGATGTAAGCGGCGAGCCCGCCGATCAGCACCGGCAGGCGCTGCGGCAAGCCGCGCCCATAGACCGCAACCAGCGCCACGGCGACGACCGTGAACAGCGCGATCCACTTGGTATAGGGGCTGGCCGAGATCATGCCGATCGCGACCGAGGTCAGGTTGAGGCCGATCGCGGCGACGACGGCACCGGTCACGACCGGCGGCAGCAGCTTCTCGATCCAGGCCGTGCCGACGCCCTGCACGATCAGGCCGATCAGCGCATAGACCGCGCCGCAGGCGATGATGCCGCCGAGCGCGACCGCGATATTCGGGTTGGGTCCGGAGCCGGCATAGCCGGTCGCGGCGATGACGACGCCGATGAAGGCGAAGGAGGAGCCGAGATAGCTCGGCAATTGCCCGCGCGTGATGACGAAGAACAGCAGCGTCGCGATGCCCGAGAAAAAGATCGCGACATTCGGGTCGAAGCCCATCAGCACGGGTGCGAGCACCGTCGAGCCGAACATGGCGACGACATGCTGCAGGCCGGCGATCACGGTCTGGCCCGTCGGCAGCCGCTCGTCCGGCAGCACCGCGCCGGAGGTTTTCAGTGTCCAGTTCGGAAAATAGCCCATCGGCATCGCGCTCCCCAGGGTCGCCGGGGGAGCGACCGCACCGGACGTGCAGCTGAGAGCAAAAACCGAGCCGGCGCCAGATCGCGCCAGCGTCATCCACCGGAATCGAAGGGCAGCTCTGGGGTAGCGCTGTCATCCCGTGCTCAGGAAGAGGCTCCCTCTCGGAGCGCTTGGGAAAGGGAGCCCCACGCGGCGCGATCCCGTGTCTGCGCCGCAGCGTTTCACGCTGCAGCGCGTACGGGGTGACACCCTTTCGCCAGGGCGCCCCCGCTTACTCCGCCGCCTGCGCGTGCAGGCGCCCCCCGCGCGCGATCAGCTTGTTCAGCGCAGCGAGATAGGCCCTGGTCGAGGCGACCAGCGTGTCAGGATCCGCCCCGCGGCCGGTCACTGACGAGCCGTCGCGCGAGAGACGGACCGTCACCTCGGCCTGCGCATCGGTGCCCTCGGTCACGGCATGGACGTCGTAGAGTTCCAGCGTCACCTCATGCGGCACGATCGTCTTGATCGCGTTGAAGATCGCATCGATCGGGCCGTTGCCCTCGACCTCCTCCGTGACGTGCTTGCCGTCGACATCGAGCTTCATGGTGGCGCGCTGCGGGCCGCGCGTGCCCGCGATCACCGTCAGCGATTCCAGCTTGATGCGGTCATGAGCGGTGGCGATGTTCTCGTCGACCAGCGCCTCGATGTCCTCGTCGTAGACATGCTTCTTGCGGTCGGCGAGCGCCTTGAAGCGGGTGAAGGCGTCCTCGAGCTGGTTGTCGCCCAGCTCGTAGCCCATCTCCTTCAGCTTGGAGCGGAAGGCGGCGCGGCCGGAATGCTTGCCCATCACCAGCGAGGTCT
>JBDHTM010000016.1:0-61230 GCA_039808685.1 Allobosea sp. | reverse complement strand
TGATCCAGCACCATCCGCACCGCGCGGGCACGCACCTCAGGCGAGAACTTGTTCGTCGTCTTGCTCGTCATAGCCCCATCCTCTCAGGAGTTGGGGCCTCCGACAAACCCGGGGCGGTTCACGACAGCCTCTTCGAGAAGATGCTTTGGGAGATAAATCACAAGCTCAGCTGGGAGGAATGCTTCCTGCCTTTCCTGCGACAGACGTAGCATCAGAGCCTGAATCTCAATCATCACGCGATCCCAGAACTCGTTCGCCGCGCGACGCCTCGCCGCGGCATCGAGCGTTTTGCGCTCGTTGCTGTTACCTTCCGCGGCGTCCTCGGGTGCCTTCCTCGCTTCAGGCACAACTTCGCGATCGCTGAGTTGAAGCTCTGTAGGGCTGCCGCTGGTAACACCATCTCGGCCAGTTAATTGCTCGATTTTTGCGCGGGCCACGGCCAACTCGCACGCCAACTGCTCAGCTCGACGCTCTGCATCCTCAATGCGCGCCTCGGCAAGATCCGCGATGACAAGGCCTTCGTCCCGCAGCCGTTCGCTTTCTAACCGGATACCTTCAATGCGGCTTCGCTCGGACGCGAACTGTCGAGCCGCCTCCATCATTGCCTCGTCCCAGAGTGTCTTGCCCAGGGTCGCCAACTGACGTTGCAGGGCCTCCGGAAGCTGGGTGGTACCCAGCAATGGCTGATAGGAGCGGTCGATCTTCCAATCGGCAAGGTGCTCCCCGATCGAGCGGTAAGACCCGCCATTTGGCAGCCTCCTGCGAACACTTCGGATCGAAATCCTAACCGCTTCCTTATGCATCTCATCGGCGACACGGAAAACGTCTTCTCTCGTAGGCATAGGCTCCTCCAATGCCACCAATCGATGCCATCAAAGTGTGAAGGCGGGATTGATCGGCTATGAAGCGGGCGCCGGCTTATAGCGCGATTAGCAGCCCATTTTCGTCGCGCTGGCGCGCTCGCTTCGAATTGAATCCGAGCTTACGCCTTATGGGGTGCAAATCCCTGTACATTTCGCCTTTTTGGGGTGTGATGCGACAGAGTTATAAGGGTAAGTGGCGACCAAATATCAATGACTTAGACGGTCACCGCTGCTCACTTATGGGGTGCGGCACACTTTCCGCGCAGCAGCCCGAACACCGCGATCAGGAAGAGCCCGGCCGAGGCCAGCGCGTTCCAACCGGCGAGCGACAGGCCGAGGAAGCGCCAGGCCGCTTCCGAACAGGCGACGATCCGCGTCGTCTGGAGCTGCTTCATGAAATCCTGCATGCCGGCCGCGGACGCGGCAGCGCCGCCGCAATCGTTCGGCCCCAGGAACCAGCCCCATTCCACGCCAGCATGATAGATGCCGAGACCCGTGCTCCAGGCCATCAAACCGGCAAGGCCGAGCAAGACGAGCCATTGCAATCGCGGCGAGCGCGCCAGCACCAGCCCGGCCAAGGCGAGCCCAATCGCCGCATAATGCGGCATGCGCTGCTCGAGGCAGAGCTTGCACGGCCTCAGATGCAGAACGAGCTCGAAGAACCAGGCTCCGGCGATCAGCGCCAGGCTCACCACACCGACCAAGGCGATGAGTTGCCGCGAACCCGGCAGGCGGCGCGAAGCGGGAACGAGGGAAGCGGTCATGGCGGGCTCAGCAGGAGAGAAGCTGGCCGGACCCTGCAACGAGCTTGAGGCCGAAATAAAGCAGGATCAGCAGGGCGGCGCCCAGCACGGCGATCACTTTCAGGCGACGTTCGATGAAATGGCGGATCGTGTCGCCATAGCGCCGAAGCAGGAAGGCGAGCGCGAAGAAGCGCGCCCCGCGCGCTAGCACGCAGGAGATGACGAAGAAGGTCAGGCCGATATGGACGGCGCCGGCCAGAATGGTCACCACCTTGATCGGCGGCAGATGGGCGAGGCCCGAGGTCGTCAACAGGATCAGCGTCGTATCCGGCCCGGCACAGGCGCGCAGTGTCTCGAAGGCGCCGAGCTTGCCGTAGAAGGCAAGCACTGGCCTGGCCAAGGCCTCGAAGGCATAATAGCCGATCGCGTAACCCAGGATGCCGCCGAGCACCGAGAACAGCGTCGCGATGAAGGCCAGCCGATAGGCGCGCTGCGGCCGGGCGAGCGCCATCGGCACGAACAGCATATCGGCCGGAATCAGGAAGAAGGAACTCTCGACGAAGGCGACGGCCGCCAGCCAGAGCTCCGCCCGCGGCCGGGCGGCGAGCGACATCGTCCATTCGTAGAGGCGCTTGAGCATGGCGCGCTCTAGAGCATGCGGCAGCCGGTGACGCAACGGCTTCGACGAGCGCGGAGGGCACCTTATCGCGCCCTAGCTCCCAGGTCCCGCCAGCACGATGAAATACCTTCGTGATCCCAGGCAAAACCTGCCGGAATGGCACTTCCGACGATTGACCGGCCGGGGCCGATCGCTATAGTCCGCCCGCCTGCGAGGGCCCCTGTGGCGGAATTGGTAGACGCGCTCGACTCAAAATCGAGTTCCGCAAGGAGTGCTGGTTCGATCCCGGCCAGGGGCACCATTTTCCGCCATCTCATGCGGATCGGCTGCGCTCATCGCCCTCGCGGCCGCGGCCGACCGCCTGCGCCCGACCGAAATCCGCGAGCGCATCCGCAAGGCTACAGGCGGCGAAGACATTTACGCGCTGCTGCTTGACGAGAGTTGATCGGCCCTCCGTGGGCTCGGCGCCGGCATCACCGGCGGGATCGTGGGCTTGCAGCTTGCGCCACGCGAGAGGACGAACTCGTCGCGCGCGAACAACTCCGCCAGCCAGTCGACGAAGACGCGCACCTTGTTGCTGAGATGGCGGTTCGGCGGATAGACGATGTGCAGCGGCTTTGGCGCCGTGCACCAGTCCAGCAGCAGCGGCACGAGCCGCCCATCGGCGATCGGCACGCGGGCCATGAAGGTCGGCAACTGCATGATGCCATGGCTGGCGAGACCGGCAGCGAGATAGCCCATGCCGTCATTGAGCGCGATCGTGTAGCGCCCGGAGACCTCTATCGTCTCCGTGCGGTTCTGGTAGACCATGGACATGACTCGCCCGCCGAGCGCCGGCCGATAGGCGACGATCTGGTGCCCGTCCTCGATATCGCGCGGATGCACCGGGGTACCGAAGCGTGCGAGATAATCCGGCGTCGCGCAGGTGATGAGCTGCATCTCGCCGATCCGTCGCGCGATCAGGCTCTGATCGACGATCTCGCCCGCCCGCACGGCGCAATCGAGATTCTCGCCGATCAGGTCCGCAGGCCGGTCGCTCAGGCCGAGATCGAGCTGAATATCGGGATAACGCGCGTGGAATTCATGCAGCGCCGGGATGATCACCGATATCGCGAGCGAGGAACTGCAATCCACCCGGAGCCGCCCGCTCGGCCTTGCCTGCGCCAGCGTGAGACTGGAATCGAGCTCGGCAAGTTCGTCGAGCAGACGCAGCGCCCGCTCGTAATAGGCCGCTCCATCCATGGTCACGGTCACGCGCCGCGTCGTTCGGTTCAGCAGCTTGGCGCGTAAGTGCGCCTCAAGCTGCTGGATCAGCTTGGTGACGGTCGGCTTCGGCATGTCGAGGAGATCGGCGGCGCGCGTGAAGGTCCCGGTCTCGACGACCCGCACGAAAGCCCGCATCGCGGCAAGCTGATCCATATGACCTCTGATTGTTTCCGTACGTGAACAATGAATGAGCAAATAGACTATTTATTCCGGAATGCCGATTCACTATCTCGTGCTGCAACGCAACAGCGAGGGTTGAGTCCATGCCCGCGATCGCCCCGCAGAAGCTGCAACCGGTCCTCTCCGTCTTCTGGCGGGAGGAAACCCTGAGCGCCCGTGGAGAGACATTCGCCGGCCGCCTCTACGTTCCCGCCGAGGTTCCCGACAATGCCGGGCTCGTGCTGCATCTGCATGGTGGCCACTTCAACAGCGGCTCGCCGGCCGAAGGGCAGGCCGTCGCCACGGCTTTAACCGAGGCCGGCGCGGTCGTGTTCTCGCTCTCCTATCCGCTGGCGCCGGTACAGCGCTTCCCCGAGACGCTGGAGCGCATCTATGCAGCGCTCGAGGCTCTTGCCAGGGGGCGCAATCGCTGGGCGACGCGCGGCGCCCCGCTCTACATCGCCGGCGAGGAAGCCGGCGGCAATCTCGCCGCGGCGCTCGCCATGATGGCGCGCGATCGCGGCGGCCCGGCGCTGGCCGGCCAGATCCTGTTCTCGCCGATGCTCGACGCCTGCCTTGGCACCGCCTCGCTGCGCGACGTGCAGGCCGGACCCGTCGGCTGCCGCTGGGCCGATGGCTGGGCCGATTATCTCGGAACGCCCGAGCGCGCAGCCCACCCTTACGCCGCCCCGCTCCAGGCGACCCGCCTCGCCGGCCTGCCGCCGGCTCTGCTGATCAGCGGGGAGGACGACCCGATGCGGGACGAGGCGGCGCAATACGCTGATCGCCTCGGCCGGGCGGGCGTCGCTGTCCGCCATGTCGAGTTCACCGCGCCGACCCGCTGGCCCCTGGCCTATGCGGATGCGGCGGAGGAAGGCTCCTGTCTCTGCAAGAGCTGTGGCGAGATCGCCGCCTTCTATGAACGGACCGCGCCCTCCTAGCGCTCGCTCTCTTTCGAACACCCAAGCATTTCCAAGGAAGGACCGAACCCATGATTCCGGGAACGAACCGTCGCGGCCTTTTGGCCGGCCTCGCCGCCTCCGTCGCACTGAGCGCCGTCGCAGTCTTCACTCTCTCCGGCACCCGCGCGCAAGGCGATACCGCGCCGGCTGCTCCGCCCGCTGTCCCCGTCTCGGTCGCGACCGTGGAGGCCCGCGAGATCGTACCCTGGGCCGAGTTCTCCGGCCGGCTGGAGGCGATCGAGCGTGTCGAACTACGCTCGCGCGTCGCCGGCGTCGTCGAGGCCGTGCATTTCCGCGAGGGCAATCTCGTCAAGCAGGGCGACCTGCTGGTCAGCATCGACCAGGCGCCCTATCTCGCCGATCTCCAGCGCGCCGAGGCGCAGGTGCAGGGCGCGAAGGCGCGGGTCGCGCTGGCCGAGAGCGAGAACGAGCGCGGCCAGCAATTGCTGGCGACGCGTAACCTCTCCCAGCGCGACGTCGACACCCGCGTGAACAATCTGCGGGAGGCGCAGGCGAACCTCCAGGCCGCCGAAGCCGCCCGCCGCACGGCGCAGCTCAACCTCGACTACACGCAGATCCGCGCCCCGATCAGCGGCCGCATCGGCCGGCTCGACGTCACCGTCGGCAACCTGATCGCCGCCGGCGGGCAGGTTCTGACCTCGCTGCTCTCGGTCGATCCGATCTATGCCGCCTTCAATGCCGACGAGCGCAGCGTGCTCGATGCGCTCGCCTCCCTGCCGGACGGCTCGCGGGCGCTGGAGCAGATCCCGGTCAGGATCACCACCGCGACGGCGCAGGCCGCGCAGTTCACGGGCAAGCTGCATTTCGTCGATAACGGTATCGATGGCGCGAGCGGCACGGTCAGGGTGCGCGCCCGGCTCGACAATCCCGACGGCAAGCTGATGCCCGGCCAGTTCGTCCGGGTCCAGCTCGGCCAGGCCAGGGCCGAGCAGCAACTCGTCATCAACGAGCGCGCCGTCGGGACCGACCAGAACAAGAAGTTCGTCTTCGTCGTCGGCGACGACGCCAAGGCGGCCTGGCGCGAGGTCTCGCTCGGCGCCGCCCATGACGGACTGCGCGTCGTCACGGCCGGCCTGAAGCTGGGCGAGCGCATCGTCGTCAATGGCCTCCAGCGCGTCCGCCCCGGCGCGACGGTCGCGCCCGAGCCTGTCCCGATGGCCGAGAAGAGCGAGCTCAGGAAGCCCGCGACCGAGCTCGCGCAACGCTGAGACATCGTCGTCATTGCGAGCAACGCGAAGCAATCCAGGAGACATAGAGCTCTACGATTCTGGATTGCTTCGCGTTGCTCGCAATGACGGCAGGCGGTCCTTCAGCGTCATTTGCCCCGACTAGCCAAATAACAACGCCGCTCGAAAGGGGGCGCCCCATGAACCTCTCCAAGTTTTTCATCGACCGGCCGATCTTCGCGGCGGTCCTCTCCGTGCTCATCTTCCTGGCAGGGCTGCTCTCGATCAGGGCCCTGCCGATCTCGGAATACCCGGAAGTCGTCCCGCCAACCGTCGTCGTGCGGGCGCAATATCCCGGCGCCAGCCCGCGTGTCATCGCCGAGACGGTGGCGACGCCGATCGAAGAGCAGATCAACGGCGTCGAAGGCATGCTCTACATGTCGAGCCAGGCGACGACGGACGGCGTGATGACGCTGAACGTCACTTTCCGCCTCGGCACCGATCCGGACAAGGCGCAGCAGCTCGTGCAGAACCGCGTCAGCCAGGCTGAGCCGCGCCTGCCCGAGGAGGTGCGCCGACTCGGCGTCACCACGGTCAAGAGCTCGCCCGACCTGACGATGGTGGTCCACATCACCTCGCCGAACGGCCGCTACGACATGACCTATCTCCGCAACTACGCGGTGCTCAACGTCAAGGATCGGCTCGCCCGTATCGATGGCGTCGGACAGGTCCAGCTCTTCGGCTCCGGCGATTATTCGATGCGCGTCTGGCTCGACCCGCAGAAGGTCGCCGAGCACGGGCTCTCGCCCGGCGACGTCGTGCGCGAGATCCGCGCCCAGAACGTCCAGGCCGCGGCCGGCGTCATCGGCGCCTCGCCGAACGCACCTGGCCTCGACCTGCAACTTTCGGTGAACGCGCAAGGACGCCTCCAGAACGAGGAGCAGTTCGGCGAGATCATCGTCAAGACCGCGGCCGATGGCGCGGTCGTCAGGCTGAAGGACATCTCCCGCATCGAGCTCGGCGCTGCGGACTATGCTTTGCGCTCGCTGCTCAACGGCAAGTCGGCCGTCGCCGTGCCGGTCTTCCAGGCGCCGGGCTCGAACGCCATCGCGATCGCCGACCGCGTCCAGGAGACGATGCGCGAGATCAAGCAGAACATGCCCGAGGGCGTGGACTATTCGATCGTCTACGACACCACCCAGTTCGTGCGCGCCTCGATCAAGGCGGTGATCTCGACGCTTCTGGAGGCGGTCGCGCTCGTCGTGCTCGTCGTCATCATCTTCCTCCAGACCTGGCGCGCCTCGATCATCCCGCTGGTCGCCGTGCCGATCTCGATCGTCGGCACCTTCGCGGTGATGTATGTCATGGGCTTTTCGATCAATGCGCTCAGCCTGTTCGGGCTGGTGCTCGCCATCGGCATCGTCGTCGACGACGCGATCGTCGTGGTCGAGAATGTCGAGCGCAATATCGAGAACGGCCTCTCGCCGCGCGAGGCGACCTACCAGGCGATGCGCGAGGTCTCCGGCCCGATCATCGCGATCGCGCTGGTGCTGGACGCGGTCTTCGTGCCGCTCGCCTTCATCTCGGGCCTGACCGGGCAGTTCTACCGCCAGTTCGCGCTGACCATCGCGATCTCGACGGTGATCTCGGCGATCAACTCGCTGACGCTCTCGCCGGCGCTCGCCGCACTGCTTCTCAAGGGTCACCATGCCCCGAAGGACAGGCTGACCCGGGTCATGGACAAGCTGTTCGGCTGGTTCTTCCGCGCCTTCAACCGCTTCTTCCATCGCTCGTCGGAAGCCTATGGCGGCGGCGTGCGGCGGGTGATCTCGCATCGCGCCGTGATGCTGGCGGTCTATGTCGTGCTGCTCGGCGCGACGGGCGTTCTGTTCAAGGCGGTGCCCTCGGGTTTCGTCCCTGGACAGGACAAGCAGTATCTCGTCGGCTTCGCGCAGTTGCCCGATGCCGCGACCCTCGACCGCACGGAGGATGTTATTCGCCGCATGGACGAGATCGCGCTGAAGCACCCGGGCGTCGAGAACGCCATCTCCTTCCCCGGCCTCTCGATCAACGGTTTCACCAACTCGTCGAATTCCGGCATCGTCTTCGTCGGCCTGAAGCCCTTCGACCGGCGCAAGGACCCCTCGCTCAGCGGCAACGCCATCGCGATGCAGCTCAACAAGGAATTCTCAGGGATCAAGGAGGCCTTCATCGCGATGTTCCCGCCGCCGCCCGTGCAGGGCCTCGGCACGATCGGCGGCTTCAAGCTGCAGATCGAGGATCGCGCCGGCCTGGGCTATGCGGCGCTCGACGAGGCGACCAAGGCCTTCATGGCCAAGGCCGCGCAGGCGCCGGAGATCGCCGGCATGTTCTCGAGCTTCCAGGTCAACGTCCCGCAGCTCTATGCCGATATCGACCGCACCAAGGCCCGCCAGCTCGGCGTGCCCGTGACGGAGGTGTTCGACACGCTGCAGACCTATCTCGGCTCGACCTATGTCAACGACTTCAACCGCTTCGGCCGCACCTACACCGTGCGCGTCCAGGCCGATGCGCCCTTCCGCGCCCAGCCCGAGCATATCGGCCAGCTCAAGGTGCGCTCGACCTCCGGCGAGATGATCCCGCTCAGCGCGGTGCTCAACGTGCGCACCGATTCCGGGCCGGAACGCGCCATGCGCTACAACGGCTTCCTCTCGGCCGACATCAATGCCGGCGCGGCTCCGGGCTTCTCGTCCGGGCAGGCGCAGGAAGCGGTGGAGCGCATCGCGAAGGAGACGCTGCCCAAGGGCTTCGCCTTCGAATGGACCGAGCTGACCTACCAGGAGATCCTGGCCGGCAATTCGGCGGTGATCGTCTTCCCGGTCGCCATCCTGCTGGTCTTCCTCGTGCTGGCGGCCCAGTACGAGAGCATGACCCTGCCGATCGCGATCCTGCTGATCATCCCGATGGGCCTGCTCGCGGCGCTGACCGGCGTCTGGCTCTCGGGCGGAGACAACAATGTCTTCACCCAGATCGGCCTCGTGGTGTTGGTCGGACTATCCGCCAAGAACGCCATCCTGATCGTCGAATTCGCGCGAGAACTCGAATTCGAGGGCAGGACGCCGGTCCAGGCCGCGATCGAGGCCAGCCGCCTGCGCCTCAGGCCGATCCTGATGACCTCGCTCGCCTTCGTCATGGGCGTGGTGCCCTTGGTGATCTCGACCGGGGCCGGCGCCGAGATGCGGCAGGCCATGGGCATCGCGGTCTTCTCGGGCATGATCGGCGTCACCGCCTTCGGCATCTTCCTGACGCCGGTCTTCTATGTGCTGATGCGGAAGCTGGCAGGCAACCGCCCGCTCGCCCGGCACGATATCGAGGCGCCGGTCCTGCAGGCTGCCGAGTGAAGCAAACGAAAAGCCGCCTCCGGCTACCCGACCGGGGGCGGGTTTCATTTCCTCGAGCCCTCATCCTGAGGAGCGCCGCAGGCGCGTCTCGAAGGATGTTTCAGGAGGCTCCGGAACCATCTGGACCATCCTTCGAGACGCCGCTGACGCGGCTCCTCAGGATGAGGGCTCACAGGGGCGAGCGGCTCTAACGATAGCGCCGCTGCACGGTGAGATGCGCGATCATGGTCAGCAGGATCGTCGCGGTCATCAGGATGAACGAGATCGCGCCGCCGAAGGGCCAGTTGTTCTGCTGCGCGAACTGGCCATAGACCAGCGGCCCCATCATCTGGAATTTCGGCCCTCCCAGCAGCACCGGCGTGGCATAGGCGTTCATCGCCAGGATGAAGGTCAGGATCGTGCCGGCGAGGATGCCGGGCAGCGCCAGCGGCCAGAGCACGCGCCGGAACATCGCGGCGGGACCCGCGCCGAGACTGAAGGCGGCCTCCTCGACATTGCGCGGAATGCCCTCGATCACGCTCTGCAGCGTCAGCACCATGAAGGGCAGGTTGACCGCGATGATGCCGATCAGCACGGCATTCTCGGTATACATGATCTCCAGCGGCTGATCGATCAGCCCTAAGCCCATCAGCGAGGCGTTGAACGCCCCCTTGCTGCCGAACAGCGTCATCCAGCCGGCGGCGCGCACGGCATTGCCGACGAAGAGCGGCAGCACCACCGCGATGACCATCAGGTTCTTGAAGCGGCTTTGCGTGCGCGCCAGCACATAGGCGAGCGGGAAGCCCATGATCAGGCAGGCCAGCGTGCAGATCACCGCGACGCGGACCGTGCGGGCGAGCACGTTGAGATAATAGGCGTCGGTGAAGAACTTGACGTAATTCTCGATCACCAGCGCGTCGACCATGAACTGGCCGGGCACAAACTTGTTGAGCGAATAGCGGAACAGGATCGCCAGCGGTCCGATCAGCATGAAGGCGACGAAGAGCGTCGCCGGCATGACGAGCAGGCCGGCAAGCTTGGTACGGGCACCGGCGACGGCTTCGGGAGCGGAAGCACTCATAACCAACTCCTGCCATTCCGGGGCATGCCGAAGGCATGAACCCGGAACCCACGACCGGGCGAGCGATCGCGGTTATCGACAATGCAGGCCTCGCCCAGTCGTGGGTTCCGGGTTCGCTCCTGCGGAGCGCCCCGGAATGACAAAGGAGGCATCAACCTTTGAAGACCTTGTCCCACCATTCCTTCATCGCCGCGTCGTTCTTGGCGAGGAAGGCGTAGTCGAGATCCTTGAGGGTCTTCTCCTCCTCGGGCGTGAAGCCGATGCGCTTGTGCAGCGCCGGATCGACATTGAGGCCGGTGACCGTGCCGTTATAGCCCATGTCGACGGCGAAGGCCTCCTGCGGCGCCTTGGCCAGCATCGCATCCATATAGGCGTAGGCGTTCGCCTTGTTCGGCGCATTCTTGGCGATGACGAAGCCCGAGACATAGGTCGGGATGCCCTCGATCGGCGAGACCGCCTCGCAGGGAATACCGGCATTCTGCCACTGCACCACGCGGGCCTTCCAGATCGCGCTGATGCCGACTTCCTCGTTCTTCATCGCCTGGGCGAAGGCCTCGTTGGTCGGATAGACGCGCGCGCCGGCCTTCTTGACCGCGAGCAGGACCTCCTTGGCCTTCTCCATGTCGTTCATGTCCTTGCCGTCGGTCGCGGCCATCGACGCCGCGATGAAGATCGACTGGTACTGGATGTCGATGAAGCCGATCTTCGAGCCCCATTTCGGGTCGAGCCAATCCTTGAAGCCCTTCGGCGCCGGCGAGATGATCTTGGGATTGTAGATGACGACATTGCCCGAATAGATATGCCCCATGCCATAGGGGTATTTCATCGTCGGCAGCAGGTTCTTGGCGTTGGGCAGCTTGGAATAGTCGATCTGCTCGAGCACGCCGGCCTCGTTCATCTCGAACATATTGGCGGCCGAGAAGCCCTGGATGTCGACCGTGCCGCGCGGCAGGCGCTTCTCCGCGACCATCTTGGCCCGGCGCGGCGCGTCGCCCGCCTGGTCCTGCACGACCTCGATCCCCTTGGGCTTGAGGATCGGGTCCTCGATGTTCTTGGTCAGGAGCCGTGCGTAATCACCGCCCCAGGTACCAACGACGACGCGCCCGCCCGATTGGGCGAAGGCCGGCACCCCGGTGGCAGCCGCCAGTACCGCGGCACCGGCGCCTTTCAGAAGATCCCGCCTGTCGAATGAAGCCATGGTATTCCCCTCGTTTCTTGGACGCCGGACGGAGCCGTTCAGGCCCCTTGCGGATAGACGAGCCCGGCGCTTTCGGCCCAGCCTATCGTGATCGTTTCGCCCGGCTGCGGTTCGGCGAGCCCGACCCGGTTCGGGATCTGCAGGATCATGCGGTCCTGCTCGTTGAGCGCGACCTGCACGTCGAGCAGCGCGCCGAGATAGGAGGCATGCTCGATCCGGGCCGGAAAGCGGTTGGCCAACCCCTCCGCCTCGCCGCCGACGGCGATCCGCTCCGGCCGCAACGCCAGCGTGGCCTGCCCGGAGGCGGCAGCGGCGCCGCAGGCGATGTCGAGCCCGCCCGCCGTGCGGAAGCGGCCCTGCCCCGTGACCTGCCCCTCGATAAAGGCGCTGCGGCCGATGAAGCCCGCGACGAAGCGGTCGGCCGGCTTTTCGTAGAGCTCGCGCTGGGTGCCGATCTGGCGCACCTGCCCCTTCTCCATGACGACGAGGCGGTCCGCCATGGTCAGCGCCTCCTCTTGGTCATGGGTCACCATAATCGTGGTAAGGCCGAGCTTCTGCTGCAATTCGCGGATCTCGATCCGGACTTCGAGCCTGAGCTTGGCGTCGAGATTGGAGAGCGGCTCGTCGAGCAGCAGCACCTGCGGCTCCATGGCCAACGCGCGGGCGAGCGCCACGCGCTGCTGCTGGCCGCCGGAGAGCTGGCGCGGATAGCGCTCGTCGAAGCCGCTGAGCCGGACGAGCCTGAGCGCCTCGGCGACGCGCGGGCCGCGCTCGGCCTGCGGTACCTTGTGCATCTCCAGGCCGAAGGCGACGTTCTGCGCCACGGTCATATGCGGGAACAGCGCATAGCTCTGGAAGACCAGCCCGCAATGGCGCTTCCACGGCGGCAGATTGGTGACGTCCTGCTCGCCGATGGTGATGCTGCCCGTGCTCGGCGGGATGAAGCCGGCGATCATGCGCAAGGTCGTGGTCTTGCCGCAGCCCGAGGGGCCGAGCAGCACCAGGAACTCACCATCGGCAACAGTGATGTCGACATCGTCGACGACCGTCAGCGCGCCATAGGTCTTCTTCAGATGCGAAATAGAGAGCCGCGCCATCCGTTCACACCACCCGGCTCAGTTTGACATAGCGATCGGTCACGATCATCGCGACGCAGATCAGGACGATCTGGATCAGCGAGGCCGCCGCCACCGTCGGGTCGATCTTCCATTCCAGATATTGGAGGATCGCGATCGGCAGCGTCGTGCGCCCCGGCCCGACCAAGAACAGGCTCATCTCGAGATTGCCGAACGAGGTCACGAAGCCGAACAGCGCCGCCGCGACGATGCCGGGCCGGATGCTCGGCAGCGTCACCCGCCAGAAAGTCGTGACCGGGCCGGCACCCAGATTCTGCGCGGCCTCCTCGATCGAGCGGTCGAAGCCGACGAGGCTCGCCGTGACCAGCCGCACCACCCAGGGAATCACGACCAGCGTATGCGCCGCGACGAGCCCGGCAAGCGAGCCCATCACCTGCCATTCCGTGGCGATCTCAACCTCGATCTGGAAAACATAGGTCGCGGTGCCCAGGACGATGCCGGGCATGACCAGCGGCAGCAGCAGGAGCGTGCTGATACCGCCCCCCAGAGGGATGCGATGGCGGACCAGGGCGAGGCTCGCCGGCACCCCGAGCAGCAGCCCGAGCAGCGTCGACGCAACGGCGACCTGGAGGCTCAATGTGAAGCCGTCGATGAAGGATTTGTTCTCCGCGGCCCCGGAGAACCATTTCAGCGAATAGCCCTCCGGCGGGAAGGAGGGAATCTCCTGCCGGAAGAAGGCGAGCCAGGTCACGAAGATCAGGGGAAGCAGGATGAAGCCGAGCGACAGCCCGGCGGCACCGTTCAGGGCGTAGCGCCCGAATCGCTGCGAAGCGGCGCTCACCCGGCTTGTCCCTGATGGCAGGCCGTACCCTGCCTGATGTCGTCCGCTCTGAAGGCCAAGACCATCCCCTCGTTTGAGCGGCAGTTTGCGACGCCACTTACAAACAGTGAAGCCTGCATTTCTGCCATGCCGCGCCCAGCCGGCGGGCAGGTTTCAGTGCAGCGTGTTCTTGTGGAAGGCGCCGCCCTTCATGATCGCGGCCAGGTGCCTGCCCTGTTCCTGGAACAGCGCGAGATCCTTCAGCGGATCGCCGTCGACGAGGATGAGATCGGCAAAGGCACCCGTCTGCACCGTGCCGAGCTTGCCCTCCATGCGCAGGATCTGGGCACCGACCGTCGTCGCCGAGCGGATGATCTCCAGCGGCGAGAGCACCTCGCGGCGCAGCAGGAACTCGCGCGACTGCTCGCTCTGCAACTGGCCGAGCAGGTCCGAGCCATAGGCGACGGGCACGCCGGCGCGCTTGCAGATTTCAAGGGAGCGCAGACCGCCATCGATGACGAGGTCGTTCTTGGCCAGCATGTCGCCGGTCATGCCGAACTCGGCCGCCCGCTCCTTCATCGCATAATAGGCGACGAGATTGGCGGTCAGGAACATGTCGTTCTCCGCCATCAGCTTCGCCGAAGCCTCGTCGATCAGATTGCCGTGCTCGATCGCGCGCACGCCGCATTGCGCCGCCCGCGTGATCGCCTCCGGCGTATAGGCATGGGCGCAGACATAGCGGCCGAAGGCCTTGGCCTCCTCGACCGCCGCCTTCACCTCGTCGACGCTGAACTGCATCGAATCCAGGGGGTCATAGGGGCTGGCGACGCCACCCGACATCATGATCTTGATATGGTCGGCGCCGAGCCGCATCTGCTCGCGCACCGACTTGCGCACCGAGGAGACGCCGTCGGAAACGTTCATCGTATAGGCCATGGCATTGCAGCAATGGCAGCGCGCGCCGAAATCGGTGCGCCGGCGCGGGTCGCTATGGCCGCCGGTCGGGCCGATCGCGGCGCCGGCGATGAACAGCCGGGGCCCCGCGACATCGCCCTTCTCGACCGCTTCCTTGATGCCCCAATCGGCGCCGCCAGTGTCGCGCACCGTGGTGAAGCCGCGGTCGAGCATGCCCTTCATCAACCGGACGGCGCGCGCCGTCATCAGCGTCAGCGGCATGCTCTCCATCGTCCGGATATAGACCTCTGACAGGAAGACATGGACATGGCTGTCGATCAGGCCGGGCATCAGCGTGCGGCCGCCGCAATCGATCACATCGGCCTTGGCGGGCTTCAGCGGCTTGTCGGAGAGTTCGCGGATCTTGTCGCCCTCGACGACGAGTTCATAGCCCTGGCGGAGCTCACCGAAACCGGGTTCGAGCAAAGCGAAGTTCTTGAAATGCAGCATCGTCATTTCCGCCTCCGAATGGGCCTGCCAGGGAGCGCCCGGCTCCAGACAAGGGCATGATATGCATGCAGCATCCAAGTTGTCGACAGAGTAGAAGCGTCGGGGCGCCCGTTCGGAGAACATCCTTCCCGCGCCGTTTGAGCTCGGGAACGGCGACACCACGCGGAGCAGCCCTCAAGCGGGCGACGCCATCAGGCCCTTGCTGTCAGCGCGACAGAATGCGAGAACGCCGGCCGGTGCGAACAAGAGCCGGCCATGCCGGAATGGAAGCACTGTTTCTCCATTCGCCCGCTTGCGAGTCAGACGGCAAATCTGCTGTTGATTTCAAGTTGATGAGACATCGTTCGCTCCTGACAGCTGCGACGCTGCCATTGCCCGCCCGGGCAATCGGAACCGACTCGCGGCTGGATCAAGGATTGTGAGGCCTCGCTTGCGCATTCTGCTGCTCAATCCCAACACCATGCCGGAGATGACGGCGCTGGTCGCCCGCGTGGTCCAGCCCTACCTGCCGGCGCAGGCCGAGCTCGTGCCGGTCACCGGCCGTTTCGGCGCGCAGTACATCGCCAGCCGCAGCGCCGGGGTCATCGCCGCCCATGCCGCGCTCGAAGCCTATGCCGAGCATGGCCGGGGTTGCGACGGCGTCTATCTCGCCTGCTTCGGCGACCCCGGCCTGCTGGCGCTCAAGGAAATGGCGCGGATCCCGGTGATCGGCATGGCCGAGGCCAGCAGCCGCTATGCCGCGGAGAAGGCGGAGCGTTTCGCCATCGTCACCGGCGGCGAGCGCTGGGGGCCGATCCTGCATGAATTCGTCGGCTCGATCGGGCTGGGCAACCGCCTCGCCGCGGTCGAGACCGTGGCGCCCACCGGTGCCGACATCGCCCGCGATCCTGACGGTTCGATCGCCATGCTCGCCGAAGCCTGCCGCCGCGTCGCCAAGCGCGCCGGCGCCGGCGCGGTCATCCTCGGCGGCGCTGGACTCGCAGGCCTTGCCCCCCGCGTCCAGCCCCATGTCGACGTGCCCGTGATCTGCTCGGCCGAAGCCGGCATCCGGATGCTGCTGGCCGAGCTCGACCAGCCGCAACCGAAGCCGCGCGAAGGCGACCTCGCCCTGCCGGCGCCCGTCGCCAGCACCGGGCTATCGGAAGGCCTCACGCGGCTGCTCGCCGAACCTTGACCGGAAGCGGGCCGCCTCAACCCTTTCCGGCAAGCGACGTGCCGTTCAAGCCCGCGATCCAGTCCGAGAGCATCGGGACATAATCTTCCCCCTTGCCGCTGGCGACGGCCGCGGCATAGCTGTTCTTCACGGCGTTGCCGATCGGATTGGCGACGCCCGCCTCGTTGGCGACGCTCTCCAGATAGCGCACGTCCTTCAGCGCATTGCTCAGCGTGAACTTATGGGCGTCCCGGTCTCGCTCCAGCACGTATTTCATGAAGGTCTGGTAGAAGCCGCAATCCATGCGGCTGCCACGGATGACGCTGTCGAAGGTCTGGGGCGTGATCCCGATCTTCTGGCCGAGCGTCAGCGCCTCCGCATAGATCGCCGCATAGCCGAGCGACAGGAAGTTGTTGATCAGCTTCATCTTGTGCCCGTCGCCGACCGGGCCGAGATGCACGATCTTCTGCGCCCAGGCCTCGCAGGCGGGCTTGATCCGGCCGAAGACCTCGGGAGACGCCCCGACCATTGCCGAGAGCTGACCGAGCGCCGCCTGCGCCGGCGTGCCACCCAGCGGCGCATCGGCGAGATACAGACCCTTCGCCTCCAGCTCGGCGGCGAGCTTCACCGTCACCGTGGGATCGGAGGTCGAGCAATCGACGATCACCGTTCCCGGCTTCGCTCCGGCGATGATGCCGTTCTCGCCCTTCAGAACGGCCTCGACCTGGGCCGAGCCGGTCACGCACAGGAAGATGATCTCGGCGCGCGCCGCAAGCTCCTTCGCCGTCTTCGCCTCGACGGCACCGGCCGCGACCAATTCCTCCACCGGCTTGCGGTTGCGGTGCCCCATCACGGTGAGCGGGAAGCCCTTCTCCAGGAGATTGCGGGCCATGCCCTGCCCCATCAGGCCGACGCCGATGAAGCCGACGGAGTCTTTGCGTGTGCTCATCTTCAAATTCTCCCGCTGATATGGTTGAGATGGAGCCGGAAGTCGGCGAAATGGCCCGACCGGAAGCCGGCCTCACGGCCCGCGCTCAGTGTGGACGAGTCATGACCGCCAGCGACCCGCCCGGGCCCCGCCAGCCCAAAAGCCCGATGCCCGCCGGCCGCAGCCGCGTCACGCTGCAGGTCATCGCCGAGCGCCTTTCGGTCTCGACTGCTACGGTGTCCCTGGCCCTGCGCGGCTCGCAACTCGTGGCGGAAGCGACCCGCAACCGCGTGCGCGAGATCGCCCGCGAGATGGGCTACAGCTACAACCGCAGCGCCGCCTCCCTGCGCACCGACCGCACCAACATCATCGGCGTCGGCTTCCACGACATCACCAATCCGTATTTTGCAGAATTGCTCGCGGCGATCGAGGAAACCGCGGCCCGCAACGACCGCTCGATCCTGCTCGGGACCTATGCCGAGAATCTGGACCGGCAGCAGCGCGTGCTCGGCACCCTCGCCGAATACCGGCCGGACGGCATGGTCCTGTGCTCGGCCGGCGGCAGCACGGCGAAGAGCCTCGCTCCCTTGATCGATGCCGGCGTCCCGATCGTCCAGCTCTCGCGCGAGATCCCCGAGCTCGACCTCGATTTCGTCGGCTCCGACGACCGCCACGGCACCAATCTCGCGATGGAGCACCTGATCGGGCTCGGCCATCGCCGCATCGCCTTTCTCTGCGCCAACGAGAGCATCTCGACCGGCCGCAACCGCTATGCCGGCTATCGCGACGCGCTCGCCCGCCATGGCCTGCCCTTCGATCCGGCGCTCGTCCACTTCGACTACGGCACCCGCGAGAACGGGCTGACGGGCATCCAGAAGGTACTCGACGCTCACGATCCGCCGACAGCCGCCGCCTGCATGAATGACCTCACCGCCTTCGGCGCCATGCTCGGCCTGCGCCATCGCGGACTGGAAGCCGGCCGCGATTTCTCGATCGTCGGCTGCGACGACGTGAAGGAGGCGGCGCAGTGGTTTCCCGCTCTCACCACGATCTTCAACTTCCAGAACGACATGGGTGCCAAATCGGCGGAATTCCTGCTGAACCGCATCGCCAACCCCACCGCGCCGACGCAGCGCCTCCTGCTGACGCCGGCGCTGATCGTCCGTGGAACGACCTGCCCACCGCCGCGCTGAAGCTTCTTCAGGCATCGTTCGCTGGCTTGGTGTTCAGCGCGCGATAGGCCCGGACCACCTGCGAATCGTCGCGCCCGCCATGGCCCAGGCCCGACGCCGCCAGGAACATCTGGTGCGCCGCCGCCGCCAGCGGCAGCGCCGTCTTCGCGGCACGGCCGGCATCGAGCACGATGCCCAGGTCCTTGACGAAGATGTCGACGGCGCTCGCCACCATCGGATCGGGCTCGTGCATGCGCGGTCCGCGATCCCGGAGCATCCAGGACGAGGCCGCGGAGCCGCCCATGATCTCGAAGAGCAAGCGCCCGTCGATGCCGGCCTTCTCGGCCAGCGACAGGGCCTCGGCCGCCACCGCGATATGGACGCCGCAGAGCAGTTGATTGACGGTCTTCACCGTCGCCCCCTGCCCGGCCTTCTCGCCGACATGGAAAACCTTGTCGCCGAGCGCGTCGAGCACCGGTTTCGCCTGCACAAAACTGTCATGGGGCGCGCCGACCATGATGGTCAGCGTCGCGTTGCGGGCGCCGTTGACGCCGCCCGAGACCGGCGCGTCGATGAAATGGCGGCCGGTCTTTGTCACCTCCGCCGCGATTGCCTCGGCCTCACCTGGCGGGCAGGTCGCCATCAGGATGACCGTCGCGCCGGGCGCCAGCGCCTCCAGCGCCCCGGCTTCGAACAGCACCGAGCGCGCCTGCGCCGCATTGACGACCATCAGCACCAGCGCCCCGGCGCCCTCAGCCGCTTCCTTCGCGCTCGCGGCCGCATGACCACCCGCAGCGACGAGCGCGTCTCGCGCCCCCTCGCGCATGTCGAAGCCGGTGACGCGAAACTGTTTCCTGACGAGATTCTCGGCCATCGGCGCGCCCATGGCGCCGAGCCCGACGAAGGCGATGCTGGTCAGCGTCATGACAATCCTCTGGATATCTCCGCCGTCGTGCTCGCCCTTGTGGCGAGCACCCACGTCTTGAACACCGCGCTCGCAGACGGAAGACATGGATGGTCGGGACAAGCCCGACCATGACGGGCAGCGCCCGCGCGCATGTCAAAATCCGCGGCCACAGCGCGCCTGTCGCGGTGAAGGAGCCTATTCCTTCACCGCACCCGTCATCGACGCCACATAATAGTCGACAAAGAAGGAATAGAGGATCGCGACGGGGATCGAGCCGAGCAGCGCGCCGGCCATCAGCGAGCCCCAATGGTAGACGTCGCCCTCGACGAGCTGGGTCAGCACCGCGACCGGAACGGTCTTCTTCTCCGCCGACTGGATGAAGGCGAGCGCATAGATGAACTCGTTCCAGGACAGGGTGAAGGCGAAGATGCCGGCCGAGATCAGCCCGGGCATGGCGAGCGGCAGGGTGATCCGCCACAGCGTTTGCAGGCGCGTGGCCCCGTCGATCATCGCGCATTCCTCGAGCTCGTAGGGGATCGACTTGAAATAGCCGATCAGGAGCCAGGTGCAGAACGGGATCAGGAAGGTCGGATAGGTCAGGATCAGCGCCAGCGGCGAGTCGAACAGGCCGAACTGGAAGATCAGCGTCGCCAGCGGGATGAACAGGATCGAGGGCGGCACGAGATAGGCGAGATAGATCGCCAGGCCGACATATTGCGAGCCCTTGAACCGCAGGCGCTGGATCGCATAGGCGGCAAGCACGCTGGAGAACAGCGAGAGCGCCGTCGCCACGGCCGCGACCATCATCGTCGTCCAGAGCCATTGCGGATAGTCGGTCTGGAACAGCAGCTTGTGGATGTTCTCCAGCGTCGGAGACTTCACCCAGAACGGGTTGTTGTTCTTGTAGTCGAGCAATTCGCCGTTCGGTTTGATCGCCGTGATCGCCATCCAGTAGAACGGGAACAACAGCACCAGCACGAAGAGCGACAGCGGCAGGTAGAGCGTGATGAAGCGCCGCGGGCCCGACGACCAGTCGATGACGCCGTCCCGCTCCTTGTCGGTCAGATGCGGGCGCTCTGCGAGGGTCTGATCAGTCATTGTCTTCCCCCTGCTGCCACTTGCGCCGGGCGAGGCCGAAATAGCTGAACAGCGTCGCCACCACGAGGAACGGGATCATGGCAACCGCGATCGCCGCGCCTTCGCCGAGCTGCCCGCCCGGAATGCCGCGCTGGAAGGCGAGCGTCGCCATCAGATGCGTGGCATTGACCGGCCCGCCGCGGGTGATCGCGTAGACCAGCTGGAAATCGGTGAAGGTGAACAGCACCGAGAAGGTCAGCACCACCGCCAGGATCGGCATCAGCATCGGCAGCGTGACATGCCGGAAGCGCTGCCAGGAATTGGCGCCGTCGAGCATCGCGGCCTCATAGAGCGATGGCGAGATCGTCTGCAGGCCGGCGAGCAGGCTAATCGCAACGAAGGGGATGCCGCGCCAGATATTGGCGGCCATCAGCGAGAACCGCGCCGGCCAGGGTTGGCCGAGGAAGTCGATATACGTGTCGCGCCAGCCGAGCACGTCGACCAGCACATAGGAGATGATCGAGAATTGCGGATCGTAGATCCACCAGAAGGCGATGGCTGAGAGCACGGTCGGCACGATCCAGGGGATCAGGATGATCGCCCTCAGCAGCGACTTGAAAGGCAGGCGGTTGTTGAGCAGCAGCGCCAGCCAGAGGCCGAGCGCGAATTTCCCGAAGGTCGCCACGCCCGTATAGAGCAGCGTGTTCCAGACCGAGGTGATGAACACCCGATCGTACCAGAGCGACTCGAAATTCTCGAAGCCGATGAAATGCCCGACGCGGCCGATGCGCGTATCGGTAAAGGCGAGCCAGATGCCCAAGCCCAGGGGATAGCTGAGGAAGACCAGCAGGAAGCCGGCCGCCGGCAGCAGGCACAGGAAGATCAGGAACGGCTTGTAATCGAACAGACGCACCAGCCAGTTGTGCTGCAGGCTGTGGACGGTTCGGGCTTCGGCGGCAGCTACGACCATGGCGCCCTCGTGTTCGGGTCGGCTGAGGCATCGGGGCGAAACGGGAGCATCACGTTCCAGGCAAGTCCGATGCGATCTCTCCACGGCCGCCGGTGAACCGGCGGCCGTGTGTTTCCGGGTCAGCGCAATCAGCGCATCAGGTCCGGTAGTAGCGCTTGGCCCGGCGCTCGGCCTCCCTGGCGGCCTCTTCCGGCGTCGCCTGGCCGGAGCAGACGGAAGCGACCATCTGGACGACCACGTATTCGGCGTTGACCGTGCCGGCCGCCTCGTTGATCGAGCCCTTGTAGCCGCTCCACAATGCCCGCTCCCAGGTATCGCGATAGACCACGATCTTGGGATCGCTCGACCAGACCTTGCTCTCGGCATAGCCCTTCAGCGGCTGGGTCCAGTAGCCGTAGCAGCCGGTCAGCCACTTGTCGTACTGCTCCTTCTCCATCATGAAGCGGAGATATTCCTTGGCCGCGTTCGGGAACTTGGTGTGCTTGAACGCCATGGCGTTGATGATCAGCGCCGGTTCCGACGGACGGCCGAGCGGGCCGACCGGCATGGTCGCGTGGTTCAGGTCCTTGCCGATCGCGGCCGTTTTCTCGTCCTTCGAGTTCTTGATCGAGAAATACAGCGAGACGCCGTTCTGGGTGACGCCGATCTCACCGGCCGTCAGCGCCTTGTTGTTGCTGATGTCGAGCCAGGAGAGCGTGCCGGGGATGAAGGTCTCGTAGAGCGCCTTGGCGTATTTCAGCGCCTCGATCGTCTCTTTCGAGTTGATCGCGACCTTGTTGTTCTCGTCGACCATGTAGCCGCCATGGGTCCAGACGAGCCAGTTGCAGAAGGCGTTGCCGTCGCCCACTGCGTTGCCGAGCGCGAATCCGGCCGGATGGCCCTGCTCCTTGAGCTTGCGGCAGAGCTTGAGGAAGTTGTCGAGGTCCTTCGGAAAGGTGTCGAAGCCCGCTTCCTTGACCCAGGATTCTCGATAGACCGCCGGCGCGCCGGAGGCTCCCATCGGGATCGAGATCCACTGGTTGGTCTTGTCCTTCTTGCCGTATTTCTCGGCGATCGGATACCAGCCGCCATATTTCTTGCCGAGCTCGTCGGCGATGTCGGTGAGGTCGATCAGCTTGTCCGAGAAGATATGCGGATCATCGGCCCAGCCGACGACGACATCGGGGCCGGCGCCGGTATTGGCGGTCACCGCCGTCTGCGGGCGCAGGTCTTCCCAGCCGGCATAGTCGACGCGAACCTGTACGCCCGTCGCCTTGGTGAAGGCCTCGGTGTTCTCGTTGAAGATCGTCTGGTCGGGATCGACGAACTTGGTCGGGCGCAGCACGCGAAGCGTCGCGCCCGGCTCGATCTTGGCCTGTGCGATGGACGGCGCGAGCGGGAGCGTCGCGCCCGCCGCGAGCCCCGCGCCGCCGATCAGAACGTCTCTTCTGGAAATGCTCATGGAAACCGTCTCCTCCGTTGGCGCGGCGGCGGCCTGCATGGGACCACCGTCCTGCATGATTGATGGGCGTTGATAGCGATCATCCGTCGCCCTGTCTCGGAGGGCGGCGAATTCCCTGGGGCCGGCCCCGATCGCAAATCGGACAGGCCGGTTCTGAACGTTCGATAGAGAACGCCTCAACGTCCGGGCCGCGCGTGGTCCGGACGGTCGGCGTATACTCTCAGATCCGCTTGCCGGTGGCCGCGTCGAAGAGATGCGTGACGCTGGTATCCGGCGTGATGCCGATCATCTCGCCGGGCTTGGCCGAGATGCGCTCGCGGAAGATGCAGGTCAGGTCCTGCCCGCCGCAGCGGACGACGACCTGCGTCTCCGAACCCATCGGCTCGATCACGACGATCTCGGCCTTCAGGCCGTTGGGATCGAGCCGGATATGCTCGGGGCGGATGCCCAGCACGGCGGCCTGCCCGTCCGAGCCGACCGGATGCTTGCCGATCGGCCAGATGGTGCCGCCTTCGGTCTCGAAGCCCGCGCCGGTGATCTTGCCCTTGAGCAGGTTCATCGAGGGCGAGCCGATGAAGGCGGCGACGAAGAGATTGGCCGGGTTGTCGTAGAGATCGAGCGGCGCGCCCATCTGCTCGACGATACCGTCATGCATCACCACGATCTTGTCGGCCATGGTCATGGCCTCGATCTGGTCGTGCGTGACATAGACCGTGGTGGTCTTCAGGCGCTGATGCAATTCCTTGATCTCGGTGCGCATCTGCACGCGCAGCTTGGCGTCGAGATTGGAGAGCGGCTCGTCGAACAGGAAGACCTGCGGATCGCGCACGATGGCGCGGCCCATCGCGACGCGCTGGCGCTGGCCGCCCGAGAGCTGGCGCGGATAGCGATCGAGCAGCTTGGTCAGGCCGAGGATCTGCGCGGCCTTGTTGACGCGCTCGTCGATCTCGCTCTTCGGCGCCTTCCGGAGTTTCATCGAGAAGGCCATGTTGTCGGCGACCGTCATATGCGGATAGAGCGCATAGTTCTGGAACACCATGGCGATGTCGCGCTCCTTCGGCGGAACGTCGTTCACCACCCTGGGTCCGATCCGGATCTCGCCGCCCGAGATGTTCTCGAGCCCCGCGATCATGCGCAGCAGCGTCGACTTCCCGCAGCCGGACGGGCCGACCAGGATGACGAATTCGCCGTCGTTGATGTCGATATCGACGCCGTGAATGACCTGCGTCGACCCGTAGGCCTTGCGCACATCGGCGATCTGGACTGAGGCCATGCCGTCCTTCCCTGCTTTCCGTTCCCTGACCACATGCTCGCCCTTCAGGCGGCCTGCGGCCACAATCGGCTTCTTGTGACCGAATGATGAAAGCGGATATCGCCTGTTCCCAGCGATTGTGTCCGCTCCAATCTGCGATAAAGTCATACGATAGAAGCGGCCCTGTCAAGCGCCGCCACGGCCTTCGCCTTGCCGCAAATTCAGGCAGGCCGAAGGCGCCCGAGGGAGGGGCATCAGCGATGCGGGTACGCGACTTCTCGCGGCCGACGACGCTCAATCCGGACCGGCTTTTCGGCCAGGTCGCCCAGAAGCTCGCCGTCGCGATCATCACCGGCCGCGTCAGGGCGGGCGAGGTCCTGCCGAACGAGGACGACCTGCGCTCGGAGATCTCGGTCTCGCGCACGGCCTATCGCGAAGCGGTCAAGATCCTGACCGCCAAAGGCCTGGTCGAGGCGCGCCCGAAGAGCGGTACCCGCGCCGCGCCGCGCGAGCGCTGGAACCTGCTCGATCCGGACGTCCTGTCCTGGCATTTCGAGGCCGATCCGAACGAGAAATTCATCCGCGATCTCTTCGAGTTGCGCCGTTTCGTGGAGCCGAGCGCCGCCCGTCTTGCGGCGCAGCGCCGGACCTCGGCCGACATCGCCCGGATCGAGGCGGCCTATCGCGGCATGGCCGATGGCGCGCCCTACGCCGAGAGCACGGTCCGGGCCGATCTCGCTTTCCACGAGGCGATCTTCGCCGCCTGCCAGAACGCCGCGCTGCAATGCCTAGCCAGCGCGGTCATCGCGACCCTGCAATGGTCCTTACTGCTCAAGACGGGCGACGAGGACGCTTATATCGAATCCCTGCCCGACCACGAACATGTCCTGCTCGCCATCATCGACCGCGACGGCGATCTCGCCTCGGCGCGCATGGCCGGCCTCGTCATCGACAGCCTGAACACGACGCTAGCCTCGCTCGGCACGCATGTCGCGACGGAGACTGGGAAAATCGCCAAAATAAAGCATACTAAATGAACGCCTCGCTCCCATCGGCGTGGCGTGATCGGATAGCGTTCATGCGGCGGCGGGGCTATGCCTGTCCGGCAGGCCGCGCCATGTCATTTTAATCGATTCAGACAAGCCGAATCAACGACCTTTGCCACCCACACGGACAGCCCGACAATGACAGCCTCCACCAAGCTCGAGATCATCCAGACCGGCCCGTTGATGGCCTATGCGGCCGACCAGCTCAGGGCGCGCTTCACCGTCCATGAATTGTGGAAGGCGGATGACCGCGCTGCCCTGCTGCGCGAGGTCGCCAGTCGGGTACGCGGCGTCGCCGCCGGCGGCGGGCATAACCGTGTCGACGGCGCGCTGTTCGATGCGCTGCCCAAGCTCGAGGTCATCTCCAGCTTCGGCGTCGGCTACGACCATGTCGACGCTGCCGAGGCCGGCCGGCGCGGCCTCGTCGTCACCAACACCCCCGACGTGCTGACCGACGAGGTCGCGGATCTCGCGCTCGGCCTGCTGATCGCCACCGTTCGCCAGCTCCCGCAGGTCGATCGGTACCTGCGCGAAGGCAAGTGGCTGCAGGGCAATTACCCGCTCACCACATCGCTGCGCGGGCGCAAGGTCGGCATCGTCGGCCTCGGCCGCATCGGCAAGGCGGTGGCGCAACGCATCGAGGCTTTCGGCCTCCCGGTCGTCTATCACGGCCGCTCGCGCCAGCCGGACGTGGCCTATCCTTATTACCCGTCGCTGGTGGACATGGCCGCCGATGTCGACACGCTGATCTCGGTCGCGCCGGGCGGAGCCTCCACCCATCACATCATCAATGCCGAGGTGCTGAAGGCGCTGGGTCCGAACGGCATCCTGGTCAATGTCGGCCGCGGCACCGTCGTCGACGAGCAGGCGCTGATCAAGGCGCTCAAGGACAAGACCATCCTCTCCGCCGGCCTCGACGTCTTCGAGGACGAACCGCGCGTCCCGGCCGAGCTGATCGCGATCGACCATGCCGTGCTGCTGCCCCATGTCGGCTCGGCCTCTGTCCATACCCGCGAGGCGATGGGCCAGCTTCTGGTCGACAACCTGGTTTCATGGTTCGATGGCAAGGGCCCGCTGACGCCCGTGTCGGAGACCCCATGGAAAAAGGCCTGATCCGCTGGCTGCTGCCGCTGTTCATCCTCGCCGCCGGCGCGCTGCCGGCGGCCGCCCAGACGGCGCCGCTGCCGCGCGGCGCCGACAAGGCGCCCGACGCGATCCGCCGCTGGCTCGGCGCCTGGGAACTCGCCCTCGCCGACGCATCGAGAAGCTGCACGGTCACGCTCGGCGCGGAGCCGGCCGGTAACAGGCGCCAGTTGCGCTTTCCAGCCACCTGCCGGCGCGCGCTCCCCGTTCTCGACACGGCCGCATCCTGGATGCTGAACGGAGCTGGGCAGCCCCAGATCCTGGATGCCGGCGGCAAGGAAGTCGTCGCGTTCCAGAGCGGATCGCCCGAAACCGGCCTCGACGGAAAGGGTAGCGACGGCAAGGCCTACAGGCTGTCGTCGGGAGCCCATCCGCGCGTTTCCCCGAAGGCCGCGCAGAGCGCCGCAGCGACGGCAGCCCAGCGCATCACGCAAGTCGCCCCCGCGACCGCGCCGGCGCCTGCTTCCCTGCCGGGGCGCTATGTCCTGATGCGCCAGCAGAACCGCGAGGCCTGCCGCCTCGTGCTCTCGCCCGCCGCAGCCGATGGCCGTCAGCCCGCCGCCTTCGAGGGGATGTGCCCGGATACCGGATTGACGATCTTCGACCCCGTCTCCTGGCGCTATGCCGGCGGCCGCCTGACGCTCGTCGCGCGCCGCGGTCACGGCACCGATCTCATTTTCGAGAACGGCCAATGGCGCAAGGACCCGGCGGTCGGTGCGCCGCTCCTGATGCGCAAGCTCACGCCCTAAGCAGCCGCTAATGTTACCGGGAACCCTCCGTCATTCCGGACAAGCGGCGAAGCCGCGCCGATCCGGAATGACGGCGTATCGTGTCAAAGCACAGCGGTGAATCGACTCCTGGAATCGGGAAGCCCTACTCAGCCGCCGCAGGGCTCAGGACACCCCTGCGAATCTGGTCCTCTTCGATCGATTCGAACAAGGCGCGGAAATTGCCCTCGCCGAAGCCGTCATCGCCCTTGCGCTGGATGAATTCGAAGAAGATCGGCCCGACCACCGTGGCCGAGAAGATCTGCAGCAGCACCTTGCTCATCCGGCCCTGCTTCTCGCCGAGCGCGACCGCGCCCTCGCCGTCGATCAGGATGCCATTCGCCTTGAGCCGCTCGACCGGCTCACCATGGTTCGGCACGCGGGCATCGACCTTCTCGTAATAGGTCGCGGGCGGCGCCGGCATGAAGGGCAGCCCGTTGCCGCGCAGAGCCTCGACGCTGGCATAGATGTCGCGCGAGCCCATCGCGACATGCTGGATGCCCTCGCCCTTGTACTGGCGCAGGTATTCCTCGATCTGGCTCTTGTCGTCGAGCGACTCGTTGATCGGAATGCGGATCTTGCCGCAGGGCGAAGTCAGCGCCCGCGAGATCAGGCCGGTCAGTTTGCCCTCGATGTTGAAGAAGCGAATCTCGCGGAAATTGAACAGCTTGCCGTACCAGCCGGCCCAATGATCCATGCGCCCGCGGATGACGTTATGGGTGAGGTGGTCGAGATAATAGAGCCCGGCCTGCTCGGGATGCGGATCGCGCTCGCCGATCCACTCGAAATCGACATCCCAGATCGAGCCTTTCTCGCCGTAACGGTCGACGAAATAGAGCAGCGATCCGCCGATGCCGCGCACGGCGGGGATCGCGAGCTCACCCGGCCCGATCGCGCTCTCATAGGGCTCGGCGCCGAGCGACACCGCCCGTTCGAAAGCATGCTTCGCATCGACGACGCGGAAGGCCATGGCGCACGCGCAGGGGCCATGCTCGGCCGCGAAAGCCTGGGCGAAGGAATCGGGCTCGGCATTGACGACGAAATTGACGTCGCCCTGCCGGTAGAGCGTCACCTGCTTCGAGCGGTGGCGGGCGACCTTGGTAAAGCCCATGGTCTCGAACAGGGCGCCGAGCTTTTCCGGCTCGGGATGGGCGAACTCGACGAACTCGAAGCCGTCGGTTCCCATCGGATTGGCGGCCGAGATCGCGGGCGGGGCGGCATCATGCGGAAACGGACCCATGGGCATTCCTCCTGTCTGCTCTTGTCGGGATGGCTCATGATCGCGCAAACATCAGGCGATTTGCGTGCAAACTTGCCTGAATTGGGAGTTATAATGCATGATTGACGCATCATAACCGTGACGGATGCATCGTATGGTCACGCTTGACGCACTCGACTGGCGTCTCCTCGACGCGCTCCAGAACGACGCCTCTTTCACCAATGCGGCTCTGGCCGAAACGGTCGGCCTCTCGGCGAGCCAGGTCTCGCGTCGGCGGCAACGGCTGGAGCAGGAAGGCGTGATCCGCGGCTACCGGGCCGCGCTGGAGCCCTCCGCCGTCGGCCTCGGCGTCATCGTCTTCATCCATGTCGCGCTCGACACGCATACGCGCGACAATGCCCGCCGCTTCCGCGATCTCGTGCGCCTGACCCCGGCGATCCTCGAGGCCCATGCGCTGACCGGAGAGGCCGACTATCTGCTCAAGGTCGCGGTCGGAGATCTCAAGGCGCTGGCCCGGCTGGTCAACGAAATCCTGATGCCGCATGAAAGCGTCGCCCGCGTCCGCTCCGAGATCGCGCTGGAAACGCTGAAGGAACCGGGAGTGCTGCCGCTGCCGATGACATGAGCGTGCAGCTATGCAAACTGGCGCCTTCCTCACGCCGTTTTCGTGCGGCTGATCGAGCTCGACTGCGCGGCATGAGCGCCGCCAACAGGAGAAATTGAGACATGTTCAACGCCAAATCCCTGCTCGATGCCCTGATCAGCGCCGGCAGCCAGGCCGGCGCCCAGGCCGGGCAGCAGGGCGGCCTCGGCGGCGTGCTCGGCGGCCTGGCCGACCAGGTCCAGCGTTCGGGTGGGCTCGGCGGCCTGGCCGGGCAGATCCTGACCCAGGCGACGCAAGGGTTGGGCGATGCCGCGCGCCAAACCGGCGTGCAGCAGGGCGCCGGCGATGCGCTCGGCCGCGTCACCGGCGGCAGGACGCCCGACCAGCTGATCGAGCAGGCCAAGGGCATGTTCAGCAACAATCCGGCTTTGGCGACCGCGGTACTCGGCGGCCTCGGCGCACTCGTCTTCGGCACGGGCACCGGACGTGCGGTCGCAGGCTCTGCGGCCAAGCTCGGTGGTCTCGCCCTGATCGGCGGCCTCGCCTACAAGGCCTACCAGAATTACCAGGCCGGCAAGCCGCTGCTCGACGCCAGCCGGCAGGAGCTGCTGCCCGCGCCCGCCGGAACCGGTTTCGAGCCGCAGGCGGCGAGCGAGGCCACGACCCTGACCTTCATCCGCGCCATGATCGCCGCGGCGGCCGCCGACGGCCATATCGACGACGAGGAGCGCAACACCATCCTGGGCGGCCTCAAGGAAGCCGGTCTCGATCGGGAGGCCCATGACTGGCTGGCGCAGGAGATGGCGAACCCGGCTTCGATCGATACGCTGGTCGAGGCGGCCGAAAGTCCCGAACTCGCCGCGCAGATCTATACGGCGGCGCGCATCGCGATCAATCCGGACAATGCCGCCGAGAAGGATTTCCTGGCAGGGCTTGCCGGTTCGCTCGGCCTCGATGCCGAGCTCGTCGCCAATATCGACGCGGCCGCCAGCGCAGCGAAGGTCTGAAAATAATCTTGCGTCTCGTTTGAACCGACCGGCCGGAGCCCGCGACCAATGGGCATAGAGGGCGAGATCTTCGCCCTCGCAACGATCGGGAGAGACGAGCATGACCACGTTCCGCAAGACGCTGACCGCGACCCTCGCGGCCGTGACCCTGGCCGCCACCTTCATGGCTTCCGGCGCCGAGGCGCGCCCGCGCTGGGGTTATCGCTACGGCGGCTGGGGCGTCGGAGCCGGCGTGGTCGGCGCGATCGCGGCGGGCGCCATCATCGCCGGCGCCACCCGCCCGGCCTATGGCTACGGCTACTATGACGCCCCCGCTCCCGTCCGCTCCTGCGACATGGTCGAGCGCTTCGACCGCTGGGGCAATGTCGTCGGCTACCGCCGCGTCTGCGGCTATTACTGAACTGGCCTGCAGGAGCCCGGAAAGCCTGGCTTCGCCGGCCCGGCCCAGGCGCGATGCTCCAGCAGCAGGGCTTGGTGAATCCCGGAAGGGGACATTCCCTGGAATGTCCCCTTATTGCCGTGCGCTGCCGCGCTCCCGGCGCCCGAGCCCGGAGAGCAGGTCGACCTCGTCGGCCGTCAACGAGAGCTTGTTGTGAGCCTGGAGAATGCGGCTGGCCGTCGCAGGGTCGCGAATATCGGCCAAAGACAGCTTCACCAGCTCGACTTCGAACCGGTCGCAGTCTCGCGCCCTGGCGACATCGCAGCGCCAGCGGACCGCCATGGCATCCATCGAGGGCCGGATCAGGGCGCCCGCGACTTCACGCTGCCTCCGGCCGGTCCGGCGACCGGCCGGCCCGAGGATCCGGGACCCGAAAAGGCGACGCCGATCGACGTCTCGTCTCGCCATTTGACGACGGCGGCACGGCTGGTCCCCACGATCTCGGACGTGATCAACACCGTGCCCGAGATCTGCGCATCAGCAGGAACGCGCAACATGGCTCCGCCGGCTGAAATATCTCTGATGATGCAGTTGTACTGGAGGCCGGATTCCGTGACGAGCCTGGCCATCTCGACCATTCGCTCGCGCACGAACTTTCGCTGTTTGGAAGACATGTCGCGGAGATATCACGGCGGCGCTGACGTGGCATAAAGCCGATGGCTTGGATTTTAGATATCCCCATCCCATCCGCATCGATCCCCCCGGAATGCCGGGCGGGAGGTCCCCGGGGTGAAGAGCTCCCATGCGCTCGATCGCGTGGCCCGAACGCCACGCCATTCCCGCGCGCGATAGCCCCGGCCTGAAAGCGCTCTTTCAGATCGAGACGGCGGCGAACCGACCGATTGCGCGTCTGGGAAAGCGCTCCGCTCAGCTATGAGGTGTGTCGGGCCGGAAAACAGCGCCCTTGCGGGGTGTCGCTGTGGGCCGCTCGATCGACAGCGTCATTTCCGGCGGCTCCCGCCCCATATGCAGATCGACCAGGCTGGCATCCAGCGCCCTGTCGGCGGCGGTCCGCCGGTAGTTGAAACGCAGGTAGTCGTTCCAGGTGGGCGTGCGGAACGTCTCGGTCCAGATCGCCGTATCGTGCAGATTGCGTGTCAGGATCCATCGCCTTGCGCCGTTGCGCCCCTGGGCACGCCGCCGCTGCAGCATCAAGGCGAGGAAGGGCTCAACCTGATCGGCAGCGATCCGGTACTCGATCTTCACCGCGATCGGCCCGCTTCTCGGCTTCAGGTCCAGGCTGATCGCGGGCGCCTCGAAATGATCCGGCGTCGAGACATCGGCATCCTTGCGCTGATGGATAGGCAGGATCAGGCCAAGAAGCGCGACGCCGAGGGATGCCGCGGTCGACGCCTGCAAGGCGAAACTCAGGGAATAGCTCTCGGTGACCATGCCCCAGAGCCAGCTCCCGACGGCAAGCCCGCATGACGTGAGAGCGTAGTACAGCGAGATCGTCCGGCCGACGACCCAGCGGGGACTCGCCCATTGCACGCTGATGCTCAGGCCCGACCATCCCAGGACCCATCCGGCGCCGCCGAGCATCAGCGCGGGCACGGCGAAGGCTGCGGTTGGCGCCAGCGAGAGGCTGATCGTGCAGGTCGCACAGGCGAGGCAAGCCAGCTTCAGCAGTTGTTCATCCGACAATTTCCGCCTGAGCGTCGTCGAGGTCAGACCTGCCAGCAGCGCACCGGCGCCGAATCCGGCCATGAGGACGCCATAGGCGACGGCTCCCTGTTTCAGCTGGTCGCGGACCACCAGCGGAAGAAGGGCAAGGATCGCGATGCCCGCAAGACCGAACAGGAAACCGCGCGCAAGTGCCGTCTTGATCTCCGCCGACAGCGACGTGAAGCGGATGCCGTCGGAAATCGCCGTCAGCATCGCTTCGGGCGGCAGCCGCGATACCGGCACTTTCCATTTGGACCGCCAGACCACGATCAACGGCGCGAAATGGCCGAGGGTGTACAGGCAGAAGGCCGTCAGAGGGCCGAAACTCGCGAGAATGATGCCGCCCAGCGCCGGTCCCACGCTGCGCACAGTGTTGAATCCGACGGATGTCAGCGTCACCGCCGCAGCGAGGTCTTTCCGATCGACGATATCGCCCACCGATGCCTGCCAGGCGGGATCGTTGAAGGCGATGCAGCAGCCCGCGAGGAAGCTGAAGAACAGGATGATCCAGGGATTGATCAGCCCGACCGCGACGAGGATCGTCAGCGTGGCCGCCGTCAGGGCCATCAGGGAGCGAGCGGCCAGCATCACCCTGCGGCGATTGAAATTGTCGACGATGGCTCCGGCGAAAATCGACAGAATGAAGGCGGGCAGGTTCGTCGCCGCCTGAACCAGCGCGACCATCACGCTGGAGGGCGTGATCGTCGCCATCAGCCAGCTCATCGCGATGGTCTGGATCAGCCATCCCAAGCCGGAGATCAGCCCGGCAAGCCAGATCGCCCGGAAGGTGACGTTCCTGAGCGGCGCAAACGGCCCCGTACCTACCGCGGGGTTTCGCAGATCCATAACCGGCTTATGTCCGACGTCTGTTCATGGGGCGCCGGCATTGATTCCGAGCGTGACACCGCAACTTACGTCACGATTCCCGTTTGGAAAGCGCCGGCAGCGGATGTCAGGCCATGTTCAGGAAGCGGAGCTCCTGCCTTCGGCCAGGCTCCGGCATCGACGATTTGCGGTGGCCGCCGGAACCGTATGGCTCGTCGGGCCGGTACGTGAGCGGGGAGCGATCGCAAGCGCGTCGCGCCTTCATCCGGCCCGCAGAACAGCGCCAGCAGCCTGACGATCTGCGCGCAAGGGACCATCCTGCGGCGGCGGCCGCTCGACGCGCCTGATTGCGTCAGCCCCTCGAATCAATCCGCCGAGAAGGGTTGCGGTCGCGCACCGGCACGGGAATGGGCCGCGGCGCGACGGGCGGCGTGAGAAGAGCGCCGAGACGCAGGAACAGGCGCACGATCAGATCCATGTTTCCCTCAACTCCGGGCAATGACGATATGCCGTTGCCCCTGGAATGCAGCCGAAACCCCTTCAAATGCCTTAGGCGCCGAAGCCAACCTGCTTCTAGCGTTAAGGCTCTGCTGAAGAGATCGCGGAAATGCGGCTCCATTCTGTCCACGCGCGCTCAGTTCTCGTGATGCCCGCGCCGGATGCGCCGCACCGCCAGCCAGACGCCTGCCAGCGCCACCGGCACGAACAGGGCCGTCGTGATGCCGATATCGGGCATCGGCCAGCCCGCTTCCTTGGCGCCCTTGGCGAGATAGCCGAACAGGCTGACGACGTAATAGGCGATGGCCGCCACCGACAGCCCCTCGACCGTATGCTGCAGACGCAATTGCAGCCGCGTCCGCTCGTTCATCGCGGCGAGCAGGTCGCGGTTCTGCTGCTCCAGCGCGACATCGACGCGGGTGCGCAGCAGGTTGGAGGCCCGCCCCAGATTGCGCGAGAGATCGGCCAGGCGCCCGACCAGCATCTGGCAGGTCCGCATCGCCGGCGCCATCCGCCGCGACAGGAAGGCCGAGATCGTCGGCCAGCCCTCGTGCGGCTGCTCGCCGATCGCGGCCAGTCTTTGCTGCACGATGTCGCTATAGGCGCGGCTGGCGCCGAAGCGATAGCCGGCCAGCGTCGCCTCGGCCTGAAGCTTGGCCGCGAGCGCCGTCATCTCGTCGAGCAGGGCGTTGTCGGCGGCGAACCCGTCGGTCCGCGTCATCGTGTTGGCGATGCGCACCAGCGCCTCCTCCGTCGACCGGACGAAGGGCCCGATGCGATGGGCCTCCGGCAGGCCGAGCAAGGCGAGCGTGCGATAGGTCTCGATCTCCAGCAGCCGCTGCACCAGCGCGCCTGCCTGCGCCGGCGTCAGCGTGCGGTCCCGCACCAGGATACGCACGAAACCGTCCGCACAGGCCCGGAAATCGGTCGCGGCCATCGCTGCGCCGCCATCGACCGAAACCACGGCCAGGCTGGACGCATCGAACAGCCGGTCGAACGCCTCGGTCGGCCGCTCCATCACCAGATGCAGGTCGACCGAGACGAGATGCGGCCCCGGCTGCGGCAATTCGAGCATCGGCTGCGGCAGCATCGCCGGGGGCGGCTCGAACGGCTGCCCGCCATTCGCGGGCAATTCCCAGCTATAGGTGGTGAACTCGCTGTGCTGTTCCCAGCGCAAACCGGTGTCGTTGAGCCGGACGCGATGATGCTTGGCGCCTTCCGGCGGACCGGCGACGCCGCGCTCGGCGCAGAAGCGCGCCAAGGCCTCGCGGTCGGCGGCGGCCTGCCCGGCATCGGTCAGGAAGGCGAAATGCAGGACGCGGCTCGGCGTCGCCATCGGCGCGAAAGGGCGCGCATGCACCTCACCCAGGATCGTGCCGCGGTCGGGATGCGCAACGAGCCGCGAGGGCTCCGCCTGAGCCTCAGCCGCATTGCGCGCGTCTTCCATCACCGCCCCCGCCCTTGACGAAGCCAGCTTGCCTTAGGTCATCCCATGCGCCAACACGCCGCAACGTCGCAGGGCGAGGCGCTGCTGTCACGGCCTGTCGGGCTGGGCCAGGATGCTGACGACGATCAAGCGCGGGTCGAAGTTCCATGCCCCTTCCCAATCGCGTCAGACCCGATGGCACGCTCTTCGCCGACCCGGCGCGCGGCACCTTTTATGGCAATCGCGGCGGCCGCTTCCACGACCCCGCGGCGCAGGAGGTCCCCACCCGCATCCAGGCGACGCGGCAGTGGCTCTGCTGCGTCCTCTCCTTCAAGGGGCGCAAGCGCAAGGTCTGGGGCCGCGGCTATACCGAACTGTTCTTCTGCGACGAGGTGACGGCGCTCGCGGCCGGGCACCGCCCCTGCATGGAATGCCGGCGCCAGGACGCGCTCGCCTATCGCGCGGCGCTGGTCCGGGGCCTCGGCCTCCCGGAAACGCCACTCTTCCCCGAGATCGACCGTATCCTCGATGCCGATCGCCGGGACGGCCGGTCGAAGCGCACCCATCGGCTGCCGGCAGAACGGTTGCCTGACGGCACGATGCTGCTTTCCGACGACGAAACCGATTTCCTGGCCCTGCGCGGGACATCAGCCCTGCTCTGGTCGCCCGGTGGCTATATTGAATGCCGCGAGCGCCCGACGGGAACCGTAACCGTCCTGACCCCGCCTGCCACGCTCGCCGCCCTGAACAACGGCTATCGCCCGCAATGGCATCCGAGCGCAGAGGTTTTCGAAGGAGCCTGACGCCCCGCCGGCAGGAACTTTCCCCTTCGAGAATGCGTTGCCGCAGGATCATCGATCCAACGAGGGGCTGCACATGCGTTCCATCATCCTGTGGCTGGTAGGCGTTCCGATCCCGATCATCATTCTGCTGTGGTTCTTCATGAAGTAGCGTTCGGTTGCGTCGCGTGGAGAAGGCCGGGCCCTGCGCCCGGCCTTTTCGTTTCGCGGCGCTTCCCGCCATGAACTGACAGGCGATCATGCTTTCCCCGCATGACCCCGCCATCGCAACCGAACCACGGCTGCCCTATATGCCGCCCATGCCAGACACGACCCCGCCGATCATCTCGGTCTCCGGCCTCTCGAAGACCTATGCCACCGGCTTCAGCGCGCTGAAGTCGATCGACCTTACCATCCGGCGCGGCGAGATCTTCGCCCTGCTCGGCCCCAACGGCGCCGGCAAGACGACGCTGATCAGCATCATCTGCGGCCTCGTCCGGCCGAGCACCGGCAGCGTGACGGCCGACGGCCATGACATCCTCGGCGATTACCGCGCCGCCCGCTCGGCGATCGGGCTCGTGCCGCAGGAACTGACGACCGACGCCTTCGAGACGGTGTGGTCGACCGTGAATTTCAGCCGCGGCCTCTTCGGCAAGCCACGCGACTACGCCCTGATCGAGCGCATCCTTAAGGACTTGTCGCTCTGGGACAAGAAGGACACCCAGATCCGCCGCTTGTCCGGCGGCATGAAGCGGCGCGTGATGATCGCCAAGGCGCTCTCGCACGAGCCGCGCATCCTCTTCCTCGACGAGCCCACGGCCGGCGTCGATGTCGAGCTTCGCCAGGACATGTGGCAGATGGTGCGCCGCCTGCGCGACGAGGGCGTCACCATCATCCTGACCACCCACTATATCGAAGAGGCCGAGGAGATGGCCGACCGCGTCGGCGTCATCTCCAAGGGCGAGATCATCCTGGTCGAGGAGAAGGCCGAGCTGATGCGCAAGCTCGGCAAGAAGCAGCTTTCCCTCCAGCTCCAGCAGCCGATCGCGACCGTGCCGGAGACGCTGGCCAGCTTCGACCTCAAGCTCTCAGCCACCGGCGACGAGATCGTCTACATCTACGATACGCAAGGAGAGCGCACCGGCATCACCACCTTGCTCCAGGGCCTGGCCGAAGCCGGCATCCGCTTCCGCGACCTCAGCACCAGCCAGAGCTCGCTCGAGGACATCTTCGTGAGCCTGGTCAAGGAGCGCCGCTGATGGCCGGTCTCAACCTCCACGCGATCGCCGCAATCTATCGTTTCGAGATGAACCGCACCTGGCGGACCCCGCTTCAGAGCATCGTCTCGCCCGTGCTCTCGACTTCGCTCTATTTCATCGTCTTCGGGGGAGCAATCGGCTCGCGCATGCAATCGGTCGAGGGCGTGCCCTATGGCGCCTTCATCGTGCCCGGCCTGATCATGCTCTCGCTGCTGACGCAGAGCATCGCCAACGCCTCCTTCGCGATCTATTTCCCGAAATTCACCGGCACGATCTACGAGTTGCTCTCCGCCCCCGTCGCCTGGTGGGAGGCGGTGATCGCCTATGTCGGCGCGGCTGCGACCAAGTCGATCCTGCTTGGCCTGATCATCCTGGCGACGGCCGCCTTCTTCGTGCCGCTCAGGATCGAGCATCCCGTGATGATGCTGCTCTTCCTCGTGCTGACGGCGACGACCTTCAGCCTGTTCGGCTTCATCATCGGCATCTGGGCCGACGGCTTCGAGAAATTGCAGGTCATCCCGCTCCTGATCGTGACGCCGCTCGCCTTCCTGGGCGGCTCCTTCTACTCGATCTCGATGCTGCCGCCTTTCTGGCAGACGGTGACCCTGTTCAACCCCGTGGTCTACCTGATCAGCGGCTTCCGCTGGAGCTTCTACGGGCTCGCCGATGTCAGCCTGGGCGTCAGCCTCGGCATGACCCTGATCTTCCTCGCCGCCTGCATCGCGGTGGTCGGCTGGATCTTCAAGACGGGTTACCGGCTGAAGAACTGAACGCGGATCGCCGTTGACTTCCGCCCCCCTTCCGTCTTCATGCGCGCCATGACCGATCTTTCGACCCTTGAAGCGTCCGCGGCCTCCGCTGCGCCGCATGCGCGCCGGCGCACCTTCGCCATCATCTCGCACCCGGACGCGGGCAAGACGACGCTGACCGAGAAGCTGCTCTATTTCGGCGGCGCCATTCAGCTCGCCGGCGAGGTGCGCGCCAAGCAGGGCCGCCGCCAGACCTCCTCGGACTGGATGAAGATCGAGCGCCAGCGCGGCATCTCGGTCGTCACCTCGGTGATGACTTTCGAGTACGGCGGGCACGTCTTCAACCTGCTCGACACGCCCGGCCACGAGGACTTCTCGGAAGACACCTACCGGACGCTGACCGCCGTCGACGCCGCCGTCATGGTGATCGACGCCGCCAAGGGCATCGAGGACCGCACCAAGAAGCTGTTCGAGGTCTGCCGCCTGCGCGACATCCCGATCGTCACCTTCATCAACAAGGTCGACCGCGAGACGCGCGACCCCTTCGACCTGATCAACGAGATCGAGACGACGCTGGCGCTCGACGTCGCGCCGATGACCTGGCCGGTCGGCCGCGGCCGCGAATTCGTCGGCACCTACGACCTCAAGGCCAATACCTTCCGCCGCAACCAGAAGGGCGACGAGCGCGCCGAGGACCGCCAGGTCTCCGGCTGGGACGATCCGCTTTTCGATGAGCTGCTGCCGCATGGCGCCGCCGAAACCTGGCGCGAGGAGGTCTTCCTCGCCGCCGAGGGCCTGAAGCCCTTCGATCTCCAGGCTTTTCGCGAAGGCCATCTGACCCCGCTCTATTTCGGCGCGGCTTTGCGCGACTACGGCGTGCGCGACCTGATCGATGCGCTCGGCGCCTATGCTCCGAGCCCGCGCGCGCAGGCTTCCGACAAGCGCCCGATCGAGGCGGACGAACCGAAGATGACCGGCTTCGTCTTCAAGATCCAGGCGAACATGGACCCGAACCACCGCGACCGCATCGCCTTCATGCGCATCTGCTCGGGCAAGCTGTCGCGCGGCATGAAGGCCAAGCTCGTCCGCACCGGCAAGCCGATGCCGCTCAACGCGCCGCAATTCTTCTTCGCCCGCGACCGCTCGATCGCCGAGGAGGCCTACGCCGGCGACATCGTCGGCCTGCCGAACCACGGCACCCTGCGCATCGGCGACACGCTGACCGAGGGCGAGGACATCGTCTTCAAGGGCGTGCCGAGCTTCGCCCCGGAAATCCTGCGCCGCGTCAAGCTCAAGGACGCGATGAAGGCCAAGAAGCTGCGCGAAGCGCTGCAGCAGATGGCCGAGGAAGGCGTCGTCCAGCTCTTCCTGCCGCATGACGGCGCGCCCGCCATCGTCGGCGTCGTCGGCGCCCTCCAGCTCGACGTGCTCAAGGAGCGCATGGACGCGGAATATTCGCTACCCGTCGATTTCGAGCCCTGCCAGTTCTCGATCGCCCGCTGGGTCTCCTCGGAGGACAAGGCGGCTCTCGCCAAGTTCGTCGGCCTCAAGCCCTCGGCCATGGCCGACGACCTTGACGGCGATCCGGTCTTCATGGCGTCGAGCCAGTTCACGCTGAAATACGACGCCGAGCGCGCGCCCGACATCACCTTCTCGGACGTGAAGGACTACCAGAAGGTCACGAAGGCCTGAGGGCATTGCTTAGGCGTCATGCTCGCCCTTGTGGCGAGCATCTACGTCTTGAACGCCGCACGGCATCGGTGAGGACGTGGATGGTCGGGACAAGCCCGACCATGACGGGCAGAGGCCCCGCCCCTCCCTATTCACCCCTCCCCCGCAAATCCCAGCGGGATCGCCGAGGTCGATTTCAGCTCCTCCATCGCGAACATCGAGGTCACGTCGCTGAGGTCGATGCGCGAGATCAGCTTCTTGTAGAGCGCGTCATAGGCGGCGATGTCGGAGACGCAGGCCTTGAGCAGATAGTCGATCTCGCCGCTCATCCGATAGAAATCGACGATCTCCGGCAGGTCCTGCACCGCCGCATGGAAGCGCTCCAGCCACTCCATCGAATGCCGCGCCGTCCGGACCGCGATGAAGACGGTGACGCCGGCCTTGAGCTTGTCGCGGTCGAGCAGGGCGACGCGGCGCTTGATGTAGCCGCCTTCCTCCAGCTTCTGCACCCGCCGCCAGCAGGGCGAGGGCGACAGCCCGACCGCCTCGGCGAGTTCGGCCAGCGGCTGGCTGGCATCCTCCTGCAATCGCGCCAGGATGCGCAGGTCGAAAGCATCGAGCTTGGCCATGACACCTCGTCAAATCGAGAATCACCTACCTTCCAGCGGAAGGAAGAGGAGAGTAATTTCCACATATCATCCCATATCGGGTAACTGATTCCAATTGGGGATGAAAATTCTCCAACTCTGCAAATCGCTGCCTGCGAGCTGCGCGTATCATTCCCAAGGTGATCCAGAGGGGAATGACATGCAGGGTTTTCTCAGCGAGGAGCGGCGCGGGGCCGTGTTGCGCAACCTGCGGACCGATGCAGGCACGCTGACGCGCGACTACCTGAGCGCGGCCCGCGAGGTGCTGCAGGAGCTCGTCGCGATGCCGGACCTGATCCAGCGCCTGCCGCTGGAGCGCAAGGCCGGCTGCTACAGCCGCAACCTCCTCGCTGGCAACGAAGCCGTCAGCGTTTGGGCGATCGTCTGGGGCGAAGGCTCGATGACCTCGGTCCACGACCACCATTGTTCCTGCTGCTTCGGCGTGGTCTCCGGCACCGTCACCGAAACCTGGTATCGCGCCATCGACGCCAACCGCGCCGTGCAGACCGAGGAGCAGGAGCGCAAGCCGGGCTATGTCGCCTGCATGCTGCCCTCGGGTCCGAACATCCACCGCATGCGCAATTTCGGGCCGGGCGAAGCGATCTCGATCCATATCTACGGCTTCGACCACGAGGTCCATGCCTCCTCGATCGAGACCGAATACACCGCCGTCAGCGGCTGACCGCGTCCCGCTTCACGGGTTTATCCCCGGCCTCGCCACCGCGATCATGATGCCCTCCTTCTCGGGAGGGCATTTTTATGTCGGTGCGCGCCATCGGAACCTGGATCGGTCTCGGCAACTCCGCCGAGCCGTCCCTGGCGGTCACCCGCGAGCGCCTGCTGCGCCTCGCCCCCTCGGCCAATGCGGCGATCGTCGCCGGCATCGCCGAGCGCTTCGACGCCCTCGCCAGCGAGCACGAGCTGACGACGCGGTTGCGCATCTGTCATTTCCTGGCGCAGGCAGCACACGAAACCGACGGTTTCCGCACGTTGGAGGAATATGGCGGATCGGCCTATTTCATCCACTACGAAGGCCGGCGCGACCTCGGCAACACGCAGGCTGGCGACGGCATCCGCTATCACGGCCGCGGCATCTTCCAACTCACCGGGCGGGCGAATTACCGCCGCTTCGGTCAGATCCTCGGCATCGACCTGGAAGCCGAACCGGAGCGGGCGAAGGAACCCGAGACTTCGCTGCGCGTCGCCTTCGCCTATTGGAGCGAGCGCGCCATCGACACGGCCGCGGATGCCGACGACATCGAGCGCGCGACCAGGCTGATCAATGGCGGGCGCAACGGGCTGGCGGAACGGCGGCGCTATCTGGCGAAGGCGAAGGGCATTTGGGCGTGACCAGGAAAGCATCCGTAGGAACGTTGGACGCAAGCAGCAAGCATTTGATTGCATCGTGCCCTACCCGATCGAACGCTCGATCACCTTCATCACGGTTGCGCGCAGTTCCGCGATGGTGAAGGGCTTGGCCATCACCTCCGCCACGATCGACTCCAGGCTCTTCGCGCGCTCGCGCTGCTCGGCATAGCCGGTCATCAGCATGATCGTCAGGTCCGGAAACTGCTGCTTGGCCGCGAGCGCCAGCGCAATGCCGTCCATGAGCGGCATGCGGATATCGGTCAGCAACAGGTCGAAACGGCCCTGCTCGGCTTCGAGAATATCGAGCGCCTCGGCTCCGTCGGAGGCCATGAGGCAGCTATGCCCGTCGAGGCCGAGGCCGCGCGCGACCAGCACGCGTAGCGGCTCTTCGTCATCGACGACCAGAATACGCGACATGACGCCTCCTCAGATGCCCGGTAATCCGGCCTGGTCGTCCGTCTCGACCACGCCGACGAAGGGCAGTTGCCGGTAGGAATGAGCCACGTCCATGCCATAACCGACCACGAAGTAGTCCGGGCATTCGAAGCCGACATAATCCGCCTGGATATTGACCGCGCGCTTATGCGGCTTCTCCAGGAGCACGGCCGTCGAGACCTTGGCCGCCCCGCGCGCCGCCAGCAGGTCCTTGGCGAAGGCGAGCGTGCGGCCGGATTCGAGGATGTCGTCGACCAGGAGCACGTCGCGGCCGCGCACCTCGCTTTGCACGTCGCGCAGGATCTCGACCTGACCCGAGGAGGTCGTGCCCGCACGATAGCTCGACAGATGGACGAATTCGACCTGCGGCGAAAGCCCCGTGCGATGCATCGCGCGGATCAGGTCGGCGGCGAACATGAAGGAGCCCTTCAGGACGGCGACGACGAGCAGGTCCTTCGGGTTGCTGGCCGCGATCGCCTCAGCCATCTCCTCATTGCGCCGCGCGATCGCCGCTTCGTCGTAGAGAACCCTGATGTGCCGTTCCGGCATGATGACTCCGTTTCGATAATCCGGCAGCGCCACGTCTCGGGCGTTCAGACACGCCGAGGACCGATGCAGGCGATTGTTCACGCATACCGTCCGGCTGCTGTGGCAGCCCGGTCGGCAAAGACCCGTCCTAGCAGCCTCAGTGCTTGCTGGCGAGATTGGCCGCTGTCGCGGCCGAGCTGAAGCGCACCTTGACCGACTGCCCCTGTTCCGGCGGCGAGGCCAGGCGCGCCCGGAAGCGGACGAGTTCGGCCGGCTCCAGGCTCGCGCGCGGCGGCTCGGTCGTCCAGGTGTAGAGCGTCGCGCCGCCAGCATCCTTGACCGCGACCTCGATCAGCGGCACCGCCATCTTGCGCTTGGTGACATTGGTGACGTCGCCCTCGACGACGAGGAAGCGGTTCTGGCCCTCGTCGACGACGCCGCTCTCGACCGCGCCAAGGCTGAGGCCGCGGAGATTGACCGGCATGCCGATCTTCTCGAACAGGCCCGCGAGTTGCGGCGCGGCACGAACCGCCGCCTCGCGCTGCCAGACTACCCCACCCAGCAGGACGAGTCCCGTGAACGCGATGGCGGCCGGCAAGCCGGCTCCCCCGCGGCGCAGGAAAGTCCCCGATGTCTTGCGCGGCGTGCTGGATCGCTTGGCCCGGCGCCTCGGCTCGGCGGCCGGCGCAGCCTCGACGGCAGGCGGTTCTTCAGCACGTCCTCGCCCGGTCACCTCGGCGGCAAGCGCGGTGATCTCAGCCTCGATCGCAGCAGCGCGCGCGAGCTCCTCGGCGAGCAGCGCCTGGGTCTCGGCCTCGCTCGGCGCCTCCGGAAAAGCGGTACTCGACGCCTCCGGAAACGCGACGGGCTCGACATGCCAGGACGTCTTGCAGTTGGCGCATCGCACCTTGCGCCCCTCCGGCCCCAGTTTGGCCGCGTCGAGTTCATACTGGCTCGCGCAGGATGGGCAGACGATCAGCATGGGTGCGAGCCAATTCCTTCGGTGCGATTGCCGCAAGCGCCTGGGCGCATCGGCAGGCCGCCGCGTGGCGCCTGCCGATGCGCGCGGCTCCATTGGCGCAATTTATGGTTAACGCCTCGTGAAGAGTCTTCGGGGCAGATTGGCCGCGTCACGATCTTTCCGCACGCGTCGGCTTGCGGTGTAGGATCGATTGCGGATTCGCAACAGATCGGTTCAGCGAGGAAGACCGCTTGGTTCGGTTCGAGAATGTCGGCCTGCGATACGGCATGGGTCCGGAGGTGCTGAAGGACATCAACTTCAGCATCGAGCCGCGCTCGTTCCAGTATCTGACCGGGCCCTCCGGGGCCGGCAAGACGACGCTGATGCGCCTCATCCTGATGGCGTTGAAGCCGACGCGCGGGCTGGTCAACCTGTTTGGCCAGGACGTCTCGCGGCTCGATCCCGACACGCTGACCGCCTTCCGCCGCCGCATGGGTGTCGTCTTCCAGGATTTCCGCCTGCTCGACCACCTTACCGTCTACGAGAACGTCGCGCTGCCGCTGCGCGTCTTGGGCAAGGAGGAGGCGAGCTACCGCGCCGAGGTTGTCGAGCTGCTGCGCTGGGTCGGCCTCGGCGAGCGCATGCATGCGGTTCCACCCGTGCTCTCCGGCGGCGAGAAGCAGCGTGCGGCCATCGCCCGCGCGCTGATCAGCCGGCCCGAACTCCTGCTCGCCGACGAGCCGACAGGCAATGTCGATCCCGGCCTCGGCCGACGCCTGCTGCGGCTTTTCATGGAGCTGCAATCGCTCGGCACCGCCGTCGTCATCGCGACCCACGACCTCAATCTGATGGATATCTACGACGCCCCGCGCCTCGTGCTGGCCGACGGACACCTGCATGTCGACGCTTGAGGCCAATGACCGGGAAGCCGGACGGACGGAGCGCGGCCTACCCGCCAATCTGCGGCGGGACCAGCCGCTCGTCCCCGTCGACACCATCGCCGGCCGGGCGCTGATGGCGGTGATCGCGATCCTGACGTTCCTGGCCTCGCTCAGCGCAGGCGCCGCCGTCCTTGCCGCGCGCGCTTCCGACCAATGGCGCGGCGCCATTTCCAACGAGATGACGATCCAGGTCCGCCCAGATTCGCACCGCAAGATCGATGACGACGTGGCGCGTGCCGTCATGCTCGCGAGCGGGCTGAAGGAGGTCGAGAGCGTCCGCGCCGTGCCCAAGGCCGAGTCCGACAAGCTGCTCGAGCCCTGGCTCGGCACGGGGCTCGATCTCGTCGAACTGCCGGTGCCGCGCCTGATCGTGCTCAAGCTCAAGTCGGAGGCCGGCCCCGACCTCGCCGGCTTCGGCGCGACGCTGCGCCGCGAGGTGCCGACCGCGACGCTTGACGACCACCGGCTCTGGGTCCGGCGCCTCTCCGCCATGGCCGGCACCATCATCGCCTCGGGCTTCGCCATCGTCCTGCTCGTGCTGACAGCGGCGGCACTCGCCGTCGCCTTCGCCACGCGCGGCGCCATGGCCGGCAGCCGCGACAGCGTCGAGGTGCTGCATTTCGTCGGCGCCGACGACGATTTCATCGCCCGAGAATTCCAGAGCCGCTTCATCCGCCTCGGTCTCCGCGGCGGCCTCTTTGGCGGCCTCGCCGCGATCGCTACGATCGGCGTGCTTGGCTTCCTCGCCTCGCGCTGGAGTGCGACGCCCGAGGCGGAACAGTTGCAGGCCCTGTTCGGCGCCTTCGAGATCGGCTGGACGGGCTATGGTGCCGTCATCCTCGTCGCGCTGGTCGTCGCCGTGATCGCCGGCCTGGTTTCGCGCTTCACGGTCCGCCACCACCTGAGGATGCTGGCATGAGCATCCTGACCGGCGCGCGCCGTCAACGAAGCCTTAACGCCTGCGGCAAGGCCGGACGCGGGCGTGCCGCCGTTATGCCCGATTGGCACGCTACGACGGCGGCGTCATGGCCATGATCGGCAGCACGAACGACCATCTTGCGATGGCGCCTTCCGATTCCGCGCCCCGGAGCGGCAAGCCCGACCGGCCGACCTCGCTGCGCCGCATTCTCGGGCTGACAGCGGCAGCCATCGCCGGCACCGGAATGCTGCTTTTTGGCATCGGCTATGTCCGCTTCGCCGCGATGATTGACGGACGCGAACGCACGGATACGCCTCGCACCGATGCGATCGTCGTTGTGACCGGCGGCGCCCAGCGTGTCGGCGACGCCATCAGCTTGCTCGGCGCGGAGCGTGGCCAGCGGCTCCTGATCAGCGGCGTCAACGAGAAGACCGGCCGCGAGGAACTCGCCAAGCTGAACCCGGCGTCGCGCGACCTGCTCACCTGCTGCGTCGACCTTGACTACCGCGCCCGCAACACCATCGGCAACGCGATCGAAGCCAGGCGCTGGGTGCGCCGACACGGTTTCCGCTCGCTGCTGGTGGTGACCTCGAACTATCACATGCCGCGCACGCTCGCCGAATTCGGGCATGCGATGCCGGGCGTCGAGCTCGTCGCCCATCCGGTCGTCACCGAGCATATCGACACCTCGGGCTGGTGGAACCGCTGGTCGGTCATCAAGGTGCTGGCGCCGGAATATGCGAAGTATCTGGTCGCACGCCTGCGCAGCCTCGTCGAGACCGACCCGGAAACCTCGCGCCTCTCCGTCATCATCGGCGGCCGCAAGCCGGTTTCGCCCAAGCCCGCCGACATCCTGGGCCCGGCGGCCGAGAAGCGCACCCGCCTGCTGGGGCCGCATCGCCACGCAGGTTGAGGCCGAAACGGCCAGGCGACGCTTGACCGGGACCGCGTCTCGGGCTCATTGCGCTGCATGCTCGTTCTGCGCTCCCTCGTCTTCAACGTCCTGTTCTATGCCAATCTCGTCCTCTGGCTGATCTTCGCGGTTCTCCCCTCCCTGCTCCTGCCGCGGCGGGCGTTGCTGGCGGTGGCGATCGGCTGGGCGCGCTCGGCGCTCTGGCTGATGCGTGTCGTCGCCGGCATGCGCTGCGAGGTCACCGGCCTGGAGAACATCCCGCGCGGCGGCCTGATGGTCGGTGCCAAGCATCAGTCTTTCCTGGAAACCTTCGCACTGGTCACGATCTTTCGGAATCCCGTCTTCATCCTGAAGCGCGAGCTGACCTGGATTCCGCTTTTCGGCTGGGGATTGACGAAGCTGCGGATGATCCCGGTCAATCGCGGCGCCCGCGCCCGCGCCCTTTCCGACGTCACGCGCCGCGCCAAGGTCGAGCTCGGCCAGAACGGCCGTCAGCTCCTGATCTTCCCTGAAGGTACGCGTCGCCCGCCCGGCGCTCCGCCGGCCTACAAGTTCGGCGCCGCCCATCTCTATGCCGAGCTGGGCGTGCCCTGCGTTCCCGTCGCCCTGAACACCGGCCTCTATTGGCCCCGCCGCAAATTCCTGCGCCGCCCCGGTACCGTCCGCATCGAGATCCTACCCCCGATCGCGGCGGGGCTCGACAAGGTCGCCTTCCAGAACCTTCTGCAGGAGCGCATCGAGGCCGCCAGCGACCGATTGTTGGCGCAAGGCCGCGCCGAGCTCGCCGCGCGCGGCATGGACCCGCTCGCCAACTCCTGACACTCCCTGACAGCAGAGACCAGGCCGGGGCGCGGTTTCACGATCGCGGCGCTTGACTTATCCCCATGGTGTTCTCATTTTGTTCCTATTGCAGGAGGAACGGACATGGCCGCTCTCGCCTATCGCTACACACCCGATCTCTTCGACGAGGCGCCAGCCGCCCGCGAAATGCCCTTGCGCAGCACCACCGTCCTCAGCGAGCGCCGCTTCACCGCATGGCGTGGCCGCTCGGGCCGGCGCTATATCGCCTCGGTCTTCGCCGTCGACGATGCGCATGCCCTGAGTTTCACCGATGCGGTCCTGCTCGCCATCTCCGCCGACCGGCGCGTCGTCGCCGCCCGCGATTCCGGCCCCTTCGGCATCGAGGCCGCGCTCGGCCGCTGGCAGCGCGCGGTGATCGCCGCCGGCGCCTGCGAGATCCATGTCCACCTGCTCGCCGAGGACGGGATGAGCCGTCGCGCCGCCCTGCTCGACCTGATGCCGGAAGCGAACCCGGAAGGCTGACTAACCTGCCAGCGGCGGATGCGGCGCACCGAGTCCCGGCGCCAGCTGCTGCGCCAACTCGGCCAGCACGGGATCGAAGATGCCCATCTTGCGCAGATGCTCATGTGTCTGCAGCACATAGTCCGGGTTCTCGCCGGACTGGCCCCTGCCCTCCCGCACGAGCTTGAGCAGCTGCTCCGGCGGCAGCTTGCCGGCATATTGCAGGTGCTTGCGGTCGGCGACATAGACGAGCCCGCGTACCTGCCGGCCGTCCTCCAGCTTCAGCGGAACATGGCGCTCGATATAGACCGCCGTCGCCTGCTCGCGCGCCCGGAGATAATCCACCGTCTCCTGCGCCTTTGAGGCCGCGACCCGAAAGGCGAGGCCACGGCAGACCCCGCCGCGGTCGAGTCCCAGCACCAGCCCCGGCCGCTCCGGCGTGCCGCGATGCACATGCGAGAACACGCAGAGCGAGCGGTGATAGCCGTGGAGGCGCGCCTGCACGCTCTCCTCGAAGGCAAAGCCCGGCCGCCAGATCAGCGAGCCATAGCCGAAGACCCAAAGATCCGCCGCACCGAATTCGGTCGTCATCGCCATCCCATAATTTGGCCGCGCCGGCCTGCTTGCTTGAGCATCAGACCGAAAAGCGGTACCCGCTTTTCGAGCAAATCCGGTGCCACCACAACGAGATAGACCGCCCACGCAAGTAGTCTGGGCGATCTAGCGATCCGCCCGCCCTTGCGCAAGGAATGCCTGCCGCATGACCGATCCCCTCCCGACGCGCCGCCGCAGCCGCTTCTGGCTCTACGGGCCCTTCATGCTGCTGGTCGTCCTTGCCGCCGCCTGGTCCGCCTTCTGGTTCTACGCACGCGGCCGCATCGCAACCGAGATCGACACCGCGCTGGCCCGGGAGGTCGAACGCGGCCGCACCTGGACCTGCACCGATCGCAGCATTGGCGGCTTTCCGTTCCGCATCGAGCTGCGCTGCAACACGCTGACGTTGACCTCGACCCGCTGGGGCGAAGCCGTGCGCGTCGAGACCGGCCCCACGGTCGCGGTCGGCCAGATCTATTCGCCCGGCCTCGTCATCCTGGAGGCATCGAGCCCGGCGAAGGTCACGCTGCCCGAAGGCCGCGTGCTCGACCTGACCTGGAAGAACCTCGATGCCAGCTTCGCCTGGCGCAGCCCGGAGCGTTTCGCGCTCGTCGCCAGCGAGCCGCGCGGCGTGCTGACAACGCCCGGCCTCACCCCCGAGAGCTGGGGCGCCGCCACGCTTGAAGCGCATTTGCGTCGCAACCCGGCCCGCCCCGCCATCGATCAGGCGGTGGATATCGCCGTTAGCGCCAAGGGCACGATCCTGCCCCCGATCGACGCCTTGCTCGGCAACACCGAGGCCGGTGAGATCGAGCTGCAGGCGACGCTCAGCCAGGCCGAGAACTTCCGCAAGGGTTTCAACCCCGACGCCCTCGAAAGCTGGCGTACCGCCAACGGCACTCTGGAGCTGACTCGCCTCGTCTCGACCAAAGGCAAAGCCCGCATCGATGGCAGCGGACAGCTGCAGCTCGACCCGCTGCATCGCGTCGGTGGCGATCTTCAGCTGGCAGCAGCCGGGATCGAGCAGATCGGCGGCCTGCGGGTCGGCAACCTGCTTGGCGGGCTTGGCGGCTTGCTGGGCGGACGCGGCGGCAATGCCGGCGCGGCACCCGGCCTGACGATGCTGCCTCCGGTTTCGCTGCGCGAAGGCCGCGTCTTCATCGGCCCCTTCCGCCTGCCGCTGCAGCCGCTGCCGCCGCTCTATTGAGGCCAAGGAAAAGGGGCGCCTCACGGCGCCCCTTGAAACTCTGTTCGACCCCGAAAGCCGGCTCAGGCCGCCGGCAACGCCGCGCGCGGCGCCTCGATGCGAGTGATCGCCTTCTTCACCGCCTCCTGCACCTTCTCGAAGGCGCGGACCTCGATCTGACGCACCCGCTCGCGCGAGACGCCGAATTCCTCGGAGAGTTGCTCCAGCGTGATCGGATCCTCGGCCAGGCGGCGCGCCTCGAAGATGCGCCGCTCGCGCGGATTGAGCACCTCAAGCGCCTCGCGCAGCGCTGAGTGGCGGTTGTCCGCCTCCTCGGAATCGGCGAGGCGGCGCTCCTGGCTTTCCGAATCGTCGACCAGCCAGTCCTGCCACTCGCCCTCGCCATCCTCGCGCAGCGGCGTGTTCAGCGATGCGTCGCCGCCGAGACGGCGGTTCATGTCGACAACATCCTGCTCGTTGACGCCGAGCTTGGTCGCAATCTGCTGGACCTGGTCCGGACGCAGATCGCCCTCGCCCAGCGCCGAGATCTTGCTCTTGGCCTTGCGCAGATTGAAGAAAAGCTTCTTCTGGTTGGCGGTGGTACCCATCTTCACCAACGACCACGACCGCAGGATGTACTCTTGAATCGAGGCCTTGATCCACCACATCGCATAGGTGGCAAGGCGAAAGCCCTTTTCGGGCTCGAAGCGCTTCACCGCCTGCATCAGGCCGACATTGCCTTCCGAGACGACTTCGCCGATCGGCAGACCGTAGCCGCGATAGCCCATGGCGATCTTGGCGACGAGGCGCAGGTGCGAGGTGACGAGCTTGTGCGCCGCATCGCGGTCGCCATGCTCCCGCCAGCGCTTGGCCAGCATGTATTCCTCGCTCGGCTCCAGCATCGGGAACTTGCGGATTTCATCGAGATAACGTGACAGCCCGCCTTCGGCGGACAGGACGGGCAGCGAAGCACTCGCCATGCTCGTTCTCCTCATCAAGGCCCCCGCTTGGCGGCAGGCCCTCCGCGCGATCAACCTTCGCGCAGGCTTCGGATCCGGCAAAACGATCCAACGCGGGAACCGGCCATCGGTTCGATTGGAACGTTCGCTTGCGGCGCCCCCTTGGCCATCCGCATCCGAACAACCCCAGTATATGCGAACTCACTCTGGCGGAAAGGTGGCAAAACCGCCGGGTTCTCCTACAGCCGTGCGAGAGCTGCTTGCAGATTCGCAAAGTCCTCGGGCGGCTCGGATTCGAACAGCATCTCCTCGCCGGTCGCCGGATGCTCGAATCCGAGGATAGCCGCATGCAGCGCCTGCCGGCCGAGCGCGGCCAATGCGGCTTGCGCATCCGCAGGCAAACGGACCGCCTTGGTGGCGAAGCCCGAGCCGTAGAGCTGGTCGCCCAGCAGGGGGTGGCCGATATGGCTCATATGCACGCGGATCTGGTGCGTGCGTCCCGTCTCGAGCCGGCATTCGATCAGGCTGGCGAGAGGTTCGGTTTCGTCGAGGCCCTTGAGCAGCGGCGGATAGCGTTCGAGCAATTCGATATGGGTGATCGCTTCGCGCCCGCGCCCTTCCTTCACCACGGTCATCTTCTCGCGATTGCGGGTCGAGCGCTCGATCGGCGCATCGATCGTGCCTTCGCGCAAGCGCGGCACGCCCCAGGCGATCGCGAGATAGGCACGCTGCAACGGGCCCGTGCGGCCATGATCGGCGAACTGCCTGGCGAGCTTCTGATGTGCGCGGTCGTTCTTGGCGACGACGAGCAGCCCGCTGGTATCCTTGTCGAGCCGGTGCACGATGCCCGGCCGCCGGACGCCGCCGATGCCGGACAGGCTCTCACCGCAATGGGCGATCAGCGCATTGACCAGCGTGCCGTCCTCATGTCCGCCGGCCGGATGGACGACGAGCCCCGCCGGCTTGTCGATGACGATCAGGTGCTCGTCCTCGTAGACGACGTCGAGCGGGATATCCTGCCCGATCGGATCGGCCGGCTTCGCCGCCGGCATGACCAGCGCGATAGTGTCGCCCTCGACGACCTTGCGACTGCCATCGCCGAAGACGGCGCCGTTGAGGCTGACCCCGCCTTCCTTGATAACCTGCTGCAGGCGCGCGCGCGAAATCTCGCCGGCGAGGAGCGCAAGCGCCTTGTCCAGGCGCTGGCCGGCCTGCTCGGGACCGACCGTCAGGGTGACGGTGGCGTTGGGATCGAGAATGGATGTCATCGCGCCGCTATAAGGCGCGCGCGCCTCGGCCGCACGCCTTTTCCGCAAACCATGTCCAAACCCCTCGCCGTCATCCCGGACGGAGCGCAGCGAAGATCCGGGATCCATGCCGGAGCGCTTCCGACGCAGGTTCAGGCATGGATCCCGGGTCTCCCTGCGGTCGCCCGGGATGACGGTGGAAGAAACGAGTCAGCCGAACAGCCTGAAGCCGCTCTTCTTCGGCTCCGGCGGTGGCTCTTCCTCCGGGCCCGGATCATCCGGCGCATGCGAAACCGGGAAGATCACCGGCTTGGGCGGCGTTGCCTCGCGCGCAGGCGCCGGCTTTGCCTCGGCCGGCTTTGCTTCGGCGGGCTTTGCCGGTTCCGCACCCGTTTCCACCGGCTTCGAATCGGCGGCCGGCCTCGGCTCCTCCTTCGGAACCGGCGACGCAGTGGCCCCGACCGGCTCCGGCTTCGGCACGGATGGAGGCGGGGCCGGCGGCGCAACGGCCGCGGGCTCGATCGTCGTGACGCTCTCGGCCTTGACCTCGATCAGCTTGGTCGAATCGTCGAGATCGGCCAGCACGTCGTCCACGGCCTGCGCCTTGCTGCCGAGCGTCGCCGGCGGCACGGTCCAGACGAAGGCGTCGAGCCGGCCGGTGATCGGCGAGATCGGCATCCAGTGATCGGAGACCAGCCCGTCCGCCACCCAGGCGGCGTCGCGCGGCGCCCGCGTCGCCCGCGCCAGCCATTCGCGCACGCGGCCGGCAGCGCCGTGCTCGGCATCCTCCAGCTCGGCCATCAGCAGGCAGGCGCGCACCGATGCGCCACCGGCCAGCAAAGGCTTCAGCGTCTCGCGCGCCTTCTGGAACTCGCGCGCCTGGATCGCGGCCCCGGCTAGCGCCAGCACGCTCTCCGGATCGGCGGGGCGCAGCTTCGTCAACGTCACGGCCCGGTTGAGGCGGTCCAGCGCGCTGTCGCCCGGCCGCGCATCGAGATAGGCGGCTGCGATATCGGGATGGGGCGCATCCTTCCAGGCGGCTTCCAGCAGCTTCGACGCTTTGCGAACGTCGCCGCGCTCGGCGAGCATCCGTCCAGCCAGCGCGGCGGCGGGCGTCAAGGCCGGTGCGAGCTTCACCGCCTCGAGCGCGGCGGCAAGCGCCTTCTCCGGCTCGTGGTCGCGCGCCTGCAAGGCTTCGGCCGCCAACAGCACCGCGCGCTGGCGGCGCGCTTCGGCCTTGTCGGCGAGCCTGAGCGCAGCGCGGCGCTCGACCGCCGTGCGAGCCGCCTGCCAGTCGCCGGCCTGGGTATGGAAATCGAGCAGGGCGTCGTTGGCCCAGGCGAGCGAGGGCGAGCGGCGCACGGCATCGTCGGCGAAAGCGCGCGCGGCCGCGATATCGCCGCGCCGCTTGGCCTCGACGAAGAGGCCGCGCAGGCCGAGCACCCGTGTCTCGGACTTTTCCAGCATTGCCTTGAAGGCGGCCTCGGCCTGCGCCCGGTCGCCGCTCAACTGCGCGGTCTGCGCCTCGAGAAGCAGGGTCAGCGGCTCGTTCGGGACGAAGCGACGCGCCTCGCCGGTATAGCGCCCAGCCGCGACGGGATCGCCCGCGCCGATCGCGACCATGCCGCGCGAGACGGCCTCGAAGCCGCGCGCCCGGCGGCGCGCCCGCGAGGACAGGCTGAAAGCGGAGGGCAAGCCGAAGACGAAGCGAAAGATCGCCCAGACCAGGAGGACGAGGAAGGCGAGCGCGACGACGCCGATCGCCGCCAGCGCGACGCTGGTCTCGATCCGGTAGCCCTGCCAGAGCACGGAAACCTCGCCCGGCCGGTCGGCGAGCCAGACGGCGCCGAAGGCAAGGCAGGCGAAGACGGCGAGGTAGACGAGAACACGAACCATGGACCCCTCAACCCTCCGTCAGCCGGCCACGCCGAGCGCCGCGACCGCATCCTGCGCGATTTTGGCGATCGCCGCATCCGCTGCGGCACGTTTCTGCAGATCGGCGCCGAATTCCGCACTGGCACGGCGCGCCGGTTCGGGCAACTGGCTCCACAAGGCCGCAGCCTTGACGATGTCGCCGGAAGCGATGGCGCTTTCCAGCCGGATCGGCAGCGTTGCGGGATCGGTCGAGCCGCTGTCGCCGACCGGGCGGACCGTGACGATGCGGCTCGTCAGAGCCAGCAGCTTGTCGCTCCAGCTGTCGGAAGCCGGCATCACCTCACGCTGGAACATCGCGCCATGCTTGCGGAAACCGGCCTGCAGCGTCTCGCGCGTCGGCGCGCCGCCTGACGAGACCGCCGCCAAGGCAGCGACATCGGCCTGTGCCACACCGCTTTTCGTCAAAGCCGCGATATCGCCGACGAAGGGCCGCCCGCCGGCGAGCGCGCGCTGCACCCGCTCGGCCAGCACGATCCGCGCGGCCGCCATCGCTTCCGGACTGGCGCCCGATGCTGCCTTCGCCTGCGTTTCGATAGTGCCGAGACGCCCGGCAATCTGGTCGAGACGCTGGCCTACAGCTGCGGCTGCCGCCTCGGCGCGCTGAGCCTGAGCCGTGAAAGCACTGGTATCAGCCGCTGGCGCATTGCCGAGCGAGGCGAGCTTCGCCGTCACCGCCTGCAATTCGGAACCGGCCTTCGCAGCCGCTTCCGTCGCTGCGGTCGCTTTGCGGTCGGCCGCAGCCGCGCTCGCCTGCGTGGCCTCCAGTCGGCCGCGCAATTCCGCGATCGCCTCGGTGCTTCCCGCCGGCACGGATCTGGTCAGGGCATAACTGGCGAGCACCCCGCCAATCACGCCGCCGACGAAACCAGCCGCAGCCACGGCAAGCCAGGGCGTGCGGGCCGGCGCTTCGTGCGCGACAGGCGGCCTTGCGGGCTCGACGGGCGGCGGCGAGAATTCTTGCGGCAAGGCCTCGGTTGGCGCCGCCGCTTCCGGCGAGGGTGTTGCGGCGCCTGCCTCCTCCGCCGGTTCCGGCACCGCCTTCAACTCGACGGTCGGCGGCGTGCGCTGGAGGCTGCCACGCGGCTCCGGCCGGGCCGGATCGCCAAGGCGTTCGCGTGCCGAGACCTGTTCCAGCGCCGCCAGCATCCCCGCTTCTTCCGGGTGCTCGGCCACGAGCACCGTGCTGGCGCCGGCCGAAATCAGCGGCGAGGCGACATCGGCCGAGAGCGCGACATGGGTGAGTTCGAGCGCTTCGTCGGCCACGCCCGCCGCCTGCGCCAGCGCGATGAAGGTCTGCGCCCCGCGCGCCGAATAATGCAGCGCCGCACCGCCGTCGCCATGCCGCAGAGCGGCCTGGGTGTCCTCGGGCAGGACGGAGACCGGCTCGGCCGCATAGGCCGTCCAGAGCGCAACCTCATAGCCAGCCTCGCGCAAGCGGTCCGGCACATCCTCCTTGCGATCGCGCCCGACGATCATCAGCAGCTTTGCCGGCGCCGGCAGCGTCCGCTTGATCAGCTCGATCAGGTCGTTGCGATCGCCATCGGCGCTGCGGGTATCCTCCAGCCCGGCCTCGCGCACCTTCGCGGCCGTCCGGTTCCCGACGGTGAAGACCGGCAGGTCGCGCCAGGCCGCAGGCCCGTCGGCCAACGCGGGCACGCCGTTGCCGCTGGTCAGCACGAGCGCGTCGAAGGCCCCTTCGGGCACCGGCTCCGACAGGCGGACCACCTGGAAGAGCGGCGCGACCACCGGCTCGAAGCCGTGCTCGGTGATGGCGCGCGCCGTCCGTTCGGCATCGGTGCGGGGGCGAAAGACGAAGACGCGCATTCACAGCTCCTGACAAAACCGGCGGCGACCGCAGGACGATCCGCGAGCCGTGCAGCATTCCGCGATCATGCCGCATTGAGGCGGAACAATGATCCTGCCCATGCCGTCCCCTTTTCCGCGTCTCGCCGCCATGGTCATTGATGCGTCTCTCGCGACGCACCCCTTGGCCTTCTGCCCTCGCGCGCACTATACGAAGGAATTGCCGGCACGGAACCGCCGGACGGCACTCCTTGATCCTGATCCCTCATTCCGCGAGACAAGTCGACCGATCATGCGTGTTCTTGGGATTGAGACGACCTGCGACGAAACGGCAGCGGCGATCGTCTCCGTCGAGAGGTCCGGCGAGAGCAAGATCCTGTCCAACGAAGTGCTCAGCCAGATTGCCGCGCACGCCGCCTATGGCGGCGTAGTCCCGGAGATCGCGGCACGCGCCCATGTCGAGGCGATCGACCGCATCATCGCTCGCGCCTTTGCCGATGCCGGCCTGAAGCCTGGAGAGATCGACGCGATCGCGGCAGCGGCCGGTCCCGGCCTCGTCGGCGGCGTGATGGTCGGCCTCACTGCGGGCAAGGCGATCGCGCTCGCTACCGGCAAGCCCTTCATCGCGATCAACCATCTCGAGGCGCATGCGCTGACGGCGCGCCTGACCGACGACCTCGCCTTCCCTTACCTCCTGTTGCTCGTCTCCGGCGGCCACACCCAATTGCTCGCCGTGCGCGGCGTCGGCGATTATCTCAAGCTCGGCGGCACCATCGACGACGCGGTCGGCGAGGCCTTCGACAAGATCGCCAAGATGCTCGCCCTGCCCTATCCCGGCGGCCCCTCGGTCGAGCGCGAGGCGGCCAAGGGCGATCCCGAGCGCTTCGATTTCCCGCGCCCGATGCAGGGAAGGCCGAGCCCGGATTTCTCGCTCTCCGGCCTCAAGACCGCCGTGCGCCTCGTCGCCGAGCGGATCGCGCCGCTCTCCGACAACGATGTCGCCGATCTCTGCGCCTCCTTCCAGGCCGCCATCGTCGATGTGATGGTGGACCGCACCCGCGCTGGCCTGCGCGCCTGCCGCGAGGCGGGCATCTCCCCCTCGACGCTGGTCGTCGCCGGCGGCGTCGCCGCCAACCAGGCGATCCGCAGCGGGCTCAACCGTCTCGCGACCGAGGCCGGCCTGCCGATGGTCGCCCCGCCTTTGGCGCTCTGCGGAGACAATGGCGCGATGATCGCCTGGGCCGGGCTCGAACGTCTCCGGCTCGGCCTTGTCGATGACATGAGCGCCGTCGCCCGCCCGCGCTGGCCGCTGGACGAGCTCTCCGTCGCGCCGTCGACCGCTGCATGAGCCGGCGCGCGCGCTATCGCAGGATCGGCGTCGTCGGCGCCGGTGCCTACGGAACCGCATTGGCGCTGGCCGCCGCCCGGGCCGGACGCGATGTGCGGCTCTGGGCGCGCGATGCCGCGACCATCGAGGCCGTCGCGCAAAGGCGGCAGACGCCGCGCCTGCCCGGCGTCGATCTATCTCAAGCCATCGAGACAACAAGCTCGCTCGCCGCTCTTGCCGATTGCGACGCCTTGATCGTCGCCGTGCCGACGCAGGCCTTGCGGTCGGCTTGCGAAAATCTGGCCGTAGCCCTGCCCCCGCGCGTGCCGGTCATCTCCGCCGCCAAGGGCATCGAGCAGGCCAGCGGCCATTTCGCGACCGAGATCATCGAGCTGGCCTGGCCCGGAGCCACCGCCGCCATCCTCTCCGGCCCGAGCTTCGCCGCCGATATCGGGCGCGGGCTGCCGACGGCCGTGACGCTCGCGGCCGGCGATCCCGATCTGGCGCAGGCGCTGGCCGAGGCGCTGAGCTCGCCGGCCTTCCGCATCTACCATTCCGCGGACATCCGGGGCGTCGAGATCGGCGGCGCGGCCAAGAACGTGCTCGCCATCGCGGCCGGCATCGCGGTCGGGCTCGGCCTCGGCGAGAGCGCCCGTGCCGCGCTGGTGGCGCGCGGCTTCGCCGAACTGCGCCGCTTCGGCGAGGCTTATGGCGCCGATCCCGAGACGCTGATGGGCCTCTCCGGCCTCGGCGACGTCGTGCTGAGCTGCGCCTCGCCGCAATCGCGCAATTTCTCCTATGGTCTGGCGCTCGGACAGGGTCGGAGCTCGGCCGAGGCGGCCGGCGGCAAGCTGGCGGAAGGCGCCTTCACCGCGCCGATCCTCGTCGAGATGGCACGGGCAAAGCGGGTCGAAACCCCGATCGCCGAGGCCGTGGCCGCGATCATCGCCGGCGATGTCGGCGTGCGCGACGCGGTCGCGGCGCTGCTGGCGCGGCCGATCCGGGCGGAGTGAGGAGGATAAGCATGGCCAATGACTGGTCCGACCTGACGAAGCGCGTCGCGCGCGGCATCGCCGAGGTCAAGAAGACGACGGGCTCAGAGCTCGTCGCCGAGAGCGGCCCGGTGCCGCTCGCCGGCCGCATCGCAAGCCCGGTGATCCAGCATCGCAAGCGCCGCGCCGAGGGCACGCATCGCTTCGTGCTGATCCTGCCCTTCGGCGAGGGCGAGGTCCGCGTCGAGCTCGATCCCAAGGATTACGCTGCGCTGACCCGCGAGATGGTGCGGTTCTGGAATGAACAGGGCGAGGCGGCCTCGCAGCCGCCGGTGCCGCTCAAGGAGGACGAGGCCTGATGGCTCACTGGCTGATCAAATCCGAACCGTCCGTCTGGTCCTGGGACGACCAGGTCAAGGCCGGCGCCGAGGGCACGCATTGGGACGGGGTGAAGAACCACACCGCCAAGCTCAATCTGATGGCGATGAAGAAGGGCGACCAGGTCTTCTTCTATCATTCCAACGAGGGACTCGAGATCGTCGGCATCGTCGAGGTCATCAGGGAAGCCTATCCCTGGGAAGATGCCGGGCCGCCCTGGGTTCTCGTCGACTTCAAGGCGGTGAAACCTCTGCCGAAGCCGGTCACGCTTGCTGCCGTCAAGGCCGAGCCGAAGCTCGCCAAGATGTCGCTCGTCACCTCCTTCCGCCTCTCGGTCCAGCCGGTGACGGACGAGGAATGGGACATCGTCTGCAAGATGGGCGGGCTTTAGGCGAGAGCGACAAAAAGCCGTCCAAAAGTCGATTCGACCATCTGATGAGATGGCGCGAAGGCTTTTCGGCCCGCTTTCATGCATTCGCGGCCTGCCTTTGCCACGAAAGTGCGACGCACAATGGCTTGCCGCGCCGCTCGCGCATCCTATGATGCGTCGAAATCGAAGAAGCGACGTCCGCCGTGCCTATCTCTGAGGCGGGCCAGCGCAACACAGACGGTCCAAGTCTGGGGAGACGCCCGAATGTCCGAGATCATCTACGACGTCCCGACCTCCTGGTCGAAGAAGGCCTGGGCGACCGACGCCAAGTACAAGAAGATGTACGCGGCCTCGATCAAGGACCCGGACAGGTTCTGGGGCGAGCAGGGACTGCGGATCGACTGGTTCAAGCCCTATTCCAAGGTCAGGAACGTCAGCTACAAGCCGGGCAAGGTCTCGATCAAATGGTTCGAGGACGGCACGACCAACGTCGCCCATAACTGCATCGACCGGCATCTCGCGACCCGCGCCAAGCAGACCGCGATCATCTGGGAAGGCGACGATCCCGGCGAGTCGAAGAAGATCACCTACGGCCAGCTCTATACCGAGGTCTGCAAGTTCGCGAACGTCCTCAAGGCCAACGGCGTCAAGAAGGGCGACCGCGTCACCATCTACCTGCCGATGATCCCGGAGGCGGCCTATGCGATGCTGGCCTGCGCCCGCATCGGCGCGATCCATTCGGTGGTCTTCGGCGGCTTCTCGCCGGATTCGCTGGCGAGCCGCATCGAGGATTCCGACTCGAAGGTCGTGATCACCGCCGACGAAGGCCTGCGCGGCGGCCGCGCCGTGCCGCTCAAGAAGAATGTCGACACCGCCGACGACAAGGTGAAGGGCGGCATCGGCACCGTCATCGTCGTCAAGCGCACCGGCGGCAACGTCACGATGAAGGAAGGCCGCGACCGCTGGTATCATGACGAGGCGGCCAAGGTCTCCGGCCATTGCCCGCCGGCCGAGATGAAGGCCGAGGACCCGCTGTTCCTGCTTTACACCTCGGGCTCGACGGGCAAGCCGAAGGGCGTGCTGCACACCACCGCGGGCTATCTGGTCTATGCCGCGATCACCCATCAGTACGTCTTCGACTATCACGACGGCGACATCTACTGGTGCACGGCCGATGTCGGCTGGGTGACCGGCCACAGCTACATCCTCTACGGGCCGCTCGCCAATGGCGCGACCACGCTGATGTTCGAAGGCATCCCGACCTATCCGACGATCTCGCGCTTCTGGGAGGTGATCGACAAGCACAAGGTCAACACCTTCTACACCGCGCCGACCGCGATCCGCTCGCTGATGGGCGCCGGCGAGGAGCCGGTGAAGAAGACCAAGCGCAAGTCGCTGCGCCTGCTCGGCTCGGTCGGCGAGCCGATCAATCCGGAAGCCTGGGAATGGTATCACCGCGTCGTCGGCGAGCGCCGCTGCCCGATCGTCGACACCTGGTGGCAGACCGAGACCGGCGGCATCCTGATCTCGCCGCTGCCCGGCGCGACCCCGCTCAAGCCGGGCTCGGCGACGCGGCCCTTCTTCGGGGTGAAGCCCGAGATCGTCGATGCCGAGGGCAAGGTCCTGGAAGGCGCCTGCGAGGGCAATCTCGTCATCGCCGAGAGCTGGCCCGGCCAGATGCGCACGGTCTATGGCGACCACAAGCGCTTCGAGGAAACCTATTTCGCGACCTATCCGAACAAGTACTTCACCGGCGACGGCTGCCGGCGCGATGCCGACGGCTATTACTGGATCACCGGCCGCGTCGACGACGTGATCAACGTCTCCGGCCACCGCATGGGCACGGCCGAGGTCGAATCGGCGCTGGTCGCGCATCCCTCGGTCTCGGAGGCCGCGGTCGTCGGCTACCCGCACGACATCAAGGGCCAGGGCATCTACGCCTATGTCACGCTGATGGCCGGCGAGGAGCCGAGCGACAGCCTGCGCAAGGACCTCGTCGCCTATGTCCGCAAGGAGATCGGCCCGATCGCCTCGCCCGACCTGATCCAGTTCGCGCCCGGCCTGCCCAAGACCCGCTCCGGCAAGATCATGCGCCGCATCCTGCGCAAGATCGCCGAGGACGAATACGGCGCGCTGGGCGACACCTCCACCCTCGCCGATCCCGCCGTCGTCGACGATCTCGTCGCCAACCGGCAGAACAAGCGCAAGGCGGGCTGACCCGCTCCCTGCGGGGGAAACCGAAAATGGCCTGCTCGCGTATGCGCGCAGGCCGTTTTCACGGGATCGGGGCCCGAAAGCGGGAAGCGAAGCGGATATCGAGGGTTCGCAACGCGGCAGGCCTGCGCTAGACCATGCTCATGCCGCGTTCATCGCATTTCCTGAAAATGACGCAACGTACGGCTGACCGAGATCGGAACCCGCGCCTGATGACGACGATCAAGACCGCATCGACCGCTGCCCTGGCGCGCGCCGCCGCCCTGTTGCCCCTGCTGGCGCTGACAGCCTGCGCCGGCTCGCAGCGCTTCAGCGGGCCGGTGGCGAATCAGCCCTCCTACAGCCAGCCCTTGCCCTCCGCGCCGCCGATCAGTTCCGCCCCGATCACCTCGGAGCCCCTGCCGCCGCCCGGTGGTTATCCCGCGGCGCCCTCTCAGGCCGGCGGTTATCCCGTCGCTGGCGGCCCGCAGGCCGGCGGGGCGCTGCCTCCGCCCCAGGACCCCTTCTTCGACCCCAATGCCGGCGCCGCTCCGCAGGGTCTGCCGCCCGCTGGCCAGCCGGTGCCGGACCCCGGCCTGCGTGGCAGCAACAATCAGGTCGCGGGCCTCGGCTCGGCTCCAGCAACAGCGCCGCGCGCCTCGGCCAGCCGCGACGGCATGGTCGGCGGCTGGACGGCCCGCGAGGCGACCGGCGGCTCCTGCCGCGTCCAATTGTCGAGCACGCCGACGCTGGATCTCTACCGCGCCTCCTCGTCCGGTTGCACGAACAAGGAGCTGCAGAAGATCTCGGCCTGGGATTTCCGGGATGGGGAGGTCTATCTCTACCAACAGGGCGGTACGGTCGCGGCGCGGCTGCGCAGTTCGGGCTCGGGTGCGCTTGACGGCGCGGTCACGAAATCCGGCGCCTCGTTGTCGCTCAATCGATAGGCGGGCAACCCGTCGCCTTATGGCCGTGCTCGGTCCCGACCATTCACGTCTTCCTCAATGCCATGCAACGCCCAAGCGCGGATGCTCGCCACAAGGGCGAGCATGACGATTGCCGAATCGGCACCGCTATCCTGGGCTTCTCGACTCAGGCCCCGAAGGTCCGGGCGAGCAATGCGCTCGGCCAGAAGCTCTTCTGGATCGACAAGGCCATTGTGGCGAAGCCCTTGGCATTGTCGAGCGCCTCGTCGAGGATCGTGAAGGGCGTTGGAGCGCCGGTCGCGATCACACCCTCGACATCGGCATAGCCGCCGACGAGATCGGCTTCGAACTTCGCCGCGAGCCGCCGCATCGCCACGTTCTCCGGCAGGCAGGTCAGGTAGAGCGTGCGGACACCGCGATTGCGCGCGGCCGTGATCAGGCGGCTGAACAGTTGGACGGTTCGAAGAACCGGGTTTTGGGCGGCGGGGCACTTTCGGCGCGGCCTGAGGCCGTGGAGATGATGTGATGCCGGGCCTCGCTACGCAGTCCGGATGCAGGGGCGGGCACCGTTA
>JBDHTM010000015.1:0-61332 GCA_039808685.1 Allobosea sp. | reverse complement strand
TGGCGGAAGGGGTGGGATTCGAACCCACGGTGGGCTTGCACTCACGGCGGTTTTCAAGACCGCTGCCTTAAACCACTCGGCCACCCTTCCGCGTTGCCGTTCAATGCCGGTCGGTGAGCCGATTTGCAAGCGGAAGATCGGGGCGGGCCATAGGCGGCACCCGATCTGCTCCAATGCCCCCAATGACTAGCGCTTCCACCTGATCCGGTTCGAACGAGCGACGACTCCGGAAGTCGCGGACCGTGGCCTGGCGGCCACGCTGCACAGAAAAATGGCGGCTGCGGCCGCCCCGGCGTTGACAGGCGCCGTATTTCGAACACTTCTGTGGCCGCCCGACGGCGCAGGGATGGCCTGTTCAGCGGTTCGCGTTCTCGCGAATTTTAGCGGCTTAACGATCCCTTAATGGAATTGGCCGAAAACTCGGCTCTGCTGCCTATGGCGGCGAGCCGACAGAATGTTTTTGGCGCAGAAAGCGGAATTGCGGAATGACTCAAGACGCTCGCTTTTCGGCCCGGGAGACCGCTTCCACGATGTCCGGACCGATGCCTGCGTCTTCTTCCATGCCCACCGTCGCCCGCATGGGCTGCGTCATTCTCGTCGGCCTGTTCGCAGCGAACTGCGCCGGCAACCAGGTCGCTGGCCGCCGCTCCAAGGAAATCGGCGCCTTTCCGCAGTCGAAATACGGTGCGGCCAGCCCGCGCGTCGTCGCCGAGGGCGAGGAAGTGCCGAAGGGCGGCGGGCGCCAGCTCGTCGGCAAGGCCTATTCCGTCGCCGGCAAGCGCTATACTCCCTTCGAGAAACCTGTCGGCTTCTCGCAGGTCGGCTTGGCTTCCTGGTATGGCGAGGCTTTCCACGGCCGCCGCACCGCCAATGGCGAGGTCTATGATCGCTACAGCGTCTCGGCCGCGCATCCGACCATGCCGCTGCCGGCCTATGCCCGCGTTACCAACCTCCTGAACAACCGCTCGATCATCGTGCGCGTCAACGACCGCGGCCCCTTTCATGGCGGCCGTATGATGGACGTCTCGCAGACGACGGCCGATGCGCTCGCCTTCCGCCATCTCGGCACGGCGCGGATCAAGATGGAGTATCTTGGCCAAGCTTCGCTGGCCGGCTCCGACGACAAGCTCCTGCTCGCCACGCTGCGCACCGACGGCTCGCCGGCCCCGATCCCGGGCACCAGCGCCCGGACGATGGTCGCCAGCGCCGAGCCGGTCGCCACCACGCGCACCCGCAGCGTCGATCTCGACGCGCAGCCGGTCGCCGAGCCCGAACCCGCTCCCGTCGCCACGCCGGTCGTGGAGGCCTATGCAGCGCAGCAGCCGCGGACGATCACGCCGTCGGCGCCGGTCGTCGCAACCCTGGCCTCGACCGGCTCGACTCCCGTCGACATGGCGCCTTCCATGCGCGCCGTGCCGCTGCCGCCGAACCGGCCCTTTGATCTCGACACCATTGCCAACGCCGCGAAGCCCGTCGCGGTTCCTGCGACGCTGCGGACCACCTTGCCGCCGATGCGCGCCAGCCTGTTCGCCGCGCCGGAGAAGGGCGCGAGCGAGCGCTTGGCCAAGACCCATCCGCTCCACAAGCTCGCGCCGCAGAGCCTGCAGTCGCTCGCGCGCAACTGATCTCCAGCTTGACCTGATGGCGGGCGCTCTGCTTCACATCGAGGCATGAGCGCTTTTTGCCGCCAGTCAGGGATTTCGGTGCCGCGACAGGTGGCGCGCCGCCTAGCTGCCGGCCTTGCTCTCGCGCTCGGACTTTTCTGGCTAGGCGCGGTTGCTTTGGCACAAGGCTTCCAGTCGCAGGCGCCGTATGCGGTCCTGCTCGATTCGGAGACCGGTGCGGTTCTCTACGAGAAGGCGGCCGATGAGTTGATGGTGCCGGCGAGCATGGCCAAGCTCGCGACCGTGCTCGTCGCCTTCCATGATATCGCTGCCGGCAAGCTGACGCTCGATAGCGAGATTGGGATTTCCGAGAACGCATGGCGCAAGGGCGGCGGCCCCTCCGGCGGCTCGGCGATGTTCGCGATCCTCAACAGCCGGATCAAGCTGTCGGACATCCTGCAGGGCATCATCGTACAGTCCGGCAACGACGCCTCGATCGCATTGGCTGAGGCCATCGCCGGCGATGAGGCGACTTTCGGCCGGATCATGACCGAGCGGGTGAGGGGTCTCGGTCTGACCAAATCCGTCTTCCGCAACGCGACCGGCATGCCCGATCCGCAGCAGCGGGTGACAGCGCGCGAGCTGGCGCTCCTCGCCGACCACATCATCAAGACCTATCCCGAACTCTACAAGATCTTCGGCCAGCGCGAGTTCACCTGGAACAAGATCCGCCAGCAGAACCGCAATCCGCTGCTGACGATGGATATCGGTGCGGACGGGCTCAAGACCGGCAATGTCGACGAGTCGGGCTTCGGACTCGTCGGCTCGGCCGTGCAGAGCGGCCAGCGATTGATCGTCGTCGTCAACGGCCTCAAGACGGCACGCGACCGTGCGACGGAAGCGCGCAAGCTGCTCGAATGGGGCTTTCGCGCTTTCGAGAAGCGCCAGCTCTTCGCAGCCGGCGAGACGGTGGGCGAGGCCAGCGTCTATGGCGGCGAGAAGGGGCGCGTCGCGCTCAGGAGCAAGGGCGCCGTCAGCCTGCTGCTGCCGCGGGGCAGCACCGAGCGTCTGGCGGCCCGGATCGTGTATCGCGGCCCCCTGACCGTGCCAGTCCAGGAGGGCGCTGAGGTAGCGCGTCTCGTGGTGACGCGCGGCGACATCAAGACGCTGGACATTCCGCTGTATGCGGCCGAGAGCGTACAGGCGGGCACCTTGCAGAGCCGGGCGCTGGATGCCCTGTTCGAAGCCACGACAGGCTGGGTTCGCAAGGCGCTGGGCCGGAGCTGAGCAGGTCGGGTGAGCAGGGGACATTTCATCACGCTCGAAGGCGGGGAGGGCGCCGGCAAGTCGACGCTGGCGCGCGCGTTGTGCGAGCGCCTCGAGAAGGCCGGCTTGACGGCGCGGACGACGCGGGAGCCCGGCGGCTCGCCCAAGGCCGAAGCGATCCGGGAGATGATCCTGGCCGGGCAGGCGCGCGATTACGGCCCGTTCGCGGAGGCGCTGATGTTCTCGGCCGCCCGGATCGACCATATCGACAGCCTCATCCGTCCGGCGCTCACGCGCGGCGAATGGGTGATCTGCGACCGTTTCATCGATTCGACGCGGGTCTATCAGGGCGTGCTTGGCAAGCTCGACAAGGCCGTGCTGGCCGAACTGGAAGCCGTGACGATCTCGGGCCTGATGCCAGACCTCACTTTGATTCTTGATCTTGACCCCGAGATCGGGCTTGCCCGCGCCGCGAAGCGCCGCCGGCCCGGCGAGGCGGTCGACCGCTTCGAGGGCGAGGCGGTGGCCTTCCACCGCAATCTGCGCCAAGCCTATCTGGCAATCGCCAGCGCCGAACTGCAACGCTGCGCCGTGCTCGACGCGACGCTGCCTCCCGAGGCGCTTGCCGACGCCGCGTGGCGCATCCTGCGCGAGCGCCTGCCCATCGATCTGGAATTCTGATGCTAGCGACCAGCGACGAACCCGACCGGCTGCCGAACGCGCCGCATCCGCGCGAGACGCTGGCGCTCGTCGGCCATGCCGCGCGCGAACGGACCTTTCTCGATGCGCTGGCTTCGGGCCGCATGCACCATGCCTGGCTGCTCGGCGGCCCCGAGGGTATCGGCAAGGCGAGCTTTGCCTATCGCGCCGCGCGCTTCCTGCTGGCGGTGGGCGATCCACAGGCGCGGGCGGCCCGCAGCGCCGATCTCGCGATGCCCGAGAACGATCCGGCGACACGGCGTGTGATGGCGCAGTCGCATCCCGACCTGCATGTGCTGCGCCGGATTCCGAAGCCGGACGGCAAGAGCTACACCAGCAACATCCCGGTCGATTCGATCCGGCGCGTGATCGACCGCTTCGGCGCTAGCGCGGCCGAGGGCGGCTGGCGCGTCTGCATCGTCGACTCGGCCGAGGACATGGAGCGCTCGGCCGCCAACGCCCTGCTCAAGCTGCTGGAGGAGCCGCCGCCGCGGGCGCTGTTCCTGATCGTCGCCCATGCGCCAGGGCGAATGCTGCCGACGATCCGCTCGCGCTGCCGGCTCCTGACCTTCGATCCGCTGGCCGAGGCCGATGTCGCGGAGGCCGGCCGGCTGGCGCTGGAGCGCATGGAGATGCCCTTCGACAGTTCGGCCCTGCGCCGGGCCGCGAGCCTGTCCGAGGGTTCCGTGCGCCGCGCGCTGACCTATGTCGATCCCGAGACGCTGGCGCTGGTCGAGGCGGTGAGGGCGCGGCTCGATGCCCTCCCGCAGATCGACCTCGCCGCCCTGATGGCGCTGGCCGAGGATGTCGCCGGCAAGGCGGGCGAGCGCGACTTCGCGGTGATGATCGAGACTATACAGGGCTGGATCTCGGACCATCTCCACGCGCATGCTGCGGCGCAACCGGCGCGCCTTGCACCGCTGGCGGAGGTATGGGAAAAGCTTGGACAGCAGGCGCGCGAGGTCGAGACCTATAATCTCGACCGCCGTCCGCTCGTGATGACCCTGTTTCATGATCTGTCGTCTGCGGTGTCCCGCTCGCGCGCAGCGTGAAGCGAAGCTTTCGGACAGACGATGGCCACGGCCCCGAAATTCTATCTGACGACCGCGATCCACTACACCAACGGGCCGCCGCATATCGGCCACGCCTATGAGATGGTGGCGTCGGACGCGATCGCGCGCTTCAAGCGGCTCGACGGCTACGACGTCTTCGCCATGACCGGCACCGACGAGCACGGCCAGAAGGTGCAGCGCACGGCGGCGCAGAACGGCCTGTCACCGAAGGATTTCGTCGACAAGATCGCAGCGCGCTTCCAGGAGATGGAGCAGCGCCTCGGCTGTTCCTTCGACCGCTTCATCCGGACCACCGATGCCGACCACAAGGTCTCGACCGACGAGCTTTGGCGGCGGATGGAGGCTAATGGCGACATCTATCTCGCCAAATATTCCGGCTGGTACTCGGTCCGTGACGAGGCCTTCTACGGCGAGGAGGAGACCACGCTCCAGCCTGATGGCACGCGCCTGGGCGGGCAGGGCACTCCGGTCGAATGGGTCGAGGAGGAGAGCTATTTCTTCCGCCTCAAATCCTATCAGGACCGGCTCCTGAAGCTCTACGAGGACGTGCCGGACTTCATCTCGCCGGAGACGCGCCGGAACGAGGTCGTTTCCTTCGTGAAGGGCGGGCTCGAGGACCTCTCGATCAGCCGCACGACCTTCGACTGGGGCTTGCCCGTGCCGGGCGACCCGAAGCACGTCATGTATGTCTGGGTCGACGCGCTCAACAACTACGTCACCGGGACGGGATTCCCCGATCCGGAAAGCCCCCGTGCGCATTACTGGCCGGCCGATGTCCATATCATCGGCAAGGACATCGTGCGCTTCCATGCGGTCTACTGGCCGGCCTTCCTGATGTCGGCGGGGCTGCCGCTGCCGAAGCGCGTGTTCGGCCATGGCTTCCTCCTGAACAAGGGCGCCAAGATGTCGAAATCGGTCGGCAACGTGGTCGATCCCTTCGATCTCGCCGCGCTCTATGGCGTCGACCAGTTGCGCTATTTCTTCCTGCGCGAGGTCTCCTTCGGCCAGGACGGCAATTACAGCCACGACGCCATCGTCGGGCGTATCAATGCCGACCTCGCCAATGATCTCGGCAATCTGGCACAGCGCTCGCTGTCGATGATCGCCAAGAACTGCGAGGGCAGGGTGCCGCCGCGCGGGACGCTGAACGAGGCCGACGAAGCCATGCTCGCCATGGCCGACGCGGCGCTCGCGAAGGCGCGCGAGGCGATGAAGGATTTCGCCCTTCACACCGTGCTGGCCGATCTTTGGGCCGTCATTGCCGAGGCGAACCGCTATTTCGCCAATAACGAGCCCTGGCGCCTGACCAAGACCGATCCGGCCCGCCGCGACACCGTGCTCTATGTCACGATCGAGGTGCTGCGCGAGGTCGCGATCCTGGTTCAGCCGGTGATGCCGGAGGCGGCGGGGAAGCTGCTCGACCTGCTGGGCGTCGCGCCCGAGGCCCGCAGCTTCGCGGCGCTCGGTGCGGAGCATCGGCTCGTCAGCGGCTCGGCTTTGCCGGCGCCGAGCGCAATCTTCCCGCGCTATGTCGAGCCCGAGGACGGCAAGGCGGCGTGATGTTGATCGATACGCATTGCCATCTCGACTTCCCGGATTTCGCCGAGGAACTGCCGGCCTATGTCGCGCGGGCCGAGGAAGCCGGGGTCAGCCGGATGGTGACGATCTCGACGCGGATTGCACGCTTCGCCGACTATGCCGCGCTGGCGGAGCGCTTTCCGTCGGTGTGGTTCTCGGTCGGCACGCATCCGCATCAGGCGCATGAGGAGCTCGACGTCACGGCCGAGCGCCTCGTGGAGTTGTCGCGTCATCCGCGCTGCGTCGCCATCGGCGAGGCCGGGCTCGACTATCACTACGATTCGAGCCCGCGCGACGCGCAGGCTCAAGGATTACGGACGCATATCGCTGCGGCCCGGATCACGCAGCTACCGCTCGTCATCCATTCCCGCGAGGCCGATGACGACATGATCGCGATCCTGCGCGAGGAGATGGGGAAGGGCGCCTTCCCTGCCATCCTGCACTGCTTCACGGCGGGCGAAGCGCTGGCCATGACCGGCGTCGAGCTCGGGCTCTATGTCTCGTTCTCGGGCATCCTGACCTTCAAGACTTCCGAGAACCTGCGCCGGATCGCCAGGATGGTCCCGCGCGAGCGCCTGCTGGTCGAGACGGATGCGCCTTATCTGGCGCCCGTCCCGTTCAGGGGCAAGCGCAACCAGCCGGCTTATGTGGTTGAAACCGCGAAGGTTCTCGGCGAAACTATCGGCGTTTCTTTCGACGAGATCGCTGGGATCACGACGGAGAATGCGCGGCGCTGCTACTGGAAGATGGATCACGCCGCCCCGGTCGTGCAGGTGGCCTGACTTGGCGCCATGACGCTCACCGTCACCATCCTCGGCTGCGGATCGTCCGGCGGAGTGCCGCGGCCGGGCTCCGGCTGGGGCGCCTGCGATCCCAACGAGCCGAAGAACCGGCGCCGGCGTTGCTCGATCCTGGTCGAGCGCATGGGGCCCGACGGCATGACGCGGGTCCTGGTCGATACCTCGCCGGACCTGCGCGAGCAGCTTCTCTCGGCCGAAGTGCCGGCGCTCGACGGCGTCTTGCTGACGCATGACCATGCCGACCATACCCATGGCATCGACGATCTGCGCGCGCTTGTCCTGCATATGCAGCGGCGCATCCGCATCTATGCCGACAAGCCGACCGAGGCCTCGCTGCGCTCACGCTTCGGCTATCTCTTCGCGACGCCGCCCGGCAGCTATTATCCGCCGATCCTCGATCTCGACGAGATCAGCGCCGGCCGGCCGCAAACGATCGACGGCGCCGGTGGGCCGGTCACGGCGCTGCCGTTCCGGGTCGAGCACGGGCCGAATTACGAGGCGCTCGGCTTCCGCTTCGGCGATCTCGGCTATCTGCCGGATGTCAGCCTGATCCCGCCGGCCGCGATGGAGGCCATGGCCGATCTCGACGTGCTGATCCTCGACTGCCTGCGCGAGACGCCGCATGTCAGTCATTTTCATCTGGCGCAGTCGCTGGAAGCGATCAGGCGCCTGAAACCGCGCCGGGCAATCCTGACCAATCTGCATGTCGACCTGGATTATGCCAGCCTGAGCAAGCGCTTGGCCGGCATTGCGGAAGTGGCGTTCGACGGGATGACGGTGTCGGTCCCGGAGCGCTGCCGGGACGACAATTCCATCGCAACCGCGCCCGAGGGGGCCCCAGGCGCGCACTGACGTCAATTCGAAGGGATCCGGGATGAAGACGATCAAGGGACCTGCGATCTTCCTGGCTCAGTTCGCAGGCGATGCGGCACCGTTCAACAGCCTGCCCGGCATTGCCGGCTGGGCGGCCGGCCACGGCTACAAGGGTATCCAGATTCCGAGCTGGGATGCGCGGCTGTTCGACCTGCGCAAGGCGGCCGAGAGCAAAAGCTATTGCGACGAGATCAAGGGCATCCTCGCCGAGGCGGGCGTGGAGCTGACCGAGCTCTCGACCCATCTCCAGGGACAACTCGTGGCGGTCCACCCGGCCTACGACCTCGCCTTCGACGGTTTCGCGGCGCCGCAGGTGCGCGGCAATCCGAAGGGCCGTCAGGAATGGGCCGTCGAGCAGCTGATTCTGGCCGCACAGGCGTCGCGCAATCTCGGCTTGAGCGCGCATGCCACCTTTTCCGGTGGTCTGGCCTGGCCCTTCGCCTATCCCTGGCCGCAGCGCCCGGCTGGGCTGGTCGAAACCGCTTTCGAAGAACTGGCGAAGCGCTGGCGCCCGATCCTCGATGCCTTCGACGAGGCCGGGGTGGACCTCTGCTACGAGATCCACCCCGGCGAGGATCTGCATGACGGCATCACTTTCGAGATGTTCCTGGAGCGCGTCGGCAATCACCCCCGCTGCAATATCCTCTACGATCCCAGCCACTTGCTGCTGCAGCAGCTCGACTACCTCTCCTTCATCGACATCTATCGCGAGCGGATCCGGATGTTCCACGTGAAGGACGCCGAGTTCAATCCGAGCGGCCGGCAAGGCGTCTATTCCGGTTTCCAACCCTGGGCCCAGCGTGCCGGGCGCTTCCGCTCCCTCGGCGACGGCCAGGTCGATTTCGGCGGCATCTTCTCGAAGCTGACCCAATACGGTTTCGGTGGCTGGGCGGTGCTGGAATGGGAATGCTGCATCAAGGATTCGGAACAGGGCGCGGCCGAGGGCGCTCCCTTTATCGCCAGCCACCTGATCAAGGCGGTGGAACGCGCTTTCGACGACTTTGCCGCTAGCGGTGTCGATGAAGCCACCAATCGCGCGCTTTTGGGGATCGGTCGATGATAATTGAGGGCAAGAGCGAGACCCGCTCGGCCATCTCGGCGGAGCCGGCTAGCTGCGATCCGGTGCAATGTGGCCTTCAGAAGCGCTCGTAGCGTCAGGACGGCATCGACGTCGTCGCGATCGTCACGCCCGCTCATATGCATGCCAGGTCGGCCTGCGCCACGATATTCCCGACGGAGAACGGCCTGTCTCTATGCAACACGCCAAACGGCTGGCTATCGGCAAGAACCGGCGGTCACGAAGGCGAACCCTTGGCGCACAGAGTGCTGCACGGCCCAAGTCGCCTGAAGTTCCATAATATACCTTATGCGAATCGCACTCGTAGCGGCTCATGAGAGGGTTCTCACTCCCCCGTCGGAAGTGTCACGCTCTTTGCGGCGCAGCGCTTGGGGAGACGTGGGTTACGGCGGTGCTCTCAATAAGCAAACATGCGAGGCAGCACCGCGAGAGTTATGCCTCTCGTCGCCAGGACGGCATTAACCGATTGCCTGGCTGGCAAGTGCAATTCGGCGCGGGCCGGCGGGTGTCAACGGCCTAAACGGTGCTCGCCCGAGCCCCATCGAGGTGGCGCTGTCGTGGATCTGCATGCCGTTCCCGACCAAAAAGTTCGTGAAAGCGGTGTTGCTGGCCGGCGTGTCGGCGCGCAGGAAGCTCCCGGCATGTGCCTCGACATGAGCGCGCGAGACGGCGATCGCATCGTCCTCGTTCGCCGCGACGATGGGACCGATGACATGCCCTCGACCGAAAGGCCGGCATAGCGAGAACGCGACGATCTCGTCGTTCCGAACGAGAACCTGCCCGCGCGACACGGGCAGCAGGGCCCGGTAAGCGAGGGAGCGATCACAGCCGGTCGCGGCAAGGTCGAGCCGTAGAAGGCTGTCGTGGTCGCTGGGGGCGGCAGCGCGAACCACGCCCTCCACCTTGGCCGAATGCGTAGCCATTCCGGAAGCCCATGCCTCCGGCGTCGCTTCGCCCTGGCACCGCAGGATCTTCTGTTCGTAGCCGTATCCGAGCGAACGATAGAGCCGCCTTGCCTCCCGCGTCGCGTTGAGGCCGAAGACGGCGCCCTTGTTCAGCTCATGCGCCTTGTCCATGAGCCAGCGGCCCGCGCCCTGCTCCTGCAGCCGCGGCAGGGTGATCAGCATGCAGATCATGGCGAAATCCGCACCGTAGCGCAGCCACATCACGGTTCCGACCACCCGCCCGATCTCGTCGACAGCGGCAAGCCCCTGCCCCAGCTCGAGCAGCATCCGCCAGTCGCTGTCCCGATGCGGCCACCCCACCGAAACGGACAGGGCGTGCAGCAGCTTGGGATCGACCTCCTTGATGTCGCGCACGGTGAGCTCGAACGTATCGATATGCAGTCGAGCGATCGTCTCCAAAGCGGGGCCTCCTCCGTGTCCACGGCTCCCTGTCCAGCCATATGACCCCGGCCGGTTTACCGATCGGTTGTAAACTAATCCCGCGACAGGAAGCACCGTTCTTCCGAGGCATTTCGGCAGGGAAATGCGTCAGGCGGCAGCGAAACGATCCGACCACCGGCGCGCCGCCCTTATTCTGTCGCGAGCGCAGCTGGAATCGGAGCCGTCCGTGACGCCGGAAGAGATCCTGAAGGCATTGGTCCAATTTCCCTCCGTGGTGGGGCAGCCCAACGCCGCCATCGCGGGCTGGATCGCGCAATATCTCGGCGACCTCGGCATCGAAGCGCAGCTCCTCGCCGGCCCCGAAGGCGACCGCGCCAATCTTTTCGCCACGATCGGCCCGCGCGACATCCCCGGCCTCGTCCTCTCCGGTCATATGGACGTCGTCCCGGCGCAGGAGCCGCAATGGAGCGCCGATCCGTTCCGGTTGCGCGCAGACGGCGACAAGCTGTTCGGCCGCGGCACGAGCGATATGAAGGGCTTTCTCGCCGCAGCGCTCGCGATCGTTCCATCGCTCGTTACGGCGAAGCCCGCCCGGCCGATCCATCTCGCTTTCTCCTATGACGAGGAGGCTGGCTGCCGCGGCGTTCCCCATCTCATCGCCGCGTTGCCGTCGCTCTGTGCCCTCCCCGCGGCCGCCGTCATCGGCGAGCCGAGCGGGCTTCGTCCCATTCTCGCCCATAAGGGCAAGGCTGCCGCGCGCGTGGAGGTGCACGGCCGCTCGGGCCATTCATCCCGCCCCGATCTGGGCCTCAACGCCATCCACGCGATGGGGCGGGTGATCGCGGCCGCGAACGAGGCTGCTGCAAAGTTGAGCGGCGGTCCCCTCGATCCCGTATTCGAACCGCCCTACTCCACCATCCAGATCGGCACGATCCGGGGCGGCGAGGCGCTGAACATCATCCCGGAAAGCTGCATCGTCGAGATCGAGGCGCGCGCCATCGCCGGCGCTTCGCCGGCAACTTTGCTCGGACCGGTGCGCGCGGTGCTCGAAGGCTTGCGGAGTGAAGGTTTCGCAACCAGCTGGCAGCCGATTGCCGCCTATCCCGCGCTGTCCCTTCCCGCCGATGCGCCGATCGCCCGGCTGATGACCCAGGTCACGGGCGAAGCCCCGCTGGCGGCGGTGAGCTACGGCACGGAGGCCGGGCTCTACCAGGCGGCGGGGATCGACGCGATCATCTGCGGACCGGGGGACATCGCCCGCGCTCACAAGCCGGATGAATACGTCACGCGCGGCGAGCTCGCGGCCTGCGTCGATATGCTCGGACGGCTCTGCACGCAGTTCGCGCAGGAAACATCCTGATCTTCCGCTCTCTCGGAGCTTACCTTGACCTTCCTTTTCAATTCGACCGACGAGCGGGCGCGGGTGTTCGCGGCGCGGTTTGCCGAGGAACTGCCCGATCTCCGCTTCATTCGAAGCGGCGAGCCGCACGATCCCGCCGAGATCCGCTACCTCATCACCTGGACGGCGCCCGAGGATCTCCACCGCTACTCCAATCTGGAGATCCTGTTCTCGATCGGGGCCGGCATCGATCAGATGAACACGGACGGCTTGCCGGCCAAGGTCCTCGTCGTGCGCATGGTCGAGGAGGGCATCACCCGGATGATGCAGGAATATGTCACGCTCGGCGTGCTCGCCCTGCATCGGCAATGGCCGCTCTACCTCGCCCAGCAGAGGGCCGCGCAGTGGAAGCCCTACGATCTCGTCTCCGCTCCCGACAGGCGGATCGGCATATTGGGGCTGGGCATGATGGGAGCGGCGGTCATCGAGCGGCTGAAGCCCTTCGGCTTCCCGATTTCCGGCTGGAGCCGCGCGCCGCGAACGATCGACGGAATCCGCTGCCTGTACGGGGCGGAGGGCCTTTCATCCCTGCTCGCTGAGACCGACATCCTGATCTGCCTCCTGCCGCTCACGCCGGAGACCATCGGAATCCTGAATGCTGAGCTCTTCGCGCAGCTGCCTGCCGGCGCCGGGCTCGTGCATGTCGGCCGTGGCCAGCATCTCGACCATGCCGCCCTGCTCGATGCGCTCGACAGCGGCCATCTATCCGCCGCCGTGCTCGACGTCACCGAGCCGGAACCGCTGCCGGCCGATCATCGCCTATGGGGTCACCCCAGGGTGATCCTGACCCCGCACATCGCCAGCAAGGTCGAGGCGGCGCCGGCGGCGAGGGCCGTCATCGAGAACCTGCGCCGGCACTGGTCCGGCCTGGCGCCGTTCGGCCGGGTCGACCGCAGCCGCGGCTATTGATCCGTTTCCCTCTTGTCACCCGCAGAAAGGCAACATCCATGTCGCTCCTTGTCCAGCTCGACCTCGACCCCGCCGGCGAGCCCAGCAAGCGCTCGAAATGCCCGCCGGATCGCCTGATCGCCGGCGATCCCGACTATACGACCTGGGCGCAGGATGCCTCGCGCGACGGCACGGTGAACACCGGCGTCTGGGAAGCCACGCCCGGCACGAACCTTTCGATCAAGGGCGAGACCTTCGAATACTGCTACATCCTCTCGGGCGTCGTCGAGCTGACCGAAGAAGGCAAGGAGCCGCGCATCTTCAAAGCCGGCGACAGCTTCGTGATGAAGCCGGGCTATGTCGGCACCTGGAAGACGATCGAAACCGTCCGCAAGATCTACGTCGTCGTCGGCTGAATTCGACCTTCCGAACAATCGGCTGCTCGGAAGCCCGCAAACGGGATTTCCGATCGGCCGAGCGGTGCTCACAGGCGCAAACTTCGGACCGGGCCGCGTTAGGCTCGGGCTTCCACCATCCGGAGATGAGCCGTGTCGCTGAGTTTCGATCCCGCTTCAGTCACGCTCCCGCGCGGCCATTTTATCGCCGGCGAATGGGTCGATGCCAGGGACGGCATCGATCTGCATCGCCCCTCCGATGCGGCCGCTTTCGCCGCGTGCCCCGTCGCCGACGCGGATCTTGTCGACCGTGCCGTGGCGGCCGCAAAGCAGGCGCTCGCGAGCAGCGGCTGGGGGCGCCTGGCGCCCCGCGAACGCGCCCGTGCGCTCCACCGCTGGGCCGATCTCATCGAGGCGGAAGCGGAAACGCTGGCGCGGCTGGAGGCGATCGCCTCGACCCGGCCCATCTCCGAGCTGATGGCGGGCGATGTCCCTGTGACGGCCGAGCAGATCCGCTTCTTCGCCGAATTCGCCGACAAGGAAGGCGGCGCTCTCGTCCCGACGGGCTCCGACAGCTTCGGCATGATCGCGACCGAGCCCTATGGCGTCGTCGGCGCGATCACCCCCTGGAACTTCCCGATCAACATGGCTGGCTGGAAGCTCGGCCCCGCGCTCGCGGCCGGCAATGCCGTGGTACTCAAGCCTTCCGAGATGACGCCTTTCGCGACGCTCTACCTGGCGCAGCTATCGGCGCGGGCCGGGTTGCCGGCGGGCCTGATCAACATCGTGCTCGGCGATGGCCGCACGACCGGCACCGCGATCACCGGCCACCCCGATATCGCCAAAGTCAGCTTCACCGGCTCGACCGCCGCCGGCGCCGCCATTATGGAGAATATCGCCCGCACCGGCATCAAGCCGATGACGCTGGAGCTCGGCGGCAAGAGCCCGCAGCTCGTCTTCGCCGATGCCGACCTGCCACTGGCTGCTGCCGCCATCGCCCGCAGCATCCTCGGCAATGCCGGACAGGCCTGCGTCGCCGGCTCGCGCCTGATCGTGGCGGAGAGCGTCGCGGAGGAACTGGTGGGGCTCATCATCGAGCGCATGCGCGCCGTCCGGCCGGGCCACACCTGGGACGCGGCGAGCGCCTATTCGCCGATCATCTCGGAGCGGCAGATCGGCCGCATGGAAAGCATCGTGAATGCGGCGGTCGCGCGGGGCGCCACTTGCAGGCTCGGCGGCGAACGCCTCGATCACGCCGGCTATTTCTACGCGCCGACCGTGCTTGAGAGTGTAGACGCCGCCTCCCCGGCCGTGACCGAGGAAATCTTCGGGCCGGTCCTGACCGTCCAGACCTTCCGGGAGGAAGAGGAAGGGCTCGGGCTCGCCGATCACCCGACCTACGGGCTTTGCGCCGGCCTCTACACCCGTGACCTGTCGCGGGCGCTACGGGCGATCAACCGCCTGCAGGCCGGCACCGTCTGGGTCAATCGCTATGGCCGCTCGCGCGACCACATCCTGCCGACTGGGGGCTACAAGCAGTCCGGCCTCGGCAAGGACCTTGGACGCGAGGCCTATCTGGCCAACCGCAAATCGAAAAGCGTCCTGATCGCGCTGTGAGGAACCTCCCTGTGAAATCCTACAAGATCGCCCTGATTCCGGGTGACGGCATCGGTGTCGCCGTCACCGAGGCCGCCTGGGAGGTGCTCGACCGCGCAGCGCATGGCGGCGGTTTCAAGCTCGACGGGACGACCTTCCCCTGGTCCTGCGATTTCTACGAGAAGAGCGGCGCGATGATGCCGGCCGACGGCATCGAGACCCTGCGCGGCTTCGACGCGATCCTGCTCGGCGCCGTCGGCTGGCCCAAGCACGTGCCGGATTCCGTCTCACTGCACGGGCTCCTGCTGCCGATCCGCAAGGCCTTCGTGCAATACGCGAATATCCGCCCGCACCGGCTGCTGCCGGGCGTCGAGGGGCCGCTGCGAGCGAGCGCCTTCGACATCCTATGCATTCGCGAGAACACCGAGGGCGAATATGCCGGGGCCGGCGGCCGCGTCCATAACGGCACGGCCGACGAAGTCGCCGTCGAGACCTCGATCTTCACGCGCAAAGGCGTCGAGCGCATCCTGCGTTTCGGCTTCGAGCAGGCGCGCAAGCGTCGCGGCAAGCTCGCCTCGGTGACGAAGTCGAACGCGCAGAAATACTCGATGGTGTTCTGGGACGAGATCACCGCCAAGCTGGCGGCCGAGTATCCCGACGTCGAGGTCACGAACTATCATATCGACGCCATGGCCGCGCGCATGGTGATGGCGCCGGAGAGCCTCGACGTGGTCGTCGCCTCCAACCTCTTCGGCGACATCCTGACCGATCTCGGCGCCGCCATCCAGGGTGGCCTCGGCTTCGCCGCTTCCGCCAACATCAACCCTGAGCGCAATGCGCCCTCGATGTTCGAGCCCGTGCACGGCTCGGCGCCCGACATCGCGCATCTCGGCATCGCCAATCCGATCGCCGCGATCTGGTCGGGCGCGATGATGCTGGAGCATCTCGGCGAGGCCGGCGCGGCAAAGGCCGTGATGACGGCGATCGAAGCCGCCACGGCCCGCGGCATCGGCATCGAGCCGGGCAAGCACAGGACCCGGGACATCACCGCCGCGGTGCTTTCGGCACTCGGCTGACGGAGACCGCTTTCATGACCATTCAAGCCCTTCGTGATCCCGCCCTGCTGCGCCAGGCCTACCTGGTCGGCGGCGACTGGCGGGCCGCCGCCTCGGGCCGGACGCTCGACGTGATCGACCCCGCGACGCAGGAGGCGATAGGTTCCGTACCGGATGCCGACGGCACCGATACCCGCGCCGCGGTCGAGGCCGCCGCCGCAGCCTTGGGCGCCTGGCGCGCCAGGCCGAATGCCGAGCGCGCAGCGCTGCTGGAAATGTGGCACGCGCTGATGCTGGAGCATATCGAGGACCTCGCCCTGATCCTGACGCGCGAGCAGGGCAAGCCGCTGGCGGAGGCGCGCGGCGAAATCCGCTACGGCGCTTCCTTCGTCAAATGGTTCGCCGAGGAAGCGCGGCGGATCGACGGCGCGACGATCCCCGCCCCGACCGCCGACCGGCGCATCATTGTGATGAAGGAGCCGGTCGGCGTCTGCGGCATCGTCACGCCCTGGAACTTCCCCAACGCGATGATCACCCGCAAGGTGGCGCCGGCCCTCGCGGCAGGCTGCACGGTGGTGATCAAGCCCTCGGAGCTGACGCCGTTCTCGGCGCTGGCGCTCGGCGTGCTGGCGGAGCGGGCGGGCATTCCGGCCGGCGTCATCAACATCGTCACCGGCATGCCCACCGCGATCGGCGCCGAGCTCACCGGAAACCCCGCCATGCGCAAGATCTCCTTCACCGGCTCGACCCGGGTCGGCGCCCTGCTGATGCGGCAGGCTGCCGACGGCATCAAACGGCTCAGCCTGGAGCTCGGCGGCAACGCCCCCTTCATCGTCTTCGACGACGCCGATCTCGATCTCGCGATCGAGGGGGTGCTGGCCTCCAAGTTCCGCAATGGCGGCCAGACCTGCGTCTGCGCCAACCGCATCCTCGTGCAGGACGGCATCTACGATCGCTTCGCCGACAAGCTTGCGGCCCGCGTCGCGGCGATGAGGGTCGGTCCTGGCACGCAGGCCGGCGTCGATATCGGCCCGATGATCAACCGCGCCGCGATCGAGAAGATCGAGCGTCATGTCGACGACGCCCTGTCGAAGGGGGCCCGGCGCCTGGCCGCCGCGGCCGACATGCCGAAGGGCGCGCAATATGCGACGCCCCTCGTCCTCGGCGACGCGACCGTCGAGATGCAGCTTGCCGGCGAAGAGACTTTCGGCCCGGTCGCGCCGCTGTTCCGCTTCGGCAGCGAGGACGAAGCGATCCGCATCGCGAACGGTACGCCCTTCGGGCTCGCGGCCTATTTCTTCACGCAGGACATGCGGCGTTCCTGGCGCGTCGGCGAGGCGCTGGAATTCGGGATGGTCGGGCTCAACACCGGCGCGATCTCGATGGAGGTCGCGCCCTTCGGCGGCGTCAAGCAATCAGGCCTCGGCCGCGAAGGCTCACGGCTGGGCATCGAGGAATATCTCGAGATCAAGGCCTTCCATATCGGCGGGCTTTGACGGCGACAGGGCAAGCCACAGGAATTCCATGCCCAACTCGTTCAAGCCGGCTTCACAAAGCCGATTCAAGCAAGGGGAACTACCGTGAAAACCATCGCTTCCGCACTCCTGGCCCTCACCCTATCGGCGGTCATCGCGCCGGCTGAGGCCCAAACCTCCACGCTCAATGTCGTTAAAAATCGCGGCGACCTGATTTGCGGCGTCAGCCCCGGTCTCGCCGGCTTCGGGATTCCCGACGCGAAGGGCGAATGGACCGGCCTCGACGTGGATCTGTGCCGCGCCATCTCGGCCACGATCTTCAACGATCCGAAGAAGGTCAAGTTCACGCCGCTCTCCTCGAAGGACCGCTTCACCGCCCTCCAGAGCGGCGAGGTCGACCTGCTCTCGCGCACCTCGACCTGGACGATGTCGCGTGACACCACGCTCGGCCTGACCTTCGCCGGCGTGAACTATTATGACGGGCAGGCCTTCCTGGTGCAGAAGAAGCTCGGCATCGACTCCGCCCGCAAGCTCGACGGCGCCTCGATCTGCCTGCAGCAGGGCACGACGACCGAGCTCAACGTCGCCGACTATTTCCGCAAGAACAAGATCAAGTACGAGCCGGTCACCTTCGACAAAGGCGACGAGGCGATCAAGGCCTTCGAATCCGGCCGCTGCGACGCGCTGACCGACGATTCCTCCGCCCTCTACGCGCTCAAGCTGAAGCTGGTGAATCCGGCGGAGGCTGTCGTCCTTCCCGAGCTGATCTCGAAGGAACCGCTCGGCCCGGTCGTCCGCAGCAGCGACCTGCAATGGTTCAACCTGGTGAAGTGGACGCTCGGTGCCATGCTGAATGCGGAAGAGCTCGGCGTCACCAAGGCGAATGTCGACGAGATGCTGAAGTCGGACAATCCCGAAATCCGCCGGCTGCTCGGCGTGGAAGGCAAGTTCGGCGAGGGCGTCGGCCTGACCAGCGACTGGGTCTATCGCATCGTCAAACACGTCGGCAATTACGGCGAAGCCTTCGAGCGCAGTGTCGGCATGGGCTCGGAGCTCAAGATCGCTCGCGGCAAGAACGCGCTCTGGACCGAGGGCGGCCTGCAATACGCCCCGCCGATCCGCTGAGCGCGCGGGCAGCGCCTGGGAGCGTGCTCCGTCTTCACGGCAACACGCCGTCATTCCGGACCAGCGGCGAAGCCGCGCGATCCGGAATCCATCGTAAGGCTCAGCGCCCTATGATGGATTCCGGGTCAAGCCCGGAATGACGGCGTGGTTTTGCGTCAAATCGACCGCCTCCGGAGCATTTTCGAGGGAATATCGCATCAGTCCGGTATCCCGGATCTTTGGATTTGCATCGGCCGGATGGGTCGTTGCCGCCAAACGAAAAATGGCACGCCCATGGACCTGTCCGGGGGCGTGCCAAACCGACTGCGGCGATCTATCGACTGCCGAGGCCCGGCAAGGGACACCGGCAGATATTCCGTGACTTATTGCGAGGCCTTCCCCTGCCCGCGCAGCTCTGCGCTCACTGGATGCGGTCGAGCATCTTGTAGTACACGCCGACCAGGGGCAGGAACCAGGGCTTGCCAAAATGGCCCGGCACGGCCGGCCAGGAGAGCCCCTTCAACGGGTTGCGGTCCGGCCGGCCGAGGATCGCATCGGCCATGATCATGCCGAGATGCGTCGACATCTGCGCGCCATGGCCGGAATAGCCCATCGCATACCAGACGCCGTCCTCGTAGCCCGCGCGGGGGTAGCGGTCCTTGGTCATGTCGACCAGCCCGCCCCAGCAATAGTCGATCTCGACATCCTTGAGCTGCGGGAAGATGCCGGCAAGGCTCGCACGCAGGATGGCGCCGCTCTTCGCGTCGGAGGTCTGGTCCGACGTGGCGGAGAAGCGCGCCCGTCCGCCAAAGATCAATCGGTTGTCCGGCGCCAGGCGGAAATAATTGCCAATATTGAGCGAGGTCACGGCCGTGCGGTTGCCGGGCATAGTCGCCGCGACCTCGGCATCGCTCAACGGCCGCGTCGCGATCAGGAACGAGCCGACCGCTATGATCCGGCGCCGGAACCAGGAGAAAGGCCCGGCGGTATAGGCTCCTGTCGCCACCAGCACTTCCTTCGCCGAGACGCTTCCGCGCGGCGTCTCGAGCAGATGCCGTCCCCCTTCCAGCCGCCGCTCGGTCACGGGCGCATGCTCATGGATCACCGCGCCGTGCCGGACGGCCGCCGCGGCCAGGCCGGTCCCGAAGCGGCCCATATGCATCATGGCGCTCTTCTTCGAGAGCATCGCGCCATGGAAAGAATCAGAGCCGATCTCGCCCGCAAGCTCGGCCCGGGTCAGCATGGCGGTATCGGGATCGGCCTCGCGATGCAGCACCTCGAAATTGCGGGTGAGCGAGGCGACATGCTCAGGCTTGGAGGCGAGCTTGAGCTTGCCGGCGCGGCGGAAGGAGCAGTCGATGCCCTCCTCGGCGACGATCCGCTCGATCGTATCGACGGAATCGTCGAAGGCCTTGTAGAGGGCGACGGCCCGCTCGCTGCCCAGCGCTGCCTTGGCGGCGATGAAGCTATGGGCGAGACCGTTGTTGAGATGGCCGCCATTGCGGCCGGACGCTCCAAAGCCGACGCTTTCCGCCTCCAGCACCACGACCTTCGCGCCGGCCATGGCGAGCTGGCGCGCGGCGGCGAGGCCGGTGAAACCGCCGCCGACGACGGCCACGTCATAGGCGCCTTCGACCGGCCCCTTGGCGGCGCCGGTAAAGCTGTTGGCCGTATCGTGCCAATAGGATTTGAACTGCATCGGCTGGGGCCTCAGAGCCCGAACACGCCGGGCAGGCCCGAGATGTCCTTGATCTCGGTATAGCCGTAATACGGGTTCGCCGGCTCGTGCCCGCGATTGACCCAGACCTTGTTCTTGATCCCGAGGTCATGCGCGGTCATCAGGTCGTAGCGGAACGAGGACGAGACGTGGCAGACGTCTTCCGGCCCGCAGCCCAGCATGTCGAACATGTACTCGAAGCCCTTCATCCGCGGCTTGTAGGACCGGGCCTGCTCGGCCGTGTAGACGGCATGGAAGGGCGCGCCGAGACGGGCGACATTGTGCGGAATCTGGTCGTTATCCGCATTGGAGAGAATAACGAGCGGGATTTCCTTCGCCACCTTGGCGAGGCCTTCCGGCACGTCCGGATGCGGCCCCCAGGTCGGCACCTGCTCGTAGACCCAGCCCGCATCCTCCGGGCGGAAGGCGACGCCGTTGCGGCGGCAGGTCCGCTCCAGCGAATTGTAGACGACCTCTTCATAAGGCTTCCAATCGCCGAGGATCTCGTCGAGCCGGTAAGCCGAGAAATTCGTGATGAAGGTCCGCATCGCCGGCTCGTCGAGCTTGTCGCCGTAGAGCGCGCGCGCGGCCTTATCCATCGCGAAATAGATCAGCGTTCCATGGCAGTCGAAGGTGACGAATTTGGGCTTGATGAAGCTCATCTGCGGAAATCCCCTGTGGCGAAACGGTTGCGTCCGTTGTCGGAGATCATAGCGGTGGCCGGAGCCGCGCGAGCACCGCATTGCCCCTGGCAGGAAGCACAAACTGCCGTCCCTCCATGAGGCCATGGCAGAGAGTTCCGTCCGCATCGCGGCGGAGGTCGACCTCGCGTCCCGATTGCCGGTCCCATTCTACCGTCGTGGCATTCCATGCGGTCACCGCGCATTCCTACGGCCGAAGATATCGCGCCGGACCGTTCCTCAGGAACAACTGCGCCGACGCACCGCCTATCCATGATGCAACGGATACGAAGCGAAGCATCATGGACCAGGAAACGATCGATCTCGTCGCCTTCAACGAACGCCATCTCGATGGCGCCGTCCTGCTTTCCCGCGAGGCGGGCTGGCCCCATCGGCGCGAGGACTGGGGGATGCTGCTCACCCTCAGCCACGGCTTCGTCGCGCTCCAGGGCGATGCCGTGGTCGGCACCGCGATGCTGACGCCGTTCGGAGACGATTGCGCGACCGTCAACATGGTGATCGTCGCAGCCAATATGCGTGGACGGGGTCTCGGCCGGAAGCTCATGGATGCCGTCCTGCAAGCCTGCGGTCCACGCGAATGCCGCCTCACCGCGACCGCGGACGGCCTGCCTCTCTATGAGAAGCTGGGGTTCACCGCGACCCATGAGATCCGCCAGCATCAGGGCATTCCCACGCCGCTGCCTGCGGATGCGGAGAACGACGCCGTAGATCTGGCGTGGTCCGGCCCGGAGACCTTCCCCTCGGTCGCCGCCCTCGACCTGGAGGCGCAGGGGATGGATCGCCGTCCTCTGCTCAGGCTTCTCGCTGAAGCCGGGCGAACGGTGGTCCTGCGCGAAGCCGGCCGGATCGTCGGCTATGCCGCGCTGCGTCCGTTCGGCCGAGGCGAGGTGATCGGACCCGTCGTCGCGAGCACCTTGGAACAGGCGCAGAGTCTCATCAGCTTTCTGATCGCCAGCCGGCCCGGTGCCTTCCTGCGCGTCGACACGGCCGAGTGGCAGGCGCTTTCGCCATGGCTTTCCGCACGCGGTCTCGTAGGTGTCGGCGGCGGAATCGTCATGCACCGCAACGCGACCGGCCGATTGCCGGCCGGCCCGGCCAAGCCCTTCGCTCTCGCCAGTCAGGCGCTCGGATAGTCTGGAGAACCGCCATGTTGAGCAATTCCCTGATCGAACTCGATCGCGAGCACTGGATCCACCCGGTCGCCTCCTATCGCGGCCACGAGAAGGCCGGCGTCCGCGTGCTGCGCGCGGCGAAGGGCGCGACCATCACCGACGCCGCCGGCAAGCAGCTCATCGACGGCTTCGCCGGGCTCTGGTGCGTGAATGCCGGCTACGGCCAGGACAGCATCGTCGAGGCCGCGGCGAACCAGATGCGCGAGCTTGCCTATGCCACCGGCTATTTCGGCCTCGGCTCCGAGCCCGCGATCCGGCTGGCCGCCGAACTCGCCGAGCGCGCGCCGGGCGACCTGAACCGCGTCTATTTCACGCTCGGCGGTTCCGACGCGGTCGACAGCACGGTCCGCTTCATCCGCTATTACCAGCAGGCCCGCGGCAAGCCGCAGAAGGACCAGTTCATCTCGATCGAGCAGGGCTATCACGGCTCCTCGACCGTCGGCGCCGGCCTCACCGCCCTGCCCGCCTTCCATGCCGGCTTCGGCGTGCCCTATGATTGGCAGCACAAGATTCCGTCGCACTACACCTACCGCAACCCGGTCGGCTCCGCGCCGGAAGCGGTCATTGCCGCCTCGCTCGCCGCGCTCAGGGGCAAAGTTGAGGAAGTCGGCGGCGCCGAACGGGTCGCAGCCTTCTATTGCGAGCCGATCCAGGGCTCCGGCGGCGTGCTTGTGCCGCCGCCCGGCTGGGTCAAGGCGATGCGCGAGCTCTGCCGCGAGCTCGACATCCTCTTCGTCGCCGACGAGGTCATCACCGGCTTCGGGCGCACCGGCCCGCTCTTCGCCTGCGAGGACGAGAATATCGTTCCCGACTTGATGACCGTCGCGAAGGGACTGACCTCGGGCTATGTCCCGATGGGCGCCGTGTTGATGTCCCAGAAGGTCTACGACGTGATCGCGGACGGCGCGGGCGCCGCGGCTGTCGGGCACGGCTACACCTATTCCGCCCATCCGGTCAGCGCCGCCGTGGGCCTCGAGGTGCTGCGCCTCTACGAGAATGGCCTGCTCGCCAATGGCCGCAAGGCCGGGGCGCGCCTGATGGCTGGTCTCCAAAGCCTTGCCGATCACCCCCTCGTCGGCGAGGTGCGCGGCCGCGGCATGCTGGCCGCCGTCGAACTCGTGACCGACAAGGCGAAGAAGACGCCGCTGCCTGCGGCCGCCGCACCGGCCCAGCGTGTCTTCGACCGCGCTTGGGACAAGGGCCTCGTCATTCGGGCCTTCGGCAATGGCGTGCTGGGCTATGCCCCGCCGCTGTGCTGCACCGATGCCGAGATCGACGCGATCGTCGAACGCACCCGCGCGACGCTCGACGAGACGTTGGCTGACCCGGATGTGCGCGCAGCAATGGCGTGACGCCGAAAGGCTCAGCGAAGATGGGGTGGACGTCGGGTCATCCGCGCCCGCTCCACGAAGCCGGGATTCCGCGAAGGCTGCGAATTCGGAATTTTGTGCCGCGCGGTTTTCGACATTCAGCGTATCCGGCGAGCCAGCAGTGGGAAACTCGCTCATGGCCGACGGAGACCGGCCGAGGGGAACAGAGCGCAACCGTCACGACCAGTCGCTGAGCAGCCCGGTGACGATGCGACCGTGCTTGCTGACGACCACGAATTCCGCCTGTGACCGGCGGGGAAGCGGAGAGGCGATGGCTAAGAGTTTCGGCGACTTCCGCTATATGACGTTCGACGTCGTCGGCACGCTGATCGATTTCGAGGGCGGTCTCGTCGATTGCCTGGCGGCGATCGCCCGCGAAACCGGCGTGCCCTTCGATGGCGAGGAAGCGCTCAGCCTCTATCGGGCCGCCCGGTACATGCCTGACGTCCAGCATTTCCCTGACGATCTCGCCCGCGTCTACAGCGTCATCGCGCCGAAGCTCCGCCTGCCCTCCGGCGAAAGCCATGGGCAGCGCCTGCGGGCCTCCGTGAAGAGCTGGCGCCCCTTTCCGGACAGTGTCGACGCGCTTGCCCGCCTGTCGAAGCGCTACAGGCTGATCGCCATGACCAATGCCCAGCGCTGGGCCTTCGAGCATTTCGCCAGCGCGCTCGGCAATCCGTTCTATGCCGGCTTCACCGTCGACGACACCCGCACGGAAAAGCCGGACCCCGCCTTCTTCGAGCAGGTCTTCGCCTTCGTCGAGAAGGATGGCGGCACGCGCGATCAGATCCTGCACGTCGCGCAGAGCCAGTACCACGACATCGGAATCTCGCGGCAGCTCGGCCTGACCAATTGCTGGATCCAGCGGCGCCACGCCCAACCCGGCTATGGCGGCACGATCGAGCCGGAGCGCTTCACCGAACCCGACTTCCACTTCACCTCGATGGGCGCACTCGCCGAGGCCGTGGAGGCGCGTGCGGTGGCCTGAAAGAACCCGTAGCGAAGAAGACCAACGCCGACCAACGGCACAAATCAGAAGAGGGGAATGAGCATGACCGACAAGATGTCTTCCAGCTGGACGAGCGCCGACGACGCCATCGTCGAGAACGCGATCCGCCGCGGCGCCAGCCGCCGCGACCTCCTGCAGATGCTGATGGCCGGCGGCCTTGCCGCCTCCGCCAGCAGCCTCGTGCTGGCGCGGGCCACCTCCGCGCTCGCAGCCACCCCGGTCAAGGGCGGCAATCTGAAGGCTGCCGGCTGGTCCTCCTCGACCGCCGACACCCTTGACCCGGCCAAGGCCTCGCTCTCGACGGACTATGTCCGCTGCTGCGCCTTCTACAACCGCCTGACCTTCCTCGACGGGGATGGCAAGCTGCAGATGGAGCTCGCCGACACCTTCGAGACCAAGGATGCCAAGGTCTGGACCGTCAAGCTCAAGAAGGGCGTCACCTTCCATGACGGCAAGCCGCTGACATCGGCCGACGTCATCTATTCGCTGAAGCGCCATCTCGACCCGGCAGTCGGCTCGAAGTCGAACTCGCTCGCCAAGCAGATGACCGAGTTCAAGGCGGTCGATCCGCTGACCGTCGAGATCACGCTCGCGGCGCCCAACGGCGACCTGCCGACCATCCTGTCGACGCACCACTTCATGATCATCGCCGACGGCACCACGAACTTCGCCAAGGCGAACGGCACCGGCGCCTTCACCTGCGAAAGCTTCGAGCCCGGCGTGCGCTCGATCGCGGTCAGGAACAAGAACTACTTCAAGGCCGGCGGCGCGAACCTCGATTCCTTCGAGTTCTTCGCGATCACCGACGATACCGCGCGCGTCAATGCGCTGCTCTCGGGCGACATCCAGCTCGCCGCCGCGATCAATCCGCGCTCGATGCGCCTGGTCGAGAGCCAGCCGGGCGTCGTGCTGTCGAAGACCACGACCGGCAACTACACGAACCTCAACATGCGGCTCGACATGGCGCCGGGCAACAAGGCGGACTTCGTGGCGGGCATGAAATACCTGCTCAATCGCGAGCAGATCCAGAAATCGGCGCTGCGCGGCCTCGCCGAGATCGCCAACGACCAGCCCGTTCCGCCGATGAACGTCTATCACAACAAGGAGCTGAAGCCGAAGGCGTTCGACCCCGAGCGGGCCAAGTCCCTGTTCCAGAAGGCCGGCGTCCTCGGCCAGACCATCCCGATCGTCGCCTCGGATGCGGCCGGCTCCTCGGTCGACATGGCCGTGCTCGTCCAGCAGGCCGGCAACGCCATTGGCATGAAGTTCGACATCCAGCGCGTTCCCTCGGACGGCTACTGGTCGAACTACTGGCTGAAGGCCCCGGTCCATTTCGGCAACATCAACCCGCGGCCGACGCCGGACATCCTGTTCTCGCTGCTCTACGCCTCGACGGCGCCGTGGAACGAGAGTCAGTACAAGTCCGAGAAGTTCGACAGGATGCTGCTCGAGGCGCGCGGCTCGCTCGACGAAGCCAAGCGCAAGCAGATCTATGGCGAGATGCAGGTGATGGTCGCCGACGAGGCCGGCACCGCGATCCCGGTCTACATCTCGAATGTCGACGCGATCTCGAACAAGCTCAAGGGCCTGCTCCCCAATCCGCTCGGCGGCATGATGGGCTACGCCTTCGCCGAGTACGTCTGGCTCGAGGGCTAAAGCCCTGTTTCTCCTGCGGGCCGGGCGCGTGCGTCCGGCCCCCATTTCGTGTCACACTCCGGTCGGAGGTGTCAGCTGCGGGAGCGTCGATGAACCTTCACCTGTTGTCCCTGCTGGGCGGACGGCTGCTCGTCGCGCTGCTGACGCTGCTGATCGTCTCCTTCGTGGTGTTCTGCGCCACCCAGATCCTGCCCGGCGACGTGGCGGAGGTCCTCCTCGGCCAGGCGGCGACGCCGGAAGCCGTGGCGGGACTTCGCACGGCTATGCATCTCAACGACCCGGCGATCCTGCGCTTCTTCCGCTGGCTCGGCGGCATGCTGACCGGCGATCTCGGCATATCCTACGCCAATAACCGGCCGATCCCCGAGCTCATCGCGGGCCGGCTCGGCAACTCGCTCCAGCTCGCCGCGGCGACCGCGCTGTTTTCGGTTCCGATTGCGCTCGCGCTCGGCATCACCTCGGCCATGCTGCGCGGCACGCTCTATGACCGCTCGATCACGATGGCGACGATCACGGTGATCTCGGTGCCGGAATTCATGATCGCCACCGCCGGCGTGCTGATCTTCGCCGTCTGGCTGAAATGGCTGCCCGCTCTCTCCTTCGCGCGCAACATCACTTCCTTCGGCGAGATGCTGCGCATCTATGCCATGCCGGTCTTCACGCTGAGCTTCGTCATCTCTGCGCAGATGATCCGGATGTCTCGTGCCGCCGTCGTCGAGGCGCTCAACACGCCCTATGTCGAGATGGCGCAGCTCAAGGGCGCCTCGCGTCCGCGGGTGGTGCTGCGCCATGCGCTGCCCAATGCGCTCGGCCCCATTGTCAACGCCGTGGCGCTGTCGCTCTCCTACCTGCTCGGCGGCGTCATCATCGTCGAGACGATCTTCAACTACCCCGGTATCGCCAAGCTGATGGTCGATGCTGTTTCGACCCGAGACCTGCCGCTTATCCAGAGCTGCGCGATGATCTTCTGCGTCGTTTACCTCCTGCTGATCACGACGGCGGATGTCATCGCCATCCTGTCGAATCCGAAATTGCGCTGACCATGGCCATCGACGCAGCCAACACGACGACCGTCAGCCCGCGCCGGGCCGGGTACCGGTTCAACCTCACGGGCTGGATCAGCCTCGTCATCATCCTCGCCTGGGCGCTGATCGCCATTCTCGCGCCCTATGTGACGCCCCATGGCATCAGCGACATCGTCGACACCGACTATTTCGGCCCGATGAGCCTGCAGTTTCCGCTCGGGACGGACTATCTCGGGCGCGACATGCTCTCGCGCATCCTCTTCGGCGCGCGCTACACCGTCGGCATCTCGCTGGCGGCCACGCTGATCGCCTGCACCATCGGCGTCACGCTCGGCATGGCGGCCGCCGTGACCGGCGGCTGGTTAGATACGGCGCTGAGCCGCTTCATCGATGCGTTGAGCTCGATTCCCAGCAAGCTGTTCGCGCTCGTTGCGGTCGCCGGCGTCGGCTCCTCGATTCCCGTGCTGATGCTGATCCTCGGCATCATCTACACGCCGGGGTCCTATCGCTTCGCGCGGGCGCTCGCGGTCAACGTCAACACCACGGATTTCGTCACCGTGGCGCGCATCCGCGGCGAAAAGCTGAGCTATCTCATCCGCGCCGAGATCCTGCCCAACATCATCGGGCCTGTGCTGGCCGATGTCGGCCTGCGCTTCGTCTTCATCGTGCTGCTCTTGTCCGGCCTGTCCTTCCTCGGCCTCGGCGTGCAGCCGCCGGAGGCCGACTGGGGTTCGCTGGTGCGCGAGAATATCGGCGGGCTGCCCTTCGGCGCGCCGGCGGTAATGGCGCCCTCCTTCGCCATCGCCAGCCTGACGATCGCGGTGAACATGCTAATCGACAACCTGCCGCAGAAGATCCGCGACCGGAGCGAATGATGAGCCCTCTCGTCGAAATCCGGGACCTCAAGGTCGAGGCGACCACCGATGCCGGCCGGCGCGTCGAGATCATCAAGGGCGTCAGCTTCGAGATCACGCCCGGCGAGATCGTCGCGCTGATCGGCGAGAGCGGCTCGGGCAAGACCACGATCGCGCTGACCCTGCTCGGCTACACCCGTACCGGCTGCCGGATCACGGGCGGCAGCGTGTGTGTCGATGGCCGGGACATGGCTGCCCTGTCCGAGAAGGAGCGGGCGAAAATCCGCGGCGTCACCGTCTCCTATGTGCCGCAGAGCGCGGCGGCCGCCTTCAATCCGGCACAGCGGATCATGGACCAGGTGATCGAGATCACCCGCATCCACGAACTGATGCCGCGTGCGCAGGCCGAGGCCAAGGCGGTCGAGCTGTTTCGGGCATTGTCCCTCCCCTCGCCCGAGACGATCGGCGGGCGCTATCCGCATCAGGTGTCCGGCGGCCAGCTCCAGCGCCTCTCGGCAGCCATGGCCCTGATCGGCGATCCGAAGGTCGTGATCTTCGACGAGCCGACGACGGCGCTCGACGTCACCACGCAAATCGAAGTCCTGCGCGCCTTCAAATCCGTGATGCGCCGGAGCCAGATGGCCGGCGTCTATGTCTCGCACGATCTGGCTGTCGTCGCGCAGATTGCCGACCGCATCGTCGTCCTCAAGGGCGGCGTCATTCAGGAAATCGGGGCCACGGCGCAGATCCTGTCGGCGCCGAAGCATCCCTACACGCAGGAACTGCTGGCAGCCTTCGCGCCGCCCGGCCGCGTGCCGGCGCAGGCCGCGGCCACGGATGCCGCCGCGCCCCGGCCGGTGCTGGAACTCGACTCGATCAGCGCCGGCTACGGCAAGCTGCGTCCTGATGGGACGCCGCTGATCCTGGCGGTCGACAAGGTCAGCTTCACGCTGGAGCGTGGGCGCAACCTCGGCATCATCGGTGAGTCCGGTTGCGGAAAATCGACGCTGGCCCGCGCCATCGCCGGCATCATCCCGCCTTCCTCAGGCGCTATCGCCTTCAACGGCAAGCCGATGGCGCCGCGGGCGCAGGACCGAAGCGCCGACGAATTGCGCAAGCTCCAGATCGTATTCCAGTCCGCCGATACCGCGCTGAACCCCGCCAAGTCGGTCGAGGACATCCTGGGCCGCCCGCTCAGCTTCTACCACGGCCTGCGCGGCACCGCCCGCGACGCACGTATCGACCGGCTGCTCGAACTCGTCCATCTGCCGCGCGCGCTGAAGCATCGGCTGCCGAGCGAATTGTCGGGCGGCCAGAAGCAGCGCGTGAACCTGGCGCGAGCGCTCGCCGCGGACCCCGACCTGATCCTCTGCGACGAGATCACCTCCGCGCTCGACACCGTGGTGGCCGCCGCCATCATCGACCTGCTCAAGGACCTGCAGCGCGAGCTCGGACTGTCCTATCTCTTCATCAGCCACGACCTGACGACCGTGCAGGCGATCTGCGACGAGGTCGCGGTCATGTATCGCGGCGTGAAGGTCGAGCAACTGCCGGCCGATCAGGTCGGCAAAGCGGGCGGCCACCCCTATGCGCGTCTGCTGATGTCGTCGGTCCCCCAGCTCGACCCGACCTGGCTCGACAATCTCGAACGCGACCCGGAACTCGTCGCGGCCTTCTCCAAGCGCTGAGCTCGCCTCAGCCCGTCGCCGTGATCGGGAACAGACTGGTCAGCGGCATATGCGGCTTCACGATCGGGGATTTCAGCACGACGAAGCTGAAATACTTGTCGATGCCGATATCGAGGTCGATCAGCCGCTCCATCAGCGTCTGGTACTCGATGATGCCGCTGGTGACGAATTTGACGAGATAGTCGTAGCCGCCCGAGACGAGGTGGCACTCTATCACCTGATCGAGCTTCTCGATGGCGGCGAGGAAGCGCGCGAAATCGATCTGCCGGTGATTCTTCAGCGTCACTTCGGTGAAGACGGTCAAAGTCTGGCCGAGCTTGCCGATGTTGATGCGGGCGGAATAGCCGGTGATGTAGCCTTCCTGCTGCAGCTTCTTCACGCGCATCAGGCAGGGGCTCGGCGAGAGGTTCACGAGTTCGGCCAGCTCGACATTGGTGATCCGACCGTTCTTCTGCAGCTCGTAGAGGATCTTGATGTCGATCTGGTCAAGCTTCATGGGTGTCCTCTCGATCGACAGACAGCTACGCCGCGCGATGTGGCGCTGCGGCAGCAGATCATGCCGCGAACGATGCGCCGTGTCTAACAGGTGCCGGGCGCAGTCGATGGCAGAATCGGTCTGTCGAAACCGAAGGAAATGCCGTCGCGTCCCGATCTGCGGTGCATATGCCCGTCGGCCGGCCGATAGTCTCGCCTCCGCAAGGAGACCGTGATGCCGGCGCCACTGTTCGAGATCGAAACCAGCCCCGTCCTGCCCGATAGCGCCGATGTCGTGGTCATCGGCGGCGGCATCGTCGGTGTCTCCGCCGGCTATTACCTCACGCGCCGCGGCCTAAAGGTCGCGCTCGTCGAGAAAGGCCGCATCGGCGCCGAGCAGTCGAGCCGGAACTGGGGCTGGTGTCGCCAGCAGAACCGCGATGCTCGCGAATTGCCGATGGCGACGGAAAGCCTCACGCTCTGGGACCGTTTTGCCGCGGAGATCGGAGAGGATCTCGGCTTCCGGCGCTGCGGCCTGCTCTATTTGAGCGACGACGACGCGGAGCTCGCCGGCTGGGCGAAATGGCGGGACTTCGCTGTCGGCGAAGGTGTCGTCACCCATATGCTCTCCACCGAGGAAGCCTCGGCCCGCGGCAGCGCGACCGGCAAACGCTGGAAGGGCGGCGTGTTCTCGCCGACGGACGGCACCGCCGACCCCGCCCGCGCCGCGCCGGTGATCGCACGCGGCATTCTCAAGGCCGGCGGCAGCGTGCATCAGTTCTGTGCCGCGCGGGGCCTCGAGACGGCGGGCGGACGTGTCTCGGCCGTGGTGACGGAGAAAGGCACGATCCGTGCGGGGACGGTCATTCACGCCGGTGGCGCCTGGGCCTCCTCTTTCCTCAACCAATACGGTATCCGTTTTCCACAATCCTCTGTCCGCTCGTCGATTCTGTCAGTCGCACCCGGCGCAACCGGCCTGCCGGACGCGCTGCATACGGCCGCTGTCTCGCTAACGCGCCGCCGCGACGGCGGCTACACGCTGGCGATCAGCGGCGGTGCCCGCGTCGATCCCACGCCGCAGCAACTGCGCTTCGCCCGCCAGTTCGTGCCGATGTTCCTGCGGCGCTGGCGCAACCTCGCGATCGGCGGGCTCGAGGGCTGGAAATCCGGCCACGAGACGCTCGGGCGCTGGAAGCTCGACGCGCCGACTCCGATGGAAGCCAGGCGCATCCTCGACCCGACGCCCGATCCGCGCCAGATCGCCGAGACCCACGCGCGTGCCCAAGCCCTGCTGCCGGCCCTCAAATCCGTGCCAGTCGCAGCGCGCTGGGCCGGCTATATCGACAGCACGCCGGATGGCGTGCCCGCCATCGGGGAACTCGCCGGCCTGCCCGGCTTCATCCTCGCGGCGGGGTTCAGCGGCCACGGCTTCGGCATCGGCCCGGGCGCTGGTCACATGATCGCCGATATCGTGACCGGCGCGAAGCCGATCGTCGATCCCAAGCCCTATCGACCGGAGCGACTGGAGGGGTCCGCCTTCGGCAAGGTGGCCGAGTTCTAGCGGCCGCCTGCTCGCACCGGACCGCATAAGTCCGTCTTATGGGTCCGACACGAATTCGTCTTGTCGTTCGCTCCGGCAGGTACGGATGCTGCATGGCCCGGCGCGAACAACCGGGTGTCCACGAAGCAAATGGGGAACGGGATGATCGGGTTCAGAACAACGGTTGCGGCGCTCGGCATAATGGTTGCCGCGGCGACGGCACAGGCTCAGACGGTCTACAAGGTCGGCTCGACGCCCACCGGCACGCCCTTCACCTTTCTCGACGCGAAGACCAACACCATCCAGGGCATGATGGTCGATGTCATCGAGGAGGTCGGCGAGGATGCCGGCTTCAAGGTCGAGATCCAGCCGATGCAGTTCTCGACGCTGATCGCAGCGCTCACCTCCGGCAAGATCGATATCATTTCCGCCGCCATGTACGGCTCCCCCGAGCGCGCCAAGGTCGTCGACTTCAGCCAGGACGTCTACGCCTATGGCGAGGGCCTGGTGGTGCCGGCCAAGGACGAAAAAGACTATGTCGGCTTCGACGACATGAAGGGCAAGAAGGTCGGTGCCCAGATCGGCACGCGCTATATCGACGCCCTCAAGGCATCGGGCGCGCCGGCTGAGGTGAATGCCTATGACAGCTTGCCCGACATCCTGCGCGACGTCTCCAATGGCCGTCTCGATGCCGGCATCGGCGACTATCCGATCCTGGCCTACAACCTGGCGCAGGGGCGCTTCCCGCAGCTGCGGCTGGTCAAGTCCTACAAGCCCTCCGTGCCGGGCCCGATCAACATCGCCGTCAAGCAGGGCAATGCCGAGCTGCTCGCGAAGATCAACACCAGCCTGGCGAATATGAAGAAGGATGGCCGCTTCGACGCGATCCTGAAGAAATGGGGTCTCTGAGCGCTCGTCCCGTCCAGCCATGACGCATTTTCTCAGCCAGGTTCCGACATACCTGCCGATCCTGATGCAGGGCGTCTACCTCACCATCCTGGTCACGCTCGGCGCCTTCGTCCTTGCGACGGTACTGGGCCTGGTCTGGGCCTTCATGCGGGTGAGCGGCATCGCGCCGCTCGCCTGGACGGCGCGCACGATCATCGTCGTCGTGCGTGGCATTCCCGGCATCGTCACCCTGTTCTACATCTATTTCGTGCTGCCCGATCTCGGCCTGTCGCTGACGGCCGTCCAGGCCGCCATCATCGGGCTCGGCATCGCCTATTCGCCCTACATGGCCGAAGTCTTCCGCGCCGGCATCGAGGCGATCGACCGCGGGCAGACGGAAGCCGCGCTGTCGATCGGCATGGGCTGGGGCCTGCTGATGCGTCGCGTCGTGCTGCCGCAGGCGATCCGCGTGGCGCTGCCGCCCTATGGCAGCACCATGGTCATGCTGCTCAAGGATTCCTCGCTGGCCTCGACCATCACAGTCGCGGAGCTCTCGCTACAGGGCAAGCTGCTGGCGTCCTCGACCTTCGAGAACACCACGATCTTCACACTCGTGGCGCTGATCTATCTCGCCATGAGCCTGCCGCTCACGGCCTTCAACAGCTGGCTCGAGCGCCGGATGAGGCAGGCCCGATGAGCATCATCGAACTGCGCAACATCAGAAAATCCTTCGGCCCGCTCGAGGTCATCCACGATGTCTCCTTCTCGGTCGAGAAGGGCGAGGTGGTCTGCATCATCGGGCCGTCCGGTTCCGGCAAGTCGACGCTCCTGCGCTGCATCAACGGGCTGGAGACCTATCAGGGCGGCGAGATCGTCGTGCATGGCGAGCGGGTCGACACGGGCTCGTCGCGCATCCGGCAGGTGCGGACCCGCGTCGCCATGGTCTTCCAGCGCTTCAACCTGTTCCCGCACCGGACGGCGCTGGAAAACGTCGCGGAAGGCCCGATCTTCGTGAAGAAGGAGCCGCGCGAGGAGGTTCTGGCGCGCTCGCGCGAACTGCTCACGCGGGTCGGGCTCGGCACGAAGATCGATGCCTATCCGGCCCAGCTCTCCGGCGGCCAGCAGCAGCGCGTCGCGATCGCGCGCGCGCTCGGCATGAAGCCCGATGCGATCCTGTTCGACGAGCCGACCTCAGCGCTCGATCCGGAGCTCGTCGGCGAGGTGCTCGCCGTGATGCGGTCGCTGGCCGACGAGGGCATGACGATGGTGGTCGTCACCCACGAGATGGGCTTCGCCCGCGAAGTCGCCGACCGCGTGCTGTTCCTCGACGGCGGCGTTCTGGTCGAACAAGGCTCGCCCGACGCCGTGCTGAGCCGCCCGCAACATCCGCGCACGCAGGATTTCCTGCGCCGCATCCTGCCGTCCTGAGGGTTACGCGCATGGCACGCCTGTCCGGTCCGTTCTTCAGCGCCGACGCGGTCGACACGCCCTATTGGTGGGATGCGGCAAAGCCGGCGACACAGCCCGCAGCCGAACTGCCGGCGCAAAGCGAGGTCGCCATCGTCGGCGGCGGCTTTACCGGGCTCAACGCCGCGCTGACCCTGGCGCGCGCCGGCAAGCAGGTCACCGTGCTGGATGCGGAAGCGCCCGGCTGGGGCGCCTCCTCCCGCAATGGCGGGATGCTCGGCCCTGGCTGGGCCACCTTCGATACCGCGATGGCCTATGGGCCGGACAAGGCGCGTGCCATCGTGGAGGAGAGCTTTCTCGCCCTGCAACACGTCAAGGATGTGGTGGCACGCGAGGCCATCTCCTGCGACCTTGCGGTGGTCGGCTATTTCCGGGGCGCGATGACGCCGCGCCTCTATGAGGCGATGGGGCGCAATCTCGACCGCATCCGTCAGGTCATGCCCTGCGACGCCTATCTGGTGCCGCGGGCCGACCAGCAGGGCGAGATCGGCACCGAGCTCTATCATGGCGGCCTCGCCATGCCGGGCTATGCCGGCCTGCATCCGGCCCGCTATGTCGCCGGTCTCGCCGAAGCCGCGCGCCGGCTCGGCGTTCAGGTCGTCAGCGGCGCCCGCGTTACGGCGATCTCGCCGCAGGCCGGCGGCTTCAATCTTGCGGTGGGCGAGCGAAAAAAAACCGCCACGAAGCAGGTGCTCGTCGCGACCAACGGCTATACCGGCGCGCTCCTGCCCTTCCTGCAGCGGCGGATCATCCCCATCCGCAGCGCGCTGATCGCGACCGGCCAGCTCCCGGCCGAGGTGATGAATCGCCTCATGCCGAAGCGGCGCATGCTAGCGGGTAGCCAGCGCGTCGTGACCTATTACCGCCCTTCGCCGGACGGGACTCGGATTCTCTTCGGTGGGCGGGTGCTCAAGGTGAACGGCGAGAATGTCGCCCACGCCAATGCCGCGCATCTGCGCAAGCAGATGCTGCAGGTCTTCCCCGAGCTCGAACGGACGCCGATCACGCATTACTGGCACGGCCAGACCGGCTTCACCTTCGACAAGCTGCCCCATCTCGGCGAGCAGGACGGCATCTTCTACGCCTGCGGCTACAACGGCACCGGCATCGCCCGCGCGAGCTGGTTCGGCCACAAGATCGCGCAGCGCATGCTCGGCAGCGCGGAGCGGCCCGGCGCCTATGCCGACCTGCCCTTCCGCAGCCGCCCGCTCTATTACGGCAAGCCCTGGTTCCTGCCGCTTGCCGTGCTCTTCTACGAAATGCGGGATCGCTGGGACCAGCGCTGAAGGGAACGGTTCCGGTTAGGCTGCAAGCATAGCGAAGCAATCCGGGGGGGCAGAGTTCTATGTCCCCCTGGATCGCCTCGATCGGAAACGGCTCTGGACATCCGCTCAGACGGCGGCGATGTCTGCCTATCGCCGTTGATGGGACGACAGATGCGGGCGCGCCAACTCGAAGTCTTCTGCACGCTGATGCGCTGCGGCACGGTCACCGGCGCGGCGGCGATGCTGAACATCTCACAGCCGGCCCTGAGCCAGATCCTGCTTCACGCCGAGGACCAGCTCGGCTTCAAGCTGTTCAATCGCGTGCGCGGGCGGCTGGTGCCGACGCAGGAGGCGGAGGAGCTCTACTCCCAGGCCGAGCATATCTTCGGCGAGCTCGATGCGCTGCGCCGCCGGACGATCGACATGCGCCATGGCCGCACCGGCCTCGTCCGGCTCGCCGCCTCGGCGCCGCCTTCCATGTCGATCGTGCCGCGCGCCCTGACCGCCTTCCGGGAGGCCCATCCCGAGATCGTGGTGCGTTCGCTCATCGCCTCGCAGGCATCGATCGTCGAGATGCTGCGCAATGGCGAAGTGTCGCTCGGCATTGCCATGAACAACCTGCCCCATGCCGGCATCCATGCCGAGACGGTGGGGCGCGCCACGCTGGTCTGCGTCGTCTCGGCTGCGCATCGGCTGGCGGGCCTCGACCGCGTCCGCTTCGCCGATATCTGCGACGAGACCCTGATCTCCTATCGCGCCGACACCTTGCCGGGGCGTCTGCTGGCTGCCTCGGCCGAGGCCGAGGCATTCGCTTATGCGCCGGCGATCGAGATCGACCTCTCGATCACGGCCCTGCCCTATGTCCGCGACGGGCTCGGCATCGCCATCGTCGACAGCCTCCTGCCCTGGGAGCAGTTCAACGGCGTCGTGACCCGGCCGTTCGAGCCCCGGATCGAAGTGCCGGTCGCCATCCTGACCAGCAATGACCGGCCGCTTTCGGCCAGCCATGAGCTGATGCGCGATTGCCTGCGCGCCGCCTGCCGGGAGTTCAGCCGGCCCTCCGGCGCCTGATCGCAGCGCCCTATCCCTCCGCAGCCGTGTCCTGAAGCAGCGCGGCGATCGGCGCCGGTCTCACCGGCGCCTGGCCGCGCAGCCGGCCCGCCGCCGCGACGCATGGCAGCCCGGCGCTGCCGGCCACGATTTCGGCCGCGGCAAGCTCGCAATAGCGCCCCTGGCAGCGCCCCATGCCGACGCGCCCAAGCGATTTGGCGCGATTGACCTCGCCGCCGCCGAAATCGACGGCCCGGCGCAGTTCGGCCGCCGTCACGCCTTCGCAGCGGCAGATCACGGTCTCGTCCGGCAACGAGGCGGCCGTCTCGGCCGGCCAGGGGAAGGCCTGCGCGAGCCCGCGTGCGAAGCGACCGAACCGGGCAAGCCGGCGCCTGTCCGCTGCAATGTCCGGCCCCGGCAGGCCGAGATCCTGGAGACAGGCCGCCGCAGCCAGGCGCCCTGCGATCTCGGCGCCATCCGCACCGAGGATCCTGAGTCCGTCGCCGGCGAGGTAGACGCCATGCCCCGCCCGGCCCATGGCATCGGCTTCCGGCAGCCATTGCCGCCATGTCCCGTCATAGGCGAAGTCGCAGCCCGCCAGATCCGCAAGGCGCGTCTCCGCCCGCAGATGCCAGCCCAGACCGACCGCATCGCAGGCCGTGCGCTGGCTCCGGCCCATTTCATCGCGCCAGAGCACGGCGACTGGGCCGCGCTCATCTGCCTCGATGCGTTCCAGCCGGACGCCGGCATGGTAGAGCCCAGCCAGGCGCCGGCGCATCATCAGCCCGCGCAAGGCAAGGAGCGGCCTCGCCGAGAGACCGGTGAAGCCGCGCAACTGCTGGCGCATGGGCGTGGTGTCGAGCACCGCTGCAATCTGCGCCCCGGCCTTGAGCAACTGCACCGCGAGCAAGGTCAGCAGCGGCCCCGAGCCCGCCAGCACGAGGCGCCGCCCCAACGCAGCACCTTGCGCCTTCAGCGCGATCTGCATCGCGCCGAGCCCGTAGACACCAGCGCTCTGCCAGCCGGGCACGGGCATGATCCGATCCATCGCCCCGGTCGCGAGGATCAACCGGTCATAGGCAATCCAGCGCGAGCCCTCCGTATCGAGCACCTGCAGCCGCCCCTGCGCGATGGCGACGACGGAGCTGCGCGGGTGATGGGCAAGGCGGCCCGCCGCGGCCATGGCGTCGAAGCTCCGGTGCAGGGCGACGGCTTTCGCCGCCTCCGAGCCATAAAGCGCCTCGGGCGGGCGCGTGAAGCCTTGCGGGGGTCGGCGATAGATCTGGCCGCCGGCGCGCTCGCCCTCGTCGATGACGATGGGCCGCAGGCCCCCGCCGACCAGAATTTCGGCAGCCCGGATCCCGGCCGGGCCCGCCCCGACCACGACCACCTGCAGTCTCATCGCTTCGCTCATGGCCACTCTCCGGGAGCGTCGGACAGGAGGCGCATGCCTTCGGCCAGCGGCGTCGAACAGGCCCGCAGCCGTGGTCCATCCTCCTGCCAGATCCAGCAATCCTGGCAGGCGCCCATCAGGCAGAAGCCGGCGCGGAGCTCGGGCCCGAATTCCGAGCCACGCAGTGCCGGCGCAACCGAGAGCACCGCGCTGAGCACGGTGTCGCCGGTCAACGCCTGCCGCTCGCTCCCATCAAGGAAGAAGCGCAGCGGGGCTCGGTCGGCCTCGGCCAATCGAACCAGCCGGCCGGCCGCTTCGCTCGCGGCCGTGCTCACTCGGCCGCCTCGGCATGGACCAGCCGCGGCTCCGGCATCTCGGGAAACCGCTGCTTGGCCGCGGCAAAAGCCTCGTCGACACCCCGCGCGCCGGCCCGGCCCTTCATCCGCCGGAAGATCTCGGTCTTGGCGAAGAAGCGCCAGTGGATCGGCAATCCGGCGAGCAAGGCTGTCAGCCTGTCATAGGCGTCCCACGTCCATTGGGCTTCGTAACTCTCGCGCTCCGGACCGAAATGGAAATGGCCCGACACCGGCAAGCGATCGGCGCGCCGGGCCTTCGTGGCCTCCTCGTTCAGCATGTCGCCCTGCATCACGACGCCGTAATCGCGCTCGGCCGCCTCCGGCGAGACATAGCCGCGCACGACATCCTGCGCCACGCGCCAGGCCTCCCGATCGAACGGATGCCCCCGGCCCCCGCCGCCGGCCGAGCGAATCTCCAGCACGTCGCCGGGCTGGAGGACGGCAGTGTCGATATTGCCGAGCCGCCGCTCTTCCGGCTGCCCAGGATTGACCACCATGTCGGAAAGGCCCGCCGCCTTGCCGCCGAGCACGCCCCAGGGCCGGAAGAAGCTGCGATCGCGGTTGCGCGCGGTGATGCGACTGTCGGGCGCGAAGACGCGGAACGCCATCTCGGTGGCGAGCCCGCCGCGCCAGCGCCCGGCGCCGCCACTGTCCCGCGCCAGCCCGTATTTGACGAACTCCACCGGCGTCTCGGTCTCGGTGATCTCGATCGGCGTGTTCCTGAGATAAGCGGCATCCGCCCCCGAGCCGTTGGTGCCGTCGCGGTGCGGCATGCCGCCGCCGCCGCCGACCACCGGATTGACCGCGGCGATGACGGTGCGATGCGTGCGCTCGTCTGTGGTCATCACGTTGACGATGCAGTTGTTGCCGGCGGGCGCCGCCGGCAGACGCTCCGGCACCGCCTGCGAGAAGGCGCCGAAGATCACCGAGCGCAGCCGCGCGCAGGTGAGCGAGCGCATGCCGACCGCGGCCGGGAAAATCGGATTCAGGACCGTCCCCTCGGGCGCGATGCAGGTGAAGGGGCGTGTCAGTCCGGTGTTGAGCAGGATCTTCGGGTTCAGCGTGTAGAGCACGTAATAGACCCCGACGAGCAGCATCGTATGCCGGGGGTTGCCGCCGCTCGGCACATTGAGCGAAGAGGCGAGCTGCGGGTCGGAACCGGTGAAATCCAGCACCGCCTCGCCGCCGCGGATGGTGAGCTTGAGCTTCAGGCGGCAGGGATTGGCCTCGACCGAATCCTCGTCGGCATAGTCGGCGAATTCCCAGGTTCCGTCCGGCATGCCGCGCAACACCTCGCGCGCCTGGGCCTCGGCATGGTCGAGCAGCGCGTCGACGCCGCTCAGGAACGCCTCGCGGCCGAACTTCTCGATCATCGCCAGCACCTTGCGCTCACCGGTGTTGAGCGCGCCGACTAGCGCCTTGATGTCGCCGATATTGAGGTCCGGCTTGCGGACATTGGTCGTCATGATCCTGAGGATCTGCTCGTCGAAGATGCCTTCGTTGACGAGCTTCATCGGCGGGAAGCGGATGCCCTCCTGATGGATCTCGGTGAGCGCCCGCGAGAGCGAGGCAGGCACCGCGCCGCCCATATCGGTGTTGTGGATATGCCCGCCGGTCCAAGCCACGATCTCACCCTGGTGGAAGACCGGCTTCCAGAGATGGGTGTCGGGCGCATGGGTGGCGACGAAGCAAGAATAGGGATCGTTGGTGAAGGCGACGTCACCGGGCTTGTAGTCCTCGATCATCTTGATCGCGGGGGCCCAGGACAGGCCCGGATACCAGGTCGCACCCAGCTCCATCGGCACGGCGAAGGTGTCGCCGCTGCGGCTGATCAGCATGACCGTGAAATCCTCCGTCTCCTTGACGAAGGCGGAATGGGCGGTGCGGTGCAGCGTGTGCGCCATGTTCTCGGCCGCGGCGCGGGCGTGGTTGGCGAGCACCTGAAGCTTCATCCGGTCGAACATCGGCATCACTCCGAAAACGTCAGGTGCAGGTTGAGATGGCTGTCGATCCGCGCAGCGGTTCCGGCGGGGATCGCGACGGTCGTGTCCTCCTGGGCGACGACGGCCGGCCCGGCGAAGCGGCTGCCGGGCGAAAGGTCGGCGCGGCGGTAGAGGCCGACGGATTTCCGGGCACCGCCGGTATGGATCGGAATCTCGCGTTCCGGCACGGCGACCGCATCGGCCTCCGCGACCTCCGGGAAAGACAGCACGGGACCAGCGCCGATGGCGGAAAGGCGCAGGTTGACGATTTCGATGCGGCCATCAGGATCGTCGAAATCGTAGATCCGCGCATGCGTTTCATGGAATTCGCGGGCGATCGCCGCCGGGTCGCCCGCCTCCAGCCAGGCCGGCTGCAGCGGGACCTCGATCTCGTAGCTCTGGCCGACATAGCGCATATCCGCCGAGAACCTCAGATCGGCAGAGCCGGCATGCCCCTGCGCCGCGAGCCAGTTGCGCCCATCCTGCACCATGGCGGCCGCCGCCGCCTTCAGTTGCGGCAGGACCGCGGCCGAGAGCTCGGTGAAGAGCGTGCGGACGAGGTCGCCGCGCAGATCGGCGACGAGTCCGCCGAGCGCCGAGACGACGCCGGGGCGGCGCGGCGCCAGCAACCTGTTCATGCCGAGCTCCCGCGCCAGGAAGGCGCCGAGCATCGGCCCACCGCCGCCGAAGGGCATCAGCGCGAAATCCTTCAGATCCACGCCGGCCCGGGAGGACAGTTTCTCGACTTCGACGAACATCTCCGAGACGGCGATGTCGAGGATGGCCTGGGCCGTCTCCTCCAGCGGGCGGCCGAGCTTCTCGGCAAGGCGTCCAACCGCAGCGCGGGCGAGCCCGGCATCCATCTTCAGCTGGCCATAGGCCATCTCGCTATGGCCGAGCCAGCCGCAGACCACCATGGCGTCGGTGACGGTCGCCTGCTCGCCGCCGCGCCCATAGCAGGCCGGCCCCGGCGTGGACCCCGCCGATTCCGGCCCGACGCGCAGCACGCCCTGCCCGTCGACGGAGGCGATCGAGCCGCCGCCGATGCCGATCGAGCTCACCGAGACCGAGGGGATGTAAAGCGGGAATTCGCCGATCATCTCGCCAGTGCCGTATTGCGGCTCGCCGTCGATGATCAGGGCGAAGTCCGCGGAGGTGCCGCCGATATCGAGCGCCAGCACACGCTTCTCGCCGGCCTGCCGGGCAAACCAGGTCGCGCCGATCACGCCCGAAGCCGTGCCCGAGAGCAGCATGGAGACGCAGGCGCGCTTGCCCTCGGCGGCGTTCATCACGCCGCCATTCGATTTGGTGAGCAGGGCACGCGCCGGCACGCCGCGATCCGCGAGCCGCTGCTCCAGCGCCGTCAGATAGCCGGCGATGCGGGGATGCACATAGGCGTTGAGGATCGCCGTCGTGGTCCGCTCATATTCGCGGATCACCGGCCAGACCTCCGCCGAGGTGAAGACGAAGAGTTCCGGGGCCAGCCGGGCGATCTCGGCCTTGACCGCCTCCTCCTGCGCACCGTCGCGCCAGGCGTGCAGGAAGGCGACGACGATGCCGACCGCCCCGCGCGCCTTGGCCGCGGCCACGGCCGCGGCGACCGCGTCGAGATCGGGCTTGACCGTCTCCCGGCCATCCGAGCGCATGCGGGCCGGGATGCCGAAGACCCTGTCGCGGGTGATCAGTTGCTCCGGCCGGCTGCAGAACAGCGAATAGACGTCGGGCATGCGCAGCCGCGCCAGCTCGATCACGTCCTCGAAGCCGGCATTGGTGAAGAGCGCGAGCGGCGCGCCCTTGCGCTGGATGATGGTGTTGACGCCGACCGTGGTGCCGTGGACGAAGCGGGTGACGGCTTCGGGAGCGAGGCCTTCGCGCTTGGCCAGCAGAGAGAGGCCGGTCATCAGTTCGGCGCCGGGATCGTCGGGCGTCGTCAAGACCTTCAGCGACGCGACTTGGCCCGAGCGCGTCTCCAGCGCGCAGAAATCGATGAAGGTGCCGCCGATATCGACGCCGACCTTCCAGTCCGCCCCCGGCACAGTTCCGCCGTCCATGTCCGCTCCTCTTGCTGGCGGCCGAAAGCTGGCACGGAAGCTGCCGGGCGGTCCAAGAGACATGCAGGGTGGGACCATAGGCTGGACTTATGGCCTGCCGGCCATCGCGTCTTTGACCGCTCCGCTCGCCCGCGTCAGGTTCGGCCGCACGGAGATCTGCCGCTCTGCGGCGAGAGGCTGGACATGGATGTGATCGTGCTCGGCGGCGGCCTGATGGGAACCGCCGCAACCTTTTTCCTGAGGCGGCGCGGCCTGAAGGTCACGCTGATCGAACGCAACCGCGTCGGAACGGGCGCCACCGTCGCCTCCTTCGGCAATATCCGCCGGACCGGGCGCCATCTCACGCAATTGCCGCTGGCGCATCGCTCGCGCGCGCTCTGGGGCGAGGCGGAGCGCCTGCTCGGCCGCGACGTGGAATTCCGCGCGACCGGCCATCTCCGGCTGATCTTCGAGGAGGATGCGCTGGCCGACATGCGCGCCTATGCCGATGCCGCGCGGCCCTGGGGCCTCGAACTCGAGGAACTCGGCGCCAACGAGATCCGGGCGCGCTTTCCCGGCCTCGGACCCGGAGCGATCGCGGCCTCCTTTTCCCCGCATGACGGCTCCGGCAACCCGCGCCTGATCGCGCCGGCCTTCGCCGATGCGGCGCGACGGCTCGGTGCGGAGATCGTCGAGGAATGCGAGGTCGGCAGCATCGACAGGACCGATGCCGGCCTCCGCGTGACGACCTCCAAGGGCGTGTTCGAGGCCGGCAGGCTGCTCAACACCGCCGGCGCCTGGGGGATGCGGATCGCCGCGCGATTCGGCGAGCCTGTGCCCCTCACCCCGCGCGGACCGCAGATGGGCGTGACCGAGCCCCTGCCCCATCGCATCCTGCCGGTCGTCGGCATCTGGACCCGCCGGCACGGAACCGACGCCTATTTCCGCCAGGTCGAGCGCGGAAACATCGTCTTCGGCGGTGCCGCCGAACGGGTCGACGTGCCCCTCGATCCCGGCCACGCCAAGGCCGATCCGGCACGGCTGCCGGCGCAACTCCGCGCCCTGAGACAGCTCCTGCCGGCCCTGGAGAAAGTCTCGGTGATCCGCACCTGGTCGGGCTGCGAAGGCTATCTCGCCGACATGCTGCCCGTCATGGGCCCTTCAGCGACGACTCCGGGCCTGTTCCACGCCTTCGGCTTCAGCGGGCACGGCTTCCAGCTCGGTCCCGGCGTCGGTGACACCATGGCCGAGCTGATCGCTACGGGAACGACGGATATCCCGCTCCACGACTTCCGGATCGAGCGCTTCGCCAACGCGGAAAGCGGCGAAAATTCAGCCGTCGCTTGATCCGCCGTCCGGGACACACTGTGTTTTCTGACGGAAGCGCTGGTCATCCCGGCCGGAGCGAAGCGGAGAGCCGGAATCCATGCCTGAGCATGTATCGCAAGCGTACCGGCATGGATCCCGGGTCAAGCCCGGGATGACGGCGCGTTTCCGCGTAAAATCAGCAATCGCTCAGAGTTTCGAACAGAGCCGATAGGCCTCGTAGATCGCGGAATAGAGATCGCGGCTCGACACGGCGTCGCCGATGCGGTGCAGGAGGAAGCTTCCCGGCGCGGGCGCGGCCGCTTCCTCGCTTCCGAGCATGATCGCGATATCGGTCACGCCGTCATTGGCGGAGAGATGCCGTAGTTCGTGGTAGATCTCGGCGGCCGGCAGCGTGCCGTATTCGACCACGATCTGGCTGGCCTCCACCTGGCTTTCGGCGCCGGTCAATTCGTTACGGAACGTCGCCTGCAGGGTATTGCTCCGACGCTCGACCTTCTCCAGCCGGACATCGACGAGCGAACGGATGCCCAGCTCGGCGAAGCGCTTCCGAAAGCTCGACTTGTCGATATAGGACATCTCGACGGCAAGTGCGTCGTCGGGCGTGGCCAGATAGACCGACCGCCCCTGCCGCGCGAGCTGCAACGCGCAGGACGCAGCCGCCTGACGTCCCGTCCCGTCATAGACAAGCACATCGCTCTTGCCCGGCACCGCGCCGGTCAGCACGTCCCAGACGCTGTCGCACAGCTCCGAACCTTCGAACCAGTCGGTGTCCGGAATGCCGCCCGTAGCGACAATCACGAGATCCGGCGCCTCGGCGCGAACGATGTCGGCCTCCGCATAGCAGTTCACCCGCATATCGACGCCGAGCCGTTCAAGCTCTGCGATGCGCCAATCGACGATGCCGATCAGATCGCGCCGCTCTTCGGCTGCGGTGGCGACGAGCAGCTGCCCGCCGAGCTTTGCCGCAGCCTCAAACAGCACGACCGAATGCCCCCGCTCGGCACAGACGCGGGCGGCTTCCAGCCCCGCTGGCCCGCCGCCGACGACCACGGCCTTCAGGCGTCGGGAAGCCGGCACGACCTCATGGCCGAGCACGGTTTCCCGCCCGCTGGCGGCGTTATGGATACAGTTGACCTTCTTGTAGAGGCAGTAGGAGGCGCCGACGCAGGGGCGGATCCGCTCCTCCTCGCCGCGCCTGATCTTCTCGACCAGATGCGGGTCGGCGATATGGGCGCGTGTCATACCGACCAGATCGACGACACCCTCGCGGATCGTGTGGCGGGCCGTCGCGACGTCGCGAATGCCGCCGGCATGGATCAAAGGCAGCTTCGTCTCGCGGCGGAACCGCGCCACGGAGCCGAGATAGGGCGCGCTGGGCTGGAACAGGCCGGGCATGTTGTCCTCGGCCAGCGCGAGATCCGTGTCCATGCGGCCATAGATGCAGTTGAAATAATCGATATTGCCTTCGCGCTCGAAGATTCGGGCGAGCTGCAGGCAATCCTCGAAATCCGAACCGTCTGCGACGCCCTCGTCGATCACGAAGCGAATGCCGACGATGGCGTCGTCGCCGACCCGCTTGCGGATCGCCTCATGGACCATGAGCCCAAAGCGCGCCCGGTTCTCGGGCGAGCCGCCGAAACCATCTCTGCGCTTGTTGGTGCGCGGCGACAGGAACTGCCCGATGAGATGGCCGCCGGTCACCGTCTCGATGCCGTCGAGTCCGCCCTCCATGCAACGCAGGGCCGCGTCGGCGTAGTCCCGGACGATCCGTGCGATGTCCGCATGGTCCATCTCCTTGGGAAAGTTGCGGTTGCGCGTTTCCCGGACGCGCGACGGCGCCAGCACCGGAAGCCAGTTCCAGCCGTAGGAAGTCGCGCGGCGGCCGAGATGCGAAACCTGACACATGACGGCTGCGCCATGGCGGTGAATGCGGTCGGACAGCGCCGCCAGGTGCGGGATGATCCGGTCGCTGGAGAGATCGAGCTGGCCGCCGCCCCAACTGGAATCCGGCGATGTCATCGCCGAGCCGCCGATCATCGTCATGGCGAGGCCGCCGCGGGCCTTGTCCTCGTGATAGCGCTGGTAGCGTTCGAGCGGCAGGCCGCCATCGTCCAGCATCGAGGCATGGCTGGTGCTGACGACGCGGTTGCGAAGCCTGAGCTTCTTGATGGCGAAGGGTTCCAGAAGCGGGTCCAGCGATGTGGTGCGGGGCCGATCCGGCATGGCAACCGTTGCGCTCATCGAATGGCTTCCCTGTCGTCGAACCGGAGCGGCACGGCTGTGCTATTTCTACCCGTGGGCCCGAAACCGCAGCGAGCTCGGCAGGTGCGGTGATGGTGGCGGCAAGCCTGGAACCGGACCAGATTGAAAAACCTTGGGAGAAGCATACGCTGCACGTATGGCCCGGCTCTCCCGCCTTATCCCTTCCGCGCGCGGACTCCTGGTTTTCGAGGCCGCGGCCCGCACCGGCAGCTTCACGGCCGCGGCGGCCGAATTCAACGTCAGCCAGCCCTCGATCAGCCGCAGCGTCGCCGAGCTGGAGGCAGCGATAGGCACCCGGCTCTTCGAGCGGCGGGCACGCGGGCTCGAGCTGACCGCGGACGGCAGCGATCTCTTCGGTGTCGTCGGCGAGGCCGTGGGGCGCATTGCCGATGCGGTCCAGGCGATCCGGCAGCGGCAGAATATGGCGAAGCCGGTCGTCACGCTGTCCATGTCCAGCTCGTTCGTGGCCCATTGGCTATTGCCGCGACTGGGCGAATTCCATGCGGCATTTCCGGAGATCGACATCCGCTTCGATCTCATCCCAGGGGTCCTGCGCGGCGTTCCCGACAATGTGGATCTGGCGACGCGCATCGTCGAAGACGACGACCCACGCTACCAGCGCTGGTTCTTCGCGCCGGAGATCATCTTCCCCGTCTGCAGCCCGGCCTATCTGAAGGCGCGCGGCAGGCTCGATCACGCCGGGGACGGCTCGGGGCATGTCTTCTTGTGGCTCACGGACCACGCCATGCCCAAGTGGGCGCAGGAATGGGGCAATGTCGCCCATCGAAGCAGCTCGAAAGGCGTCTGGCACGAGTTCACGGATTACTCCGTCATCCTGCAGGCCGCGTTGAATGGAGAGGGAATTGCGGTCGGCTGGGTCAGCGTGGTCTCGCGCGCCTTGCTGAAGGGGACCCTGGTCCCCGCCTCGGACCTGATCATCCGCACGGGGCAGCACCACAGCCTGATCGCGCCGCGGTCGAGGCCGCTCAACGCGATGGTCGAAGGGGTCGCGCTATGGCTTCGCACCCAGATTGCCGGGGAGCTGGCCGCGCTCGACGAGGCGCTCCGGCCACGGCCGTCATCGTCGCCGGACATCTCGGATGATCGCGGCTGACGTGATGAAAGCCGACAGCCGGCCTGTGCAAAGTAAATCGGCTCGCAATTTAGAATACTTATAATGTTTTTGGCTCGACTAGCCCTTTCCGCACAGGGTCGTTAAGAGCTCGGCGTACAGACGACATTTCCTGGAAACAACGCGTGGGCCACTTCAAATCGCTCTTAGTCGCGCTTGCGGTTTGCACCGCAGGTGGACTGATCAATCCGCTTGCGGCGGCTCCGACGAGCTATCCCCTGACCCTCGATAATTGCGGGGCGAAGGTCACCTTCCAGAAGGCGCCGCAGCGCGCCATCGGGCTCGGCCAGAACAGCGCCGAGATCATGCTGCTGCTCGGGCTGCAGGACAGGATGGCGGGCACGGCCTTCTGGCCGAGCAAGGTCCTGCCGCAGCTCGCCGAAGCCAATGCCAAGGTGAAGCTCCTGACCGTGGAGTTCCCCACCTTCGAGAGCATGCTCGCCGAGAGGCCCGATTTCGTCGCCGCTGCCCTCCCCACGCTGCTGGGACCGAGCAGCAAGGTCGCCAAGCGCGAGGATTTCGAGCGCGTCGGCGTTCCCACCTATCTTTCCCCCAGCACCTGCCTGGACACCAAGGGCAGCAAGGACGCCTATGGCAGCCGTCCCCAGCTCTGGAGCATGGAGGCGCTCTATCAAGAGATCGACGAGCTCTCCCGGATCTTCGACGCCGCGGATCGCGGCCAGGCCCTGATCGCCGATTTCAAGGCGCGCGAGGCGGCTCTGCGCGCGAGCGTCACGCCGGGCGACAGGAAGCTCTCCTACGTCTTCTGGTTCTCCAGCCCGTCCCCCTCCGCCGATGCCTATCTGGGCGGCAAGAACGGCGCGTCCGGCTTCATCGCGGACCTGCTCGGTGGCCGCAACGCCATTCAGGCCGAGGCCGAGTGGCCGACGCTGGGCTGGGAGAGCATCATCGCGGCGAAGCCGGATGTGATCGTCGTCGCCAGCCTCGATCGCAACCGCTGGGAACTCGACAAGCCCGAGGCCAAGATCAAGTTCCTGACCACGGACCCTGCCGTCAGCCAGCTTGCGGCCGTCAAGAACAAGGCCATCGTGATCATGGACGGCCAGGCGATGAACCCGACCGTCCGCACGATCTATGGCGCCGAGCAGGTGGCGCAGCAATTGAAAGCGCACGGCCTGTTGAAGTGAACCCGGAACACGGCGTTCTTGAAGGCAAGGCGGTTTTCGCGGGGCTGATGCTGGCATCGCTGGCGGCGATCGGGCTTGCCATCGGCCTCAGCGTGGGCATCGGCGACCTGCCGATCCCGCTCGGCACGACCTTCTCCGTCGTCACCAACCGGCTCGGCTGGACATCCGTCGAGATCGATCGCGTCTACGAGACGGTGATCTGGGACTACCGGTTGAGCCGCGCGCTCGTCGCGGCCTTTTGCGGCGCCGGCCTCGCGCTGTCTGGCGCGATCATGCAGTCGCTGCTGCGCAACCCGCTCGCCGAGCCCTATGTGCTCGGCATCTCCGCCGGTGCATCGACCGGGGCGGTGGCCATCATCATCCTGGGCCTCGGCGGCGGCGTCCTGTCGCTGTCCGGCGGCGCCTTCCTCGGCGCCTTCGCGGCCTTCTGCTTCGTGGCGCTGCTCTCGAACGGCACGCGCGGCGGCGCCGACCGCACGATCCTGGCGGGCGTCGCGGCCTCGCAGCTCTTCAATGCGACGACCTCCTATATCGTCACCACATCCGGCAATGCCCAGCAGGCGCGCGACGTAATGTTCTGGCTGCTCGGCAGCTTCGGCGGCGTGCGCTGGCCGGAATTCATCCTGGTTTCGCTCGTCGTCAGCGTCGGGCTTGTCGCCTGCCTCTGTTATGCCAGGCCGCTCGACACCTTCGCCTTCGGCGACGAGACGGCAGCCTCCCTCGGCGTCAATGTCGACCGGGCACGCATCGTGCTCTTCGCCCTCACCGCCATGATGACCGCGACCATCGTCAGCATGGTCGGCTCCATCGGCTTTGTCGGCCTGATCGTGCCGCATACGGCGCGCGCCCTGGTCGGCCCTCTCCATGTCCGGCTCCTGCCGGCCTGCATGCTGATCGGCGCGGTCTTCATGGTGCTGGCGGATGTGGCTTCGCGCGCCCTGATCCCGCAACAGGTGCTGCCGATCGGCGTCGTCACGGCTCTCGTCGGCGTGCCGTTCTTCTCGATCATCCTCTACCGGTTGCAGCGCGCCTCATGAGCATCACGGCAGAGAACCTGGTGTGGCGAATCGGCAGCAAGACGATCGTCGACGGCGTCTCCTTTGTCGCGGAGCCCGGCCGGATGCTCGGATTGCTCGGCCCCAACGGCTCCGGCAAGACCTCCCTTCTGCGCCTGCTGACCGGACTGAAGCGCCCGCAGTCTGGCCGCGTGCTGCTGGACGGCAGCGACCTTGCGTCGCTTGGCGCAAGGGCCGTGGCGCGCCGCGTCGCCTTCGTCGAACAGCATGCCACCACCAGCGCCAATCTCCGCATCGCCGACATCGTCCGGCTCGGCCGGTTCCCGCACCGCTCCTGGCTATCGCGCTGGACCCATGCCGACGATCGGGCGGTGGACGAGGCGCTCCTGCGCACCGGCCTGCATGACCGGCGCGGCGACCGCTGGCAGAGCCTGTCGGGCGGCGAGAAGCAGCGCACGCATATCGCCAGGGCACTCGCGCAGACGCCGACCGAGCTGATCCTGGACGAGCCGACGAACCATCTCGACATCCAGCATCAGATCGGCGTGCTGAAACTCGTCGCGAGCCTGCCGATCACCAGCGTCGTCGCCCTCCACGATATCAACCACGCCGCCATGTTCTGCGACGCGGTCATCGTCATGCAGCAGGGGAAAATCGTGGCGTCCGGCGCTCCGGACGTCGTGATCTCGGAAGCCCTCTTGCGGGACGTCTTTTCGATCGAAGCGCGCGTCGAGACGTCTCCGCATCATCAACGGCCGCATATCCACTACCTGCGCTGAACGGAGCCCGTTAGATCGGGTCCCTAACCTTGCACGGCATCGATCGCAGCATTCGCCACCGATAAAGCCACCCAGTTGAATCGGAGCGAGTACCAACCGACTGGTCTTGCCTCCAACCGTTAATCGGCCGAGCATCGGGTCTTGGCCGTGTTTGCGACGTATCGCGGCAGAAGCGCGACCGCTCCGCGCGGGGTTGCGCTTCTCTTCCACCGGAAGTGTTGGCAGGACGATATGCGCGAGAGCATGGAAGTGGAGCTCAAGCTCACATGCGACGCGACGGCATTGGCAGCTTTGCCGCAGATGCCCCGCATGCAGACCGCCTCGTCGAAAATCACGGACGATCTGCGATCCGTGTATTTCGATACGACGGACCGCGCCTTGCGGAAGGCCGGCTTCGTGCTCCGGGTGCGGCAGACTCGCGACGGCTGCGTTCAGACTGCCAAAGCCACTGGCGACGGACTGATCGAGCGCAGGGAGTGGGAACATGCCGTCATCGGGCCGTGTCCTGATATCGCGGCGCTCAAGCAGACGCCGCTGGCTGCTGTTCTCGGCAAAAAGCCAAGACTCGAGCCCTTGTTTACCGTCCTCGTCGAGCGCTCGACCTTTTCGATCGAATGCGGGTCGTCCGAGATCGAACTGGCTCTCGATCGCGGTCGCGTGACGAAGCCCGGAGCGAGGGAGGACACCGTTCCCGAAGCCGTTTGCGAAATCGAATTCGAGCTGAAGCGCGGCTCTCCCGCCGACCTCTTCGCGCTCGCCCGCGAGATCGCCGTTTCCGTGCCTGTCCGCATCGGCGTCGAGAGCAAGGCCGAGCGCGGTTTCCGTCTGGATAATCTGCCTACCCCCCCGCGGAAGGCCGAGCCCGTCAGGTTATCCGCGAACATGAGCGCCGCTGAAGCCTTCCGTTCCGTCGCTCATGCCTGCTTGCGTCACATGCGCTGGAACGAGGACCTCCTCCTGGAAAGTCGCAACCCCGAGGCGCTCCATCAGACGCGGGTGGCGATCCGCCGGCTGCGGTCGGCCTTTTCGCTCTTCAACGTCATTCTCCGCGACGATCCGCGGTTCGAGGCGATCAAATCCGACCTCAAGCGGTTATCGGCGCCGCTTGGAAAGGCCCGGAACCTCGATGTTTTTTTGACGCGAACGCTTCCGAACGAGATCAAGCGCCATCCCGGGCAGATCGAGCTCCTTAACCTTGAGAAGCAGCTCGAGATCGAACGGACGGTGGCCTACGCGGCCGTGGACGAGCGGATCCGCTCCGACGAGTGGCGGATGTTCTGCCTCGATCTCGTGGAATGGATCAATGTGGGCAAGTGGCTCGACACCTCCGATCAGGACATACGGGACAAACCGGTGACCGCCCTCGCATCGCGCCGTCTCGACAAGCGCTGGCGGCAGGTGAAGAAGCGGGGCCGGAAACTTGCAGATCTCGACGCCGCGAAGCGACATCGCCTCCGGATCGCGGCCAAAAAGCTCCGCGACGGCACGGAGTTCTTCACCGCGCTCTATTCCAAAACGAACGCGAAACGATATCGCGCGTTTGCATCGGCGCTCGCCGCTGTTCAGGACGCTCTCGGCAGCCTGAATGACATCGCTACCGGTCACGAATTGTTGGGGGGCTTCGCGGATTCAAAGGCGGACCGGAACGTCGTGTTTGCAGCTGGCTTCACGGCGGCCAAGGGCGATGATGCCACCGCGCGCTTCTTGAAGGACGCCGTGAAAGCCTACGATGACCTGAGCGAGGCTCGACCATTCTGGCGATGATATAGAGCCCTCGCCGCTAGGAAGCGTCGTTCCAGTAGTCTCTCATCTCCTGCTGGCGCTTCTGGTCCGGCAAAGCGCCCTTGTCCCCATACAGGCTCGCGGCGCCTCGGATCTGGGCCTCGGTGATGTCGGTGCGATAGCCCTCAAGCTCCTTGTCATAGGCGAGTTTGTCCCACGGGATCGTCACATGGTGACTGCCGATGCCGAGAAATCCTCCGAAGGTCACATCGACGAAGGAAACGCGGCCGCTTGCCTTCTCGATCAGCAGCCGCTTGATGGTTCCAATCTGCTCGTTCTCTCTGTCGAAAATCGCAGTCCCTTCGACACGGTCGCTGCCGATAATGTGGTGCGATATCGTCGATTGCTCGGCCGGGCCCCAGAGATAGAAGCCGTTCTCGAGGAGGCCCGCCGCCACGACGGCCCTGCTGACGGCCAATTTCCATTCCTCGTTCGGCTGTATCTGCCGCGCAAGCCTCCAGGGTCCGAGCTCCGGGGGTAGGCTGGCGCCGGCAGGGTCTTCGGCGAAGCCGCGCAGATCGGGGGAGTTCACCGCTTGGAACAGGTAATAGGTTCTCATGAGCGCCTCCTTCGGCGATTTGAGAGCCCCCCGGATCGCCCGTCATGAACCGGCGACGAAGAACGCCAGCCGGGTGAAGAGCGTGTAGTTCGACTCGAAGACCATGATGCCGACGAAGACCAGGAGCGCCAGCGGCGGAACGAGGATCGCATAGGTCAGCGCCAGCCGCTCCCAGGCCATATGCATGAAGACCGCGACGATAAGGCCCGCCTTCAGCATCATGAAGATCAGGATCAGCGACCAGCGCAGGTAGCCGGCGAGACCGAAATAATCGACCAGATAGGAGCAGGTGCTGAGGATGAACAGCCAGACCCAGACCACCAGGTAGAGCTTGATCGGGTGCTGCTGGGCGTCGTCATGAGCTGCCGGCCGTGTCATGGCGTCACCTCACCAGAGATAGAACAGCGCGAAGATGAAAACCCAGACGAGATCGACGAAGTGCCAGTAGAGGCCGGTGATCTCGACGATCTCGTAGCGGCCCTTCCGGCTCGTGAAGAAGCCGCGCCGGCCGTGGTCGAAATCGCCGCGCCAGACCTTGCGGGCGATGATGGCCAGGAAGATCACGCCGATCGTGACATGGGTGCCGTGGAAGCCGGTGATCATGAAGAAGCTGGAACCGAATTGATCGGCGCCCCAGGGGTTGCCCCATGGGCGCACCCCTTCCCGGATCAGCTTCGTCCATTCGAAGGCCTGCATGCCGACGAAGGTCGCGCCGAACGCGGCGGTGGCGAGCATCAGGATCGCCGTTTTCCTGCGCTCGCGGCGATAGCCGAAATTGACCGCCATCGCCATCGTGCCGCTGCTGCTGATCAGGACGAAGGTCATGATCGCGATCAGAATCAGCGGAAGCTGGCGGCCGCCGATCTCGAGCGCGAAGACCTCGCTCGGATTGGGCCAGGGCACCACCGTCGATGCCCGGACCGTCATGTAGGAAATCAGGAAAGTGCCGAAGATGAAGGTGTCGCTCAGGAGGAAGATCCACATCATGGCCTTCCCCCAGGAGACGTTCTCGAAGGCCCGCTGATCGGATGACCAGTCGGCCACGATGCCGCGCCAGCCAGGGACATGTCCGGCCTTGGCATTCAGCGTGGTTGGCGCAATCTCATTCATCGGCCTCTCCCGCTAGCTCAGCAATCCCCGGCAGATCTCGATGAAGTCCTCCGTCCAGCGCATCAGCAGGCTGAACAGGACGAGCCAGACCAGCAGCAGGAAATGCCAGTAGATGGCGCACAGCTCGACACTGAGGGTGAGCTCGCGCGGGATCTCCGCAATGAGCTTCTGCCCCGTCGCGAAGGCTCTGGCGGACGTTCGGCCAAGCGCGACGAGCCCGCCGATGAGATGGGCGCCGTGAATGGCCGTGACCAGGTAGAAGAAGGCGCTGGCCGGGTTGGACGCCGTGAAATATCTGGAGGCCGCCAGTTCGCGCCATGCCATCGCCTGGGCGATGAGGAAGGCGAGCGAGCAGACACCCGCGGCCAGAAGGCTGGAGCGGAGCGGGCCGGGCTCGCCGCTCCGGGCGGCGATCACCGCCATATGCAGGGCAAGACTCGCCAGGATCAGCAGCCCGGTGCTGAACCAGAGCACGGTTGGCATCGGCAGCGCGCGCCAATCCGCCACGCTCATGCGCATCGCATAGGCGCTGACGAGAAGCGCGAAGAGAGAGCCGGCGACGACGAGGAAGGTGCCGAGGCCAAGCTTTGCCGTCATGGGCGAGTCCGGCTCGGCGGCATCGCCGATCACGCCGACTTCGAGCCAGGGCTTCGCCGTCAGGCGCTGGCGCGAAAGCCACCAGCCCGCGAAGGCCGCCACGACGACGATGAAGACGAGGACCACGCCCATCGCGGCATCTCCTCATCCGGTCCGCGGAGCCGGCGGCTGGTTCTGCGGCAGGAAGTCCTCCACGGCGCCAGGCACGCTGTAGTCATAGGGCCAGCGATAAACCACGGGCAGGGTCTCGCCCCAGTTGCCATGAGCGGGGGGCGTCTGTGGCGTTTGCCATTCCAGCGTGGTCGCGCGCCAGGGGTTGCCGCCCGCGGGTAGCCCGTGCCTGAGGCTCCAGACGAGGTTGAACAGGAAGACGAGCTGGGCGGCGCCGACGATCAGCGCCACGACCGTGATGAATTCGTTCAGCGTCGCTGCCGACGGCGGGACGAGGGCGATGCCGCCGATCTCGTGATAGCGGCGCGGCACGCCCATCAATCCGATGTAGTGCATCGGGAAGAAGATCAGATAGGCGCCGAGGAAAGTGACCCAGAAATGGAGCTTTCCGAGCCGATCGTCGAGCATGCGCCCGGTGACCTTCGGATACCAATGGTAGATCGCTCCGAAGATCACCAGAATCGGCGCGACGCCCATCACCATGTGGAAATGGGCGACGACGAACATCGTGTCGGATAGTGGCACGTCGACGACGACGTTGCCGAGGAACAGGCCGGTGAGCCCGCCATTGACGAAGGTGACGATGAAGCCGAGCGCGAACAGCATCGGCACGGTGAAGTGGATATCGCCCTGCCAGAGGGTCAGCACCCAGTTGTAGACCTTGATCGCGGTGGGGATCGCGATGATCAGCGTCGTGGTGGCGAAGAAGAACCCGAAGGCGGGGTACATGCCGCTGACATACATATGATGCGCCCAGACGACGAAGCTGAGCGCGCCGATCGCGACGAGCGCCCAGACCATCATGCGGTAGCCGAAGATGTTCTTGCGCGCATGGGTGCTGATGAGGTCGGAGACGATGCCGAACGCCGGCAGCGCCACGATGTAGACCTCGGGGTGCCCGAAGAACCAGAACAGGTGCTGGAACAGGATCGGGCTGCCGCCCTTGTAGGCCAGCGGCTCGCCCATCGCGATGATGGCCGGCATGAAGAAGCTGGTGCCGAGCAGCCGGTCGAGCAGCATCATCACGGCGGCGACGAAGAGCGCGGGAAAGGCGAGCAGCGCCATGACGGTCGCGGTGAAGATGCCCCAGATCGTCAACGGCATCCGCATCAGCGTCATGCCCCGGGCGCGGCCTTGCAGCACGGTCACCACATAGTTCAGCCCGCCCATGGTGAAGCCGATGATGAACAGGATCAGCGAGACCAGGAGCACGATGATGCCCCATTGCTGCCCCGGCGTGTTGGCGAGGATCGCTTGCGGCGGGTAGAGCGTCCAGCCGGCGCCGGCCGCTCCGCCCGGTACGAAAAAGCCGGAAACCAGAACCAGGACGGCAAGCAGATAGATCCAGTAGCTCAGCATGTTGACATAGGGGAACACCATGTCGCGGGCGCCGAGCATCAGCGGGATCAGGTAGTTGCCGAAGCCCCCGAGGAAGAGCGCGGTCAGCAGGTAGATCACCATGATCATGCCGTGCATGGTGATGAGCTGATAGTAGCGCTCGGGGTCGATGAAGGAGACCAGGCCCGGAAAGCCGAGCTGCAGCCGCATCAGCCAGGACAGCACGAGCGCGACCAGGCCGATCGCCAGCGCGGTGAGCGAATACTGGATGGCGATGACCTTTGCATCCTGGGAGAACACGTATTTCGTGATCCAGCTATGCGGATGATAGAGTTCGACATCCTCGGTCTCGGTCGCCGGTCGCGGTTCGGGAATGCCGTGCATCACGTCGACCATCGGCTCGCCTCCCACTTCCATCTCGGACGGCGTCCCCATTCGGGAGCTCGTCCTCGGTCTCGTCTCTAAAGCATCGAACTGAATATCGTATTCAGCCCGACTCTCTAGCTCTTTGATTTGCATCGGCTTTTTCCAAAAACCGCGCTCCGCTTTTCGGGCCGATGCTAGTTCTTCGCCTGCGTCCTCGCCGGGCTCTGGAGTTGGGCGAAGGTTTTCTGCTGTTGCAGCCAGTCGCGATATTGGCTCTCCGGCTCGACCACGACGCCGCCGCGCATGAAGCTGTGGCCGGTGCTGCACAGTTCGGAGCACAGCGCCTCGAAGGTGCCGGCCCGCGTCGGCGTGAGCCAGTAATAGGTGACGGTGCCCGGGATCATGTCCATCTTGGCCCGGAATTCCGGGACGTAGAAATCATGGACCACGTCGAGCGAGCGCAGCAGCAGCTTGACCGGCTTGCCGAGCTGCAGGTGCAGCTGGTCGCCCTGGATCACGATGTCGTCCTGCCCGTGCGGGTCCTTCGGATCGATGCCGAGTGGATTCTCCGGCGTGACCAGGGCGATGTCGACCGCGCCGAGCCGGTCATCCGCGCCCGGCAGCCGGTAAGCCCATTGCCATTGCAGGCCGACGACCTCGGCGACGGTCGCGTCCTTCGGCACCGTGACGAACCGGTGCCAGACGACGAGCCCGGGCGCGAGCATGGCGGCAACGCCGACGCTGGTGCCGATCGCGAGCCACCATTCGAGCCGCTTGTTTTCCGGCTCATAGGCGGCGCGACGGCCCTCGCGATGGCGGAAGCGCAAGACGCAATAAGCCATGAACAGCACGACCGCCGCGAAGACGGCGCCGGTGATCCAGAACGTGATGATGATAGTGTCGTCGATATAGCGCCAGTTGGACGCGATCGGCGTCCACCACCACGGACTCAGGAAGTGGAAAGCCACCGAGCCGATGACGACCAGAGCCAGGACGATCGCGATACCCATCCCTTTTCATCCTTGCCGAGGGCGGCGATGAACAGGAGCGAGGCAAACGCCGCAGCGCAGGCAAATGCGCTATGGCGCTAGAGGCTGTTAGTGACCATAGGAGGAATTTGACGCTGGCGATTTTGTGCGAATGCAAGGAGTTCGAGGACGCAAGCCTTCCGGCTTGCTACGAAGAACGACACGGCAGTCGCCCAAAAGCGCCGCGCCCTGCGGGTGAGGTGAAAACGCTGGAGCTGCAGCGTCGCACCGCTTGCCGATACGGATGTATCGGCGGCGCGATGCTCCCATCTCCAGCGTTTTGACCTCATCAAATCCCTCCTATGGTCACTAACAGCCTCCAGGCAAACAAACGCATCTTCGACATCAAAACGAGGTCGCGGCGCGGGGCTGAACAGGCCTTCCGCTTGAAACGGATAGGGCAGATAGGATCAGGGGCGCCGCCGGACGGCAGGCTCCGGGGGTGAACTCCGCCGAGCGGATGGGGAGGCCGAATCTGTTGCTTCCTGCTCGTCATCGCCGAACCCTTGGCTCGCCTGGACGATCCCGCGCCACCATCGGCGCATCCATTTCAGACCGGCCGCGGGGCATCCACGTCATCGGCCAAAGTCATCTTGATGTTGTCGTCCTGCTCACGGCTGCTGTCAATCGCGTCCGCGTCGCAAAACGGCTTAGCCGCAGTCGAAATCGGGAGACGCCCTCCCTAGTTTTTCTTTCCGTCAGCATCAAACTGCTTAAGGAACGCGACGATGTCATCGATTTCCTTGTCGGCCTTGAGGCCGGCGAATATCATCTTTGTACCCGGGATCTTGGCCTGCGGAGCCTTGATATAATCCCGGAACGTCGGCTCATCCCATACGATGCCGGAGTTCTTGTTGGCAGGCGAATAGCTGTAACCCTCGATCGAACCCGCCGGCCGGCCGAAAAGGCCGTTCAGCTTCGGCCCGACTGCGTTCTTCGCGGTCTCGCCGATCTGGTGGCAGGCCCGGCATCTCTGGAAAATCTTCTCGCCCGCCGCAGGATCGCCTGCCGCCTTGGCTGGATGCGAAAGGGCCACGAGCATCAGGGAAGCCACCAGAACCCGGCGCCGCATCGAAGGTTCTCCTTCGAATTCGACCTTTCCACCGGACAGGCGGCCAGGCCGCACAATCTCTCGCAGCGAACTTACACCTTTACCGGCCTCCCTCCAATCCCGGCCGTCGAGCGCTTTCAGCGCCTGTTCGGATCGAAATGCTTGGTCAGCTTGTGGCCATAGCCGCCATAGTCGCGCTGGAGCGAATCCGAGCCGGCGGCAAAGGCCGTGACAGCTTGAGGAAAGCGCGTCTCGAACATGAAGGCCAGCGTGCCTTCGAGCTTGTGCGGCTTCAATTCGACATTGCTCGCCTTCTCGAAGGCGTCGACGTCCGGCCCGTGCGGCAGCATGGTGTTATGCAGCGAGATGCCGCCGGGCACGAAGCCTCCGCCGGTCTTGGCGTCGTAGACGCCGTAGACCAGCCCCATGAACTCGCTCATGACGTTCATATGGTACCAGGGCGGCCGGAAGGTGTTCTCGGCCACCAGCCAGCGGTCCGAGAAGATGACGAAGTCGATATTGGCGGTGCCAGGCGTCTCCGAGGGCGAGGTGAGCACCGTGAAGATCGACGGATCGGCATGGTCGTAGAGGACGGGTCCAACGGGCGAAAATCGCCTGAGATCATACTTGTAGGGGGCGTAATTGCCATGCCAGGCGACGACGTCGAGCGGCGAATGCTCGATATCGGCGGCCCAGAGATTGCCGCCCCATTTCACATACATCTTCGACGGCGCGTCGCGGTCCTCATAAGCCGCGATCGGCGTCAGGAAGTCGCGCGGATTGGCCAGGCAGTTGGCGCCGATCGGCCCGCGCTCCGGCAAGGTAAAGGCGCCGCCATAGTTCTCGCAGATATAGCCCCGCGCCGGCCCGTCCCTGAGCTCGACGCGGATCTTCACGCCGCGCGGGATCACAGCGATTTCGCCGGGCTCGATGTCGATGATGCCGAACTCGGTCCACAGCCGCAAAGCCCCCTGCTGCGGCACGAAAAGCATCTCGCCATCGGCATTGTAGAAATAGGCGTCCACCATCGAGCGGGTGATCAGATAAACATGCGCGCCCATGCCGCCCTGGCTGCCGGCATCGCCGGCCGTGGTCATGCTGCGGATGCCCTCGACGAAGGAGATCGGCTCCGACGGGATCGGGATCGGGCTCCAGCGCAGGGGCGCGATCGGCATGTCGACCTCGCGGGCCGGCGCCGTGCGCCAGAACCCGGCATCGACCTTCCGGAACTCGTTCCAGTGCGCCACGGTCGGTCGGATGCGGTAGAGCCAGGAGCGCTCGTTGGTGGTGCGCGGCGCGGTGAAGGGCGAGCCGGAGAGCTGCTCGGCATAGAGCCCATAGGCGCATTTCTGCGGCGAGTTGCGCCCGAGCGGCAGGGCGCCCGGCAGCGCCTCGGTCTCGAAGCCGTTGCCGAAGCCGGACATATAGCCGGTCGCGATGGCGCTCTCGGTCTTTGCGGTACCGGCACGGGCCGGGTTCTGAACGTTCATGGCAGCGCCCTCTCCTCACGGCGGCCTTGAGCCGGCGGCATGCCCTGCGCGGGCTTCGCTTGAGATGGTTGCTTTGGTAACTGTCGATTTTGTAACTAACAAGGCATGTCGAAACTCGCGCTCGAACACTTCCTGCCTTATCGGCTCAACCGCCTGAGCTCGGTGGTCTCGCAGCAGTTCCGGGCGGTCTACGGGCCGCATCACGACCTGACCGTGCCGGAATGGCGGGTACTCGCCACCCTCGCCCAGTTCGGCACGATGACGGCGAAGGCCATCGGCAAGCATTCCTCGATGCACAAGACCAAGGTCAGCCGGGCCGTGCGGGCGCTGGAGGAGCGGCGCTGGCTTGTTCGACGAGAAAGCGACCAGGACCGGCGGGAGGAAAGCCTGTCGCTGACGGCGCCCGGCCTGCATGCCTATCGCGAGATCGTGCCGCGTGCGCTGGCCTTCGAGGCCGGAATCCTGGCCGCGCTCGGCCCTCACGCCGAACCCTTGCTCGAAGCGCTCGCGCTGATGGAGGCGCGCTTCCCCGTCGACTGAGCCCCGTCGCACGCGCGGGGGACCGGCCCTTCGGCGCGTTCTGGCCGGATGGAGCCACAGCACGCGGTGGTGTGGCGATGGAGATTAGATCCTCGCTCCGGCGGCGCCTGCGGCATCGGGCCTCTGTGGCGGCATCGAAGATATCGTCGCTGCTGCTGATACGGGTCCCAAGCCGCTGTGACAGATGTCCGCCGCCCGCCCCGCTATGCTCCTCGCAGGATCGGGCCGCCCGTGCCGACGACCTCAACGACACAACAAGCCGACGACCAGGGAGAGAATGATGAGCGTGAACAAGACCGCAGCCGGCCTGACGCTGGTAGCCAGCCTGCTGATCGGGGCCGCGGCCGGCGCGCAGGAGCCCGGCATCACCGACAAGGCGATCAAGATCGGCATCTTCGGCCCGCTGTCGGGCCCGAACATGGCCTATGGCTTCGATGTCGTGAACGCGGCCAAGATGTATTACGACAAGATCAACAAGGAAGGCGGCATCCACGGCCGCAAGATCGAGTATGTCGTCGAGGACGACCGCTGCAACGCCAATGACTTGGTCGCAGCGGTGAAGAAGCTGGTCGAGCAGGAAAACGTGTTCATGCTCAATGGCGGCTCCTGCTCGGCCGCCGTCGTCGCCGCCAAGGACTATGTCGTCCGCAACAAGGTGCCCTACCTGATGCTGAACGCATCGGGCGACGGCGCGCTGTTCCCGCCGACCGACTACATCTTCGGCGCCTATTCGATCTCGCAATACGCCGTCGGCGGCGCGATGGTCGAGTTCGCGGCCAAGCAGTTCGGCGCCAAGACCGTCGCCTATATCAATCATGACGACGCCTATGGCGCCTGGAACCTCGAAGGCTCGAAGAAGGACGCCGAGGTCAACGGCGTGAAGCTCTCGGTCGAGTCGATCAATCCCGGCATCAACGACGTGACCGCGCCGTTCCTCAAGGTCCGCGCCGCCAATCCGGACGCGATCCTGCTGGTCACCTATGCCCGCCCCGCGGCGCTGTTGATCAAGAAGGCGGCCGAGATGGGCTTCAACAAGCCGATCATCCTCTCGGTCACCGGTACAGCCAGCCTCAACCAGCTCGTCGAGAATGTCGGCAAGGACGCGCTCAAGAACTTCTACACCCAGGAGGTCATGGTCGACTCGCCCGGCGGCGCCAAGCTGAAGCCGATCTACGACATGTACAAGGCGGCCTACCCGGATCTGGCGGCCAAGCCCGACCATCCGCAGACCTACATGCCCTATGGCATTCCCCCGGCGATGTCGCTGGTCAAGGCTTTGCAGGATGCCGGCCCGAACCCGACCCGCGAGAAGGTACTCGCCGCGCTGAAGACGCAGGATTTCGACTCGGGCGTCATGGCCGGGCGCATGCAGTTCGGCCCGGAGCAGCGCGCCGCGAACCGCTCGACGATCTTCATCAAGTACGACGGCACGACGATGAGCCCGCTGCCGGGCGTCTTCACCAGCCGCTGGACCTACCAGGCGAAGTGACCGCCACGGGCGGGCGGCTCGGCCTGCCCCATGAGACCGGGCGGTGGCCTTCGCGCCGCCGCCCTTCCCTGACCCGAGCACCGGGCCGGATGTGGATCTGAAACTGATGGACCTGCAACTCGCGCTGATCTTCCTGCAGCAAGGCATCGCCTCGGGCCTCGTCTCGGGCAGCGTCTATGCCCTGCTGGCGCTCGCCATCGTGGTGATCTTCAAGACCTCGGACGTGCCGAACTTCGCCCAGGGCGAGGTCTTCATGGCGGCGGGCTATGTCGCGCTCTA
>JBDHTM010000014.1:0-66718 GCA_039808685.1 Allobosea sp. | reverse complement strand
AGAAATGGGCGAACCAGCCGGAGCCGCGCCTGGTCGACAACCGCGAGCAGGTGCTCGACCCGCTGACCGCCTACCAGATGGTCTCGATCCTCGAAGGCGTGGTCAATGCCGGCACGGCGACCGTGGTCAAGTCCGTCGGCAAGCCGCTCGCCGGCAAGACCGGCACGACCAACGATGCCAAGGACGTGTGGTTCGTCGGCTTTTCGCCGGATCTCGCCGTCGGCGTCTATATGGGCTTCGACAAGCCGAAATCGCTGGGGACCTCGGCGACGGCCGGCCAGTACGCCGCTCCGATCTTCCGCGACTTCATGACCGTCGCGCTGAAGGACAAGCCGGCGACCCCGTTCCGCGTGCCGGCCGGCATCAAGCTGATCCGCGTCGATCCCCGCACCGGCATGCGCGCCGGCGGCGAGGGCGGCATCCTCGAGGCCTTCAAACCGGGCACGGCGCCGCCGGACAGCTACTCGGTGATCGGCGCGGCCGGGGACGGCAGCGCGCCGCTCAATGTCGGCCCGGGTGGTGGGGGCAGGGCCGTCGGTTCGGGTACCGGCGGGCTGTACTGAGCAGCCGTACAGTATTTCCAGACGCCCGGAGCTCATCTCCGGGCGTCGTCTTTTGGGGGAATGATCCTGCTGTTGCGGCCAGGCGATGCCGCGAACGTTTACAGCTGGCCCTTTCCCCCCTATCTCAGCCCCAAAGCACAGCTCACAAGGACGTCCAGACGGAATCATGCGCCCCGAAATCCAGACGCAGCTCGATAACGCCAAGCAGTCGATCGGACTGCTGAGGAGGCATCTTTGACTGGGATCAAGCCCAGCGCCGCCTAGCGGAACTCAACGCCCTCTCCGAGGGACCCGATTTCTGGAACGATGCCGAAGCCGCGCAGAAGCTGATGCGCGAGCGCACCTCCCTGGAAACCCAGATCGAGGGCATCGGCAAGCTCGAGCGCGAGCTCGACGACGCGCTGACCCTGATCGAACTCGGCGAGATGGAAGGCGACGACGCCACCGTCACCGAGGGCGAGCAGGCGATCAAGGCCGTGCAGGACGAAGCGGCGCGGCTGCAGGTCGAGACCTTGCTCTCGGGCGAGGCCGACATGCTCGACACCTATGTCGAAATCCATCCCGGCGCGGGCGGCACCGAAAGCCAGGACTGGGCCGAGATGCTGCTGCGCATGTATCGGCGCTGGGGCGAGCGGCGGAAGTTCAAGGTCGAGACGCTCGAATACCAGGACGGCGACACGGCCGGCATCAAGTCGGCGACGCTTCAGTTCAAGGGCCATAACGCCTATGGCTGGCTGAAGACCGAGTCGGGCGTGCATCGCCTCGTGCGCATCTCGCCTTTCGACTCGAATGCGAGGCGGCAGACCTCCTTTGCTTCGGTCTGGGTCTATCCGGTCGTCGACGACCGCATCGTCATCGACGTCAAGGAATCGGATTGCCGCATCGACACCTACCGCGCGCAGGGCGCGGGCGGGCAGCACATCAACACGACGGATTCGGCGGTGCGCATCACGCATATCCCGACCGGCATCGCGGTGGCCTGCCAGCAGGAGCGTTCGCAGCACAAGAACCGGGCCAAGGCCTGGGAGATGCTGCGCGCGCGCCTCTATGAGGTCGAGCTGAAGAAGCGGGAAGAGAAGGCCAATGCCGAGCAGGCCTCCAAGACCGATATCGGCTGGGGTCACCAGATCCGCTCCTATGTGCTGCAGCCCTACCAGCTGGTGAAGGACCTGCGCACCGGCGTCAGCTCGACGGCGCCGTCCGAGGTGCTCGACGGCGATCTCGATCCCTTCATGGAGGCGTCGCTCGCGCAACGTGTCTACGGAACGACGGTCGAGGTCGAGGATATCGACTGACGCGCATCCCGGAAACGCGCCGTCATTCCCGGTCAAGCGAGGAATAACGGCGTGGTTCTGCGTGAAACCAACAGAAAAGGCCGCGCTTGAGCGCGGCCTTTTTCGTTCCGGGCAGGACCGTCAGAGCGCGTTTGCGAGCAATTTGCCGCCAGCGCGCAGGAAGCGGGTCGGATCGACCGGCTCGTCATTTATGCGGGTTTCGTAATGCAGGTGCGGGCCGGTCGAGCGCCCGGTGGTGCCGACCCGGCCGACCACGGTGCCGGTCTTCACCATCTGACCGGTCGTCACCAGGATCGCCGACATATGGGCGTAGCGGGTGCTCAGGCCATTGGCATGCTCGACTTCGACCATGTTGCCGTAGCCGCCATTGTATTCGGCAGCCACGACCTTGCCCGGTGCCGTGGCGAAGATCTGCGAGCCGGTCTCGGCGCGGAAATCGACACCGGTATGCATGGCGAGGCCGCGGGTGAACGGATCGGTGCGGTAACCGAAATTCGAGGTGAAGTCGTGATCGCCAGCCATCGGTCGCGCCAGCGGCAGTTGATCGACCACGCTGCGCAGGCGGATGACCGAAGCCATGCGTGGCTGGAGGGCATTGAGGGTTGCGGCGAAGGCGCCATCCGACGAGTCGAGCTTCACCGGCACGAAGGGACCGCCCATGCCGCCGGCGGCTGTCGCAGGCGCGGCGAGGCGCTCGGCATCGAGTCCGGTCTCGGCAAGCGCGCTGCGCAGCCGCTTCTGGGTCGCTGCCAGGGCTTCGTCCATGTCCTTCAGCGCCGCGAGCTGGGCGTCGGACGTCCGGGTCATGGCGCCGTCGAGCTTGGTCAGCGCCGCATCGACGCGCTTGGCCGGCGGCTCGGGCGGCGTCTCGCCGGACTGCCAGCCGCCGCCGTCGGCGCCGCGCAGTGAGGGCACTTCGGGGGCCGGCGTCGGCTTGCTCGGCAGGATCGGGGCGAAGCTGGTCACGCCGGAGGCGCGGATCGGCTCGCCGGGCTTGATGACCTGGGAGCGCAGGGGCAGCTTTGCGGCCGCCGGCATCAGGCCGTTGGACTGCATGGTGTCGGTAAGAGCAGCAACCAGCGATTGGCGCGATTCCAGCTCCGCCTGCCGGCTGGCGAGCTCGTCGACCCGCGATTCCACCCCGTCCTGGTCGAGGAGGGCGCGGCTGGCATAGCGATCGATGTCCGCCCTCAGCGCGGAGATACGATCCTCATAGGCGTATTGGCGCGTCGTTTCGCGGGCGATCAGACGGGCAGCAAGGTCGTCGCGGCTGAGAATGTACCAGCCGGCGGCGCCGCTGCAGGCTGTGCTCAGGGTCAGCCACGCCAGTCCGGCCAGCATCGTGGAGCGGCGCACCGTATAGGCCTTGTGGGCGACAAGACCGATGGTCGGAAGGGCGGGAGCCGTCTGGGACTGATGATACATACGCGGAACCGGTAATAACGCTGCCGATACCGTCATCAGACATTGTTAGGGTTAATCTTTCGCAAATTCCGACCCGCGCAGCGCCTCTGCAATGGTCTGGAACGTCAAAGCGCCTGCGCCGCGGCGAGGACTTCCTCGGCATGGCCGGCGACCTTCACCTTGCGCCAGATGCGGGCGAGGCGCCCGTCGGCGTCGATCAGGAAGGTCGAGCGCTCGACGCCCATATAGCGGCGGCCGTACATGCTCTTTTCGACCCAGATGCCATAGGCGTTCGCCAGGGCCTGCGCCTCGTCGGCCATGAGCGGGAAGTCGAGCTCGTATTTGCGCTTGAAATTGCCGTGCTTCTTCGCCGAATCGGGTGAGACGCCGATGATTTCGGTGTCACAGGCGGCGAATTCCCGGCGCAGGCGGTTGAAGGCGAGCGCCTCCTCGGTGCAGGCCGGGGTGTTGTCCTTCGGATAGGCGTAGAGCACGATTTTGCGACCGCGGAGTGCGCCGAGGCTGATGTCGCCTCCGCCATCGCGCGGTAGCGTGAAATCGGGTGCCTTGTCGCCTTCCTGCAAAGCCATGGCCGCTGCCTTCCTTTCGTCGTGTTCTCACTGCATGGGAGCCCGCGATCCGGCATGGCGCGCCGGCTCACGGCAGTAGCCGACGAATCGTCGGGTGCTTCCCGTTTGCGGATTGCCGAATCGCTTCGCCTGACCACATCGACATGCATGCTGCCTTGCGGGATTGCAGCAAGGGGCGATCGGCCGCACCCTGACAGGAACCGGCGCAGGCGCAGAAGAGGACCACGCGGATTTTGTCGGACCAGGAAGCAAAGGCTGTGGCTGCGGGACAAGATATCTCGTCCCCGAGCGACGCCTGCGATGTCGAGATCGTGACGCGGCGTGCCAAGGCTGGTCTCGCCACCATCTGCGTCGCTGTCACGGTCGCGGTGCTGGTGCTCGCCGGTGCTGCCGCGACGCTGCTGGTCACCGGCATCATTCCGCTTTCGGGTTTCGAAGGGCGCATCACCGCCGCCATCGAGGAGCGCCTCGGTCCGGACTGGAAGGTCACGGCGGCTTCCGCCGAACTCGGCCGCATCGACGGGCATTCCCAGCTCAGGGTCCGGCAGGTCTCGTTCCAGCATACCAGCGGCGCTGTGATCCGCGCGCCTGAAGCCGTCCTGGGCTACGCGCCGATGGCTTTGCTCCAGGGCGAGATCAAGCTCGTCTCGGTCGATCTGCGCGGCGTCAATGTCCGCCTCGGGGTCAGCAAGGACGGCGCACTCGTCATCAACGCGGATTCGGCGCCGGCCGAGACGCCGCCGCAGCCGAGCGTGCCCGATGCGGCGCAATGGAACGCCTTCACCGGAATCATGAGCGCGATTTCGACCCTGGCGCGCGGTGATGGCCTTCTCGGCGCTCTGGAGGAGGCCGGCATCAACGGCGCGCGGCTCTCGCTGGTCGACCCCGACGGGCGCCAGAAGGCCGGGCTGGAGGATGTCGAGATCAAGCTGACCCGCATCGCCGATCGCGGCACGCGGATGACGATGAAGGGGCGGACCGGGCAACGCTGGAAGGAACTGGCGGTCGATATGTCGACCGAGACCGACGGCACGCAGCGCGCCGATATCGACATCCTGCGCTTCGAGCCTGCGGAAGCCGTCGCACTCGCCTTCGGAACCTCCGGCGTCCTGGTCGAGGGCTTGCCAATCCAGGGACACGCGACCCTGAAACAGTCACCGGACGGCAAGAAGTCGATCACCGCGCGGGTCGGGGTGCGATCCGGCACACTGCGCTTTCCGGAAAGCCCGATTTCGTCCTTCGCCGTGGATTCGGCCGATCTTGACGTGGCGAGCGGTGCCAACCTCTCCGAGCTCAATATCGTGCGCGGCGAGATCAAGGCCGGCGCGACGCATTTCGTCGCGACAGGCTCGCTGCGCGAGGACAATGGCGGCTGGCGCATCGCACTCGATGCCAATGGCCAGCTTGCCGGGGTCGATGCCGATCCGCCGATCCGGATCGACAGCCTGAAAGCCGCGCTGAAGCTCGACCCGAGCAACAATGCCGTGACGATCGATTCGGCTTCACTGCGCGGGCCGGCCGCTTCAGTCGACATGACGGCCTTCGTCCAGCGCGTGGGCAACTCGCCATTGCAGCGCTTCGCGATCAAGGCTGCCAATTCCGATTCGCGCGCGTTGCTCGCGATCTGGCCCGGCTTCACCTCGCAGCAGGTGCACGATACGCTGCGGCGGCAGCTCGTGGCCGGACGCATCAAGGCGCTGTCGGTCGATCTCGACCTGGCGCCGGAGGATCACGCCCGCCTGCTCAGGGGCGAGGGCATGCCGGACGGCGCGCTCTCGGTGATCATCGATGCCGACCGGGTGCGCTACCTGCCCGATCCCGGCCTGCCGCCATTGACCGATGCGACCGTGACCGGGCGCGTCGGCGGGCGCACCGTCCAACTCGCCATCGGCAAGGCGACGGCCGAGCTCGGCGGCGGCCGCCAGCTCCAGCTGAGCGAGGGCAGCTTCGCGATGCCCGATTATCATGTGCACCGCGCGCAGGCCCGGATCGGCTTCCGCTCTGTCGGCTCGATGGACGCGCTGGCGGCGCTGTTCGCGTTTCCGGCCCTGAAGGAGTTCAACCCCGGCAAGATCGATCCGGCGGCGATCAAGGGCACGAGCGACCTGAAGGTCGGCATCACCCTGCCGCTCGCCGACGACCTGAAGCCGGAGGAGGTCGTCGTGACCGGCACCGGGTCGCTCGCAGGCGTGGCGTCGGACACATTGCTGGGCACGGAAAAGCTCGATGCCGGCAGTTTCGCCGTCAATCTCGACCGCAACGGGCTGTCGCTGCGCGGCGACGCACGGATCGGCGGCGACAAGGCGCAGGTCGAGCTCAAGCAGAACGGCAAAGGCCAGGGCGAGGCGACATTGCAGCTCGCGCTCGATGCGGCCGCGCGGCAGCGGCGTGGTTTCGGCAGCGACACCGGGATTTCCGGGACATTGCCGGTGAAGGTGACGAAGTCGCTCGGCAAGACCCCGGAACTGCCACCCCGTGTCGAGATCGACCTCGCCAAGGTCGCGCTCGACGGTGTCCTGCCCGGATTGAACAAGCCGGCCGGGCGGCCCGGCAAGGTCAGTTTCATTTATGTCCTGGATGCGGACGGTCCCGACCTCGAGGATTTCTCGTTCGAGGCGGGCTCGGCCCTGATCAAGGGGCGCATCGAGCTGAACAAGCAGAATGGGCTGGATGCCGCGAACTTCTCGCAATTCCGCCTGTCGCCCGGCGACAACCTGAAGATCGATGCGAAACGGGACGGCAATGTCGTCAAGCTCGTCGTGCGCGGCGCAGTCGCCGATCTGCGTCCCTTCATCAAGGATTTGCAAAGCCCAGGCGCAGCCGGTAAGGGCGACAAGGCCGGAGGCAAGGGCGGCGATTACGACGTCGATCTCGACGTTCCGATCCTGACGGGCTTCAACAACGAGGCGATCACCAGCGGCGCGCTGAAATTCTCCAAGCGCGGCGGCGAAATCCGTTCGGCCAATTTCCAGGGCCGGATCGGCAAGGCCGATGTCTCGGTCCGGCAGGGCCGCCAGGGGGAGGGCGGGAAGTTGGTCGTGCAGTCGGAGAATGGCGGGTCGCTGCTGCGCTTCCTCGATCTCTACAATAAGGCCTATGGCGGCGATCTCACGCTCACACTGGGGCCGGGCGAGAGTCAGAGCGGCGAGCTGCTGTTCCGCAATTTCCTGGTCCGGGACGAACCCGCGCTGCGCCGCGTGGTCGCCTCGCAGCCGGCGAGCGCCTTTACGGGCGATGGCCCGGCCGAGCCGCGCATCGATGTCAGCGAAGTCGCCTTCACCAAGCTCAAGGCCGAATTCACGCGCTCCGCCAGCAGGCTCGACGTTTCCGACATGGTGATCTGGGGCCAGCAGGTCGGCTTCACCTTGCAGGGCCATGTCGATTACGGGCGTGATCGCGTCGATATCGGCGGCACCTTCGTGCCGGGCTATGCCTTCAACAACGCCTTCGCGCAGGTGCCGGTCGTCGGGGCGCTGCTCGGCGGCGGCAGCCAGTATGGCGGGCTCTTCGCCGTGAACTTCCGAATCTCGGGTGCGGCGAGCGCGCCGACCATGTCGATCAACCCGTTGTCGGCCCTGGCGCCAGGCATCCTGCGCCGCTTCGTCGATCCGCTCGGCGGCGCGCCGGCGCAACGACCGGTCCAGCCGCGGCAGACGCAGCCGCGCTAATCGCCTGTCATCCCGTGCGCAGTGCAGCGCGCAGCGTTGCGCCGCAGACACGGGACCGTGTGACGAGAAGGCGCCTTTTCCGGAGGACGGTCCCGCATCTGCGCCGCGGCATTACATGCCGCAGCGCGTGCGGGATGACACGCGCCCTGTAGCACACGCCCTATGGAGCGGCAGCGCTGCCGCGGCGCGCTTACTCCGGGCGCAGCAGGATGTGCTTCTTCTTGCCGAAGGAGAGCTTGATCACGCCTTCCGAGGTGAGATCGCCGGGGCCGAGCGCGGCGCGCTCGTCTATCACGACCACATCGTTGACGCGCAAGCCGCCGGCCTTGACCTGACGGCGAGCCTCGCCGGTCGAGGGCACCAGCCCCGCCTTCACGAAGGCTGTGAGCACGCCGATGCCCGGCTCGATTTCGGCCCGCGCGATCGCGACGCTCGGCAGGTCGGCGGCGAGGCCGCCTTCCTCGAAGGTCTTGCGAGCGGTCTCGGCCGCCGCCTCCGCCGCCTCGCGGCCGTGCACGATCGCGGTGATCTCGGTGGCGAGGACCTTCTTTGCCTCGTTCAACTCGGCGCCGCCGAGCGCGGCGAGCCGGGCGATCTCGTCCATCGGCAGGCGGGTGAACACCTTGAGGAAGCGGCCGACATCGGCGTCCTCGGTATTGCGGAAATACTGCCAGAAGTCATAGGGGCTGAAGACGTCGGCATTGAGCCAGACCGCGCCATTGGCGGTCTTGCCCATCTTGGCGCCCGACGAGGTCGTCAGCAGCGGCGTCGTCAGGCAGTAGAGCTGCGGCCCGCCCATCCGGTGCGAGAGATCGACGCCGTTGATGATGTTGCCCCATTGGTCGGAGCCGCCCATCTGCAGGCGGCAGCCATAGCGCCGGTTGAGTTCGACGAAGTCGTAGCCCTGCATGATCATGTAGTTGAATTCGAGGAAGGACAGCGACTGCTCGCGGTCGAGCCTGAGCTTCACCGAATCGAAGGAAAGCATGCGGTTGACCGAGAAATGCCGGCCGACATCGCGCAGGAACTCGACATAGTTCAGCTTCAGGAGCCAGTCGGCATTGTTGGCCATGATCGCATCGGTGGGCCCTTCGCCATAGCGCAGGATGCGGCCGAAGACCCGCTTGATGCTCTCGATATTGGTCGCGATCTCCTCGACGGTCAGCAGCTTGCGCTGGTCGTCGCGGAAGGAGGGGTCGCCAACCATGGAGGTGCCGCCGCCCATCAGCGTGATCGGACGGTGGCCGGTCTCCTGGAACCAGTAGAGCATCGTCAGCGAGATCAGGTTGCCGATATGAATCGAGGTCGCCGTCGCGTCATAGCCGACATAGGCCGTCTGGGTTCCCTGCCGGCACAGAGCATCGAGGCCCTCCGCATCGGAGACCTGATGGATGAGGCCGCGCTCGTCGAGCACGCGCAGGAAATCGGACTTGTAGGTGGTCATGGCGGCTTGCGATCTGCTGGAGGTCGTTCCGCCGTCGTCTAGAGCATCGGGCCGCAAAGGGGAAACCGCTTTTTGCGGCAAAAGCCCTTCCAGTTTTATCCGGGAATGCGATTGAGCCAGAGGTCGGCGGCGTCGCGGGGGTGCGGTGGCTCGACGACATCGCGCACGAGGCCGAGATCGCAGAGCGCGCGATCGTCCAGCGTCGCGAGCCGGCTCTGTGTGCGGATGGCGGCCGTGTGGCGCTGCCAGAGTGCGAACAGGGCGTGCGGAAGGGACGAGCCGCCGGACATGTCCAGCGGCGCCGCGTGGGAGGCGCAGGTCATGATGGTATCCTCTCGGAGGCAGGCGCTACCGCCCGCCTTGTGAGGATGAATCTGAGCCAGACGGGGCGCGGCGACAAAGCGGAAGATTGCCACCTGCCATAAACAGGGCTTATGCTTGGACATGCCCTCGCACCCGCCGCCGCCCAAGCTTCCGCCCCTTGCCGCGGTCCGCGTCTTCGAGGCTGCCGCACGCCACCAGAACTTCACCCGCGCCGCCGAGGAACTCGGCATGACGCAGGCGGCGGTGAGCTATCAGATCCGTTTGCTCGAGGACCGTGTCGGGGCGCCGCTCTTCCTGCGCCAGCCGCGACAGGTCGTGCTGACGGCGATCGGCCAGCGCCTGGCCGGGCCGGTCGGCAAGGCGCTTTCCGACATCGGGACGGTGTTTCGCGACATCTGCGAGGAGAACCAGACGGTCCTGACGATCTCCTCGTTGCAGACGATGGCAATCACCTGGCTGTCGCCGCGATTGGCGCAGTTCCAGATGGAGAACCCGCAATTCGCCGTGCGTGTCCGCACCTCGCAGCATCTGGTCGATTTTAGCACGGAGGCCGTCGACCTCGCCCTGCGCTATGGGCCGGGTTCATGGCCGGGTGTCACGGCAGAGAAGCTGTTCGATTGCCATTACGCGCCGCTCTGTTCGCCCGAACTGCGCGAGCGCTTGCAATTGCGCGAGCCGGCGGACCTGTTGCGGGCGCCGATGCTCAGCGCCGAAGAGGGCGCATGGAAGGACTGGTTCGCCGATCTCGGCCTCGACATGCCCCGGCGAAACGCGCGGTCGATGTCGCTGGAGATGCAGGCGATGAGCGTCCAGGCCGCGATGCGCGGCCATGGCGTCGCGATGGCCGTGCCGGAGCTCTTCGCCTATGACATCGCTGCCGGACGGCTGGTCTATGCCGTCGAGCATGTCGTACGCGACGAATGGGCTTATTGGGTCGTCTATCCGACGGAGCGCCAGCGCGAGCGCAAGATCAGGCTGTTTCGCGACTGGATCCTGGCCGAGGCACGGGCAGCGCAGATGACGCTGCCCGTCATGGCGTCGAGCCGGGGGCTGACGCGCGCATCGCCTTGAGAAGACAGGCTCAGACCTGTTCCTGCTCGGTCTTGATGATCTCCGGCCCGACCTTGCGGTCGAGATAGACGCCGACTTGCTCCATCAGCTGCTCGACGCGGCCGTCGAAGAAGTGGTTCGCGCCCTCGACGACGGCATGCTCGATCTGGATGCCCTTCTGGGTCTTCACCTTCTCGATCACCGCCATCACCTCCTTGACCGGGGCGACGCGATCCTCGGAGCCATGGACGAACAGGCCGGAGGACGGGCAGGGCGCCAGGAACGAGAAGTCATAGCGGTTGGCCATCGCCGCGATCGAGAGGAAGCCTTCGATCTCCGGGCGGCGCATCAGGAGCTGCATGCCGATCCAAGCGCCGAAGGAGACGCCGGAGATCCAGCAGCTCTTGGCCTCGGGGTTGAGCGCCTGCATCCAGTCGAGCGCGGCGGCCGCGTCCGAGAGCTCGCCGGCGCCATGGTCGAAATGGCCCTGGCTGCGGCCGACGCCGCGGAAATTGAAGCGCAACGCCGAGAACCCGCGGTTCACGAAGGTGTAGAACAGGTTGTAGACGATCTGGTTGTTCATCGTCCCGCCGAATTGCGGGTGCGGGTGCAGGATGATTGCGAGCGGCGCGCCGCGCTTCTTGGCAGGCTGGTAGCGGCCCTCGATCCGGCCGGCCGGCCCGTTGAAGATAACCTCTGGCATCGTCTCACCGCTTCTTGCGGCAGTGCCGGCGCGGGCGGGCAGAAAGCGGGCGCATGCCTGCTCGAAACCCGGCCACCCTTGACGGCGCCACCATGCGCGCCCTAGATGAAGAGCGCTTAGAATAGTTCTAACAGCCGTGAACAAGTCGAGAACAAAACGGTGGATCGCTTGTGCGAACCGCGTTTCGACCGTTCCGGCCGGTTCGGATGGGCGGCTATAGCACGGCGCACAGGTGCGATTTCAAGCATTTCGTATCAGTGCGCGGCAATGACGAGGATGGAGCAGGCAGGATCGTGACGGCGGGACGCGCCTATCTCGACCATAACGCCACGACCCCGGTGCGACCGGAGGTGGTGGAAGCGGTCGCGCATGCGCTGACACTGCCGGGCAATCCGTCCTCCGTCCATGGCGAGGGGCGTGCCGCGCGCGCCGCCATGGAGCGGGCGCGCGAGCAGGTCGCGAAGCTCGTCGGTGCCAAGGCCTCCAACGTCGTCTTCACCAGCGGCGGCACCGAGGCGAATGTCGCCGTGCTCTCGCCCGGCTTGATGGATTGCGACGGCGGCCGCGACTGCGTGCGGACGCCCGCGACGTTGCTGCTCCATAGCGCGACCGAGCATGCCTGCGTGCGCGACGGGCATCGTTTCCCGGCCAGCGCTGTCGAGGCGATCCCGGTCGACGGCAATGGCCTTGTCGATCTCGCTTGGCTCGATGCGCGGCTGACCCGCTTTGTGGCCGAAAATCCCGGTGCCCGCGCGCTCGTCTCGATCCATCTCGCCAATAACGAGACCGGCGTGATCCAGCCGATCGCCGAGGCGGCCGCGATTATTCATCGCCATGGCGGCCTCATGCATAGCGATGCCGTGCAGGCAGCCGGCAAGATCGCTATCGATATCGCGGCGCTCGGCGCCGATGTGCTGACGCTCTCGGCGCACAAGACCGGTGGGCCGAAGGGCATTGGCGCGATCGTGTTCCGCACCGGCGCTCTCGAACTCGCCGACAAGCCGATGCGCGGCGGCGGGCAGGAGCGCGGCTGGCGTGCTGGAACCGAAAACCTGCCGGGAATCATTGGCTTCGGCGCAGCGGCTGAGATCGCGTGTAAGATTCTGACCGAGGAAGCAGCACGGCTTGCCGGCCTGCGCGACCGTCTGGAGGTCGGGCTTGCAGCGCTCTCGCCGGAGACGGAGGTTTTCGCTCAGGCCGCACCGCGCCTGCCCAATACCAGCGCCTTCGCGACGCCGGGCCTCAAGGCAGAGACCGTCCTGATCAAGCTCGACCTCGCCGGGGTGGCATTGTCCTCCGGCTCGGCCTGTTCCTCGGGCAAGGTCAAGCGCTCGCATGTGCTCGATGCGATGAAAATCGACCCTGCCATGAGCACAGGGGCCTTGCGGGCTTCGCTCGGATGGACCACCTGCGAGGCGGATATCGATCTCTTTCTTGCGGTCTACGGAAAGCTCGTGGCCGCGCAACCCGATCGGAGTGCCAAGGCTGCCGCCTGACGCATTCCGCAATATGAAGACTGAACCGGCGGGCTCTTGAACCCGCGACTGGAGAGTAGACATGGCAGCGGTCCAGGAGACCATCGATCAGGTCAAGTCGATCGACGTGACCGAATACAAATACGGCTTCGTCACGGAGCTGGAGGTCGAGAAGCCGGCCAAGGGCCTCACCGAGGACACGGTCCGCTACATCTCGGCCCGCAAGAACGAGCCGGAATGGATGCTGGAATGGCGACTTGACGCCTTCCGCCGCTGGAAGACCATGACCGAGCCGACCTGGTCGCGGGTGCAGTACCCGCCGATCAACTACCAAGATATCTATTATTACGCCGCGCCGAAGAAGGGCGCCCAGCCGAAGTCCCTCGATGAGGTCGATCCGGCGATCCTGGAGACCTACAAGAAGCTAGGTATTCCGCTGCGCGAGCAGGAGATTCTCGCCGGCGTCGCCCCGGAGAACCGCGTTGCGGTCGATGCGGTGTTCGACTCCGTCTCGGTGGTGACGACCTTCAAGGAGGAGCTGAAGAAGGCCGGCGTGATCTTCTGCTCGATCTCCGAGGCTATCCAGGAGCATCCCGAGCTGGTGAAGAAGTACCTCGCGACGGTCGTGCCGGTGACGGACAACTATTTCGCGACGCTCAACAGCGCGGTCTTCACCGATGGCTCCTTCGTCTACATCCCCAAGGGCGTGCGCTGCCCGATGGAGCTGTCGACCTATTTCCGCATCAACGAGCAGAATACCGGCCAGTTCGAGCGCACGCTGATCATCGCCGACGAAGGCGCCTATGTCAGCTATCTCGAAGGCTGCACGGCGCCCAAGCGCGACGAGAACCAACTCCATGCCGCGGTGGTCGAGCTGATCGCGCTCGACGATGCCGAGATCAAGTACTCGACCGTGCAGAACTGGTTCCCCGGCGATGCCGAGGGCAAGGGCGGCATCTACAACTTCGTGACCAAGCGCGGCGACTGCCGCGGCAAGAATTCGAAGATCTCGTGGACGCAGGTCGAGACCGGCTCGGCCATTACCTGGAAGTACCCGTCCTGCATCCTGCGCGGCGACGGCTCGCGCGGCGAGTTCTACTCGATCGCGGTGTCGAACGGCATACAGCAGGTCGATAGCGGCACCAAGATGCTGCATCTCGGCAAGAACACGACCTCGAAAATCATCGCCAAGGGCATCGCCGCTGGCAAGTCGGACTCGACCTATCGCGGCATGGTCTCGGCCCACCGCAAGGCGACGGGCGCGCGCAACTTCACCAATTGCGATTCGCTGCTGATCGGCGATCAGTGCGGCGCGCACACGATCCCTTATATCGAGGCCAAAACCGCGACGGCGATCTTCGAGCACGAGGCGACGACGTCGAAGATCGGCGAGGATCAGCTGTTCTATTGCCAGCAGCGCGGTCTCTCCGAGGAGGAAGCGGTGGCGCTGATCGTCAACGGCTTCGTCAAGGAGGTGCTGCAGCAGCTCCCGATGGAATTCGCCGTCGAGGCGCAGAAGCTGATCACCATCTCGCTCGAAGGCTCGGTTGGATAAGGGCGGCCATTCCGCAAGCGCTGCGGGACCGTCATCAGAGTTAGCACTGGACAACACGGTCCCGTGTCTGCGGCGCAGCACTTTCGTGCCGCACCGCGCACGGGATGACACAGGAACGAAACGATGCTCGAAATTCGCAATCTGGTCGTCAAGATCGCCGACGAGGACAAGCAGATCCTCAATGGCCTGAACCTCACCGTGAACGACGGCGAGGTCGCCGCCATCATGGGGCCGAACGGCTCCGGCAAGTCGACGCTGAGCTATGTCATCGCCGGCAAGGAGGACTATGAGGTTCTCGATGGCGAGATTCTGCTCAACGGCGAGAACGTGCTGGAGATGGAGGCCGATGCCCGCGCCGCTGCCGGGATCTTCCTCGCCTTCCAGTACCCGCTGGAGATCCCCGGCGTCGCCACCATGACCTTCCTGAAGGCTGCCATGAACGCGCAGCGCAAGGCGCGCGGGCAGGACGAATTGCTGACGCCGGACTTCATCAAGCAGGTCAACGCCGCCGCCGACAAGCTCGGCATCGCCAAGGACATGCTGCGCCGCCCGCTCAATGTCGGCTTCTCCGGCGGTGAGAAGAAGCGCATGGAAATCCTTCAGATGGCTCTGCTTTCGCCGTCCATGTGCATCCTCGACGAGACCGATTCCGGCCTCGACATCGACGCGCTGCGCATCGTCGCCGAGGGCGTCAATGCGCTCCGCGCCAAGAACCGCAGCTTCCTCGTCATCACCCACTACCAGCGCCTGCTCGACCATATCGTGCCGGACACCGTCCACGTCATGTCGAAGGGCAGGATCGTGAAGACCGGCGGCAAGGAGCTGGCGCTTGAGCTCGAGAAGTCGGGCTACGCGTCCTATGGGGAGGCTGCCTGATGGCCATCGTCACCCCGCTGAAGACGGCTGCTGAACAGCAGCTCGTCCAGCAATATGCCGATAGCAAGGCCGAGCTGCCGGGCGGCCCGGCCGTGCGCAAGCTGCGCGAGGATGCCTTCGCTGGCTTCGAGGCCAAGGGCCTGCCGCATCGCCGGCTCGAATCCTGGCGCTATACCGACCTGCGCACGCTGTTGCGCGAGGCGCGTCCGCTTGCCGGCGGCGCTGCCGTCACCGCGGCGATGAAGGCTCGCCTGACCGCGCTGAAGCTCGATGCCCTGCGCCTCGTGCTGGTCGATGGTGTCTTCGCGCCGGAGCTTTCCACGCTCGATGCGATCCCCGAGGGCGTCTCGGTGCAGTCGCTCGCCGATGCATTGGTGTCGCCGCGCGAGGACCTGACCCGCATCCTGGCCGGCCCCTCGGTCGGCAACGACGACACGGGCCTCGCGCTCAACACCGCGCTGATGCGCGACGGCATCTTCGTCGAGATCGCCGATGGTGTCGAGCTCGCGCGGCCGGTTGTGATCGTCGCGCTGGCTTCCGGTGACGAAGAGCGGGCGGTGTTCCATCGTTCGGTCGTGCTCGCCGGCAGGGGCGCCAAGGGCACGGTGGTCGAGGTCAGCGAAGCCGCAGGTGAGGCCGCGCAGCAGATCAACGGCGCGATCGTCTTCGAGACCAGCGACGAGAGCGAGATCCGGCATGTCCGCCTCGTTACCCGCCAGCAGGCGGCGACGGTCGAGGTGCAGAGCCTGCTCGCCACGGTCGGTGCTCACGCGAAATTCGATTCCTTCGCGCTTGTCGCCAATGCCGGCACGGTGCGCCAGCAGCATTTCGTTCGCTTTGCCGGCGAGCATAGCGAGATCGGCCTGCGCGGCGTCAACCTGATCAACAAGGCGCAGCATTCCGACGTCACGCTGATCGTCGATCACGAGGTGCCGCACGGCACCAGCCGCGAGCTGTTCAAGACGATCGCGGGCGGCGAGGCGACCGGCGTGTTTCAGGGCAAAGTCATCGTGCGCAAATACGCGCAGAAGACCGATGGCGGCATGAAGAGCAACGCGCTGCTGCTCAACGACGGCGCCTCGATGTACAACAAGCCCGAGCTTGAGATCTTCGCCGACGACGTGGTCTGCGGCCATGGCGCGACGGTTGCGCAGATCGATGGCGATCAGCTCTTCTACCTGATGGCGCGCGGCCTGCCGCGTCCGCAGGCCGAGGCGCTGGTGCTGCAGGCCTTCGCCGGCGAGGCGGTCGAGTTCGTCGGCGACGAGACTGTCCGCGAACTGGTCATGGCCGAGGTCGAGGCCTGGCTGAAGGCCCGCGAGGCCGCTTCCGAGGTGAGCACCGTCTGATGCCCTATATCAATCTCCAGATCACGAAGGGCGCCTCGCGCCAGCAGAAGGCACAGATCGTGAAGGAATTCACGGAAACGCTGGTCAAGGTGCTCGGCAAGAACCCGCAGAACACCCATATCGTGATCCAGGAGATCGAGCGTGAGGATTGGGGCCATGGCGGCGAGCTCGTCGCCGACAAGGCCCCGGCCACGCCCGGAAAGGCCTGAACCGATGAACGCGCTGGCGAAGCCCTACGACGTCCTGGCCATCCGCAGGGATTTCCCGATCCTGAGCCGGGAGGTCTATGGCAAGCCGCTGGTCTATCTCGACAATGCCGCCTCGGCCCAGAAGCCCGAAGCGGTGATCGAGGCGATGACGCGGCTGATGCGTGAGGACTACGCCAATGTCCATCGCGGCCTGCACTATCTCGCCAACGCGTCGACGGAAGCCTATGAGGCGGCTCGCGAAAGCGCGCGCCGCTTCCTGAACGCGGCGCATCTGGAGGAGATCGTGTTCACGCGCTCCTCCACCGGCGCGCTCAACACGGTGGCTTCGTCGCTCGGCCGGTACCTGAAGATCCAGGAAGGCGACGAGATCATCCTCTCGATCCTGGAGCACCATTCCAACATCGTGCCCTGGCATTATTGGCGCGAGCGCCATGGCGCCGTGATCAAATGGGCGCCGATCGACGAAGACGGCAATTTCCTCATCGAGGAATTCGAGAAGTTGATCTCGCCGCGCACCAAGGTGGTGTCGCTGACCCAGATGTCGAACGCGATCGGCACGATCATCCCGATCGCCGAGGTCGCCGCGATCTGCCATTCCTACGGCATTCCGTTGGTGGTCGACGGCAGCCAGGGCGCCGTGCACCTGCCGGTCGATGTCCAGGCGCTGGGCTGCGATTTCTACGCCTTCACCGGCCACAAGACCTATGGGCCAACGGGCTCCGGCGTGCTCTGGGGCAAGAAGGAATGGCTCGACAAGCTGCCGCCCTATGAGGGCGGCGGAGAGATGATCGTCACCGTCAGCGAAGACAGCGTGACCTATAACGACCCGCCGCACCGCTTCGAATCCGGCACGCCGGCGATCGTCGAGGCCGTTGGGCTTGGTGCCGCGCTCGATTACATGATGGCGCTCGGGCGCGAGAACATCGCGGCCCACGAGGCCAAGCTCGGCGCCTATGCGATGGAGCGGCTCGGCGAGATGAACTCGATCCGCATCTTCGGCAAGGCCCGGGAGAAGGGGGCGATCGTCGCCTTCGAGATGAAGGGCGCCCATGCCCATGACGTCGCGACAGTGATCGACCGTGCCGGTGTCGCTGTGCGCGCCGGCACCCATTGCGCCATGCCGCTTTTGGCACGATATGGGGTGACATCGACCTGCCGTGCCTCCTTCGGGCTCTACAACACGCTCGAAGAGGTGGACAAGCTGGTCGATGCCCTGCGGAAGGCCGAGAGCCTGTTCGCCTGACCGGGATTTGAAGAGATGACCGACAGCGTCGCCGAAGACATCAAGCCGAACGCCCCCGCCATGGGCAAGGGCACCGCGCTGCCGCCGGAGGAGATCGACCGGCTGACGGACGATATCGTGGCCGCGCTGAAGACGGTCTACGACCCCGAGATTCCCTCGGACATCTACGAGCTCGGCCTGATTTATCGCGTCGACATCGCCGACGACCGGCAGATCACGATCGACATGACGCTGACCGCGCCGGGTTGCCCGGTGGCCGGCGAGATGCCGGGCTGGGTCGAGAATGCGGTCGGTGCCGTGCCGGGGGTTGCCGGCGTGACCGTCAATATGACCTTCGATCCGCCCTGGGACCAGTCGCGCATGTCCGACGAGGCGCGCGTCGCTCTCGATATGTGGTGAGGGCGCACTGCGCTCTCCGTCATTGCTTCGCTGCGCTCGCAATGACGGCGATCATGTCGACGTGATAGATCGTATCTCATTGCTTCATTGGTGCTGAGCCCGCCCGGCTGGCAGGAATAGGTGCGTCATCCGCTCCCGGAGCCTGCCATGCCCAGCTTTCCCTATGAGACCGTCGACGTCTTTACCGATCGTCCTTTCGGCGGCAACCAGCTCGCCGTCTTCACCGATGCGCGCGGGCTCTCCGATGCGCAGATGCAGTCGCTCGCGGCGGAGATGAACTATAGCGAGACGACCTTCGTCCTGCCGCCGGACGATCCGGCCAATGACGCCCGCATACGGATTTTCACGCGCTCGCACGAAATGCCATTCGCCGGGCATCCCAATGTCGGTACGGCTTTCGTGCTTGCTCGCCATGGCCGTGACCGCGGCGGCGTGCTGCGCTTCGAGGAGATCGCGGGACTGGTCGAGGTCAAGGTCGCGCGCGATGCCGCCGGCGCCGTCACTGGCGCGACGATCGCGGCGCCCCAGCCCCTGTCCAAGAGCATCGAGCTGCCAGCCGATGCGATCGCGGCATGCGCAGGCCTTGCGCCTTCCGATATCGTCGTATCGAACCACCAGCCGGTGCGCGCTTCTGTCGGCGTCTTTTTCGTTCTCGCGGAGGTCACGCTGGAGGCGCTTTCGCGCGCCACGCCGGACCTGAGCCGGTTCCGGGCCGTGCGGGACGGCACGCCGGGGCTGGAGGGGCGTTTCTCGCTGTTCCTCTATGCGCGGGACGGCGCCACCGACCTCCGAGCGCGCATGTTCGCGCCGATCAGCGGCACCTGGGAAGATCCGGCGACGGGCAGCGCCAGCGCGACGGTCGCAGCCTTGCTGCTGTTGCTTGGTGACAAGCAGGACGCGCGCTTCACGCTGACGCAGGGTGTCGAGATGGGCCGTCCGAGCCTGCTCCATCTGACCGCGCGCCGCGGCGAGGACGGCATTCGTGCGACTGTCGGCGGTTCCTGCGCCCAGATGTTTCGCGGCGAGGCGCTACTATAGGCCGAGCTCGGCCCGCGCCCGCCTCGTCAGCCCGGCGGCGACGAGGCGGTGGCTCTCGGCGAGATAGTCTCGCAGGGCATCGTCCGGCATGCTCTCGCCGTTGAGCCACTGGATCCATTTCATGCCGCGCGAGGCGAGATAGGGAGCGGGCCTGAGGCCCGGCTGCTCGCTCAGGATATCGAAGGCCATCGGCGAGCACTTGAAGGAGATGGCCATTTCGCCGTCCTCCTGCTGCCGGCCGAGGGCGAAAACCTTGCCGCCGACTTTCCAGACATCGGCGCCGCCCCATTGCACGACATGGCTCGTGGCGGGGAGGCTCGCGCAGAAGGCGTTGTAGGCTTCGGGCGACATTGCGTCGGTGACTCCTGGCTCAGTAGCTGTCGGCGTCGATGCCGTGCCGCCTGGCGGCGGCCACGATCTGCGACCAGGTTTCGGCGTCGAGCGGGATGCCGGCCGCCTGCCGCTCGATCCTGACCTTGCGCTCCTTATCGCCGGGGGCGAGCACCGGATTGGCCGGGTCCATCGGCTTCGCGGCACGGACGAAGGCGAGATAGCTCTCGGTGCGGCTGCGGCGCAGCTCCGCATCGGGCTCCAGCCGGGCCGGGTCGATGATGATGCCGAAGAGCGAGTTGATCACCCAGGTCTTCTGCGGCTTCTGGTCGATGCGTGCCGCGCCCATCAATCCGGCCGAGAGCAACTCGGCTATCAACGACAGGCCGGCGCCCTTGTGATCGCCGAAGGGCAGGAGCGCGCCGAGCGGGTGGTCGGGGCTGGCGAAGACATGGGCGGGGTCGGTGGTCGGGCGGCCCTCGCCGTCGATGATGTAGCCCGGCGGCACCTGCTCGCCCTTGTTGAGGGCGACGCGCGCCTTGCCATGGGCCATGCGGCTGGTGGCGAAATCGAGGATCAGCGGATCGCCGCCGGGGACGGGTATGCCGATGGCATGGGGGTTGGTGCCGAAGCGGGCTTCCTTCGCCGCATAGGGCGCGACGATGGGCGGACGGCCGGCGACATTGACCCAGAAGAACGAGATCAGCCCGGCATTCGCCGCGACCTCAGCATAGTGGCCGATGCGGCCGATATGGTGCGAATCGAGCAGGTTGACGATGGCGACGCCGCCGGCCTGCGCCATGGTGATGGCGCGATCGACCGCGTTGCGGGCGTTCGGCTGGCCCAGCGCGATCTTGCCGTCGATGATCAGGAAGGGGGCGGCATCGACGCGCGTCTGCGGCTGCGAGGCCGGGCTGAGATTGCCATCCGCCAGCGACTGGAAATAGAGCGGCAGCATGCCGACGCCATGGCTGTCATGGCCGCTGAGATTGGCGAGGACGAGATGATCGGCCGTCTCCTGCGCCTCAGCCTCGGTCCAGCCGGCCTTCACGACCATGTCGCGGACGAGGGCGTGCAGCGATTCGGGGCGGTGCAGACGATGCGCCATGGGTTTCCTGCCGTTTGGACGAGGTCTTGTTGGAAGAGTTTGCTAAAAGAGGTTTTGGGCCTCGGGCTTCTGAAGCGTCAGAGTGCATGAGCGGGGCGGTTCCGCAATGCGTGGGGCGGATACGGGGCGCATGGCACGCCGGCGGCATCTCGACGAAAGCCCTGCCGATCCCTATGTTGTCGGGAACAATCTTGCTTCACCGGGCCTTGAACCCGGTCGAGGAGGGAAACAGATGTTTTCGATACCGGGCCTCAAGGTCATTTCGCTGACCGACGCTGCGGCGGCCCGCATCCGCGAGATCATGGCGCAGTCCTCCGGCGGGGACGAACCGGCGCTCGGCCTCAGGGTCGGTGTCAAGAAGGGCGGCTGCGCCGGCATGGAATATACCTTCGAGATCGCGCGAGAGCTCAACAAGGGCGACGAGGTCGTGACCGACAAGGACGCGACGGTGGTCGTCGACGCCAAGGCCGTGCTGTTCCTGCTCGGGACCGAACTCGACTTCAGGACGGACCGGTTCTCCTCGACCTTCGTCTTCAACAACCCCAATCAGGTTTCGGCCTGCGGCTGTGGTGAATCCGTCGAGATCAAGCCGCGTAGCGAGAGCGCGCTGACGGCATCCTAAGCAGAGGCCAGCGCAGCCGCTAGGCGACGCGGCTCGCGGTCTCCACCGCATCCTCCGTGACGGTGCGGTTGCGGCCGTCGCGCTTGGCCTGCATCAGGGCCTGATCGGCGCGGTCGATCAGCGAGCCAGCGGTGTCGCCACGACGATAGCTGGAAACACCGAGCGAGATGGTGATGCGGCCGAGATTCTCGTTGGTCGAGCGCTTGATCAGTTCGCGGGTGAGCAGGGCCTGGCGCACGGTTTCGGCGCCGAACTTGCCGGCGATCAGATCGGCCTCGGGGAGGATGATGGCGAATTCCTCGCCGCCGAAGCGGGTGATGATCGCCTTGTCCTTGAACTTGTCCTTCATCGTGCGGGCGACGAGGCGCAGCACCTGGTCGCCGGTCAGATGGCCATGGGCGTCGTTGAAGCGCTTGAAGAAATCGATATCGGCCATGACCAGCGCGAAAGGCTCGCGCCGCAAAGTCGCCTGATCGACCGACTTCTGCAGCATCTCCTCGAAATGGCGGCGGTTGGCGAGGCCGGTCAGCGGGTCGGTGAGGGCCTCGGCGCGCGTCGATTCCAGCGCCTCGCGCAGATTGCGGATTTCGTTCGAGCTGTTGCGCAGTTCGGCTTCGAGTTGCGCCTTGCGCGTGACTTCCTCGCGGGTCGACATCACCAGAGCCTCGACCCATTCGCGCAGCTTTTGGCGGTCCGTTGCCGGCGGCACATCCTCGGACATGGCGCAGAGCCGGCCATGATAGAGTTCGCTGGAACCGAGCGCCTTGTCGACGAGACCCATCATGGCGTCGATCTCGCTCAGCACCTGCAGGCTGGTGCGCTCGGCCTGGCGCGAAAAGCGTTCGCTCGAGATAAAACGTTCGTAGAGGCTATCGATATCGGCGGCGGCGACTTGACCGTCACTCGCGATGATGGCGTTCATCGCGGTGCTGACAGCCGGCATCTCGCCGCTGAGATGGGCGTACCAGACTTCGAAGGCGCGGGGGTAACTCGGCGAGCCATGTTCTCGCATCGCCGCAACGACGCGCTCGGCAAGATCATCGGTGCGGGCGGGAACCGAAACCAGGTCGTCCATGCCTTCGCCAATCCGGTATGAAGCCGGGTCGCGGCCTTCGGCCACGTCAGCTTCGATCGACACAATCGAAGCGGGACATCCTGTCCGTATCTACGGCGGCATGCGCCCGTCCGCCGCGCAAGTAAGCCCTGCACGGCGAAAGTCAATCTAGGTCGACATCGTTAAAAACGGGTTGATGCCGTAACGTTACCCCACGCGCGCCGGACGCAGCAGGAAGGCTGGCACATGGTCGCCCAGACCCTTCACCTGCGGGCCGTCATCGTCATCGCGGCCATGCGAGCCGCGACCGCGGCGGGGGGCATCCTGGTTGCGCGGGGCGGGCTGGGGCGCTGCCGTCTCGGAATCGGGCCGGATCGGCACGCGGCGCGGCTTGCGCTGGGTGTCCGCTACGCTCTCGTCCGCATCCGGCCGCGCGGCGCCGGACTCTGCGCGTGCACCACGCTCGGGGCGGCCACGGCCACCGCGCGACGAGGAACGCTTGTCGTCCCTGCGGCCGCTGCGACGCTCGTCGCGCGGCTCGCCCGGGGGCAGGGCATCCAGACCGGGACCTTCGAAGGCAATGGTCTGGCCGGTCAATTTCTCGACGGCCGAGACGAGCTTGTCGTCATGGCGCGTGACGATGGTGAAGGCGGTGCCGAGGCGGCCGGCGCGGCCGGTGCGGCCAATGCGGTGGACATAATCCTCGGCATGGGTCGGCACGTCGAAATTGAAGACATGGCTGACGGCGGGGATGTCGAGGCCACGGGCGGCGACGTCCGAGGCGACCAGGATCGGGTTCTCGCCGGTGCGGAAGGATTCCAGCGCCGCCGTGCGGGCATACTGGTCCATGTCGCCGTGGAGCGCGACCGCCGGGAACCCGTGGCGCTGCAGGGATTTGTGCAGCGTCGCGACATCGCGCTTGCGGTTGCAGAAGACGATCGCGTTCTGAAGATCGGTCGCGCCCTTGATCAGCTTGCGCAGCGTCTCGCGCTTCTCGAAATCCTGGGGATTGGAGGCGATCAGGCGCTGGGTGATCGTGGCGGCGGCGGTGGCCGGGCGGGAGACCTCGACCCGCACCGGATTATGCAGGAACTGTTCGGAGATGCGGGTGATCTCCGGCGGCATGGTCGCGGTGAAGAACAGGGTCTGCCGGGTGAAGGGCACGAGCTTGCAGATCCGCTCGATGTCCGGGATGAAGCCCATGTCGAGCATGCGGTCGGCCTCGTCGATGACGAGCAGTTCGACGCCGGTGAGCAGGAGCTTGCCGCGCTCGACATGGTCGAGCAGGCGGCCGGGCGTCGCGATCAGCACGTCGACGCCGCGGGTGATCTTGGCGTCCTGGTCGCCGAACGAGACGCCGCCGATCAGCAGTGCAACCGAAAGCTTCTGGTTGACGCCGTATCGGGTGAAGTTCTCCTCGACCTGCGCCGCGAGCTCGCGCGTCGGCTCCAGGATCAGGGTGCGCGGCATCCGGGCCCGGGCGCGGCCGGTTTCCAGGATGGTGAGCATCGGGAGCGTGAAGGCTGCGGTCTTGCCGGTGCCGGTCTGGGCGATGCCCAGAACGTCCTTGCGGGCAAGAACATGCGGAATGGCCTGGGCCTGGATGGGAGTCGGCGTGCTATAGCCCGCGGCCGTGACGGCCGTCAGAACCTTTTCACTCAAGCCGAGTTCGGCAAATGACATCGCGTATGCTGCTTCTTCTGGGTCGGTGAAACGCGGCGGGATGACCTGCTCAACCACCACGTTGGCGCGACGACAGTTCCTGCGCGCCTGCGGACTCGTGTGGAATGCAAATAAAACGCGGCAAAGTCAATCATCTAGCCATGAAAGGACTGCTTTAACCTCATGAAGGAGCCGCTGGTTCTCGTTCCCGGCCTGAGCTGCAACGCCGCGCTCTACGCCCCGCAATGGCCTGCACTCGCCGATGGCCGCCCGATCCTGGTCGCCGATCATGCCCGCGACGACACGCTTTCAGCCGTCGTGAAGCGACTGCTTGCGGCTGCACCCCCGCGTTTCGCGCTCGGTGGCCTGTCCATGGGCGGCTATGTCGCGTTCGAGGTGCTGCGGCAGGCGCCGGAGCGGGTGACGCGGCTCGCCCTGCTCGACACCAGCGCCAAGCCGGCGACGCCGGAAACGAACGCCCCCCGCGAGCAGATGATCGCGCTGGCGGACAAAGGCGCCTTCGACAATGTCACCACGCTGCTCTGGCAGCGGCTGGTGGCGCCGGCACGCCTGATCGACGAGCCCTTGCGCCTCCTCGTGCGGCAGATGGCCGACGAAGTTGGGGTCGATGGTTTTGTGCGCCAGCAGAAGGCGATCATGAAGCGGCCGGATTCACGGCCGGTGCTGAGCGGATTGGCGATCCCGGTGCTGGTGCTGGTCGGGCAGGAGGATGACATCACGCCCGTCGCGGAGGCGCGGGAGATGGCCGGGCTGGTCGGCGCGAGTGCGCGGCTCGCGATCGTGCCCGGCTGCGGGCATCTGTCGACACTGGAAGCGCCCGAAGCGGTGACGACGGAGTTGCTGCGCTGGCTCGGCTGATCGCCTCAGCGGGGCAGGGCGCAGGGATCGAGCTTCGTTGCGTTCGCGGTCTGGCCGATCGAGCCGGTGACCATCGGATCGACCGATTGGCGCTTAGCGGCGGCGAGGCTGACCTGAGCCATGCGTTCCTTGTCGAGCGAGGCGGTCTGGCTCGACAGGAAATTGGCCGCGATGACCGATAGGAAGGCGATGGCCGCTCCCGCCTTGGCGATGTCGGCGGCAAGCGTGCCGCGATTGTCCTTCCAGAACAGTTCGATCAGGCGCATGGCGCACTCTCCGCGGCCCGTGACATCACGAGCTTTGCGTCATCATGCGCCTTGAGCAGTAAAAGGATGGTTAGCCAAGTCTTGCCGGATTGCAGACGAGTTTAGGACTCGCCGGCCTTGTCGGCAATCAGACCGGCCAGCCGAGCCTGATGTTCCTTGAACAATTTGCGCAGGGCGCTCAGCACGGCGGCGACGCCGGGCCTGCGGCGCGAAACGTCGTGAGAGACGAGGAAGATGTCATCGCCGGTCAGCTCGGGCGGCGGCTGGAGGCGGCGCAAGGTCGGATCGGCATCGCCCATGAAGCAAGGGGCCATCGACAACGCTCCGGCCGAGCGGATGCTCTCGTAGCGCGCCGCGGAATCGCCGACGCGCGCGGCGATCGGCCGGCCGGCGGCATAGGCCATGATGTGGTCGTCGATCCGCGAGGAGGTCTCGCGATTGACCGAGATGATCGGCGCGGTTGCGGGATCGACGTCGCGGCGGACATAGAGCGCCTGCATAAGACGCCCGACCTTCTGGGCGTAATGGCCGGGCTCGCCCGGAACCCGGGTCATCCGCAGCGCGATATCGGCCTCGCCGCGCGCCAGGTCGAGCCGCTTGCGCGTCGAGATGATGACGATCTCGACCCCGCCCGCCGCTTGCGAGATCGCGGTCGCGTTCATCGTCAGGAGCAGGCTGATGGAGGTCGTCGCGGTGATGCGGACCGGCGCGTTGGCGCGCGGGCGGGCCGCGTCGGCGCGGATGGCGAAGCGCCTGGCGGCGGTCTCGACGAGGGCGGCCTCGGCCGCAAGCTCCTTGCCGGTCGCGGTCGGCACGAGCCGGTTGGCCTCGCGTGTGAAGAGCTGCAGTCCGAGTTCGGCCTCGAAGCCTTTCAGCCGGCGCGCGACGGTCGCCTCGCTCAGGCCTAGCTGCGTCGCCGCCACGGCCATCGACCCGCCGACGGCGATGGCGTTGAAGATCCGGATGTCGTTCCAGGAGACCTGTCCGGCCGGCGATGCCAGATCGCCGTCGCGTCGAGATGGAGGGGAAGCAGGCTCGCCCATGCCGTCAGCGGCCAGTCCCGAGCGATGGCATGGTGGCGGCGGTCATGCTGGCCCGGTTTGTGGGGAAGGTTCGACATGCGCGAACCCTGCCGGGAAAGGTTGCGTGAGGCAGCCCGCCGGGCTTGAGCCCCAGCCCCGCAAACATGCAGGGCTCAGCCTTCACAGGTCGATCAGCTCGCCGGCGAAGGCGGCCCTCTCCTGGATGAAGACGAAGCGCGCCTCCGGCTTGTTGCCCATCAGGCGCTCGACCGTGTCGGAGGTCTCCTCCTTGGCCTCGTGATCGACCATGACCTTGAGCAGGATGCGCTTGCTCGGATCCATGGTGGTTTCCTTGAGCTGCTGCGGCATCATCTCGCCCAGGCCCTTGAAGCGCGAGATTTCCGGCTTCTTGCCCTTGAACACCGTCTCCAGCAGCTCGTCCTTATGGGCATCGTTGCGGGCATAGATGCTCTTGCCGCCGTGCTGGAGCCGGTAGAGCGGCGGCACGGCGAGATAGAGATGCCCCTTCTCGATCAGGCGCGGCATCTGGCGCCAGAAGAAGGTGACGAGCAGCGAGGCGATATGGGCGCCGTCGACATCGGCGTCGGTCATCACGATGACCTTTTCGTAGCGCAGGTCGTCCTCGCGGAACTGGGTGCCGATGCCGCAGCCGAGCGCCAAGATCAGGTCGGCGAGTTGCTGGTTTTGATGAAGTTTCTCGCGTGTCGCGTTGGCAACATTGAGGATTTTTCCGCGCAGGGGAAGGATCGCCTGGTTCGAGCGATTGCGTGCCTGCTTGGCCGAGCCGCCGGCCGAATCGCCCTCGACGATGAAGAGCTCGGAACCTGCCGCGCCCGCATTCGAGCAATCGGCGAGCTTGCCGGGCAGCCGGAGCTTGCGCGTCGCGGTCTTGCGCGAGACCTCCTTTTCGAGACGCCGGCGCAGGCGCTCCTCGGCGCGGTCGACCGACCAGTCGAGCAGGCGCAAAGCCTGCTGAGGGGCGGCGGCGAGCCAGTGGTCGAAGGCGTCGCGCACCGCGCCTTCGACGATGCGGGAGGCTTCCAGCGTCGCGAGCTTGTCCTTGGTCTGCCCCTGGAATTCCGGCTCGCGGATGAAGACCGAGAGCATGGCGGCGCAGGTCGCCATCACGTCGTCGGAGGTGACCTGCGCCATGCGCTTGGATTGGCCGATGCGCTCGGCATGGTCGCGCAGGCCACGCAGCAGGGCGATGCGCAGGCCCTGCTCGTGGGTACCGCCCTCGGGCGTCGGGATCGTGTTGCAGTATGAGGAGGAGAAGCCGTCCTCGCCGGTCGCAAGCCAGGCCACCGCCCATTCGAGCGAGCCATGGCTGCCTTCCTTGGTGATCTTGCCGGAGAAGATCGGCTCGGCGACGAGGTCCTTGCCCTCGATCTCGCGGCCGAGATAGTCGCGCAAGCCTCCGGGGAAGCGGAACACGGCTTCGGCCGCGACATCGCCCTCGGGCTTCAGCAGCGACGGCGCGCAGGTCCAGCGGATCTCGACGCCGCCGAAGAGATAGGCTTTCGAGCGCGCCATGCGAAACAGGCGGGCAGGCGAGAAATGCGCGCCCTCGCCGAAGATCTGCGCGTCGGGGTGGAAACGGACCCTGGTGCCTCGCCGGTTGGCAACGGCGCCGACCGTCTCCAGCGGTCCCTGCGGCAGGCCGCGCGAGAAGACTTGGCGGTAGAGCGTCTTGCCGCGCGCGACCTCGACCTCCAGCCGATCGGATAGCGCGTTGACGACGGAGACGCCGACGCCGTGCAGGCCGCCCGAGGTCTCGTAGGCCTTGGAGTCGAATTTTCCGCCGGCATGGAGCGTGGTCATGATGACTTCGAGCGCCGATTTGCCGGGGAATTTCGGGTGCGGATCGACCGGGATGCCGCGGCCATTGTCGGTGACGGCGATCGAGCCGTCCTCGAACAATTCGACATCGATGAAGGTGGCATGACCCGCCACCGCCTCGTCCATGGCGTTGTCGATCACCTCGGCGAAGAGGTGGTGCAGGGCGCGCTCGTCGGTGCCGCCGATATACATGCCTGGCCGGCGACGGACCGGCTCCAGCCCTTCGAGGACTTCGATGGCCGAAGCGTCATAGCCGGCCTCGGATAAGGTGCCGTTGCGGGCAGGGGCCGCAGGCGCTGGCGCTGCCTTCGGGGCTGCGGCGGGCGGGCGCGCTTCCGGCCGCGGGCTTGCCGCGTCGGACCGCTCCGAACCGAAAAGATCGCCGTTATCCGCCATTGCCAACCGATTCTTCCTGATTCGCGACTATAAACTCTAGCGCATTGCGGGAGGTCGCGCCTTGTCAGGGGCAGCTTATAGCCGCCTGATCCACCGATCGGAACCGCCTCCGCACTCGGGTGCCCGATCCTGTCACATCCCTGTCGCCGGAATGCGCAACAGCGGGACGGAACGGACGCGTTCAGGCCGCGTTAACCATCAATGCCGAGGATGATCAACGCGATCAAGCCTATGCGGATTTCCGCAATGCGCTATGATCGGCCTATAGGGGAGATGGCCGTGGCGTCGCGTCAGTCAGTGCCGGTTGCGGGTATCGCGGGGTTGCAGCGTGCCGCACGCTTGGCCGGCGAGTCCTTCGGTCATGAGGACGTTATCGGCACGCCTTTAGCGGCGCCCGATTTGCATGCGGCGCGCTGGCTCTGGTGGCTTGCCGCGATCGCGGCCTCGGCCGGACTTGCGGCCCTGCATTTCTCCTGACCGCATCGTTCCCGCAGCGCGGAAATATCAACCTTTTTGCCCTAGGCCTATGGCCGGAGGGCGATTGGATGTGTCTTGTTTCCGTCACGTTTTCCCGTTCGGTCGATAGCGGCGTGAGGTTTTCCGCCCGCGCGTCCGACCAGCGCTGAGCGAAACAGCGCGCCGATGGGCCAGATCGTCGCTCTCGCTGCCTATGCCTACCAGGCCTTGCTCGCGCTCGGGCTTCTGCTGCTGGTCTCGCGCCTCCTGCCGGCCCAGGACTTCACCTATTATTCGCTCTTCGTCACGATCAGCCAGTTCGGCAGCATCGTCGCTTTCGAATGGCTGCGCTTCTCCTGCAGCCGCTTCTATCCGGGCACGGACGAGACGGCGCAACGCTCGGTGATCCTCTATTCCTTCGGGGTCTGCGCCGTGCTGTGTCTTCTGGTGGGGGCGGGAATTTCGGGATCGGGCGCTGCGCCGGCCTGGATCGCACTCTGCGCCACCCTCGTCGCGGTGTTCCAGGGCGGCGCCGAATTGCACTTGACAATGCTGCGCTTCCGCCAGGATTTTCGGCTGTTCTCGATCCTGCAAGTCACTCGTGCCTCCATCCTCGCCGCAGGGACGGTCGGCGGGGCCGTCCTGGACCCCACGCTGGCAGGCGCGGTCGCGGGCGTGCTGGCCGGGTATGTCGTCTATGGCGTGGTGGCGCGGCTGACAGGAGGGGCCTTCGCTACCGGACTCAGGCGGCCGCCGCGCGACCTGCTGATGAGGCACCTTACCTATGGCGGGGTTTCCTCCGGGGCTTCCATCGCGGGCATCCTGGCGTTGCTCGGGCTCAAGGCGCTGCTGAGCGCGGTGATCGGCAGTCGCGCCGCGGCTGGGGCCCTGCTGGCGCTCGATCTCCTGCAGCGCCCGTTCATTCTGGTGGTTTCGGCGCTCCACGCCGTCCGCTACCCGGACCTGGTCGCCGATTATGATCGCGAGCCCGGCTCGCCGACGTTTCGCCTGCGGCTCGGCGACTATTACGGGCTGCTCGTCGGCTGCTCGTTCGTGACGGCGGCGGCGATCCTGTGCCTGATCGCCCCGGCCGCTTCCTGGCTGGTCAAGGCGGAGCTGCGCGCTTCCTTCCTGCTTGCTGCTCCGATCGTCACCATCCTGGCCTTGCTGCGCGCCCTGGTGCAGACCCTGCTGCCGACACCAGCGCATCTCCGGCAGCGCCTGCGGCCGATCATCGGGCTCGCCATTGCCGATGCGGTCCTTCTCAATCTCGGCTCGCTCGTCGGCTGGAGTTTGTCGGGCGGCTCGCTTGCCGGACTGCTTTATGGCGGCGCCGGGGGCGCTGCCCTGGCGGCCGTCACGGGCCTGCCGGTGTTCCTGTCGATGCCGTTCCGCTGGCATGGCCTCACGCTGGGCAGCGCTCTCGCCGCACTTGCCATCGCCGCGGGCGCCAATGCCGGCATGCCGCAAACGTCCTTGCTTGTGTCCCTGGCGGTCTTCCTGCTCTGCATCCCGCCAGTCATCGCGACTTTGGGCTCCCTGCTCCGGCGCGAAGGCGTTTCGCCGAAGGCCTCCTAAGACTGCGGCGGATGCCGCTCTTCAAACGGGTGTCAGCCCTTCCTCAATCTTTCGCTGCGACACTGAGCGCGGGAGGCTTTCGTGCGCGCGGTCATCATCAGCGATTTCGGCTCGGTCAATGGCGGTGCCGCGAAGGTGGCGATCGAAAGCGCACGCGGGCTGGCCGAGGCCGGCGTCGCGATCGTCTTCGCCTGTGCGATCGGTCCCGTTTCCGAGCGCCTCGATCACCCGCTCATTAGCGTCGAACGCTTTGCCGGCGAGGAGATCTGGCGGGTCGGCAGCCAGGTCGCCGCGGCCCGGCAGGGGATCTGGAACGAGGAGGCTCATCGCTTTCTGAGCGATCTGCTGGCGCGCCAGCCGCGCGGCGGGACGCTGGTGCATCTGCACCAGTGGACCAAGGCGTTCAGCCCGGCCGCCATCGCGGCTGCAGGCGAGAGCGGGCTGCCCGTCGCCATCACCCTGCACGACTATTTCTCGTTCTGCCCGGTCGGCGGCTATTTCGACTTCAAGGCCAACGCCGTCTGCCGGCACAAGCCAATGTCGGCTGGTTGCATCACCAGCAACTGCGATCGCGCCTCCTATCTGCACAAGCTCATCCGCGTCGCCCGGCAGTTCGGCTCCGACAAGGCGATGCGCAGGCTCGAGGCGCCGCTCTTCATTCATGTCAGCGACTTCGCGCGCCGCTTCGCCGAGCCATTCCTGCCGTCCCGGGCGCGCCATGTCGTCGTCGAGAACATGATGGAAGCGGAGCAAGGGCCGCCCATCGACGCGGCCCGAAACCGACATGCCCTATTCCTCGGGCGCTTCACGCAGGAGAAGGCTGCGAACGTCCTCGCGCAGGCCGCTCGTGATGCCGATGTGCCCGTTCGCTTCGTCGGAGAAGGACCGCTCGCCGGCGAGATCGCACGGATCAATCCGGAGGCGGAGATCCGAGGCTGGGTGCCAGCCGACCAGGTCTTCGACGAGATCGCCCGGGCGCGCTGTCTCGTGCTGCCTTCGCTCTGGTACGAGCCCGGGCCCTTGGTGATCGCCGAGGCGCGCTCGCTCGGCGTGCCGGTCGTCCTGGCGCGGACCACCGGTCCCGCGAGCTGGGTCGTTGACGGCGAGGATGGCATCCTCGTCGATGGCGGGGATGTGGCGGGGCTCTCGGCCGCGCTCGGCCGGCTGCAGGACGATGCGCGCGCGCGCGCGATGGGCGAGGCCGCCTATCGCCGCTACTGGGCCGATCCGCTGACGATGGACCGGCATGTCGGGCGTACGATCGAAAGCTACCGCCGGCTTGTCGGCGAGGCCCTCTGAAAAAAGCCGGAGCGTTGCCGCCCCGGCCTGTCGTCCTGCGAATGTCGGCCGACGTGCTGACGCCGCCGGCCAGACGCCTCAGTACGAGTAGTACATCGCGAACTCGATCGGGTGCGGCGTCATTTCGAAACGCGCCACATCCTGCATCTTGAGCTCGATATAGCTCTCGATGAAGTCGTCGTTGAAGACGCCGCCGGCCTTGAGATAGGCGTTGTCCTTCTTGAGCGACTCCAGCGCCTCGCGCAGCGAGCCGCAGACGGTCGGGATCTTCTTCAGCTCGCGCGGCGGCAGGTCGTAGAGGTCCTTGTCCATCGCCGGGCCGGGATCGATCTTGTTCACGATGCCGTCGAGGCCGGCCATCAGCATGGCGGCGAAGGCGAGATAGGGATTCGCCATCGGATCGGGGAAGCGGACCTCGACGCGCTTGGCCTTCGGCGAGGTCGTCCACGGAATACGGCAGGAAGCCGAGCGGTTGCGCGCCGAATAGGCGAGCAGGACCGGGGCCTCGTAGCCCGGGACGAGGCGCTTATAGGAGTTGGTCGAGGGGTTGGTGAAGGCGTTCAGCGACTTGGCGTGCTTGATGATGCCGCCGATGTACCAGAGGCACTCCTGCGACAGGTCGGCATATTTGTTGCCGGCGAAGACCGGCTTGCCGTTCTTCCAGATCGACTGGTGGACATGCATGCCCGAGCCGTTGTCGCCATAGATCGGCTTCGGCATGAAGGTCGCGGTCTTGCCGTAGCTCTGGGCGACGTTGTGGATCGCGTACTTGTAGACCTGCATCATGTCGGCGGTGTGCACGAGCGTGTCGAACTTCATGCCGAGCTCATGCTGGGCAGAGGCGACCTCGTGGTGGTGCTTCTCGACATGGACGCCCATGGACTGCATGGCCGCCAGCATCTCGCCGCGCATGTCCTGCGCCGAATCCTGCGGCGGAACGGGGAAGTAGCCGCCCTTGGTGGCGATACGGTGGCCGAGATTGCCCCCCTCGTAGTCGGAATAGCCGTTGGTCGGCAGCTCGATGTTATCGAGCTTGAAGGCGGTGTGGTACGGGTCGGCGGCGATCTTGACGTCGTCGAAGACGAAGAACTCGGCCTCGGGGCCGACATACACCGTGTCGCCGATGCCGGTCGACTTCAGATAGGCCTCGGCCTTCTTGGCGATGCCGCGCGGATCGCGGCCATAGGGCTCGCCGGTGCCGGGCTCGAGCACGTCGCAATTGATGACCATGGTGGCGGCCGAGAAGAACGGATCCATCGTCGCGGTCGTCGGATCCGGCATCAGCAGCATGTCGGACTCGTTGATGGCCTTCCAGCCGGCAATCGAGGAGCCGTCGAACATCGTGCCCTCGGCGAAGATGTCCTCGTCGACCATGCCGACGTCGAAGGTCACGTGCTGCCACTTGCCGCGCGGGTCGGTGAAGCGGAAGTCGACATACTTGACGTCGTTGTCCTTGATCGCCTTCAGGACATCCTTGGCGCTTTTCATTTCAGCATTCCTCTGCCAGCAGTTATTCACGTTCACGCTGCCGCAGCCGGCTCCAATCCGGTCTGCGGCTCGTTGTCCAATGAGTGGGAAGACGACCTCAGATCGCGTCCGCGCCGGTCTCGCCGGTGCGGATGCGGATCACCCCCTCGATGCTCGATACAAAAATCTTGCCATCTCCGATGCGGCCAGTCTGGGCGGCCTTCATGATGGCCTCGATGGCGCGATCCAGCATGTCGTCGGCGAGCACGATCTCGATCTTCACCTTCGGCAGGAAGTCGACGACATATTCGGCGCCACGATAGAGCTCGGTATGGCCCTTCTGGCGGCCGAAGCCCTTGGCTTCCAGGACGGTGATGCCCTGCAGCCCGACCTCCTGGAGCGCCTCCTTCACCTCGTCCAGCTTGAAGGGCTTGATGATCGCTTCGATCTTCTTCATGCGCCGACCGGCCTCCATTGCATCTCGGACTCCGGCGCGGGCCGGATCGTGGCTGGCAGCGCGCTTCGGCGCGGGAAAGAAGCCCGCGCCCTCACGCGAATGCAGCCTTGCTTCTGCTCATAGCATTGGCGCCGACGCCCCGCCATGCGGCAACGTCCGTCAGGGCGCCTGACGAAAAGGCAATAAACAGCACAAAAAATGAGCATCTGCGTACCTGTTGATCACAAGCGGCATTCCGCCGCAACTTGCGGCCTGTCGGGTACCGCCTGAAGATGCGGCATGGACGATACCGGCACCGAGATGAGGGGCAGGGCGGAACTCGCCCTGCTGACCACGCAGCAGATGGGCGCTGCAGACCGTGTCGCGATCGCGGCGGGCATTCCCGGCATCGAGCTCATGGAACGCGCCGGCCGCGCGGTGGCGGAGGCGGCCTTCAGACGGGCAGGGACGGGAGGGGCCGTCACGCTGCTCTGCGGGCCCGGCAACAACGGCGGTGACGGTTTCGTCGCGGCGCGCCTGTTGCGCGAGCGAGGGCTGGCGGTGCGCGTCGTACTGCCAGGCGGAGTGGATGGCTTCAGGGGCGACGCTGCCATTGCGCTGAAGCGTTGGGCCGGTCCGGCCGAGCCGTCGGACAGGCTCCACGAGATGCAGGGCGATGTCTTTGTCGATGCCATGTTCGGCGCCGGTCTGACGCGTCCGTTGGAGGGCGCCTTCGCCGAGGCTGCGGACTTCCTCAACAAGGCGGGCGGCCCGGTCGTCGCCGTCGATATTCCGAGTGGTGTGTCCGGCGATACCGGCCGGGCGGACGGCGTGTCCGTCAAGGCGAGCGAGACCGTCACCTTCTTCCGGCTCAAGCCTGGGCATCTGCTCCAGCCGGGGCGGTCGCTCTGCGGCCCGGTGACGGTCGCCGATATCGGTATCCCCGCCCAGGCGGTGCTCGAAGCGGTCCAGCCGACGGCATTCCGCAACGATCCGGCGCTTTGGCGCCATGCCTGGCCGGAACATGACGACGATACGCACAAGTTCCGGCGCGGCGCGGTCGCAGTGCTTGCCGGTGGCATCGCAGGCGCGGGGGCGCCGCGGCTGAGTGCGCGCGCCGCGCTGCGGATCGGCGCCGGGTTGGCGACCTTGCTGTGCGAGTCCGAGGCCTTGCCGATCCATGCCGTGCGCGGGCCGGATGCGCTGATGCAGCGCGCGGTCGCCGATCGTGTCGCGCTGGAAACATTCCTCCGGGACCGTCGGGTTTCGGCCGTTCTCGCCGGTCCCGCGCTCGGGCTCGGCGTACGCGCGCAGAAGCTGGTGCGAGCCGTGATCGCGGATGACAGGCCCATGGTGCTCGATGCCGATGCGCTGACCGCGCTTGCCGGCTTTCCCGATCGAGGCGTCAGTCTTCTTCAGGGCCGTGGCGGCGAAGCCGTGCTGACGCCGCATGAGGGCGAGTTCCGGCGCCTGTTCGCGCATGATCCCGTCATCGCCGCGGAGTCTTCGAAGCTTGAGAAGGCACGGAAGGCTGCGGCCCTGTCCGGGGCGGTCGTCGTCTACAAGGGCGCCGATACGGTCATCGCTTCGCCCGACGGTACGGCTGCGATCAACGCGACGGGGTCGCCGGCGCTGGCGACGGCAGGGTCCGGCGATGTCCTGGCGGGGCTGATCTGCGGCCTTCTGAGCCAGGGCATGCCGGCTTTCGAGGCGAGCTGCGCGGCCGTCTGGCTGCATGGACTTGCCGGTGAAAAGCTGGGAATGGGATTGATCGCCGATGACCTGCCCGAGGCGATTCCGCCGCTGTTGTCGAGCATATTTGCTGAATGAGGCGACGACGGGCATGAAAAAGCCCGCCCCGTTCTCACGAGGCGGGCCTTTCCAGCCGCAGAGCGGCAACGGTCGTCAGGTGCCGGAATAGGTCACGCTCGGAGCGGCCTTGAGCTGCTCCTTGGTCAACGTGATCTTGCCGTGGTCCGGATACATGGCCGGCGCTCTCGGAGCCGCGGCCGGCGGCGGAGAGGCCATGCCGCTGCCCGTGCTGCTCGCGCTGCCGGATGGGGCGGGGGCAGGGGCCGGCGGGGCGATCGGCTGGTCGCTCCAGGTCACCTGGTCAAAGGGGACCGCAACGTCCTTCGAGCCGATGCCGAGGAAGCCGCCCACGCCGATCGTGACCATTTCGACCTTGCCAGACTTGTCGACGATCACCTCGGTGACGTCGCCGACCTTCTTGTCGTCGGGGCCATAGATATCGACGCCGATCAGCTTGCTCGTGCGCCATTTGCCCTGGCCGGAGAGATTGACCTGCGCCGGGGCACTGGCGCTCGATTGGGTGGCAGCCGGCGCGGCGGGAGCAGAGGAGGGCGGCGTCGGCGCGCTGGTCTGAGCGATCGCGGCCGAGGCGAGCATCGCCACACCAACGGCTGACAACATGAAGTGATGATGCCTGATCATATCTTCCTCCAGAATGTTTCCGCTTCAAGCGGGTCGTTTCGACAACAAGCAAGAGGTCCGTTTGTTCATTTATTCGCGATGCCATTTTTCGCGTAGCTGAATTCTTACGCATTCTTGCGCATAATGGGGAGTTCAGGCGACGCAATTCCACTTCCCGGCCACCGGTGCTTGATCGTGCCGGATATTTGATTGACGGCTGAAGCTGTGCTCCAATGCCTTCTTCTGAAAACGTCGCTACCGCGACACGGTTCCCTCCTCGGTTCCGCGAGGTACTTCGATGGCCGCTGTTCCTGTCATGCTGTCCGTGGACGAGCGCATAGTGGCCGCGCTGGACCACTATATCGCAATTCATCGGCGGGGAGGCTCGCGGACCGAGCTTATCGGCGAGATCCTCGCAGCTTGGGCGGCCAGCCCGGAGCATCTCGTCGAGCCGGATGAGGGACTTCGCCCCGAGGAACTCAACGCAAGCAACGATTCCTGAGTTTCAGGAAGGCCAGTTTCTGTCAGAGCTGTTTGGCACCTCAGCCCTCCATCGCAGATCGCGTCCCGAAGGATGCTCCAGATGTGTCCGGAGCCTCCCCAAGCATCCTTCGAGACGCCATTCCCAAGGGAATGACTCCTCAAGTGCCAAACGGCTGTCAGTCGTCCGACTCGTCGCGTCGCAGCTCGAAGGCCAGCATGGCCTCGGCCAGCGCTTGCAGTTCGCGCTCCTTCTCGGCGCTGCTCGGCAGCGCATTGAGCTCTTCCACCCGCTGCTGCGCGCGATCGTAGTCTTCCTCGGTGTGGATCACGATGGGAAGCTTCACGGTTGGTTCTCCTTGGCAGCGAAGCGGGCGCGCTTGGACTAGCTGGCCGGCCATGTCGTCCTTTCGCGATCGCTCGGTCGACGGCCGGCGTCGATCCGAACGCCCGTCGATCGGGGCGGGTTCCTTTCCGGGCGGTGCCTCGCTGCCGATACTCGCGGCGCAGAGGACAACTCGCGCCACGCCTTTGATGTACGGCCGTGACCGGCGCAAAGCGGCGCTGTCGGCAGCCACATTCGATTTAAGCCTTCAGCAAGAAGGCGGCTGGCATCATGAATGTTCTTCAGTTGCGTGCAAGGCGTCGGAAGGACGGATGATGCGTGGCTTTCTGATTCCGGCCTGCCTATCGACGGCGATGATCGCCGCCGCCTGCGGGCCAGCATCGGCGTTCTGGCAGCGTTCGCAGGTTTCGGCCTGCTCGGATGCCACGAGCAACGCGGAGCGCGAGCGCCTGCGCTGCTGGGAGCTCAATGCCTATGCCGATCCCGGCTGGCCGGTGCTCAGCGGGGCAGGGGGCGCCTATCTGCTGCCCGCGCCACCGGCCGCTCCTTATGGACGCGGGCACAAGGGAGGCGGCGTGACCCGGCGGCTCGGCTGAAAGATGTGAGGAAGCGGCGCCGTTGTGGCCAATCTTCACGGAACGAGTTGACCGGCGCCGCTCGGCTCCGTATTCAGCGGCCCGGTGAGGGCGGGTAGCTCAGTGGTAGAGCACGTGACTTTTAATCATGTGGTCGAGGGTTCGATCCCCTCCCCGCTCACCACGCAGGCTATGATCCATGTGGCTTTTATGGCATCGCCCCTCGACTTTGCCAGAGCGCGTTAACCTGTCGGAAACCAAGTCGGCCATAGCGTTTTCGCCATGGTTATTCGCCGCGGTCTTCGGTCGATCTTCGTGACATTGGCTCTCTACCTCGTGTCGGGAGCGGCTGTGAGCTATTTCATGTTTCATGCCCAGCATGGTGCCCGTGGCCTCGAGGCGCGTGGTGCGATCCGGGAGTCGCTGCGCGATATGGAGGGCGAACTCGCCACCCTCGTCGCCGAACGCAAATCCTGGGAGCAGAAGCTCGCCCTGGTGCGCAACGAGTCCGTTGATCGCGACCTCCTGGAAGAGAATGCCCGCGAGATCCTCGGGCGGACGCACAAGAACGACGTCGTCATCATGGGGCGTTGAGCTCCGGTGGCCGCGCGCTTTCGTGGGGCGGGGCGGCGGTCGGCGTCGTCCTTTCGGCGCGAGGGTGCATCGCAGGCAAGTTCCAGCTTTCGGTTCGAGTGTTCCAAAAGCCGCTACGCTTAGTCTCAGACGTATCAATTAACTCGAATCAAGTTAATGGATGCCGGCCCTTGTTTTTCAATGGGTTGGAGCATGTTGCATTGCGAGATAGCGTGCTCGCCAAGGTTTTTCCGATCCTCTACAACAATAGTTGGATGACCTTGGAGGACCGCCTATGGCTGTTGCTGCGCGTAAGTCGAAAGCTCCCGCTCTACCCAAAGCCGCTGCAAAGCCGGCGAAGGCCCGCGCGGCCAAGGAAGGCGCCGGCAAGGTCGCGGGAGCCCTCAGCAACACACCGACCTTCACCCGGGAAGAAGACCTCCACGCCTATCGCGAGATGCTGCTGATCCGGCGCTTCGAGGAGAAGGCCGGACAGATGTACGGCATGGGCCTGATCGGCGGCTTCTGCCACCTCTATATCGGCCAGGAAGCCGTCGTCATCGGCATGCAGATGGCCTCCAAGGACGGCGATCAGGTCATCACCGGCTATCGTGACCACGGCCATATGCTGGCCTGCGGCATGGAATCGCGCGGCGTGATGGCGGAGCTGACCGGTCGGCGCGGCGGCTATTCGCGCGGCAAGGGCGGCTCGATGCATATGTTCAGCCGCGAGAAGAATTTCTACGGCGGCCACGGCATCGTCGGGGCGCAGGTCTCCCTCGGAACGGGTCTCGCTTTCGCCGACTGGTATCGCGACGACAAGACGGTTTCGCTCACCTATTTCGGCGACGGCGCGGCCAACCAGGGCCAAGTCTACGAGAGCTTCAACATGGCCCAGCTCTGGAAGCTGCCGGTCGTGTTCGTGATCGAGAACAACCGCTATGCCATGGGCACGGCGGTGAGCCGCGCCTCGGCCCAGACCGATTTCTCCCGCCGCGGCGTCTCCTTCGGCATCCCGGGCGAACAGGTCGACGGCATGGATGTCCGCGCCGTGCGCGAGGCGGCGCTGCGCGCCATCGAGCACGCCCGCTCCGGCAAGGGGCCGTATATCCTGGAGATGCAGACCTATCGCTATCGCGGCCATTCGATGTCGGACCCGGCCAAGTATCGCTCCAAGGACGAAGTCCAGCGCATGCGCGAGGAGCACGATCCGATCGAGCAGGTGCGCGCCCGCCTGATCCGCGACTTCAAGATCGGCGAGGACGAGCTCAAGGCGATCGACGCCAAGGTGCGCGAGATCGTCAACGACGCGGCCGAGTTCGCGACGCATGATCCGGAGCCCGATCCGTCCGAGCTCTACACCGACATCCTGCTGGAGCCGGCGCAGGGCTGACGGCCCAGCGCCTCCCGCCTCCTCACCGTCTTTCCCCGCGTCTAGAATCCGGGTGCGTTCATGCCGATCGACATTCTCATGCCTGCCCTTTCTCCCACCATGGAGGAAGGAAAATTGGCCAAGTGGCTGAAAAAAGAGGGCGATCAGGTCAAGGCCGGCGACATCATCGCCGAGATCGAGACCGACAAGGCGACCATGGAGGTCGAGGCAGTCGACGAGGGCGTCCTCGCCAAGATCCTCGTTGCCGACGGGACCGAGAATGTTGCTGTCAACACGCGGATCGGCGTGATCGCGGCCGATGGCGAGGATGTCGGCGCTGCGGCAAGCGGCAGCGCCAAGGCGGCAGCTCCTGAGCCCAAGGCTGAAGCTGCGCCGGCCGCGACCATCGAGGAGGCACCTGCCGCCAGCGCGCCGCAGAGCGTGCCGGCTCAGGCGAAGGCCTATGACGCCTCCTCCGAATTTCCGGCGGGCGCCGAGATCGTCTCGATGACCGTGCGCGAAGCGTTGCGCGACGCCATGGCCGAGGAGATGCGCCGCGACAAGGACGTCTTCGTCATGGGCGAGGAGGTCGCGGAGTACCAGGGCGCCTACAAGGTCACTCAAGGGTTGCTGCAGGAATTCGGGCCCAAGCGCGTGATCGATACGCCGATCACGGAGCATGGCTTCGCCGGCATCGGCGTCGGCGCGGCTCTGTCCGGCCTGAAGCCGATCGTCGAGTTCATGACCTTCAACTTCGCCATGCAGGCGATCGACCACATCATCAACTCGGCGGCCAAGACGCTCTACATGTCCGGCGGCCAGATGGGCGCGCCGATCGTGTTCCGTGGCCCGAACGGCGCCGCCGCCCGCGTCGGCGCACAGCACAGCCACGACTATGCGGCGTGGTACTCGAACGTGCCGGGCCTCAAGGTGGTGATGCCTTACAGCGCTTCCGACGCGAAGGGCCTGCTCAAGAGCGCGATCCGCGACCCGAACCCAGTGATCTTCCTCGAGAACGAGATCATGTACGGCAAGTCCTTCGACGTGCCGAAGAGCGAGGATTTCCTGGTCCGGATCGGCAAGGCGAAGGTGGTGCGTCCGGGCAAGGACGTGACGATCGTCTCCTTCGGAATCGGCATGACCTATGCGCTCGGCGCCGCCGAGGCGCTGGCCAAGGAGGGCATCGAGGCCGAGGTCATCGACCTGCGCACGATCCGCCCGATGGATATCGAGACCGTCATCGCCTCGGTGCAGAAGACCAATCGCTGCGTCGCGGTCGAGGAGGGCTTCCCGCAGTCCGGCGTCACCGCCGAGATCGGCATGAAGATCATGGAAGCGGCCTTCGATTATCTGGACGCTCCCGTGGCCCGCGTCACCGGCAAGGACGTGCCGATGCCTTACGCGGCGAACCTCGAGAAGCTCGCGCTTCCGAATATCGGCGAGGTCGTCGCGGCGGCCAAGGCCGTCTGCTATCGCTGAGAGGGCTGACCGATGCCGACCAACATCCTGATGCCCGCGCTCTCTCCGACGATGGAGAAGGGCAATCTCGCCAAGTGGCTGAAGAAGGAAGGCGACACCATCAAGTCCGGCGACATCATCGCCGAGATCGAGACCGACAAGGCCACGATGGAGGTCGAGGCGGTCGACGAGGGCGTGCTTGCCAAGATCGTAGTGCCGGAAGGCACGGCCGATGTCGCGGTCAACGACGTGATCGGCGTGATCGCAGGCGAGGGGGAGGATGCCAAGAGCATCTCCGCTCCGGCCGCCGGTGGCGCTGCGCCCGCCAAGGCGGAGGCCCCCCAGGCCGAAGCGCCGAAGGCTGAGGCTCCGGCTGCCGCTGCGGCTCCCGCACCGGCTGCAGCCGCGCCCGCGGTAGCTCCGGCTTCTGCTGGCGGCAGCCGTGCCTTCGCCTCACCGCTCGCCCGCCGCATCGCCAAGGATGCCGGGCTCGACCTCAATGCGATCAAGGGTTCCGGTCCGCATGGCCGCATCGTCGAGAAAGACGTCGAGGCCGCCAAGAAGGGCGGCGGCGCCAAGGCCGCCCCGGCTGCCGCTCCCGCCGGGGCTCCGGCCGCCAAGCCTGCGGCTGCGCCGCTCGCAAGCGGCCCCTCCGACGAGCAGGTCAAGAAGCTGTTCGAGCCGGGCTCCTACGAGGAGATCCCGCATGACGGCATGCGCAAGACGATCGCGCGCCGCCTGACCGAGGCCAAGCAGACGATCCCGCATTTCTACGTCACGCTCGATTGCGAGCTCGACGCACTGCTGAAGCTGCGCGCAGAGCTCAATGCGGCGGCGCCGGAGAAGGACGGCAAGCCGGCCTATAAGCTCTCGGTCAACGACATGGTGATCAAGGCGCTGGCGCTCGCCCTCAAGGCCGTGCCGGACGCCAATGTCTCCTGGACCGAAGGCGCCATGCTCAAGCACAAGCATGCCGATGTCGGCGTCGCCGTCTCGATACCGGGCGGCCTGATTACGCCGATCATCCGCGATGCCTGCCACAAGACGTTGTCGCAGATCTCGAACGAGATGAAGGACATGGCGGCCCGCGCCAAGGCCCGCAAGCTCAAGCCCGAAGAGTATCAGGGCGGCACGACGGCGGTCTCCAATCTCGGCATGTTCGGGGTCAAGGACTTCGCCGCGGTGGTGAACCCGCCGCATGCGACGATCCTGGCGGTAGGCGCCGGCGAGCAGCGCGTCATCGTCAAGGGCGGCCAGCCGGCCGTGGCGACGGTAATGTCGGTGACGCTCTCGACCGACCACCGCGCCGTCGACGGCGCGCTCGGCGCCGAGCTCCTGCAGGCGTTCAAGGGCTATATCGAAAAGCCCATGGCGATGCTGGTCTGAGCGGCGGGAGAGAAACCATGGCTGACTACGACATCATCGTCATCGGCTCCGGCCCCGGCGGCTATATCGCCGCGATCCGGGCAGCGCAGCTCGGCTTCAAGACCGCGATCGTCGAGCGCGAGCACCTTGCCGGCATCTGCTCGAACTGGGGCTGCATCCCGACCAAGGCGCTGCTGCGCTCCGCCGAGATCCTGCATTACGGGCAGCACGCCAAGGATTACGGCCTGACGCTGGAAGGCTCGTTCAAGGCCGATCTGGAGGCGATCGTGAAGCGTTCGCGCGGCATCGCCGCGCGGATGAACAACGGCGTCCAGTTCCTGATGAAGAAGAACAAGGTCGACGTGATCTGGGGTGAGGCGAAGCTGGTGAAGCCCGGCACGATCACGGTCGCGCCGACGAAGAAGCCGGCGATGCAGCCGCAAGTGCCGCCGCCGAAGAACGCCAAGGGCGAGGGCACCTATACCGCCGACCATATCATCGTCGCGACTGGCGCAAGGCCGCGCGCGCTGCCCGGTCTCGAGCCGGACGGCAAGCTGATCTGGACCTATTTCGAGTCGATGGTGCCGGCCAAGATGCCGAAATCGCTGCTCGTGATGGGCTCCGGCGCCATCGGCATCGAGTTCGCCTCGTTCTACCGGACGATGGGCGTCGAGGTGACCGTGGTCGAGGTCATGCCGCAGGTCGTGCCGGTCGAGGATGCCGAGATCGGCGCCTTCGCCCGCAAGGCCTTCGAGAAGCAGGGCATGAAGATCATCACCAGCGCCAAGGTGACGAAGGTCGAGAAGGGCGCGGACTCCGTCACCGCCCATATCGAGGACGAGAAGGGCGGCAAGCAGACGATCACGGCGGACCGGATGATCTCGGCCGTCGGCGTCGTTGGCAATATCGAGAATCTCGGGCTTGAGGCGCTCGGCGTGAAGACCGATCGCGGCTGCATCGTCATCGACGATCTCTGCCGGACCAACGTCAAGGGCGTCTATGCGATCGGCGACGTCGCCGGCCCGCCGATGCTGGCCCACAAGGCCGAGCATGAGGCGGTGATCTGCGTCGAGGCGATCAAGGGCCTGCATCCGCATCCGATGGACAAGCTGATGATCCCGGGCTGCACCTATTGCCACCCGCAGATCGCCAGCGTCGGCCTGACCGAGGCGAAGGCCAAGGCCGCCGGCCACGAGATCAAGGTCGGCCGCTTCAACTTCGTCGCCAACGGCAAGGCCGTGGCGCTCGGCGAGGACAGCGGCATGGCCAAGACGATCTTCGACGCCAAGACCGGCAAGCTGCTCGGCGCGCATCTCGTCGGCCCGGAAGTGACCGAGCTGATCCAGGGCTTCGTCGTCGCCATGAACCTGGAGACGACCGAGGAAGAGCTGATGCACACGATCTTCCCGCATCCGACCCTGTCGGAGGTGATGAAGGAAAGCGTGCTCGACGCTTACGGCAAGGTTCTCAACGCCTGAGGGTTTGCCGCGGACGTCACCATGCCTGTCATTCCGGGGCGCCGCGCAGCGGCGAGCCCGGAATCCATGAACGCGACCCCGTTCCAGTTCTCGTCATGCTCGCCCTTGTGGCGAGCATCCACGCCTTGGAAGCCGCATGGCACGAGGGAAGACGTGGATGGTCGGGACAAGCCGGACCATGACGCGGCAGGCATCATGCCGACATGATGGACGTTGTGTTCATGGGTTCCGGGCTCGCGCCTGCGGCGCGCCCCGGAATGACGGTGTGGTTCTGGCCGCCGCTCCTTGGCGACCGCCCATGTGCGCTTCATATTGCGCCGATGCCACCACGCACCCGCAAATCGCCCAAGCCCGATCGCATCGTCCGCGACGAGGAGATCGAAATCCTGCCGCCGCGCCGGACGCTGCCGCTCGACTGGAGCGTCATCGTGCCGACCGTGGCCTTCGGCACGGTCACGGGCTTCGCGGCCAGCCTGATCGTTGGTGGTGGCGGCGTCATCCGGCACGCGGTCGTGGGCGTGCTCGGCATGCTGGTCGGTCAGGGCATCGTGCGTCTGACCGGCTGGCGCCTGAACACCGGCTACAGCTTCCTCGACGATGCCGGCATGGCGGTCATCGGCGCGATCCTCGTCATCCTGCTGGCGCGCTTCATCGCCTGAAGCTCTCCGTCATTGCGAGCCCTCGGGTCTTGCCTTCGGCAAGCCCAAGGGTAGGCTCCGCGAAGCAATCCAGGAGCGGCAGAGCTCTACGTCCCCTGAATTGCTTCGTCGCTTCGCTCCTCGCAATGACGAGAGGGATTGACCCGCTCTGCATGGATGCGGAACTTCGGCCGGCGCGCGTCGTTGGTAGGCGCGCATCCGCGCATGGCTAGGGGGATATCCGCGATGGAAAGCTTTGCCGCCACCATGGCCCAGCCGGGCTATGGCTTCTTCATGACGCTGCTGATCGGCGTTCTCGCCGGGTGGATCGCCGAGCGCCTGACCTCGTCCGATCACGGGCTCTTCACCAACATGCTGGTCGGCGTCGCCGGCTCCTTCGTCGGCGCCAAGGTCGCGGAACTCATGGAGATTCCGGTCTTCGGCTTCTGGCGGACCCTGACCGCAGCAGTGGCCGGCGCCGTCATCGTCATCGTGATCTGGAACGCGGCCCGCGGTCGCAGCTGAAGCTCAGTTGCCGGGGCCGGGAGTTGCGGCAGAGCGGTTTGGGGATTAGCTAGAGGGAGCCGGCTTGGCCGGCTCCTGCTGTTGAAGCCCGGACCCTGTTATGGCGCTTGTTCTCGACCTGCTGAACCGCAATCCGCGGCCCAATGCCGGCAATCCGAAGGCGCAAGCCGCGGAAATCCGCCATCCGGAGAAGCAGAAGCGCCCGGAGAACCCGGTGCTGCGCAAGCCGGACTGGATTCGCGTCAAGGCGCCCGGCTCGCCGAAATGGGCCGAGACCAAGGCGATCGTGAAGGCCGAGAAGCTGGTCACGGTCTGCGAGGAGGCCGGCTGTCCCAATATCGGCGAATGCTGGGAAAAGAAGCACGCCACCTTCATGATCATGGGCGACACCTGCACGAGGGCCTGCGCCTTCTGCAACGTGAAGACCGGCGTGCCGCAACCGCTCGACCTCGAAGAGCCACGCAAGGTGGCGGAGGCCGTCGCCAAGCTCGGGCTCGAGCATGTCGTGATCACCTCGGTCGACCGCGACGACCTCAAGGACGGCGGCGCCGAGCATTTCGCCAATGTCATCCACGCGATCCGCAAGGCCTCGCCCGGCACCACCATCGAGATCCTGACGCCGGACTTCCTGCGCAAGCCGGGCGCCCTCGAAGTCGTCGTGGCGGCCCGCCCCGACGTCTTCAACCACAATCTGGAGACCGTGCCGGGCAAGTACCTGAAGGTGCGCCCGGGCGCGCGCTATTTCCATTCGCTGCGCCTGCTGCAGCGGGTGAAGGAACTCGACCCGACCATCTTCACCAAGTCCGGCATCATGGTCGGCCTCGGCGAGGAGCGGAACGAGGTGCTCCAGCTGATGGACGACCTGCGCTCGGCCGAGGTCGATTTCATGACGATCGGCCAGTATCTCGCGCCCTCGCGGAAGCACCATGCCGTGATCCGCTTCGTCACGCCCGACGAGTTCAAGAGCTTCGAGACCATCGCCTATGCCAAGGGCTTCCTGATGGTGTCCTCGACGCCGCTGACCCGCTCCTCGCATCATGCCGGCGAGGATTTCGCTCGTTTGCGGGCCGCGCGCGATGCCCAGATCGGTATCGGCCACAACCGCCGCGGCTGATAGGGCGCACTCTCGATGCCGATGTTCAACAGCACCCGCCGGGTGAGACACTCGCCCGAGCAGATGTTCGCGCTCGTGGCCGATGTCGAGAAATACCCGCAGTTCCTGCCGCTCTGCGAGGGGCTGACGGTGCGCCGGCGCACGCCGCGCGAAGGCGGCGGCGAGGTTCTGCTGGCCGATATGACTGTCGGCTACAAGGCGATCCGCGAGACCTTCACCAGCCGGGTCACGCTCGATCCGGCCAATCTCAAGATTCTTGTCGAGTATGTCGACGGGCCGTTCCGCTATCTGGAGAACCGCTGGACCTTCAAGCCGCACGACGCGGGCTGTGAGATCGGGTTTTTCATCTCCTACGAATTCGCCAGCCGCATGCTCGGCCTGCTGATGGGCACGATGTTCGACAAGGCCTTCCGGAAGTTCGCCGAAGCCTTCGAGAAGCGCGCCGAGCTGGTCTATGGGCGGGGCGCCGCGCCAGCGATCGGCGCCTGATCAGGACCCGGTCCGTACAGTCTCGCGCAGCAGGTCGAGCGCTTCCAGCACGCTGAGACGTCGGATTTCGTCGCGCGATCGCTCGCCAAAGCGGCGCTCGCGATGGCGCGTGCCGGAAGGGCCGGCGCAGGCGAAGTGGACCAGGCCGACGGGCTTTTCGACGCTGCCGCCGCCCGGACCGGCGACGCCGGTGATCGATACGGCGAAGGTGGCGTCGAGGCGCTGGCGTCCACCTTCCGCCATGGCCTGCGCCACCAGCTCGCTGACGGCGCCGTGCTGCTTGATCAGCGCCATAGGAACATCGGCGAGCGCGGTCTTGGCCTCGTTGGAATAGGTGATCAGGCCACCCTGAACCATCGAGGACGAGCCGGCGATCGCGGTCAGCGCGCCGCAGACGAGGCCACCGGTGCAGGATTCGACCGTCGCGACCGTGAAGCCGCGCTCCAGGCTCAGGTTCAGCAATTCGGTCGCGAGCGAGCGGATCTTGAGATCGAACATGGTCACCCCTCCTCGGGCAGGCGGATCGTCGCGGTCGCCAGGGCGACGAGGCCCTCGCGTCGGCCGGTGAAGCCCATGCGTTCCGAGGTTGTCGCCTTGATCGCGACCTTGCTTAAGGGAATGCCGGCGATCGCCGCGATCTTGGCGCGGATGGCCTCGCGATGCGGGCCGATCTTCGGAGCCTCGCAAACGATGGTGAGGTCGAGGAAATCGATCCGACCGCCACGCTCGCGGACGCGCGCCGCCGCGAAGGCGAGGAACTGGGCCGAGGCCGCGCAGCGCCATTGCGGATCGCTTGGTGGGAAATGCGTGCCGATATCGCCATCGGCGAGCGCGCCGAGCAAGGCGTCGGTCAGGGCGTGCAGCGCGACGTCGCCATCGGAATGGGCGATCACCCCTTGGTCGTGTCCGATCCGGATGCCGCCGAGCCAGACATGATCGCCGGGGCCGAAGGCATGGACGTCGTAGCCCGTGCCTACCCGCGTCACGAGCACCTTGTCCGAGGACGATGCCGCTCGCAGGAAATCCGTGGCATGGGTCAACTTCACATTGGCCGGGTCGCCCTGGAAGGTCGCGACCGGATGGCCCGCCCACTCCATCAGGGCCGCATCGTCGGTGAAGCCGTGTAGCAGCGCGGCTTCCGCGGCCTCATGGGCTTCCAACAGCGGCTTGAAGCGGAAGGCTTGCGGCGTCTGGACCGTGACGAGCTGGTCGCGCGGCGGCGTCTCGACGACATGGCCGTCGGCATCCACGCGCTTCACGGTGTCGGTCACTGGCAGGGCGGGGATGGCGGCGATGCCCTCGGAGCCAAGCCGCTGGATCGCCGCGCTGATCTGTGAAGACGACAGGAAGGGGCGTGCTGCGTCATGGATCAGCACGATGCCGTCGAAGCCTTCGCGGGCAAGCGCGAGCAGGCCGCGCCGTACCGAGGCTTGGCGTGTCGCGCCGCCGAGCGTCGGCGCGGCGAGCCGGGAGTTGTCGATGCCTGCGATGGCGCTGGCATAGCGCGCTTCGTCGCCTTCGCCGATCACGACGACGATGCGCTCGATCGCCGGCTCCGCCAGGAAAGGCATCAGCGCATGGGCAAGAACCGGGCGGCCTTCGACCAGCCGGTACTGCTTCGGCTCGCCACCGCCGGCCCTCAGGCCCCGGCCGGCTGCGACAAGCAGAGCGGCAACGGGTTGAGGCGCATCGGATTGGCGGAGCACGGCGCTGGGTCCTGACTGCAAGCGGGTCATGGCGCATGCCATAGCCAATTCTGCCTCGCGGGGGCAGGGGGTGCGACGCTGTTGCAATGCAGCATGTGCGCATAAGCCCTTGCGCTACCGCAGCAATGTCCAATAAATATGCATATTGAGAAATGCCTCAAAAGCAGGCTTGGCCCTTTGGACATCGCAGGTATCCCGATCGCGTCCCGCGCCTTCCTGGCGCCGATGTCAGGTGTGACCGACATCGTCATGCGCCGCCTCGCGGCCCGCAGCCATGCCGGAATCGTCGTCTCGGAGATGGTCGCGTCCGACGAATTCGTGCGGGGCAGCGAGGAAGCGCGCATCCGCGCCGAGGGTGAGGGCGTGTCGCCGCATGTCGTCCAGCTCGCCGGCTGCGATCCCTACTGGATGGGGGAAGCGGCCCGGCTGGCCGAGGCGAACGGCGCCGATATCGTCGACATCAACATGGGCTGCCCGGCCAAGAAGGTGACGGGGGGCTGGGCGGGCTCCGCGTTGATGCGCGATCTCGACCATGCAATCGCGCTGGTCGAGGCCGCCGTCGCGGCGACCAAGGTGCCGGTGACGGTCAAGATGCGTCTCGGCTGGGACGACGCCTCCCGCAATGCGCCCGAGCTTGCCCGCAGGGCCGTCGCGGCAGGAGCGCGGATGATCACCGTCCATGGCCGCACGCGCCAGCAGTTCTACAAAGGCAAGGCGGATTGGCGGGCCATCGCGGCGGTGCGTGCGGTCGGGGATTTCCCGCTCGTCGCCAATGGCGACATCCACGATGTCTCAGATGCGCGAGGCTGCCTCGATCAGTCGGGTGCGGATTACGTCATGGTCGGGCGGGCCGCGCTTGGCCGCCCTTGGCTGGTCGGCGAGATCGGTGCGGCGCTGGACGGGCGCGCATTCCGCCCGCTGACGCTGGTCGAGAAGCTCTCGCTGGCCTGCGAGCACTATGAAGGGCTTCTAGCCCTGATGGGCGTCGCGCATGGTGCACGCCACGCCCGCAAGCATCTGGCAGCCTATGCCGACGACGCGATGACCGATGGCTGTGAGCCGGATCCGGAGCTGCGCCGCAGCCTCCTCACCTCTGACGATCCACGCACGGTTCTGGCGGCCCTCGCGGGCCTGTTCTCGACCGATCGCAATTGCGAAGCGGCCTGACGCCGCAAGGAGCAGCCGATGACGGCGATGTTTGCCGACAAGGGGCTAGGAAGCCGCAGCACCTATCTGCTCGACCCGATCGAGGTCCAGGCGTTGACGGTGTTGCCGATGCCGGTGCTGGTGATCGGCGAGGGGCATGCCGTGCTCTACGCCAACACGGCGGCCGAGGATTTCTTCCAGTCGAGCGCGGCCCTGCTCAAGCGCCAGCGCATCGACGATCTCGTCGCCTTTGGCTCGCCCGTGCTCGGGCTGATCGAGGAGGTGCAGCGCCGCGGCGCCAGCGTCAGCGAATACCGCCTCGATCTCGGCACGCCGCGCCTCGGAACCGATCACATCGTCGATGTCTTTGCCTCTCCCTTGCCCAGCCAGGGCGATGCGGTCGTGCTGATGCTGCAAGAACGGACAATTGCCGAAAAAATGGACAGGCAATTGACGCATCGTGGGGCAGCGCGCTCGATCACCGCGCTCGGCGCGATGCTGGCCCATGAGATCAAGAACCCGCTCTCGGGCATCCGCGGTGCGGCGCAACTGCTCGAAGGCTCGATCTCCGACGACGACCGGATGCTGACGCAGCTGATCTGCGACGAGACCGACCGGATCGTGAAGCTGGTCGAGCGCGTGGAATTGTTCGGCGACGAGCGGCCGAGCGAGCGCGACGCGGTCAATGTCCATGACGTGCTCGATCATGTGAAGCGCCTGGCCCAGTCCGGCTTCGCCAGGCATATCCGCTTCACCGAAGCCTACGATCCCTCGCTGCCGCCGGTCGCCGGCAATCGCGACCAGCTCGTCCAGGTGCTGCTCAACCTCGTCAAGAACGCTGCCGAGGCGATCGGCGAGGACGCGGTCGACGGCGAGATCACGCTGACGACGGCCTATCGTCCGGGCATCCGCCTGCAGGTGCCGGGATCATCAGAGCGCATCGCCCTGCCGCTCGAAATCGCCGTGCGTGACAACGGGCCGGGCGTACCTGCAGATCTGGTGCAGCATCTGTTCGATCCCTTCGTCACGACCAAGGCCCAGGGAAGTGGCCTTGGACTTGCACTTGTCGCCAAGGTGATCGGCGATCACGGCGGAATCGTCGAATGCGAGTCCGTTCCGCGCCGGACGCATTTCAGGATCCTCCTGCCGCTGCACCAGCTCAGGTCGGGGCAGGCAACGTAAAGGCCTCAAGCAACACATGCCGACCGGTCACATCCTCGTCGCTGACGACGACGCCGCGATCCGCACCGTCCTGAACCAGGCGCTGGCCCGGGCGGGCTATGAAGTCCGCACCACCGGCCAGGCCGCCACTCTCTGGACCTGGGCGGCCCAGGGGCTGGGCGACCTGATCATCACCGACGTGGTCATGCCGGACGGCAACGCCTTCGACCTGCTGCCGCGCATCAAGCGGGTGCGGCCCGAACTACCGATCATCGTGATGAGCGCGCAGAACACCTTCATGACGGCGATCAAGGCCTCCGAACGCGGCGCCTACGAATACCTGCCGAAGCCCTTCGACCTGAAGGAGCTCGTCGCCATCGTCGGGCGCGCGATGTCGCGCCCGCGCGGCGAGGCGGCGCGCGGGCACGCGGCAGAGCCCGAGGATATCCCGCTGATCGGCCGTTCGCCGGCGATGCAGGACGTTTATCGGGCGCTGGCGCGCCTGATGCCGATCGACCTGACCGTGATGATCAACGGCGAATCCGGCACCGGCAAGGAACTGGTGGCACGCGCGCTGCACGATTACGGCAAGCGCAAGAACGGCCCCTTCGTCGCGATCAACATGGCCGCGATCCCGAAGGACTTGATCGAGTCCGAGCTCTTCGGCCATGAGAAGGGCGCCTTCACCGGGGCGCTGACGCGCTCGTCGGGGCGCTTCGAGCAGGCAGAGGGCGGCACGCTCTTCCTCGACGAGATCGGCGATATGCCGATGGAGGCGCAGACCCGCCTGCTGCGCGTGCTCCAGCAGGGCGAATACACCACGGTCGGCGGGCGCACCCCGATCAAGACCAATGTCCGCATCGTCGCGGCAACCAACAAGGATCTGCGCATCTCGATCGCGCAGGGCCTGTTCCGCGAGGACCTGTTCTTCCGGCTGAATGTCGTGCCGATCCGCCTGCCGCCTTTGCGCGAGCGCATCGAGGACATCCCGGATCTCGTCCGCCACTTCTTCTCGCTGGTCGAGAAGGAGGGGCTGCCGCGCAAGCAGGTCGATTCGGAAGCGATGGACGTGATGCGCCAGTATCGCTGGCCCGGGAACGTTCGCGAGCTGGAGAATCTCGTCCGGCGCCTGGCGGCGCTCTATCCGCAGGAAACGATCACCGCGCCGATTATCGAGGCCGAGTTGCAACCGGCTGCGGTGGGGCCCGGTTTTGCGAATGGCCCCGCGACCACGCCCGAGCGGGCGGAAACGCTCTCCGGCTCCGTCGAGCGTCATCTCGACCAGTATTTCGGCGGCTTCGGCGACAATATCCCGCCGCCAGGGCTCTACCACCGCATCCTGCGCGAGATCGAGCCGCCCCTGATCGCCGCCGCGCTGGCTGCGACGCGCGGCAACCAGATCCGTGCCGCGGAGCTGCTTGGCCTCAATCGCAACACGCTGCGCAAGAAGATTCGCGAGCTCGACATGCAGGTCGTGCGCTCGCCAGGCTGAAAGCGCGGCTTCCCCGCCTTGTGAATGTCATATTTTGACAACACCGTTGCGGCGGCGCATCAGTGGCGCCCTGCAGGCGTGATCGGTTCGCGGTCCCTGCCATATCGGAGTTGTCGGGAAACGTGTCCGCTTCTGTCCACGAAGCCAGAATGATGCCGCGCGGCGAGGAGAAATCCCGCCGCGTGTCAGGTTGGGTCGGCGGGATCGTCGTCGCGTTGGCACTGATCTCGGCGCTGCTGACCTTCCTCGTCCTGTCCGGGGCGACGCCGATCGCGCCCGTGCACGAGGTCGTGGTCGGCGTCTTCGTGCTCAACGCCCTGCTGATCCTCGTGCTCATCATCACCGTGGCCATCGAGGCTGCGGTGCTGATCCGGGCCCGCAAGGCCGGGGCGGCGGCAGCGGGCCTGCATGTCCGCATCGTCGGCCTGTTCAGCATCATCGCCGCGCTGCCGGCGGTCCTCGTCGCCATCATCGCCACCATCACGATCGAACGCGGGCTGGAGCCGTGGTTCTCCGACCGGATGCGCGACGCGATCTTCAAGTCGGTCGAGGTGGCCGATGCCTATGCCGCCAGCCAGTGCCGCTCGCTGGGACGTGAGATCCGGATCCTCGCCGACGACCTGAGCCGCGCGAAGCCTGCCTTCGATGTCGATCGCAAATGGTTCGAGAACTTCCTGACGACGCGCGCGACAGCCCTCGGCGTGCCCGTCGCGGCGATCATGCAGCCTCCGGACAAGGTGATCGTGCGGGCCAATATCAACGTGCTGCGCGATCCGCCGATGCCCGACCAGGCGGCCTTCGACGATGCCAAGTCCGCGCCGGAGCCGATCTGCGTCATTCCGCGGACGGGAACGGTGTTCGGCGCCGTGATGAAGCTGCCGAGCTACGACAACAGCTTCCTTCATGTCGCGCGCGAGGTCGATCCGCTCGCCGTCGAGTTCCCCTCGGTCGCGCGTGGCGCGGCGGTCGAATATCTCTCGATCGATGCGCGGCGGAAGGGCGTCCAGATCGCCTTCGCCTCGATGTACGGGTTGATCGCGCTGATCCTGCTGCTCTCGGCGATCTGGCTGGGCTTGAGCTTTGCCAACGGGCTGGTCGCGCCGATCCGCCGGATGATCGACGCGACCGACCAGGTTTCGAGCGGCAATTTCTATGTCCAAGTGCCGATCCGACGATCAGAGGGCGATCTCGCCCATCTCGGCGAGACCTTCAACAAGATGACGGCGGAGCTGCGCCGCCAGCGCGACAGCCTGGTCACGGCGAGCGAGGTCATCGACCGGCGCCGGCGCTTCACCGAGACGGTGCTGTCCGGTGTCTCCTCGGGCGTGCTCAGCCTCGACGGCGACGGGCATGTCACCACGATCAACCGCTCGGCCGAGAGCCTGCTGGGAACCGGCGGCCGCCTGCTCGGCCGGCCGATCGCCGAGATCGCGCCGGAGGTGGCGGGCTTCGTCACGGAAGCCCTGCAGAACCGGCAGCGCCAGAGTTCCGGGCAAGTGGCGTTCACGCGCGCGGGCCAGGATCGGATGGTCAATATCCGCGCCGTGCGGGAAGGCGAGGGGATCGGCGCCGGTCTCGTGGTGACGCTCGACGACATCACGGACCTCGTCTCCGCCCAGCGCACCGCCGCCTGGGCCGATGTCGCCCGCCGGATCGCGCATGAAATCAAGAACCCGCTGACGCCGATCCAGCTTTCGGCCGAGCGCATCAAGCGTCGCTTCGGACGCGTCATTACCGAGGGCAAGGACGTCTTCGACCAGTGCACCGACACGATCGTGCGGCAGGTCGAGGATATCCGGCGCATGGTCGACGAGTTCTCCTCCTTCGCGCGCATGCCGAAGCCGTCGCTGGCACGCGAGGACATCGTCGAGACCGTCCGCCAGATCGTCTTCCTCTGGCGCGTCGGCAATCCCGAGACGACGATCGTGGAGACGCTACCCGAGGAGGCCGTGCTGGCGCGCTTCGACCGGCGCCTGATCTCGCAGGCGCTGACCAACGTCATCAAGAACGCGACGGAAGCGATCGAGGCCGTGCCGGCCGAGGAGCGCGGGCAGGGACGCGTCGATGTCGAGATGACGCGCCATGACGATGGCCGGGTCGTGATCGACATCATCGACAACGGCAAGGGCCTGCCGGGGGACCAGCGTCAGAAGCTGCTCGAACCCTATATGACGACGCGCGAAGGCGGCACGGGCCTGGGCCTCGCCATCGTTGGCAAGATCCTGGAGGACCATGGCGGCGGCATCGAATTGCTCGACCGGCCGGATGCCGCCAGCGGTGCACGGGGCGCGCGCATCCGCCTCTGGTTCCCCGAGACAGGTCCCGCGCCGGACGCCGAGGACGACGATGCGGCCGCCCGGACGGACAACGGCTCGCGCAACACGAATGATGGGAAGAATGGGATACGCCTATGAGCGCTGACATCCTGGTAGTGGACGACGAAGTCGATATCCGCGATCTGGTCGCCGGCCTGCTGGAAGACGAAGGCTACCGCACGCGCAAGGCCGGTTCCGCGGACGAAGCGCTGGCCGCGATCGCATCGCGCCGGCCGAACCTCGTCTTCCTCGATATCTGGTTGCAGGGCAGCCGGCTCGACGGCCTGCAGGTGCTGGAACTGATCAAGGAGAACCATCCCGATCTCGCGGTGGTGATGATCTCCGGCCATGGCAACATCGAGACGGCCGTCTCGGCGATCAAGAGCGGCGCCTATGACTTCATCGAAAAGCCTTTCAAGGCCGACCGGCTGGTGCTCGTCGCGGAGCGCGCGCTTGAGGCATCGCGCCTGCGCCGCGAGGTTCGCGAACTCAAGACGCGCTCGGTCCAGGCCGACCGCATCGTCGGCCGCACCACCGTGGTCAACCAGCTCCGCCAGACGATCGAGCGTGTCGCGCCGACCAATGCGCGCGTGCTGATCACCGGCGAGCCTGGCTGCGGCAAGGAACTGGCGGCGCGCACGCTGCACGCCGCCTCGAGTCGGTCGAACGGGCCCTTCGTCGTCATCAACGCCGCGACGATCACGCCCGAGACGATGGAGGAGGAGCTGTTCGGCGTCGAGGGCGGCGACGGGCGCTCGCGCCGGATCGGCGCGCTCGAGGAAGCCCATGGCGGCTCGCTCTATATCGACGAGATCGGCGACATGCCGCGCGAGACGCAGAACCGCATCCTGCGCGTGCTCGTCGATCAGAACTTCCAGCGTGTCGGCGGCGCGACGCGGGTCCATGTCGACGTCCGCATCATCTCCTCGTCGAGCCGCGATCTGGCGCAGCTCATCGCCGACGGGCATTTCCGCGAGGATCTCTATCATCGCCTTAGCGTGGTGCCGATCAAGGTGCCGCCGCTGTCGGAGCGGCGCGAGGACGTGCCGGAGCTGATCGAGTTCTTCATGGAGCAGATCTCCGTCGCCAGCGGCCTGCCGAAACGCCAAATCGGCAGCGATGCCATGGCCGTACTGCAATCGCATGAATGGCCGGGCAATATCCGCGAGCTGCGCAACAACGTCGAGCGCCTGATGATCCTGACCAAGGGCGATCCCACCGCCGAGGTGACGATCGAGATGCTGCCGGCGGAAGTGGGCGCGATGGTGCCGACGACCCCGTCCGGCACGGGCGGCGAGCGCCTGATGAGCCTGCCGCTGCGCGACGCGCGCGAAATCTTCGAGCGCGAATACCTGATCGCGCAGATCGCACGCTTCTCCGGCAACATCTCGCGCACGGCCGAGTTCATCGGCATGGAGCGCTCGGCGCTGCACCGGAAACTGAAGTCGCTCGGCGTGGGCTGAAGCCGCGTCGACACGCGATGGCTACCATCCTTGGTCATCCCGGGCTCGCCCCTGTGGACTGCCCGGGAATGACAGCCGGCGCAGCTAAGGTTTGGCGCTGTCAGGCGCGCTACGCATGCCCATTTGCACGCCACGCAGGCGGCATGCATCTAAAGTCGGCATTGCTGGACTTGCGCTGCGGGCGAAGACGACGATCTAATGGAACATCGGTGTTCCGACGCTGGTGGAATGCGCCGCCGGCCTGAAACGGAACGAATTGGATCGCTGGGCTCAATCCGATCGGCGATCCCAACAACAGGGACTACCCATGGCCGCCGAGCGGGCACAGAACCTTCAGGACACTTTCCTCAACCATGTGCGCAAGCAGAAGATTCCGCTGACGATCTTCCTCGTCAACGGCGTCAAGCTGCAGGGCGTCGTCACCTGGTTCGACAATTTCTGCGTGCTGCTGCGCCGTGACGGTCACTCGCAGCTGGTCTACAAGCACGCGATCTCGACCATCATGCCCGGCCATCCCGTGCAGCTGTTCGAGCCCGAGGAAACGGACAAGAACTGATTTGGCGACAAGCCACAAGGACGACAAGGATCGAGCGGCCACGCGCGTCACAGGCGCGAAGCCGCTCGATGAGATCGAACGCGACATCGCGGCGAATACGCGCGCCTTCGTCGTAGGCCCCTATCTGCAGAAGCGCGGCGTCGCCGTCGACGCCAACCAGCGTTCCTTCGCGGCGCGGCTGGACGAGGCCGTCGGCCTCGCCGCCGCGATCGACCTGAAGGTGGTCGAGCCGGTGCAGGTGCTGCTGACCGCGTTGCGTCCCGCGACCTATCTCGGCAAGGGCAAGGTCGACGAGCTTGCCGAGCGCATCAAGATCGAGGAGATCGGCCTCGTGGTGATGGACTGCGCCCTGTCGCCGGTCCAGCAGCGCAATCTCGAAAAGGCCTTCGGCTGCAAGGTCATCGACCGCACGGGCCTGATCCTCGAAATCTTCGGGCGGCGCGCCCGCACCAAGGAAGGCGCGCTGCAGGTCGAGCTCGCGCATCTCAACTACCAGAAGAGCCGGCTGGTACGGTCCTGGACCCACCTTGAGCGCCAGCGCGGCGGCTTCGGCTTCCTCGGCGGCCCCGGCGAGACCCAGATCGAGGCCGACCGGCGCATCATCCAGGAGCGGATGACCAAGATCGAGCGCGATCTGGAGAGCGTGAAGCGCACGCGCTCGCTGCATCGCGCCAGCCGGAAACGCGAGCCTTATCCGATCGTTGCGCTGGTCGGCTACACCAATGCGGGAAAGTCGACGCTGTTCAATCGCCTGACCTCGGCCGAGGTCCTGGCGCAGGACATGCTGTTCGCGACCCTTGACCCCACGGCTCGCGCGATCAAGCTGCCGCATGGCGCGCGCATCATGCTCTCCGACACGGTCGGCTTCATTTCCGACCTGCCGACGCAGCTCGTCGCCGCCTTCCGCGCCACGCTGGAGGACGCGATCGAGGCCGACGTGCTGCTGCATGTCCGCGACGTCGCGCATGAGGATACGCAGGCGCAGGCCGCCGACGTGCAGGCGATCCTGCGCGATCTCGGCATCAATCCGGACGATGGCCAGCGCGTCATCGAGGTCTGGAACAAGGCAGACCTGCTCGATCCTGCCGAACGTGAACGCCAGCTTGGCATCGCCTCCCTCCGGCCGGATGGGTCGCGCCCGGTTCTGGTCTCGGCGCTGACCGGCGAGGGCATGGAACGCCTGACGCGCGCGATCGAGTCGCGGATCGCGGCAAGCCGGCCGGTCTATGCGCTGGAGCTTGCTCCGGGTGACGGCAAGTCGCTCGCCTGGCTCCATGCCAACGGCGAGATCCTCGAACGCCGCGACGGCGAGGATGGCGGGCTTATGCTCGTCGTCCGCCTGCCGCTGGAGCGGGAAGGAGCATTCACGGCGCGGTTTCCGGATGCTGAGCGGCGGGAGTAGGCGGCACAGCGGTCGTTGAAACGTACCGACGACCATCAAATCCGCGCCGTCATGCCGGGCTTGACCCGGGATCCATCGGAGGGCTCCGGAGCTCCACGATGGATCCCGGATCAGCGCCGCTGCGCAGCTTGTCCGGGATGGAGGCGTGTTTCCGAGTACAACCGGCACGCTCTAACCGGCGCTCTTCTCCCGCTTCTTCACCGCCTGCCAGAGCGCTTCCATCTCGTCGAGGCTGGCATCCTTGGCGGTTCGGCCCTCGGCCTCCAGCGCTTCCTCGATCGCCTTGAAGCGGCGCTCGAACTTGGCGTTGGCGGCGGCGAGGCAGCCTTCCGGATCGGCACCGACATGGCGAGCGAGATTGGCGACGACGAAGAGCAGGTCGCCGATCTCCTCATGGATCGCGCCCCTGTCGCCGCCGGCCAGCGCCTCGTCGATCTCGGCCGTTTCCTCGCGGATCTTGTCGAGCACGAGGTGCGCGTCGTTCCAGTCGAAGCCGACGGTGGAGGCGCGGGCCTGCAATTTCCAGGCGCGCGTGAGCGCCGGCAGGGTATGCGGCACGCCGGCGAGCACGCCGCGCTCCTCCGCCTGGGGCGGCAGGCCGGCCGCCTCGCGTGCCGCTGCCTTGGCGGCCTTTTCTTCGGCTTTGATGCGGTGCCAGAGCGCCTTTACCTCGGCAGGCGAGAGGTTACGCGCATCGCCGAAGACATGGGGATGCCGGCGAATGAGTTTGCCGGTGATAGCCTCGACCACGTCGGGGAAGGCGAAGGAACCTTCCTCTTCGGCCATGCGGGCATGGAACACCACCTGCAGCAGCAGATCGCCGAGCTCGTCCTTCAGGTCGAGCTTGTCGCCGCGGGCGATGGCATCGGCGACCTCGTAGGCTTCTTCGACGGTATAGGGCGCGACCGAGGCGAAGTCCTGCTCGAGGTCCCAGGGGCAGCCGGTTCCCGGCGTCCGCAGCGCGGCCATGATCGCGATCAGGCCGTCGATCTCGCGTGAAGGCTTCAACGCTGCATGTCTCCGTGAATTGCAGTACGGTCCTCCCATGATTCAAGCCACCCCGTCCATCGCGATCGACGAGAGCGAAATCGAGGAAAGCTTCGTGCGCGCCTCCGGTCCGGGGGGCCAGCATGTCAACAAGGTGTCGAGCGCAGTCCAGATCCGCTTCGACGCGCGCCGTTCGCCGTCGCTGCCGAACGATGTCGCGATCCGCCTGATGAAGCTCGCCGGCAGTAAACTGACCCAGGATGGCGTGATCGTCATCGTCGCGCAGACGCATCGCAGCCAGAAGCGCAATCGCGAGGAGGCGGTGGAGCGCCTGCTGGAATTGATCCGGGCAGCCGCCGTGCGCCCGCAGGTCCGGCGCGCGACGAAGCCGACCAAGGCCTCCAAGGAGCGGAGGCTCGCGTCCAAGGAGAGGCGCTCCGGCGTCAAAGCCGGGCGGCAGAAGCCGGTCTCCGATTAGCATGACGGATCAAGAGGACAGGCGAGGCGAGGGGGCGCAACGTGCCCGGGTACCCCGGCGCATCAACCCAGACTATCTCCAGCGCGCGGCAATGCATTATCTCGAACGCTATGCGGTGCCGGCCGCGCAATTGCGCCGGGTGCTGGCGCGCAAGATCGCCAGGAGTTGCCGCTATCACGGCGACGATCCGGCGTCTCACGCGCTAGCTCTCGATGCCGTCGTGGCTCGCTGCGTCGCCTCCGGCCTCGTCGACGATCGCCGCTTCGCCGAAGCGCGGGCGGCGACGCTGCGCCGGAAAGGGCAATCGCAGCGTGCCGTGGCGGCCAGGCTCTCTGCAAAAGGCGTCTCGCGCGAACTCGTCGGAGAGATCACCAAGGGCGAGGCGAATGACGAGCTTGCCGCCGCGCGAATTGCCGCGAAGCGGCGCCGTCTCGGTCCGTGGCGGCGCGAGGAGGCGCGTGCGGAATTCCGGCAGAAGGATCTCGCGGCGTTGGCCCGGCTCGGCTTCGATTATGCCACGGCGCGCGCCGTGATCGACAGCGAGGCGGAGCCGGCGCTCTGAGGGCTAGAGGGTGGCGGGCCTCACTCCAGCTTGACCTGCGCCTCCTTGACGACCTTGCCCCAGCGCTCGACCTCGGCGGTGAGGAACTTGCCGAAATCCTCGCCGCTCAGAGTCGGCATCGGCGAGCCATTCTTCTTCCAGATGGCCTCGATGGCGGGGGTCTTCAGCGTTTTCTGCACCTCGTCGCGCATCTTCGTCACGATTTCCGGCGGCGTGCCCTTGGGCGCCCAGAGCGCATACCAGGTCGAGACCTCGTAGCCCTCCAGGCCGGCTTCCTTGGCTGTCGGCACATCGGGCACGGCTTCGGAGCGGGTGGGGGCTGCGACCGCGAGCGCCCGCAGCGCGCCGCTCTGGATCTGCGCGGCAGAGGAGCCGAGACCGTCGAAGAGCAGGTCGACCTGACCCGCGACCGTGTCCTGCAAGGCAGGCCCTGCGCCGCGATAAGGCACATGGGTCAGCTTGGTCTTGGTCGAGATCTGGAAAAGCTCGCCGGCGAGGTGATGTGTCGTGCCGTTGCCGGCCGAGGCATAATTCAACTTCTCAGGGTTCTTGCGGGCGAAGTCGACCAGCTCCGCCACCGTCCTGGCCTGGACCTTGCCGGGGTGGACGACGATGACCTGCGGCGGCTGGGCGATAACCGCGATCGGGATGAAGTCCGTCTGGATGTTGTAGTCGAGCTTCGGATAGAGCGCCGGCGCGATGGCGTGGTGCGCCGCGCCGACGAAGAACGTGTAGCCGTCGGCCTTGGCCCGCGCCGCGGCCGATGCGCCGACCGTGCCGCCGGCGCCGCCGCGATTCTCGATGATGATGCGCTGGCCAAGCTGCTGGTCGAGCTGGGCGGCGAGCGGCCTGGCGAAGGCGTCGGTGCCGCCGCCGGCCGGGAAGGGCACGATGAAGGTGATCGGCCGGGTTGGCCAGGTTTCGGCCATGGCCGGCGCGGCCGCCAGCAGCGCGAAGGCTGCGGTCGCGAGGATCAGATCTCGTTTCGTCGTCATATGGATGCTTCTCCCTGGATGCGGCGCTTTTTGCCCCTGCCTTCGAGGCGGGCAGGGTTCAGGAGAACTGGAGCAGGCGTCGGCGGGGGCGTCATGCCGGGCATCTGCGGCCGGACCTATCAGGTTCCAGCGCGAGAGGGGGACCGCGGCCCTGTTCGGGCCGAGGCCAGTTGGAAAGGAGGCCGGGCCATGCTCCGGCCTCCGCCCCTCGATGGCGATCAGGTGGTGCGATACCAGCTCGCCAGATTCCAGGTCGTGACCTCCCAGCCGGAGATGTCGGGCGTCAGGTTGTTGGCGGAGGCGCCGACGACCGTGCGCGACAGGATCGGCAGGATGACGTTGGCCTCGCAGAAGATCTCGTTGACCTTGATCAGGAGCGCGGCCCGCTTGACCGGGTCGAGTTCCTTCTGCGCGGCCTTGTAGGCCTTGTCCGCTTCAGGATCCGAGTAGCGCGAGACGTTGCGGCCCAGCCACTTGTTCTCCTTGTTGCAGATCTCCCAGGACACGCACTGGTTCAGGAAGCGCTCCGGATCGGGCTGCGGCTGCGTCGTCGTATACATCTCCATGTCGCAGTACAGCTTGGTGTAAGTGTCTGGATTTGCGACATCGGACGAGAAATACACCGAAGCCGTCACCGATTTCAGCTCAAGTTCGATGCCAGCGCGTTGGCAGGCTTGCTTGATGATGGCCTGGGTCTTCTGGCGCGGGGCATTGATCGAGGTCTGGAAGACGTATTTGAGCCTCTTGCCGCCCTTTTCGCGGATGCCGTCGGAGCCCTTCTTCCAGCCCGCGTCGTCGAGGATCTTGTTGGCCTTGTCGATGTTGAACTCGTATTTGAGCTTGGTCGACTTGAACTGCTTGGGTTCGTTGACGAAGCTCGCGGTCGCGATGCCGCCGCGGCCATAGATGAACTTCTCGATCGAGTCGCGGTCGATCAGCAGGTTGATCGCCTGTCGCACGGCCGGATCGCTGAGGGTCGGATGCTTGGTCTTGACGCTGGAGCGCTCGCCGTCGACCTCAGTCCACGGGTCGGTCGTGTTCAGGATGATGAACTCAACGTCGCCGCCCTTCACCGCGATGACCTTGCCGCGACCGCCGGCTTCCATGCGCTTGAGGACCTCGTCCTCCACCTGCAGGTTCCAGGCGTAGTCGTATTCGCCGGTCTGGAGCACCGCGCGCGCCGCCGAGACCGCGTCACCGCCGCCCTTGACTTCCAGCGTATCGAACTGCGGCTTGTTCTTGACGTGGTAATCCTCATTTCGGGCGGCCAGCAGGATGTCGCCAGGCTTGAAGTCGACGAACTTGTAGGGGCCGGTGCCGACGGGCTTCAGGTTGGCAGGCGCCTCACGCGACTTCGCCCCCTTGTACTCGCCGAAATGATGCTTCGGGATGATCGTGCCGGCGACGCCGACGAAGGGATCTGCCCAGAACGGCGTCGGCTCCTTGAAGATCACCTTGATCGTGTGGGCGTCGATCTTCTCGACCTTGATATTGGCGTAGGAGCCGGTGGTGTAGGCGGCGGTCGCCGGATCGGCGGCGTATTCCCAGGTGAAGACGACGTCGTCAGCGGTAAACGGCTTGCCGTCATGCCATCTGACGCCCTGCTTCAGCTTCCAGACGACTTCCTTGCCATCGGCGGACAGGCCGCCATTGGCCTTGCTCGGGATTTCAGCCGCGAGCTGAGGAACCAGATTGCCCTCCTTGTCCCAGCCGGCAAGCGGCTCGAAGAAGATGCGCGAGGCGATCTGGTCCTTCGTGCCCGAGGCGAAATGCGGGTTCAGCAGGGTGGGGGCCTGCCAGAGCAGGATCTTGAGCGGGCCGCCGCCGCCGGCCTTGGTCGGCTTGTAGGTGTCGGCCGGCTGGGCCATCGCGACATCGTTCCAGACCAGGATCTGGCTCGCGAGCGGCGCCGTGATGCCTACGGCCGCCATCTTCCGGATGAATGATCGTCGCGACAACGACCCGTCCTTCACACCCGCGACCAAGCCGCGGATTTCCTCTTCCTTCATCGAAATCCCTCCACCTTTTTCAGCAAAATGATGCCCCCGGCATTGGATGCCGTGTTGTGTTGGCGCGCCAGCAATGCATGGCAGGGGGCGGGCGTCCAGTCAGCGAAAAGACCTAACATGTCGGAGAGGCCGGCATGGGCACCGCAAGACGGGCGGGTCCGGTCGCAGCCACGACCATGGCGACGAGACAGCTTATGGCAAGCAGGGCGATCCGAAGAAGCCTGTCCCATCCAGGTCGTGATGAGCGAGAAGGACGGCAAGACGTCCTTCATTGATCCCCGGTCACCGCGAAGCGGGCGTGACCGGCAAGATCATCGAGCAACCTCAGCGAAAGGAGCATCCCATGCTGAGGACGCTATCACCCTTGCATTCCTGATCCTTGGCTGCCGGCCGCGGCGCAGTCGGTCAGCGGCGCGCTCACCAAGGTCGACGCGGCTCAGGGCAAGCTCACCATCAACCATGACCCGATCAAGAATCTGGATATGGATGGCATGACCATGGTGTTCAAAGCCGGCGATGCCGAGATGCTCAAGGGCCTCAAGACCGGCGAGCGGAGGCGGATCGCCTCACGCATCGCACCGAGACGTCGGACCGTTCCGTGGCCTCACCGATCAGACGATGTGAAGAAGGAATCGGCATAAGCGCGTGTTTGTCGCTCTCGGTCATTGGGCGGCCGCCAGCCTGGTTTGACGCGGGGCCGTCGCGTCGGCGACCAGCGGCGGCGAAAAGCGGCGCAGGCGCAAGGCGTTGGTCAGCACGCTGACGCTCGACAGCGCCATGGCGAGGCCGGCGAACATCGGCGACATCAGGATGCCGAAGGAGGGGTAGAGCACCCCGGCCGCCACCGGGATCAGCACGGCGTTGTAGCCGAAGGCCCAGCCGAGATTCTGTGCGATGTTGCGGATCGTCGCGCGCGACAGGGCGAGCGCGTTGGGGACATTGCGCAGGTCGCCGGACATCAGCACGACATCGGCGCTCTCGATGGCGATGTCGGTGCCGGTGCCGATGGCGAGCCCGACATCGGCCTGGGCGAGCGCGGGAGCGTCGTTGATGCCGTCGCCGACGAAGGCGACCCGGCCCCATTGCGCCTGGAGCTGCTTCACCACCTCGGCCTTGCCGGTCGGCAGCACCTCCGCAACGACCTCGTCGATGCCGAGCTGGCGCGCGATCGCCTCGGCGGTCTTGCGGTTGTCGCCGGTGATCATCACCACCTTCAGCCCGAGGTCCCTGAGGGCGGCCAGCGCTGCGGGCGTCGTCTCCTTGATCGGATCGGCGACGGCGAGGATCGCGGCGAGCCGGCCGTCGAGCACGACATAGAGCGGGGATTTTCCGCGCGCGGCAAACTCCTCGACGGTCTTCGCGAAGGGGGAAAGATCGATGCCCTCGCGCTGGACGAGGCGATCGGCCCCGACGCTGACGGCCCGGTCTCCCACCCGCGCGGCGACGCCGAAGCCCGCCTCGGCGGCGAAGTCCGACGGCTCGGCCAAGGTTAGCCCGCGCCGCTTGGCCTCGGCCACGATCGCCTGCGCGATCGGATGCTCGGAGCGCGCCTCGACCGAGGCCGCCACGCGAATCACCTCCGCCTCGTCGAAGCCTTCTGCGACGACGATGTCGGTGAGCTCCGGATGGCCCTTGGTCAGAGTACCGGTCTTGTCGAGCGCAACCGCCTTGGTGTCGCGCATCGCCTGCAGCGCCTCGCCACGACGGAACAGCACGCCCATTTCCGCAGCCTTGCCGGTGCCGACCATGATCGAGGTCGGCGTCGCGAGACCCATGGCGCAGGGGCAGGCAATGATAAGGACCGCAACCGCATTGACGATGGCGAAGCTCAGCGTCGGTTGCGGGCCGGCGAAATACCAGACCAGAAAGGTCACGAACGCGGCCGCCATGACGACCGGCACGAACCACATGGTCACCTTGTCGACCAGCGCCTGGATCGGCAGCTTGGAGCCCTGCGCCGCTTCGACCGTACGCACGATCTGCGCCAGCAGCGTGTCGGCGCCGACCTTGGCGGCGCGGAACTGGAACGAGCCGGTCTTGTTCACCGTGCCGCCGACGACCTCGTCGCCGATGCCCTTCTGGGCCGGCGCCGGTTCGCCGGTGATCATCGATTCATCGACATAGGACGAGCCGGAAATGACGGCGCCATCGACCGGGATGCGCTCGCCGGGCCGCACGACGACGATGTCGCCGGGATGGACCTCCTCGATGGCGACGTCGCGCTCGACGCCGTCCTTGATGATGCGGGCCGTCTTCGCCTGCAGGGTCATCAGCCGGCGGATCGCCGATCCGGTGCGGCCCTTCGCCTTGGCCTCGAACCAGCGGCCCGCGAGGATCAGCGTCACGATCACTGCGCCCGCCTCGAAATAGGTGTAGTCCATGCCGTCCGGCAGCAGGGCCGGCGCGAAGGTGGAGGCGACGGAATAGAGATAGGCCGTCGTGGTGCCGAGCATGACGAGCGAGTTCATGTCGGGGGCGCCGCGCAGCAAAGCGGGGCCGCCCTTGCGATAGAACTGCAGCCCCGGCCCGAACTGCACCAGCGTGGCGAGCAGGAAGGAGATTAGGCGCATATTGTCTTCGCCGATCGAGCCGGCCAGGAGGTGGTGCAGGCTCTCGAAGAGGTGCACGCCCATTTCCATGACCGTGATCGGCAGGGTCGCGACCGTCGCCAGCGCGAGCGAGAGCCCGAGACGCCGGATTTCCGCGTCGCGGCTCGCGCTTTCGCGATCGATCTGCTCGGCGTCGGCGGTGATCGCGGTGGCCTCGTAGCCGGCCTTGGTCGCCGCGGCCGTGGCTGCGTTCAGCACCTCGCTGCCGCCGGCATAGCGCAGATGGGCCCGGTTCGTCGCGAGATTGACGCTCGCCTCGAGCACGCCGGGAACGGCCCGCAGCGCCTTCTCGACGCGGCCGACGCAGGAGGCGCAGCTCATGCCCTCGATGCTCAGATCGGCCTCGGCTTCCTGCGCGGCATAGCCGGCCTTCTTGATCGCGCCGAGAACGGCGGCCGGATCGCCGGTGCCGAGATCCACGGTCGCCCGCCCGGTCGCCAGATTGACCGAGACGTCGCCGACGCCTGCGACCGCGCGGATCGCCTTCTCGACGCGGCCGACGCAGGAGGCGCAGGTCATGCCCTCGACCGGGACCACGAGCTTCAGCCCCGAGCGCTTTTCGGAGTGAGTGATTGCCGTCATCTGCCACCTCGGATTGGACGAAGGGCAGAAGCTGTGGGGCTTACCACTGTGGGAATGTCAAGCGGCGAGCGGCCGGTTGCGAAAAGAAAAATTCGGGCTTGACCTTACCACCTCATCCGCCAGCCTTCAAAAGGGCATTCCCCTTGGAAGATTCTCTGCTCGCGCCATGTCCAATTGACCTGCTCAATGGACACGAAATCTTTGCATAGGCCCAAGGCCAGTCCTGGACCTTCCACCCATATAGCAAGATTTCAATGGTTTTTGGCGGAAGGGGTGGGAGGTTACGCTACCCGGAGCGTAAGCCGTTGATAAGGCCTAATCCGTTGATCTAGCAGGGCTTGCGTTGGGGGCATTTTTGACTCATTTGTGGGTCCTCATTGCTCCAGGAAACGTCAACCCATGGCCCGCAAACCACGCCTCAAGAAGCTCGGCAAGAACCTCGAATGGCACGGCAGCAGCATCCGCGTATCTGTCACCGTGCCGCCCAGCCGAAGGGGAGCGGTAGGGGCAGCGAAGCTGCGTGAGGTGCTGACGACTACGGACCCTCTGGAGGCAGAGCGGGAGAAGGTGGACGTCATCAAGCGCCTTCGGGACCGCATCAGGAACCCGAAGGGCAAGCTTCCTGTCATCGTCCAGGACTTCACGCAGGAGGCCATGAGCTGGCGTGCTGAACCGCCCCGGGTTTGTCGGAGGCCCCAACTCCTGAGAGGATGGGGCTATGACGAGCAAGACGACGAACAAGTTCTCGCCTGAGGTGCGTGCCCGCGCGGTGCGGATGGTGCTGGATCA
>JBDHTM010000013.1:0-71226 GCA_039808685.1 Allobosea sp. | reverse complement strand
TGATCCAGCACCATCCGCACCGCGCGGGCACGCACCTCAGGCGAGAACTTGTTCGTCGTCTTGCTCGTCATAGCCCCATCCTCTCAGGAGTTGGGGCCTCCGACAAACCCGGGGTGGTTCAAAGCGCATCTTGTCCGGCCTCCTTCGCTGTGGAGCCTGTGGAGCCGGTATGAGCGCTGCTGGCGCTGATGCAAGCGGACGCACGCGCATCCGCTGCTCGGCCCATAAGGAAAGCCGATCCTGCTCAAACCCGAAAACCTTCTACCTCGATGTGGTGGAAAGGTTGGTGCTCGACACGCTGCAACGCGAGCTCAGACACCCCGAGGTCCTGACTGCCTACGTGCAGGAGTATCATGCCGAGCGTATGCGGCTGGCACAGGATCGTATCCGGCGCAGGACTAGGCTCGAACAACGGCTTCAAGAGTTGAACCGCGAGCAGAACCGGCTGGTCGAGCATCTGGCCAAGGGCACGGCGCCCGAGGAGATCGTCGGCCCACGCCTCTGGGCGATCAAGCACGAGCGGAAAGAGATCGCCACCGAGCTCAACGAACTGCCCGAGCCCGAGAAAGTGGTGGCTCTGCATCCGGCGGCACTGCGGCACTACGAGGGGCAGCTTACCTGGCTTCACCAGGCGGTGGGGCAAACCATCGTTGACGGCGATTTTTCAGCCCTGAGGGCTTTGCAAGGTGTGGTTGACAGGGTCGTTGTCGCTACGCACCCGAACGAAGGTGGAGTCGCGATACAGATCGAAGGAGAGCTGTCCCAGCTTTTGGGGATCGAGCACACGCAAATCATCGGAAGGACTGCGATCAATTCCTCAGACACTACCTACGAAAGTAGTGTGGGGAATGGTGGTAGCGGGAGAGGGACTTGAACCCCCGACACGCGGATTATGATTCCGCTGCTCTAACCAGCTGAGCTACCCCGCCACGGGGTCGGAGCCGGCAGGCCGGCTCGTCTTCGAGGCGCGATATAGGCGGCGCGGCGGGGCCGCGTCAAGCCTTGGATTGCGGGTTGTCGGCAGAAGCGCGCTTGCGCAGCCGGACGACCTTGAAATAGCCGCGCCCGACATGGACCGTCTCGTAGCGGCCCGTCGCTTTCGCCCAGTCGGTCAGGCGGCTGACCTTGAAGTCCGAGCTCCAGCCGATCGCCTTCGACAGCGGGGCGACCGCGCTCCAGAACGGCGCCAGCAGGCCGCCATCGTCGACGAGGCGGCTGGAGATGACGATCTCGCCGCCGGGCTTCAGGACACGGTCCATCTCGGCCAGGGCCTGCTCGGGATTCGGAACGAGCGTGATGACGAATTGCGCGGTGACGGCGTCGAAGCGCTCGTCGCCGAAGCCGAGCCGGCAGGCATCCATCACCATCAAGCCGTGGACGTGGTCGAGCTTCTGATTCTCGACCTTGCGGTGGGCGACCTTGAGCATGTCGAGCGAGAGATCGGCCCCGAACACGCGCGAGCCGGGCGTGAAATAGGGCAGGGTGAGGCCTGTGCCGACGCCGATCTCGAGGATGTCCGGCCCGCAGGCACAGGCCGCTGCGACCGCCTCGCGCTGCGGGCGGGCCAGCATGCGCTGGTAGATCCGGTCATAGAACTTGGCCCAGGTCGCGTAGACGCGCTTCTGGCCGTCAAGGTCGTAGGTCACCGGCATGATCTAGGGTCCGAGCGGAAGGGCCTGAGCCTGAACGGTCAGGACAGGGCGAGGGCGGCCGGCGAAGGCGCGGCCGGCAGGGCGAGCGGGCGCCGCAGAATGGTGCCGCCGCCCAAGACGCGGGAGCCGGGGCCGGCATCGGCATAGATCACGCAGGCCTGGCCGGGCGAAACGCCTTCCTCGTCACTGGCGAGCTCGATGCGCAGGCCGTCCGCGTCGCGGAAGAGACGGGCCTCGCGCGGCGCGCGGGTCGAGCGTACGCGCACGGCGACATCGAGACCTTCCGGCGGCAAGGCGTCGAGCGAGATCTCTCCGATCCAGTTGAGATCGCGCAGCCGGATCTCGCGCACGCTCAACGCCTCACGCGGGCCGACGATGACGCGGCCATCATCGGCATCGAGGCGCAGCACATAGAGAGGCTCGGCCGCGCTGATGCCGAGGCCCTTGCGCTGGCCGACGGTGTAATGGAGCACGCCGTCGTGATGGCCGAGGATGCGGCCGTCGAGATGGACGATGTCGCCGGGGCGGGCGGCGCCGGGCTTCAGGCGCTCGATGACGTCGGCATAGCGGCCGTTCGGCACGAAGCAGATATCCTGGCTGTCGGGCTTGTCGGCGATGGCGAGGCCGAGCTCGGCGGCGAGCGCGCGGGTCTGCGCCTTGTCGATATGGCCGAGCGGGAAGCGCAGCAGGTCGAGCTGCTCCTGCGTCGTCGCATAGAGGAAATAGCTCTGGTCGCGGCTCATGTCGGCGGCGCGGAACAGGCCGCGATGGCCGTTGCCGAGATCGCGGCTCAGCACGTAATGGCCGGTCGCCAGGGCGTCGGCGCCGAGTTCCCTGGCGAGATCGAGCAGGTCGCGGAACTTCACGGTCCGGTTGCACTCGACGCAAGGGATCGGCGTCTCGCCGGCGAGGTAGCTTTCGGCGAAGCGCTCGATCACGGCATCGCGGAAGCGGCTCTCGTAGTCGAGCACGTAATGCGGAATGCCGATCGTCTCGGCGACGCGGCGGGCGTCGTGGATGTCCTGCCCGGCACAGCAGGCGCCGGCACGGTGGACGGCGGCGCCATGGTCGTAAAGCTGGAGCGTGACGCCGACGACGTCGTAGCCCTCTCGCTTGAGCAGGGCGGCGACCACCGAGGAATCGACGCCGCCGGACATCGCCGCGACGACGCGTGTGGCCGCGGGCGGCTTGGCAATGTCGAGGGAATTGCGGAAAGCGGTCATTCTCGGCTGTGTCGTCGCTGGCTCGGGGGCAGGCGCGGGCATCGGCGCATGTGCCGGCTCTATACCGGCTTTGGCCAGATGCCGCCAGCAGGATCGGCAAATCCTGCCGGCTTGGCCTGCGCCGCAGGGCTCATATTGCCCGTCTGCGGCCACGTACCGGCGCTAAAGCCTTGATTCAAAAAGGCACGTTTCTGGCTTGCAACTTGCTGAGCGAGGCCGGGCGCGTTGTTGCCCGCGTCACGGGACCCTTCATGCCGATCCAGTCTGCGTTCACCAGTCAGGCCACTGCCGACGCCCCGGCGGCCCGGTCGCGTACCGCTACCGAGCAGCGCGAGGGCGGGGACGCCTTCACGCTGCCCGAGATCGAGGCGCCTGCCGCCGGAGCGGGCAAGGGCGGCGCGACAGGGAAGACGGCAGCCTCCGGAGAGGCCGTTGCGGCCAGGGAGGCTGCCGCAAATGAGCAAGTCGTCGATCCCGCCAAGGTCCAGTCGCAGGGGAATGCACTTCAAACGACCGTCGTGCCGGCTGCGCCGGTCACGGCGCCGGCTGCATCCGGCAAGCCCTCCTCGCAGGCCGCGAAGGCGGATGCGACCGGAATCGCCTTCCTGATTGCGATGGCCGCCGCCCAATCCGGCCTCCAGCCCGAGGCTGCTGGCGAGGGCGCGACGACGGAAGCCGGGGAGGCCGCGGGCGAAGCCGGCAAGGGCGAGACGAAGAAGCAGGGCAAGGCGACCACCGGGGACAAAGGCGAGGCTGCTGCGGCAGCTGCCGCTCCGGCGGCCGACAATCAGGTCGTGGCGACACCGGTTCCGGCGGCGATCGTGCCTCCGATCCTCGCGCAGCGACTGCCGATCGTCGTTGACGCGGCGGCGGGCGATGCCGCCGCCGCGATATCGGCCGAAGGCGGAGCGAAGAAGGATACTGCGAAGCCGGGATTGGCCGTTGCGACCGCAGGGCTGCCGCTGGCCGCGCTCCCGACGCCGGAGCAGCCGCAAGCTGCGGCCGCCGTGGCAGCGGATGGCAAGGCCGCGCCGGGCGGCGTCCATGCCGCCGGGACGGCCGGACAGGGCGCGCAGGCATTCGCCGACATCCTGGCCGGGGCCGATCGGCCGGCTGCGGCCAACGGCATCACGAGCTCCGCCGATGCGAAGGTGCTCGACGCCCTGCAGCAACCAGCGGCTCCATTCGACCTGTCGAGCCTGTTGCAGGTGCCCGGAAAGCCTGGGCAGGACCGGCTGCTCCAGCCGCTCGATCCAAATGCGGCGGCGGGCACGGCGGGCGGAGCCCCGGCGCAGGGCACGGCGAGCAGCCAGCCGACGCCGATCCATGTCGTGCCGATCGAGATCGGCCTGCGCGCGATGTCGGGGTCGCGGCAGTTCGATATCCGGCTCGATCCGGACGAACTCGGCCGCGTCGACGTGAACCTGTCGATCTCCGACAAGGGCGAGGTCAGCGCCAGGCTGGTCGTCGACCGGGTCGAGACCCTGCATCTCCTGCAGCGCGACGCGCGGACGCTTGAGCGCGCCTTCGAGCAGGCGGGCCTGAAGCCGTCCGATGCCGGCGTCGACATCAGCTTGCGCGACCCGTCCGACCAATCGGCCTTCCGCCACCGCCAGCAGGACGAGTCGCCGCAGCGCCCGCGTCAGCCCGGCGGCATCGAGCTCACCGAAGACGCCCCCCTTTCGATCGACCCCGTGCCGCAGCACCGCCTGATCAGGCTCGGCGGCGTCGATCTCAGCATCTGAACGAGGCAAGCGCCATGGCTGTTTCCGGAACATCGGGCACGTCCGGCACATCGGGCACCAGCAACAGCGGTGCGACCGGCAGCACGAGCGGCATCGCCAATAATTTCGACCAATTCCTGCTGCTGCTGACGACGCAGCTCAAGAACCAGTCGCCGCTCGACCCGCTCGACACCAACCAGTTCACCGAGCAACTCGTGCAGTTCGCCGGCGTCGAGCAGCAGCTCAGGACCAACGAGACGCTGAGCTCCCTGCTCAGCCTCAGCGCGGCCGGGACGGCGACCAACGCGGTCGGCTTCATCGGCTCCACGATCACGGCCGACGGCACCGCGACCCGGTTGGCCAACGGCAAGGCCGACTGGAAGGTCAACATGGCCTCGGCCGGCACCGCCACGATCACCATCAAGGATTCGAAGGGCAGCGTCGTCAAGACGATGACCCGGACGCTGACCGCCGGCGACCAGACCTTCAGCTGGGACGGCTCGACCTCGCTCGGCACCAAGGCGCCGGACGGCGAGTACAGCATCTCGATCGACGCCAAGAACGTCGCCGGCGAGAGCATCACGGCGAAGACGCAGGTCAGCGGCGTGGTCGACGGCGTCGATTTCTCCTCGTCGATCCCGATGCTCAAGATCGGGTCCATCACGGTGCCGATCGACAAGGTCAAGAGCGTGGTGCGCGGCGAGTAAGATCCTCTGACAAAACCCGGAGGGGTCTCGATGGGCTTTGGAGGAGACGGATGCCAGGATGAGCGCGCAGCCGATATCTTTCGATATCCGACGCCGCAGGCGGCCCTCCAAAGCCCACCTCCGGCGCCGGGATTTCGACCGCCCGCGGCGTCGCGGGGCTTGCCGATACCTCGGTATCGGCTTCACCCCGCTCCTGGCGGAGCGGACGAATTGCCGGCGTCGAGACCCCCTCCGGGTTTTGTCAGAGGCTCTAAGCGGCGGCGAATCAGTCGTGGACATCCGAGGCGATTGTTTTAGCCAATTTTTAAAGCCGCCCGCCTATGCTGCCCTCAGTAGCTCTGTTGAGTTGTGTGAGAGTACCATGACCGAGCCAATGCGACCGCGGGTGAAATACGTGATCGGACCGGACGGAAGTCCGCTGACGATCGCGGATCTCCCGCCGATGAATACGAGGCGCTGGGTCATCCGGCGGAAGGCCGAGGTGGTGGCTGCCGTGCGCGGCGGGCTGCTCAGCCTCGAAGAGGCTTGCCAGCGCTATACGCTGACCGTCGACGAGTTCCTGAGCTGGCAGATGTCGATCGACCAGCATGGCCTCGCCGGCCTGCGGACGACCCGGATCCAGCACTACCGCCAGTAAGAACCGAAGTTTCCGTTTCTTTTCAAAGGCGTCGGCCCGAGCAAGGCCGGCGCCTTTGGCGTTTGCGCATCATGTTTGGCGATAAAGTTAACGGAGCGCTCCGAAAAATTAACCAGCCGCTAACCATGCACCGGGAAAAACTTGCCTAGTGGGGCGGGGCAGGTGCGCCGTCCCCTGCGATTCTGTGGGACGGATGGCGGCGTGAACGGCCTGATCGAGCAGTTTGCCAAATTCGGAGCGGCGCGCCTGGCGGCCATGCTGGCCGTCACGCTGGTGCTCGTCGGCTTCTTCGGCTTCGTCATGCTCCGGATGTCGCAGCCGGCGATGAGTGTCCTGTTCTCGGATCTCGGAAGCCAGGACGTCAGTGCCATCCTCAAGGACCTCGACGCGCGCGGCATCAAGTACGAATTGCGCGGCGACGGCCAGACGGTGCTGGTGCCGAAGGCGGACGTGCCGCGCCTGCGCCTCGATCTCGCCAGCAAGGGCATCCCGGCCGGCGGCGGCGTCGGCTACGAGATCTTCGACAAGGGCGACGCCTTCTCCTCGACCAGCTTCGTCCAGAACATCAATCATCTGCGCGCGCTCGAAGGCGAATTGTCGCGCACCATCCGCTCGATCGGGCGGGTGCAGGCGGCGCGCGTCCATCTCGTCATCCCCGAGCGACGCCTGTTCGAGCGCGACCGCGAGCCGCCGCGCGCCTCGATCGCGCTCAAGCTCACGGGCGATCTCGATGCTGCCCAGGTCCGGGCCGTGCGCCATCTCGTCGCCTCGGCGGTCGATGGCCTGAAGCCGGAGCGTGTCTCCATCGTCGACGAGCGCGGCCGGCTGCTGGCTGACGGCGCCCAGAGCGACCAGGGCCTGATCGGGCTCGGCATCGAGGAGCGCCAGACTGCGATCGAGAAGCGCATCAAGAGCCAGGTGGAGGATATCGTCGCCAGCGTCGTCGGCTATGGCCGGGCGCGGGTGCAGGTCTCGGCCGCGCTCGACACCAACCGGGTCGAGAGCCGCTCGGAGAGCTTCGACCCGGAAAGCCGCGTCCTGCGCTCCAGCCAGAACCGCACCGAGGCCTCGACGACGACTGAGGGTGGCAGCGGCACGGTCACCGTCGGCAACGAGTTGCCTGGCGCGCAGCAGGCACAAGGGGCGCAGCAGAACCAGCGCGAGAACTCCCAGAAGAACGAGGAAGTCGCCAATTACGAGATCTCGCGCACGACCCGCACCGAGGTGCTGGAGGGCGGACGGGTCAGGAAACTCTCGGTCGCCGTTCTGGTCGACGGCAATTATACGCGCAGCCCCGCTGGTGATTTGTCCTATCAGCCGCGCAATAACGAAGAGCTGGACCGCATCGGCGAACTGGTGCGCACCGCCGTCGGCTTCGACCAGAGCCGCGGCGACAAGGTCGAGGTCGTCAACCTGCGCTTCGCCGAGGCACCACCGCCGCCGGCCGAGCTCGCCGAGCAGACGCTGCTGCAGCAACTTACTTCTTTCAACCGGGAAGATCTCGTGCGCTTCGCCGAGCTCGGCGTCATCTCGCTGCTCACCGTGATCGTGCTGATGACGGTAGTGCGTCCGCTGCTGAAGCAGGTGCTGGCTTCCGACAACAGCAATGTCCGGGCGATCCCCTCCTTCATGCGCAATGGCGGCGGCCTGGCTCTGGCCGACACGACAGGCGACCCTGCCGTGAGCGTGCGGGCGGTGACGGTCGGTCCCGATGGCGAGCCTCTTCCCATCGAGATGGATACGCCGCCTTCCGAGCGGATGCTGGCGATCGCCCAGGTCAAGGGGCAGCTCAAGGCGCAGTCCGTGGAAAAGATCGGGGCCCTGGTCTCGCAGAATCCGGCCGATTCGGTCGCGGTTCTGCGGAGCTGGATTCACGAGAAGTCCGCAGCGTGACGGGACGCTGAGACATGACCGAATCTCGATCGATCGCGACGCGCAATACCGGTCTCCAGGACGCCGTTGCAGGTGGCGGCCTCGGCGTGACCACCGTCGCCGAGATGACCGGCCCGCAGCGTGCCGCCGTCATCCTGCTCGTGCTGGGCGAAGATCACGGCCGCGCGATCTGGCAGGAATTCGACGACGACGAGATCCGCATCATCACACGCGCGATGGCCGAGCTCGGCACGGTCGATGCCGATGAGGTCGAGCGCCTGATGCTCGATTTCGTCGGCAAGCTCTCCAGCGCCGGCGCGGTGACGGGCTCGTTCGATCGTACGATCTCACTGCTCGAGAAGATCCTGCCGAGCGATCAGGTCGCGCTGATCATGGAGGAGATCCGCGGTCCTGCCGGCCGCAACATGTGGCAGAAGCTCGGCAATATCGACGCCGTCGTGCTCGCGAACTTCCTCAAGAACGAATATCCGCAGACGATCGCGGTGATCCTGTCGAAGATCCGGCCCGAGCATGCCGCCAACGTGCTGCGCAATCTGCCGAACGATCTCTCGATCGAGGTCGTCGGGCGCATGCTGCGGCTGGAATCGGTGCAGAAGGAAGCGCTCGACCACATCGAGAACACGCTGCGCACCGAATTCGTTTCGACCCTGACGCAAACCCGCCGCCGCGATCCGCACGAGATGATGGCCGAGATCTTCAACGGCTTCGACCGGCAGACCGAGCTGCGCTTCCTCGCCGCACTGGACGCCTCGAACCAGGAATCGGCGGAACGCATCCGCGCCCTGATGTTCACCTTCGACGACCTCGCCAAGCTCGACCCCGCCGGGTTGCAGACGCTGGTGAGCCAGGCCGACAAGAGCACGCTGGCGCGGGCGCTCAAGGGCGCCAGCCAGTCGATGCGCGATTTCTTCTTCGGGGCCATGTCGCAGCGCGCCGCGAAGAACATGCAGGACGACATGGCGAGCTTGGGTCCCTTGCGCCTCAAGGAGGTCGACGAGGCTCAGACGACGCTCGTCCAGATGACCAAGGACCTCGCCGAAAAGGGCGAGATCGTGCTGTCGAAGGGCAGCGCCGACGACGAACTGGTTTATTGATGGTCGCGACGACGAAATTCATGTTCGGGACCGATTTCCGCGAGGGCAGCCGCAAGGCCGCCGGCGAGGCGGAACTTGCGGCCGCACGCGCGGAAGGTTTCCGTGCAGGACAGGAGCAGGCGCATCGCGAGGCGCAGTCCCAGCTCGCCGGCCTGACGGGGCAGCTCGCGCGCTCGGCCGAGCGGCTGTTCGCGCAGGAAGCGGCGCGTCTGGCCGCGATCGAGGAACATGCGGCGCATGTCGCGATCGCGACGGCAAAAGCGCTGGCCGGGGCGGCGCTCGCCGAGAAGCCGTTGGCGGCGCTGGAACGGGCCATCCGCGAGTGCCTGAGCCATGCCCGCACGGCGCCGCACCTCGTGCTGCGAGTCCATGAGAGCGCGGTCGAGGCCGCTGAGGAACTGGTTCGCAAGCTCGCGACTGAGCACGGCTTCGGCGGCAAGCTGATCGTGCTCGGGCAATCCGACATCATGCCCGGCGACGGGCGCATCGAATGGGCGGAGGGCGGCTTCGTCCTCGACAGCCAGCAACTTACGGCTCTGGTCGAACAGGCGGTCGCGCGCGTGTTCGGCCATGGCCAAGCATGAAGGTCTGAGCCATGAGCACGGAGAACGATCTCAACCTGCCGCCGCTGAACCAGGCCGACCTGTCCTTCGACCAGGGCGACATGTCGGTCGCGCGCTCGGGCCCGGTGCCAGTTAAGACGGCCGAGGATCTCGAACAGGTCTTCGACGTGCCGGTCACGGTTTCCGCGGTGCTCGGCTCCTCGAAGGTGGCGGTCGGCGACCTCTTGCAGATCGTGCCCGGCGCCGTGCTCGAACTCGACCGGCGTGTCGGCGAAGCGATCGACATTTTCGTCAACGAGCGGCTGGTCGCGCGCGGGGAGGTCGTCGTTGTCGAGGACCGGCTCGGCGTGACGATGACGGAAATCATCAAGGCGGACCGGTGAGAGCCGGGCTCGCCGTCGAAGAAATCGCAAGCAGAAGGACCTGAGCCATGCGCCTTATCATCGCCGGCGGTCTCAAGGGACAGATCATCGCAGCTGCCAAGATCGCCATGTCGCATGGTGCGGCCGTGACCCATACCGAGAGTCTCGACCAGACGCTCGCCGTGTTGCGCGCCAAGGGTGCCGACCTGCTGATGGTCGATGTCGCCCAGCCGATCGCAGGCTATGTCGCGGCGCTGGAGGGCGAGCGCATCCGCACGCCGATCGTCGCCTGCGGCACCTCGACCGATACGCGCGCTGCCGTCGCGGCGATCCAGGCCGGCGCCCGGGAATATGTGCCGCTGCCGCCCGATCCGGAAATGATCGCGGCGGTGCTGGAGGCTGTCGCGGCCGACCAGTCGAGCCTGATCTGGCGCGATCCGGCGATGGAGCGCGTCGTGCAGCTCGCCACGCAGATCGCGCGCTCGGAAGCGCCGGTTCTCGTCACCGGCGAGAGCGGCACAGGCAAGGAGGTGATCGCGCGTCACCTGCACCAGAAATCGGGACGCAAGGATCGTCCGTTCGTCGCGGTGAACTGTGCGGCGATTCCCGACAACCTGCTCGAATCCGAATTGTTCGGCCACGAAAAGGGTGCCTTCACCGGCGCCATCGCGCGTCGCATCGGCAAGTTCGAGGAGGCCAATGGCGGCACGCTGCTGCTCGACGAGATCTCGGAGATGGATGTGCGCCTGCAGGCCAAGCTGCTGCGCGCGCTGCAGGAGCGCATGATCGACCGTGTCGGCGGCACGCAGCCGGTCAAGGTCGATATCCGGATCATCGCGACCTCGAACCGCAACCTGGCGGACGCCGTACGCGAAGGCTCGTTCCGCGAGGACCTGCTCTACCGGCTCAACGTCGTGCATCTGCGCCTGCCGGCGCTGCGCGAGCGGCCGGGCGACATCCTGGCGCTGGCCGATCATTTCGCCAGGAAATATGCGGAGCTGAACGGGCTGCCGGCGCGGCCGATCGCGGCCGATGCGCGCAAGCTGCTGCTCGCCAGCGCCTGGCGCGGCAATGTGCGGGAGCTGGAAAACACGATGCACCGGGCCGTGCTGCTGGCAAGCGGAGGGGAGATCACAGCCTCGGCGGTGCTCAGCCCGGAAGGGGAGGCGCTGGCGTCGGCTCCATCGCGCGATCCGGCCGCGCGCGCGGCCCAGACGGCGGAGGCGATGACGCGCTCGCTGGTTGGGCACACTGTCGCCGATGTCGAGCGCGAGCTGATCCTCGATACGCTCGATCACTGCCTCGGCAACCGCACGCATGCGGCCAAGATCCTGGGAATCTCGATCCGCACGCTGCGCAACAAGCTCAGCGAGTACACCTCGGCCGGTATCACGGTGGCGGAGCCGGGTCAGACGCGCATCAGCGCCGCCTGACCCACGCCGTCAGCCGTTACCAATAGCGCCGGCGATAATAGTAGCGCGGGCGGTAGTAGTAGCGCGGCCGATAATAATAACGCGGGCGGTAGTAGTAGCGGCGCCGGTAGTAGCGCGGCCGGCGATAATAATAATACTGGCTGAATTCGGCGTCGGTCTTGTCCAGCGCCTCCTTCGTCTCCGCGGTTACGGCTTCGTCGCCCTTGGTGGGCTCGGCGTCCGGAAGCGGTGCCAGCTTGGGCTGGGCCGCTTCGGCAACGGCGATGCCGCCTATGCCGGCTGCGGCAAAACCACTGACCAGTGTCATCAGGAATGAGCGTCTGTCCACGACGGCCTCCAGGCTGTTGTCACCCCATCTCCCAAGGCATTCTTAAGGAGGGAATGCCGATGGAGAATAATGCATTTAAAGGATGCTTGTTCCATCGGGGCGGGTTTCACGCACTATGGTTACGCCCTGCGGTCAATCGACTGCGTTGAGTGGTCTCGCGACGCTTTCCAGCGGCTGGCGCTCGGCCCGGATCGCGAAGCGCGCGGCGACGGCGGCTGCGGCCAGCATCAGGGCTGCTCCGAGCAGATAGCCGCCGAAGACGCTGCCGCGCGAGCCGGTGTCGATCAGGATGCCGAAGAGCCAGGGCCCGGCAACGCCGCCCGCGCCGGTGCCGACCGCATAGAACATCGCAATGGCCAGTGCCCGCATCTCGACCGGGAAGGTCTCGGAGACCGTGAGGTAGGCGGAGCTCGCTGCCGCCGAGGCGAAGAAGAAGACGATGCTCCAGCACAGCGTGAGCTGCGAGGCCGTGAGCCAGTCCTTCCAGAAGAGATAACCGGTTCCGGTCAGGAGCAGCCCCGACAGGGCATAGGTCACGGCGATCATCACACGGCGGCCGAGCGTATCGAAGAGTCGGCCGATCAGGAGGGGGCCGAGGAAATTACCGGCGGCGAAGGGCAGGATGAACCAGCCGATCTTCTGCGAGGGCACGGCGTAGAAATCGGTCAGGATCAGCGCGTAGGTGAAGAAGATCGCATTGTAGAAGAAGGCCTGCGACAGCATCAGCATAAGCCCGACCAGCGTGCGCTCGCGATGGCCGATGAAGAGGGCGCGGAAAACCTCGCCGAGCGGCGTCGCGGCGCGCGGGCGCAGACGGGTCAGGGGCAGGGTCTCCTCCACCGGCGGGATGAAGCCGGCCCGGTGCTCGATATCGGCGACGATCGCGGCGGCGCGCTCGGGGTGGCCATGGCTGATCAACCAGCGCGGGCTTTCCGGAATCCACTGCCTGAGGATGAGGATGACGAGGCCGAGGCCGGCGCCGATGAAGAAGGCGAGGCGCCAGCCATATTCCGGATCGATCCAGACGGGATCGAGCAGGACGATCGAGCCGAGCGCGCCGAGCGCCGCGCCGATCCAGAACGAGCCATTGATGACGAGGTCGGTCCAGCCGCGTACGCGGGCCGGGACGAGTTCCTGGATCGTGGAGTTGATCGCGGTGTATTCGCCGCCGATGCCCATGCCGGTCAGGAAACGGAAAAGGATGAAGCTCCAGACGTTCCAGGAGAAGGCGGTGGCGGCCGTCGCGGTGAGGTAGACGAGCACCGTGATCGTGAAGAGCTTCTTGCGCCCGAGCCGGTCGGTGAGCCAGCCGAAGAAGACGGCACCCGACACCGCGCCGGCGATATAGGCGGCTCCGGCGAGGCCGATCTCGGTATTGGTGAATTTGAGGACCGGGCTTTCCTTGAGGGCGCCGGAGACCGAGCCGGCGAGCGTGACCTCGAGCCCGTCGAGAATCCAGGTGATCCCGAGCGCGATCACCACGAGCGTGTGGAAGCGCGACCAGGGCAGGCGGTCGAGCCGGGCGGGCACGTCGGTTGGATGGTGGGGCGTTCCTGCTTGGACAAGGTTGCCTGCACCGATCCGACCCTCGCTTATCAGCGCTCGGCGGCGTCGTCATAGTGGAGCGACAAAGCAATTCAGGGGTGACGGGCTGAGTGCTTTACCCGGTCCCTGGATTGCTTCGCTGCGCTCGCAATGACGCCGCGGTTCGAGCGAACAGGACTCCGAACGCTAACGGTGCGCGCCCGCGAAGGTTCCGGTGACGCATTCGGGGACAGCTCTGCGGCGGTGAGCTTAACCAATCGTTCACCATGTGCCCGGCAAGAATTGCCGAGCTGCGCCCTGCTTCGGGGCGCCTGAGGCGTGGGACGGGGCGGTCGATGACCGATGTAACGGCAGGTCAGGGCGGAGGCTTCACCATTCCCGACCGCGGGGCGATGGGGAAGCTGCTCAACCGTCCAGACCTGTTCCTCGCCGTCGGCGTCATGGGCATCCTGGTGGTGCTGATCTTCCCGATGCCGGCGCTGCTGCTCGACCTGATGCTGGCGCTGTCGATCATCGTATCGGTGCTGGTGCTGATGACCGCGCTCTTCATCGAGGAGCCGCTGGAATTCTCCGCCTTCCCGACGGTGCTGCTGATCGTCACCATGTTCCGGCTGGCGCTGAACCTCGCCTCGACGCGCCTGATCCTCGCCCACGGCCATGAGGGCTCTTCGGCGGCGGGGCACGTCATCGAAGCCTTCGCCGGCTTCGTGATGAGCGGCAATTTCGTGATCGGCGTCATCGTCTTCACGATCCTGATCATCGTGAACTTCGTCGTCATCACCAAGGGTTCAGGCCGCATCGCCGAGGTCGCGGCCCGTTTCACCCTCGACGCGATGCCCGGCAAGCAGATGGCGATCGACGCCGATCTTTCCGCCGGCCTGATCGACCAGGACACCGCAAAAGTTCGCCGCAAGGCACTGGAGGACGAATCCTCCTTCTTCGGTTCGATGGACGGTGCCTCGAAATTCGTGCGCGGCGACGCCATCGCCGCCCTGCTGATCACCTTCATCAACGTGCTCGGCGGCATCATCATCGGCGTGGCGCAGCAGGGCCTGAGCTTCGGGCAGGCCGCGACGAACTATACCCTGCTCACCGTCGGCGACGGCCTCGTCAGCCAGGTTCCGGCGCTGATCGTCTCGACCGCGGCCGGCCTGCTCGTCTCGAAGGCGGGCGTGCGCGGCGCAGCCGACAAGGCGCTCGGCAAGCAGCTCTCCGGCTATCCCAAGGCGCTCGGCATGTCCGCCGCCGTCATGCTGCTGATCGCGCTGCTGCCGGGCATCCCGATGCTGCCCTTCCTGCTGCTGGCGGGAGGCGCTGCCTACCTCGCCCGCCGCTTCGGCCAGGCGGCCAAGGCCCGCGAAGCGCAGCAGGGCGTGCTCGACCCGGCGCAGGCCGGCGGCGCGGGCTCGGCTGACGGTACACCGCGCGAGGAGACGCTCAACGACCTGCTCAAGATGGACGAGCTCAAGATCGAGATCGGCTACGGGCTGCTGCCGCTGGTCAATGCGCCGAGCGGGCAGGACCGGCTCACCGATCAGGTCCGGGCGCTGCGCCGGCAGCTCGCTGCCGAACTCGGCTTCGTCATGCCGGCGGTGCGTATCGTCGACAACGTCCAGCTCGAGGCGAACCACTATTTCATCAAGATCAAGGAGATCGATGCCGGTCAGGGCATCGTCTATGCCGGCCAGTACATGGCGATGGACCCGATGGGCGGGGCGGTGAACCTGCCGGGCCACAATGTGCTGGAGCCGACCTTCGGCCTGCCGGCGACCTGGATCGACGCGGCGCTGCAGGACGAGGCGCAGTTGCGCGGCTATACCGTGGTCGACGCTGCGACCGTGATCTCGACGCATCTCACAGAGGTCCTGAAGTCGAACATGCCGGAGCTGCTCTCGCACTCCGAAGTGCAGAAGCTGCTGCGAGAATTGCCGAAGGACCATGCCGATCTCGTCAAGGAGATCGTGCCGAGCCAGATCTCGACCACCGGCATCCAGCGCGTGCTGCAGCTCCTGCTGTCCGAGCGCATCTCGATCCGCGACCTGCCGACCATCATCGAAGGGATCGCCGAGGTTTCGTCGAGCATGCGCAATCCGCGCGACATCGCCGAGCATGTCCGCGCTCGACTTGCCCGCCAGATTTGCGCGCAGTTCTCCAACATGCAGGGCGTGCTGCCGATCATCACGCTGTCGCCGGCCTGGGAAGGTGTTTTCGCCGAATCGATCATTGGGCAAGGAGAGGACCGCCATCTCGCCATGCAGCCCTCGCGCCTGCAGGAATTTGTGCATCACGTCCGCGACAAGTTCGAGGATGCCGCCCGCATCGGCGAGATGCCGGCGCTGGTCACCTCGGCGATGGCGCGGCCCTTCGCCCGGCAGATCATCGAGCGCTTCCGCCGCGAGACGCCGGTGCTGTCGCAGGCCGAGATCCATCCGCGCGTGCGCCTCAAGACCGTCGGCAGCGTCTAAGAGCCTCGCGTTTCCACGGGGGCGCGATGCCTGCGGCGCAATGGTCAGCGCCATAGGCTGCGGCTAAGCGGGCATCATGTCGCGCAACGCTCTTCTCTTCGCCGTGATGTGCCTCGTCTGGGGGCTGACTTGGTTGCCGGTCAAGGTCGGATCGACGCATGTCCCGCCGGTTTTCCTGGCGGCGGTGCGCTTCTCGATCGCCGGCCTGCTGATGCTGGTCTGGGCCGGGCGCGACCTGCCCAGAGTGCCCAAAGAAGCCTGGCCCCGCCTGATCGGCACGGCGCTGCTGCTCAACACTGCCAATTATACGCTGCTGTTCTGGGGTACGGCCCGCGCGCCGACCGGGCTCGCGGCGATCGTCAATTTCGCGACGATCCCGATCTACACCCTGCTGGCCAGCCGGATGATCGAGGGCGTGCGGATCGACGGCCGAAAGATCGCAGCGCTCGCGCTGGGCACCGTGGGCCTGGGCTTTCTGTTCGCGACCCGGGCCATGGGCGGCATCTCGACCGCCCATGGCGATCCGATGGAGACGATGGGGCTCGCGGCGGTTGCCGCCGGCACGCTGTTCTGCTGCGTCGGCGCCGTGCTCTCACGGCCGATCGCCGGGACGATGCCGACGCTGACGCTCGCCGGCTGGCAGACGCTGATCGGCGGCATCGGTCTGACCGTGGTTTCGCTCGCGCTCGAGCCGGTCACATTTGCGGATCTCTGGAAGCTCGCCAGCTGGCCGGTGCTGCCGGCGGTGCTGTTCCTGATCGTCGGCGGCTCGCTCATGGGCTTCACCATCTATATGCGGCTGCTGCGCGACTGGGGGGCCTTCCGGGCCGGGCTCTACGCCTTCGTCAGCCCTGCGATCGCGGTCGCGGTTGGCGTCGCGGCGCTTGGCGAGCCCTTCGGCTGGTCGGAGGCGGTCGGTGCGCTGCTGATGTTCGGCGCGGCAGCGATAGCGCTCAAACGCTAAGGGTTGTCTGGCCTACGGCGGTGGGGCGATGCGGGTGCTGCGCTTGAGCTGCGCCCGCTCGAAGGCCAGCACGATCGGCAACGAGATCACCAGCGGCAGGATGAGGTAGAACAGCCGCCAGATCAGCAGGGCGGCGAAGACGGCCGGCGCCGGAACCCCGGGCATCACCGCGAGGAACACCGCCTCCATCACGCCGACGCCACCGGGGACCTGGCTGAGCAGCCCGGCCGAGAACGAGAGCAGGAAGGCTCCAAGCACGATCAGGAAGCCCGGATTTCCCTGCTCGGGCAGCGCGAAATAAATGATGCCGGCGGCGCCGGCGAGCTCCAGTGGCGCTGCCAGATACTGGCGGAAGACGATCGGCAGGCGCGGATAGATGATCTCGAGCTTGCCGATCTTCAGCGGCTTGAAGCGCAGCCAGGAGCCGATCGTGTAGAGCGCGACGAAGGCGAGCATGCCGACGCCGATCAGGCGCGCCGTGCCGTCGCTGATCGCGAACCATTTCGACATCCGCTCCAGCGGGTGGAGGATCTGCGGCTCGTAGATGAGCACGAGCCCCATCAGAAAGATCGTGCCGAAGGCGAAGGTGAAGGAGCAGAGCGCGACCAGAACCGCGACTTCCGCCGCCGTCAGGCCCTTCGCCGTATAGGCCCGGTAGCGCACCATGCCGCCCGAGAAGACCGAGGCGCCGATATTGTGCGAGAGCGCATAGGTCACGAAGGAGCAGAGCGAGATATAGGGCCAAGAAATGCCCTTTTCCTTGCCCAGATGGATCAAGGCGATGCGGTCGTACCAGGCGAGCGCGGCATAGGCGACCAGCGTCGCGAGCGCGGCGTGGAAAAAGGCTTCCGGCGGAATCACCGCGATCTTGTGGCCGATGCGGTGGGCGATGATCTTGATGCTCTGCCAGAGGCTTGCGTCCGCGAGCAGCGCCTCGATCGTGGCGTCGGAGCCGGCCTCGGCCTTGAGCTTGCTCCAGAGCAGCTCGACGGACCAAACGACGGCGACGAGCCCGATGATCGGCCAGAGATAGTCGAGATAACGTTTCATGGAGGCCGCGGGGCTCAGGACAGGTTGGTGACGGGCTATCGTTGGCCCACGTCGTCACCGCTGCGGCGCGAACCTTTCCCCTCTCTGCCAGCGAGGAAGGGCGAGGGCAAGCGTCTGAGGACGCTCGACCTCGCCCAAGGTCAAGGAGCGGAAGAGGCCGCTACTTGCCGTTCTTCTTCAGCCAGTCCTTCATCATCGCGACCTCCTTCTCCTGGTCGCGCACGACGTTCTCGGCGAGCTTGCGGATCTCGGGGTCCTTGCCATGGGTCAGGACGATCCTGGCCATGTCGATCGCGCCCTGGTGATGCGGGATCATGCCGCGGACGAAATCGGCATCGGCATCGCCGGAATAGGGGATGTCCATGTCCTTGTGCATCTTCGCGTTGGCATCCCGATAGGCCTTGGTCGAGGCACTGTCGCCAGCCTTCGCGGCCGGGACGCCATGGCCGGCATGGGACTGCTGGGCCTGGGCCGTGCCCGCGAGCAGGCCGGCGGCAAGGAGGGTGGCCAGGGCGGTGGTGTTGCGCTTCATCTGTCTTGATCCTTGATCGATGGGTAGGCGGATCGCGCCGCGAGGCGGCGTCGTGATCCGTCGGAAAATGGATTTCAGGCGCAAGGCGCCGATCGCGGCGGCCGCTCGGCCGGTTCCGTCGACAGGCCCTGGGCCACTGCGACCGGCGCCGGCGGCATGCGCGACCAACGGACGACGATCGGCAGCACGGGAACGGCAGGGGCTTCGGCGATCAGGCCGCAGCCGATGATACAGCAGGGCGGCGCCGCGGAGGCCGGAGCCTTCGTATCGCTGGCCTCGTGACAGGGGGTAGGCGCTTGCGCCTGTTCGTCCGGAGGCGCCTGCGGGCTCGCGGCATGGTGCGCCGCGCCCGGGCCGGGCATGTGCATCATCGTCGCCGCCAGCGTCAGATGCGGCAGCACCGCGAAGCACATCACCAGCAGGCCGAAGAGCCAGCCGGCAGGCCGGCCGCGCCGTGGCGGGCGCCGCGATCCAACTGTGCTCTCAGGCCAGGCATGCGTCATTGCGTCGTGATCTTTTGAACGCGATCATGTCATGATCGGGGCGACGATCCCGATTTCCGAGCCGAGCGCGCCTGCCTTCCATGTCCCAGAGCCTGACCATCACCCTGACCGGCACGACCGACCTGCCGCCGGGCAAGATCGCGACGATCGTGACCTCGCTGGAGATGTTCGAGCGCCCGCCGCAGCGCCCTGATCCGGACGGCACCGAAGGATTCTCGCTGGAGCCGGTCGCTCGCTCCGATATCGAGCGCTATCTCGCCGTCTATCGCCTGCTAGGCGAGCGTTGGATGTGGTTCAGCCGCCTGACCAAGCCGCGTGCCGAGCTCGAGGCGGTCTTCGCGGACCCTGCCGTCGAAGTCCATGCGGTGCGCTTCGCAGGGCGCGATGTCGGCCTGCTCGAACTGGATTTCCGTGTGCCGGGGGAAGGCGAGCTCGTCTTCTTCGGACTGGACGAGCCCGTGGTCGGGAAGGGGGCGGGGCGCTGGCTGATGAACCGGGCGCTCGCGCTGGCCTGGGCCAAGCCGATCGCGCGCTTCTGGGTGCATACCTGCACGCTCGACCACCCTGCCGCGCTCGCCTTCTACCAGCGCTCGGGCTTCACGGTGTTCAAGCGGGGGGTCGAGGTCGATGACGATCCGCGCCTGACCGGCAAGCTGCGGCGCGACGCCGTCGCACACCATCCGATCATCGCATGAAAAAAGGGCGGCGCCCGGAAGCACGCCGCCCTTTTCCTGAACCCTTGAAACCGGCTCAGGCGCGCGAGCGCAGCCCGATCGCGTCCATGGTGGCCTGGTCGCGGGCGGCTTCCGCCGCGCGCTCGGAAGCCCGCTCGCGGTCGTCGAGAATCTCGACCTTCTTCATGTCCTCGAAGGCTTCCTGCAATTCGGCCTTGGCCTCGTCGAGCTGGCCCTTCAGGTTGTCGGCCGACTGGCGCAGGTTGTCGCGGCGGCCGAGCGCCGCCTTGGCATAGGTCGGATAGGCGAAATGAGCGGGGTCCGCGATGCCGGCGCGGGCTTCCTCGGCCTGGATCTCGCGATCGAGATCGCTCGCCATCCGGTGAAAATCGGCGATCATCATCTCGATCTGGCTTACCCGGCGACGTTTCTCGTCGACCTGGAAGCGCTTGAGCCGAAGAAGCGTCTCTCGCGACTTCATGTCGTTTTCAACTCCTGATTACGCATCGGCGGCACCGACCCCTCGGCGCACGCCAGAACTCCATCCGCGAGACGAGGAGCAACATGGCGCAAGGAGGTTGACCTTTCCTTACCGGGATGGGCTGCCTTTTACGCATGATCAGGCCGCGTCCCGGCTCCTGCCGCCGGCTGACGGGATGTTCTAGTCAATCGGAAAGCACGGCCGTCCGGCCTTCTCGCCCCGCGGATATCCTGTCTTGGCTGCCTCTTTTCGTTTCGGCGGGCACGGCCCCCTGCTTCTCGGCCTGGCCATGACCCGCATCATCGGTTGGGGCTCGACCTTCTATTCTCCCTCGGTGCTGGTCGGCGCGCTCGACCGCGAGATCGGGCTCAATGCCGAGATCGTCTTCGGCGGCATCACCATCCTGCTGATCACAGGCGCTCTGGTCGCGCCGGCGATCGGGCGCGTGCTCGACCGCGAGGGCACGCGGCGCTCGATGTGTGTCGGTGCTGTGATCTGCGCGCTCGGGCTCGCCGTCCTGTCGCTGGCGCAGGGGCCGGTGAGCTATCTCGCGAGCTGGATCGTGATCGGGCTCGGCCATGCAATGTCGCTCGCCAATACCGGCAATGTCACCATCGCCCAGTTGATGGGCGAGCGGACGCGCCGCGTGATCGGCCTGATGATGCTGGTCACCGGCCTCGCCTCCAGCGTGTTCTGGCCCCTGACCGCAGCGCTGATGAACGCTTTCGGTTGGCGGGCGACGCTTCTCGTCTTCGCCGCGATGCAGCTCGTCATCGTCCTGCCGATCTATGCCGCGATCCCGCGCTATCGGCATGCGCCGGCCTCCGAGGCCGAGCCGACGGCCATTCCGGAGGCAAGCTCGGCAGGCGATCGCGGCAGCGTGGCCCCGCATTCCCGCCGAGCGGCGTTCTGGCTGGTGGCGCTCGCCTTCTCCGCGAGCGGGCTCGTCTCCTGGGGATTGCCGCTGCATCTGATCACGCTTTTCCAGGAAGCCGGATTGACGCAGGCGGAGGCCGTTTGGGTCGCTGCCTTGAGCGGTCCCGCGACGCTCGCCGCCCGCGCCGTCGATGCGACGTTCGGGGAGCGGCTGCCGGCGGAGAAGGTCGCGCTTTTCGGGCTGTTGCTCGGACCGGTCCTGTGCCTTGCGTTGCCGCTGGTGCCGATGACGATCACGGCTGCGGCGATCTTCGTCTCGCTGTTCAGCGCGGCGCTTGGCGTGATCTCGATCGCCCGGGCGACGCTGCCGCTTGCCCTGTTCGGGCGCAACGGCTTCGCCGCAATGCTCGGCAAGCTCACCGTGCCGCAGAACCTGGCGTTTTCCGCCGCGCCGCTGCTCTTCGCGGTGATGGTCGAGCGGCTCGGCGCGAGCCCGACGCTGATGGTCTCGGCGGTCATTCAGGCGATCGGCTTCGCCGCGATGTTCGCGCTCGTGCGGATGGTGGCGCTGGGCTGAGGCCGGTCAGGCCGGCTGGAAGCGCGGCGCTCCTCAGACGGTTCCGCTCATGATGGCGGCCAGACGCGCGTAGCATTCGTGCAGTGGCGTCGCGTCGTCCTTGGCCTGCTTGAGGAAGGCTTCAAGCGCCGGATGCAGGCGGATCGCCTCGTCGACCTCGGCAGAGGCGCCCTGGCGATAGGCGCCGAGCCGGATCAGCTCCTCCATGTCGGCATAGGTCGCGAGCGTCGAGCGGGCCTTCTGCACGACCGGGTAATAGGCCGGGTCGCAGGAGCGCGGCATGGTGCGCGAGACCGATTTCAGGATGTTGACCGCCGGATAGCGTCCGCGCTCGGCGATCGAGCGCTCCATGACGATATGGCCGTCGAGGATGCCGCGCACCGCGTCGGCCACGGGCTCGTCATGGTCGCCGCCATCGACCAGCACGGTGAAGAGGCCCGTGATCGCGCCGTCGCCCGTGCCGGGGCCGGCGCGTTCGAGCAGGCGCGGCAATTCGGCGAAGACGGTCGGCGTATAGCCCTTGGTGGTCGGCGGCTCACCGGCGGCCAGACCGATTTCACGCATCGCCATGGCGAAGCGCGTCACCGAATCCATCAGGCACATCACCTGCAAGCCGCGGTCGCGGAAATACTCGGCCAGCGTCAGCGTGGTCAGGGCGGCCTGCTTGCGCATCAGGGCCGGCTCGTCCGAGGTCGCGACCACGACGATCGAGCGGGCGAGGCCCTGCGGCCCCAGATCCTCCTGGAGGAATTCCTGCACCTCGCGGCCGCGCTCGCCGACGAGGCCGATGATGTTGACGTCAGCCTGGGCATAGCGGGCGAGCATCGAGAGCAGCACGGATTTGCCGACGCCGGAGCCGGCGAAGATGCCCATGCGCTGGCCGATGCAGCAGGTCAGGAAGGTGTTGAGCGCGCGCACGCCGAGATCGAGCGGCCGGCCCACCCGGCGGCGCGCATGGGCGTTCGGGGGATCGTTGCGGAAGGCGAAGAGCGTGTCGCCTTGCGGCAGGGGTGGGCCGCCGTCGACCGGGCGGCCGAGCGCATCGACGACGCGGCCGAGCCAGGCCGGCGTCGGCCTCAGGCCCGGCTGGGCGCGGTCGACATGGACGGGGCAGCCACGGCGCACGCCGTCGAGCCCGCCGAAAGGCATGACCAGCGCCTTGTCGCCGGAGAAGCCGACGACCTCGCAGGGAACGCGCATGCCGGGTGCGATCTCGATGCCGACGCGCCCGCCCAGGCTCATCGTGCCGATCGGCCCGGCGACCTCGACCAGCAGGCCGCGCACGCCGATGACGCGGCCATAGATGGTCACGCCCTCGATATGCTCGATGGCGGTCGCGAGGGCGGAGAGGCGGTCATGGCCGTGGGAGGGGCAATTCATCGTGGTGATTCAGTTTTGCGGGCGGGGCGCTGCCAGGTCCAATCCGCGACCCGCGGCCCTGTGGATGATTTGGTAAGGGTTCCTAACAAATTGCGCTCATTTACCAGCTGTTAAGCTCTGTGATTAAGACTGCAGATCGAGGTTGCGGCGTGTCGCAGGGCCATTATCGCCCTGTTTCCCGAAGCAACCCTCCGCGAAAGGCGCTTTCGCGGGCGAAAGGTTCAGCGATCCGTGTCAAATTCGACTCACCTCGACAAGGATCGTTCACTTTCTCCGAGGAAGCGCTTGCGCTCGGGAATCACGGTTTGTTAACCAGTTTCCTCGTAGCGTGTCGCGTGGCGTTTCATTGGGCAAGTGCGTCGTCGTCCAGGGCCGAACGGCCCGGGCGGAAACAACGGTCAAACCTGCCCTGCGGGCGAAATTGGGGACGTGGACATGCGGGTTCTGCTGATCGAGGACGATAGCGCGACCGCTCAAAGCATCGAGCTCATGCTCAAATCGGAGAGCTTCAACGTCTATACGACGGATCTCGGCGAAGAGGGCGTCGATCTCGGCAAGCTCTACGACTACGACATCATCCTGCTCGACCTGAACCTCCCCGACATGTCGGGTTACGAGGTCTTGCGCTCGCTTCGCGTCGCCAAGGTCAAGACGCCGATCCTGATCCTCTCCGGCCTCGCCGGCATCGAGGACAAGGTGAAGGGCCTCGGCTTCGGCGCCGACGACTACCTCACCAAGCCGTTCCACAAGGACGAACTCGTCGCTCGCATCCATGCGATCGTGCGCCGCTCGAAGGGCCATGCCCAGTCGGTCATCACCACCGGCGACCTGGTCGTCAATCTCGATACCAAGACGGTCGAGGTCGATGCCGCCCGCGTGCACCTGACGGGCAAGGAATACCAGATGCTGGAGCTGCTCTCGCTCCGCAAGGGCACGACACTCACCAAGGAGATGTTCCTCAACCATCTCTATGGCGGCATGGACGAGCCCGAACTCAAGATCATCGACGTCTTCATCTGCAAGCTGCGCAAGAAGCTCGCCAATGCGTCGGACGGCAAGAACTACATCGAGACCGTCTGGGGCCGCGGCTACGTGCTGCGCGAGCCGTCGGACGCCGACGAGCGCATCCCAGCCTGACGCATTTCCGTCGCCCGCCCGTCATCGGGCGGTCATGAAGCGACGCTAGACCAGTTCTTGACCTGATCGTCGGATGTACACGACAGGTCGACGGGGACCCCGCCGAGAGGCGGGGTTTTTGTTTGCGCGGTGCCCGTCACGGCGAGCTGGCCCTCAATTGCTTCATGTCGTCATGCTCGCCTTGTGGCGAGCATCCACGTCTCGAACACGGCTTCGACCGGTAAAGACGTGGATGGTCGCGACAAGCCCGGCCATGACGAAGAAACCCTCTTTCCCGAGCGAGGTCTTTCGGTTGCGCGAAGACCGAATGAGAATGCCGCGCCGGTTCAGCCGCGCAGCGTGGCTCCGAGGGCGGGGCGCGGCCGGAGGCCCGTCACGGGTGAGGCCGCGATCAGGGCGGTCATCGACGCGTGCCGGTAGAGGCCGCGATGCTGCGGATCACAGGCGAGTTTCGTGGCCAGTCCGAGGACGGTTTCGGCGGCGCCGAGCAGGAAGGCGCCATCCGGCATCAGGCGCGGAGCGAGCAGCTCCAACACCTTCACCTTGGTCGGCACGTCGAAATAGATCAGGACGTTGCGGCACAAGATCACGTCGAACCGGCCGAACTGGTCGTTGCGTTCCAGCAGGTTGTGCTGCTTGAACTCGACCATCGCGCGGATGCGCTGCGAGACCTGCCATTTGTCGCCGACCTGCTGGAAATGCTTCAGCAGCATCTGGATGGGCAGGCCGCGTTGGACCTCGAACTGGCTGTAGACGCCGGCGCGGGCCTTCTCCAGGATCTCCGCGGAGATGTCGGTTCCCAGGATCTCGATCCTCCAGCCGGCGAGCCGCTCGCCGAGTTCGTCGATCAGCATGGCCAGCGAATAGGCTTCCTGGCCGCTGGAGACGGCCGCGCACCAGATCCGCAAGGAACGGCTGGCGGCGTTGGCGGCGAGACGCTCGGGCAGGATGACGTCCCGTAACAGGTTGAAGGGCGTCTGGTCGCGGAAGAACAAGGTCTCGTTGGTGGTCATGGCATCGACCACGGCGCTTTCCAGGCCCGCGTCGCGGGAAAGCCTGAGCAGGCGGACGAGGGCTTCGATGTCGGCGATGCCGCGTCGACGACAGAGAATGCCGAGCCGGCTCTCGGCGAGATAGCGCTTGTCCGCGGTCAGCGACAGGCCGGAGCGCTGCTGCAGCAGGAGGCGCAGGAAGGCGAAATCGGCTTCGGTCATGCCGGCTGCACCCCGCGCACGAGGCAGCGGATCGAGGCGCCGATCTCGTCGAGCGCGATCACCGTGCTGGCATGGCGGGCGCGCACGACGGAGCCCGGCATGCCCCAGATCGTGCTGCTCGGCTCGTCCTGGGCGATGACGGCGGCGCCGGCCTTGCGCAGGGCGCCGGCGCCGTCGGTGCCGTCGCTGCCCATGCCGGTGAGCACGAGGCCAAGCGCGGCCGGGCCGAGATGACGGGCGGCCTCGCCGAAGAGTACATCGACGGCCGGCCGGCAGAAATTGACGGCGGGCTCGTCGCCGATGCGGGCGACGATATGGCCGAGCCGGCGGTCGATGCCGAGATGGCGGCCGCCCGGCGCGACATAGACGGTGCCGCGCATCAGCCTCTCGCCGTCGAAGGGCTCGCGGGCGGGGACGCCGATATGCGCCGCGACCTGCTCGGCGAAGGAGGCGGTGAAGAGGGGCGGCATATGCTGGACGATGATAGTCGTCAGGTCGTTGAGGCCTTCGCCGATGTCGAAGAGCACCCTGGCGACGGCGCGTGGGCCCCCGGTCGAGGCGCCGATCACGAGATAGCGCGGCATCACCGAGACGAGCGAGCGCAGGTTGACCGGCGCGGCATGCGGCAGATCGGTGTCGATTTCCGGCGGCAGCGAGCCGGGCTTCACCGGCGTCTGGACGATGTTGCCGAGCTTGAGCAGGAACTCGCTGCGGAAGTCGAGCGAGAGCGTCATGCCGCTGCGGCTGTCGGGCTTGGAGACCACGTCCATCGCGCCCCGCGTCATGCATTCCAATGCCAGGCGGGTGTTGCGCTCGTTCAGCGTCGCGGCAAGCAGGATGCCGGTATTGGGGCTTTCCTTGAGGATCTGGGGCAGGGCGGTGGCTCCGTCGACGCCGGGCATGTCGAGGTCGAGCACCATCACGTCGGGCTTGAAGCGGGTGGCGTGGGCGACGGCGGTTTCGCCGTCGCCGGCGACCGCGACGACGTGGAAATTGCCGGCCTCGCCCAGCCAGCGCGCGAAGAGCCCGCGCACGACGACGGAATCGTCGGCGATCACCACGGTCTTGGGCCGCGATGAGGGGCCTGCAGGGTTCGCGCGTGGAGACAACATGAGGATGTTTCTCACTGAGCCGGCGGCATAGGCGAAGGCGTTTCGGGCGAAGATATTTCAGACAGGAAACGCCCGATGCGCGGCCGCATCGGAACGCGCCTGCTCAGAGCAGCCCGACCTGATGGAATTTGGAAGCCACGATCTCCTTGTCGAAGGGCTTCATGATGTACTCGTCCGCCCCGGCATGCATGGCGCGCGCGATATGGGCGATGTCGTTCTCTGTGGTGCAGAAGACCACCTTGGGGCGCTTGCCGCCCGGCATCTGGCGCAAGGTGCGCAGGAATTCGTAGCCGTCCATGATCGGCATGTTCCAGTCGAGCAGAACGGCATCCGGCATCTCGCCCTTGCAGGCATCGATGGCGCGCGCGCCGTCTTCGGCCTCGGCGATGCGGAACTGCAGTCCTTCGAGGATGCGGCGGGCTACCTTGCGGATCACCGCTGAGTCGTCGACGACGAGACAGTATTTCATGACAGGGTCTCCGGAATTGAGGCGCCGCCCTCAGGCCGCGCTGCGAAGATCGAGATCGAGAACGGCGTCGAGGTCGAGAACGACGAGCAATTCGTCCGCAAGGCGATGGATGCCGGTCGCCAATGCCGCCCAGACGCGATCGAGATGAACCGGGAGCGGCTCGAAGGTGGATCGGTCGAGCCGGATGACCTCCCCGACCGCGTCGACGATGAGCGCATAGGCCTCGCCATGGTGGTCGATGCCGATCGCGGTCAATTCGCAGCCGCCCTGGCCGTCGCAGTTGAGCTCGACCGGACGCCCCAGACGCTTGCGCAGGCAGATCGCGGTGACGATGCGGCCGCGCAGGTTGATCAGGCCGACGATCTCGTCGGGCGCGCGCGGAACCACGGTGATGCGATTGGTGATGAACACGTCCTGGACGCGGCCGATCGGCAGTCCGAGAAGCTGCTCGCCGATGCGGATCGTCACATAGTCCAGCGAGTCGCCGAAGCTTTGTGCAGCGGGCTCCGGGGTCTGAGTTGCGTTCGCCATCATGCCGCATGCCTCAGATCGGCGCCGGCCGTGTTGAGTTCGCTCAACAGGGCGCGGCGGTCGAATTTCGCGACGACATCGTCGAGACCGGCCTGGATCGCGCGCATATGCAGGTCGGGCGTGGCGCAGGTGGTCAGCCCGAGAATGCGCAGGCGCTCGCCCTTGGCTCGCTCGCGCAGCAGCGCGGCGAAGGCGAAGGCGGCCTCGCTGTCGCGGTCGAGGTCGAGCAGCGCGACCAGGATCGGCTCGCCGGCGGAAGCGAGTCCGGCTTCCTTGAAATCCGCCAGCGGCACGATGATCCGGCCCGAGGCCTTCAGGACCGGGCTCAGCATGTCGCGCAGGAAGTCGGACGGCTCGACCAGCAGAACCCGACCGGGGAGTTCGGCGCTGCGTCCCGCCCCGAACCACCCGGGCTCGTTCAGCGGCAGGTAATGGGCGAGATCGAGGATGTCGGTGGCCCGCCCGCGGATCATGGCCGAGCCGATGATGCCACGCCCGTCTGTCGCTGCCATCTCCAGCTCCAAGGTCACCTCGACGATGTCGACGATCGCCTCGACGGCGAGCGCGACGGTGAGGTCACCATTCGAGACGATGACCAAAGGCTGGATGCCCTCTGAGCGCAATTGAGTGCCAGCCACCGGCGTCACCGGGACGAGGCGCCCGCGATAGTGCAGCAGCGTCCGGCCGCTGCTGCGCTGGAATTCGCTGGCCTCGATCTCCTCCAGCCGCGTCACGAGCGACAGCGGCAGAGCCTGCAATCCGTTGGCGCCGGCGCGGAAGACGAGCATCGTCGTGCGCTCGCCGTGATCGATCTGGGGCGCGGCTTCGCGGGGCTCGTCCTCCACGCTCTCGGAGATGGCCGCCCCCACCAGCCGCGCGACGCCGTTGGGATCGACGATCAGCACCACGGTGCCATCGCCGAGGATGGTATTGCCGGAAAACAGGTGGATGTGACGAAGCTTGCTCGACATCGGCTTCACCACGATTTCCTCGGTATGGAAGACACCGTCGACGAGGATGCCGAATTGCCGCTCGCCGATCTGGGTGACGACGATGAAGCCCTCGCCATCCGTGCGTTTGGCCTGTTCGCTGCCGGGTGAAGCCATCAGTCCGGGTAGCGATACGATCGGCAGCAGGCGACCGCGTAGCCGCAGGACGGGAGCACCGTTGATCTCCTCGATGCGGTTGTCGTCGCCGGCCTTGGCCCGGACCAGCTCGCGCACCGCGATCTGGGGAATGGCGTAGCGATCCTCGCCGGCGACCACGATCAGCGCCGAGATGATCGCCAGCGTGAGCGGGATCTTGATGGTGATGGTCGTGCCCAGGCCAGGCCGGCTGGCGAGATCGATCGTGCCGCCGATCGAATCGACATTGGCCTTGACGACATCCATGCCGACGCCGCGGCCGGAGACCGCGGTGACGCTGTCGGCCGTCGAGAAGCCGGGGTGGAAGATGAAGCGCCCGATCTGCGCGTCGCTGAGCTTGTCGAGCTCGGCCTCGGTCGCGAGGCCCTTGGCGATGGCCTTGCTGCGGATGCGTGCGACGTCGAGGCCGCGCCCGTCGTCGGCGATGGAGATCGTGACCGATCCGCCCTCATGATAGGCGGCGAGCCGAATGGTGCCGTGCTCGGGCTTGCCGGCCTCGCGCCTGTCGGCCGGCAGTTCGATCGCATGGTCGGCACAGTTACGGACCATGTGGATGAGGGGGTCCTTGATCAAATCGAGGATCTGGCGGTCGAGCTCGGTCTCGGCGCCCTCTGTCAGCAGTTCGATGCGCTTGCCGAGTTCCGCGCTGAGGTCGCGCACGATCCGCGGCAGCTTCGACCAGGCGTTGCCGATCGGCTGCATGCGGGTCTTCATCACCCCGTCCTGGAGTTCGGCAGTGATCAGCGACAGGCGTTGGAGCGGGGCCTTGAGCCCGGCATCCTCCTGCCGTCGCGCGACTTCCAGCAACTGGTTGCGGGTCAGCACGAGCTCCGAGACCATCGTCATCAGATGCTCGATCGTGTCGACATTGACGCGCAGCGTCGCCGGGCCGCTGCTGCGCACCGGGCTGTGGGTGTCTTCGCCGGCGACAGGCGCGTCGGCGCCTTCGATCCGGCCATCGCGCCCGCGCTGCGGCCCCGGCGCGCTGCGGAAGACGATGTCCTCGGTGCTCGTTTCGGGAACCGCATGGCCGTGGCGAGCGAGATAGGCAGCGACGGGGTCGAGCGGAGCCTCCGACGGCGGCTGCTGCCGGAGCTCGCCCTTGGCGCGCTCGGCAAGGGCGAGAAGCTCGCCGATCAGCGTCTCGTCGTTGCCCTCGGGCTCCTGCCCCTTCTCGGCGAGCTCCGCGAGGATGTCCTTGATCCTGTCGATGGTCTCGAGGATCGCGGTGACGGCGGTGGGCTTGACGACGGCGCCGTCACGGAACTGCCCGATCACCGATTCCGCAGCATGGGTCAGCGCTTCCAGCCGGGGCAGGCCGATGAAGCCGCAGGTGCCCTTGACGGTATGGACCAGCCGAAAAATGTTCCGCAGGATATCGCGGTCGTTGGGGTCCTGCTCGAAGCGGACGAGTTCCCGGTCGACCGTGTCGAGATTCTCGCCGGTCTCCGTCAGGAACTCTTGCAGCAACTCGTCCATGCAGGAACTTCACTCAACGCGGAACGCTGCAGGAACTAAAGCAGAAGAACGGTTTATGATCGGTTGAGATCGCGCCTCGATCGGTAACGATCGTTTAGGCCGGCTTCGATCAAGCCGCCCTGGCGGCCTTGATCGTCACGGTGTCGCCCTCGATGGCGAAGGTGATGCTCATATTGGCAGCGCGGGCGACCATGCCGGCATAGAGCGGCTGGACGGCATGGGCGTCGATCGTGCCGGTTTCCGAACGGCCGGCCAGAAGCTCCTCGACATGGGCGGGGATGCGGGCATGCGAGCCGGTCGCGGTGATCTCGAAGGTGCCTTGCTCGCCCTCGACGGTCGCGCGCGAAACGAGCTTGCCGCCGCGCGGCACGGCCTGCGTCGCCAGGACCAGCAAGTTGAGCAGGAGCTTGACCTGGTTCTTCGGCAGCAGGGCGCGCGGCGCTTCCCAGTCGAGCGAGAGCTTCTCGTCGTTGAGGAAGCCGTTGGCGACGTTGCCGGCATCGCCGAGATCGATCATCGCGCCCGCGGAACCGGCCGCGCCGAAGGCGAGACGGGCGAATTGCAGGCGGGCGGAGGCGGCGCGCGCGCTCTTCTTGATCAGCTCCAGCGCGAAGTCGCGCATTGAGGGATCGTCTTCCTCGAGAACCTCGAGAGCGTTGACAATCGCGCCAACCGGGCTGATCACGTCATGACAGACGCGGCTGCACAGAAGCGCAGCCAGATCGAGCGGCTCGAGCGAGATGTCGGTCATGGGGGCGAGGTCCTGGAAACGGGGATGCGCCGGATTGGGGCGGCGTTCTCACCCGATATGCTGCTATCTTGGTTTTCATGTGGTTAATCGCCATATCAGGACCGGTTACTGGAAGGATGGGCCGCGATGATCGGCCATGACGATCCCCGCCTGCGCGATCGTGACGGGCTGGGGCGCAAATTGGCGGAAGCTGCCGGGTTGAGTGCCGCCGTCCTGCTGGCCAAGCGGGCGGCGCGCGACGTCAAGCTCAAGAGCGACGGGTCGCCGGTCTGCTCCGCCGATCTCGCCGCCGACCATGCCGCCAAGGAGGCGCTGGCGCGGCTGCTGCCGGGCTTTCCGATCGTCAGCGAGGAGACCGCGCAGAACGTGGCGCCCGGCGCGATCTTCATCCTGCTCGACCCGCTCGACGGTACGCGCGAATTCCTCGCGGGCGGCGACAGCTATTGCGTCGCGATCGCGATCGTCCGCGACGGGCGGCCGATCGCGGGCGCGATCGCGGCCCCGGCCATCGGGCGGCTCTGGTTCTCAGGCGCCCATGCCTATGTTCAGGACTTCGCCCCGGACGGGGGGCTTCTCGGCGAGGCGCGGCGGACAAGCGTCCGTGCCGTGCCGGGCGAGGGGCCTGTCGCACTGGTCAGCCGGTTCCATGGCGACGGCCGCAGCGACGGCATCGCGGCCTCGATGTGCTGCAGCAAGGGCATCCCGGTCTCGTCGGCGGTGAAGTTCGGGATGATCGCCTCGGGCGAGGCCGATATCCATGTCCGCTGCGGCCAGACGATGGAATGGGACATCGCGGCCGGCGATGCCATTCTCTCGGCGGCGGGCGGGATCGTTCTCACGCTGGACGGCGCCTTGCCGGATTACGGCTGCAGCGAGCGGCAGTTCCGCAACCCGCCCTTCGTCGCGGCATCGAGCGAGGCCCTGGCGCGCCGGGCCATCGCGGGGGATTGCGGCGGCTGAGGGCTAGCGGGCGATCAAGCGCAGCACCGCGTTCCAGCGGTTTTCAGCCTGCGCCAGCAATTCGGCATTCTGCAGGAACCGCTGCCGGTTGTCGGCGGAGCGGAACAGGTACAGGCGCGATCCGATGATCGCGAATTGGCTCGGATCGCTGTCGACGGCGACACCGTTGGCGACGCCGATCGGGTCGAAGCCGCCGAAAGCGGGCGCGTAGATCTCGGGAGCGTCGCGGAAGGCTTCGAGATTGGCCTGCGAGGCGAAGCGCCAGACGAGGCGATCCTGGATGAGCTCGTATTCGGAGCGTCCCGCCGCAGGCTTTGTTCCAAGCCGGTAGGAGACCGGGTCGAAACCGTTGATGGCGAGGCCGGTGCGCAGATCCCGCTGCATCACCTCGCCGAGCGAAGGCAGCTCCGGCAGGCCGGAGGGCAGGGTCGGGAAGAGGGTGGCTGTCCCGGCCTCGGCCGCGGCCTGCGGTGTGCTGGCGAGCGTCTCCTGCGCAATGAAGGAGAGGGCGACGAAGCCTGCGGCGAGCGAGAGCCAGCGCTGCCTTGTTGCGGCCTTCATCGCATCAAATCCTCAGGCAAGTCCCATCCCGGGCCGCTCGGCTCTCCGGAATCTTCACGCCTTGGATAGATTTGCAGCGTATCAAATTCGTTACCGAATTGATTCGCATTCGCCGAACGTCGCGCTTCGACGTTCGGTCGGGCGGCGGATGGCCCAGGATCGGCCCGCTTCCCGGCCCGTGCCGCATCCCTCCCGGATCGGCTGCCACGCAGCCGGTGCCGAGCGGACGGACGATCGAACCGCCCCGGCGCTGCCTTGTCTGACGCCCTGCCTGGAGATGTCGCCGATGACCCAGACCCGCCGCAACCTGATCACGGGCGGTCTTGCCGTGGCCGGTGCGAGCCTGAGCGGGATGCCGCTTTCCGCGCTCGCCCAGAACTACCAGAACCAGCAATCGTTCAGCCAGAACGAGCTCGTCGGCTCCGGCCACAAGTTCTTCGGCAACGTGTCGCGCGGCCTCGCGTTGACGATCGAGGAGGCGGTGCGCCGCTGGGGCGAGCCTAACGGCTACGTCTTGGGTCAGGAAGCCTCCGGCGCCTTCGTCGGCGGCCTGCGCTATGGCGAGGGCCAGCTCTACACCCGCAATGCCGGCGACCGCCGCGTGTTCTGGCAGGGGCCCTCGATCGGTTTCGATTTCGGCGGCGAGGGCGCGCGCACGATGATGCTGGTCTACAACCTGCCGACGGTCGACTCGCTCTACCAGCGCTTCGCCGGCGTGGACGGTTCGGCCTATTTCATTGGCGGCTTCGGCTTTACCGCGCTGACGGCGGAAGGCATCATGATCGTGCCGATCCGCACCGGCGTCGGCTGGCGCCTGGGCGTCAATCTCGGCTATCTCAAGTTCACACCGCAGGCGACCTGGAATCCGTTCTAGCCGCTGCCGTCTGCGGGCTATCCTCCTCGCGTTGGACCGGCTGTCGCTGGCCATAACGTGGTTGCCGTGGCAGATTCGACTTCAGCCCTCAGCCGGGAGTCCTGAGACTTGATCGAAGCCGTCATGCTGTTCGCGCTCGGCTTCCTCTGCGCCGCCCTCATGGCATTGGCGGCCGTGCCGGCCTTGGCGCGGCGGGCCGATAGGCTCGCGCGCAAGCGGGCCGAGGCGGCCTTTCCGCTGTCGCTCGCCGAGATCGCCGCTGATCGTGACCATCTGCGTGCCGAGCTCGCCCTGCGCATGCGTTCGGCCGAGCAGGATGCGGAGCGTGGCTTTGCCGCCAAAGCCGAGGCGATGCAGGAGCTCGGGCGTCGCGACATGACGATCGGCCGGCTGAAGCGCGAGCTCGACGAACGTGACAGCCGCATCGACCGGCTCGAAGCCGAGCTGGCGAGGACACGCAGCGAGCTTTCCGACACGCAGGCCGCGCTTGCGAGCGAGCGCACGGGCCATGCTGAAACGACTGCGGCGCTGGAGAAGCGCGTGGCCGATCTCGCGAGCGTCGAACGCAACCTGGAGGAGGTTCGCTCGGCCTTGACCGGGACCGGCGCGGACCTGAACACGCGCAATGACGAACTGGCCAGGGAACGCGAGACCGTCGGGCGGATCGAAGCGCTTCTGGCCGAGCGCGAGCGGGAATTGGCCGACAGCCGCAGCACTGCCGAGAAGCTGCGCGTCGCGCAGGTCGAGGACGGGACACGTATCCTGGTGCTGCAAGGCAAGGGTGACGAACTTGCCGATAAGCTCGCCTTGACCGAAAAGCGCCTTGCCGACAGTGAGGCTGCGCTCGCCGCCATGACCGCCCAGCGCGACGGCGAGCGGGTGCGAGCCGACGCGTTCGACGCACGGGCCGCGCAGGCTGAGGCCGGGCTTGCCGCAGCCGATGCCCGCGCCAGCGCGGCGACCGTGGCGGTGCAGCAGCTCGACATGCAGCTTCGACAGGAACAGGCCGACCACGCCGCTACGAAGGAGGCGCGGGCCGCGCTGGAGCAGGCGCTGACCGCCGCGAAGCATGATGGGGAAGCGGCGATGCGGCGACATCGGGAGGAGGTTACGAGCTTGCAGGACGCCCGGAACGAGCGCGAGGGCCAGATCGAGATGCTGCGGGCCGAACTTCAGACGCTGCAGGGCGCGCTGACCCAGGCGAGGGCTGACCGGACCCAGCTCATGGATGAGATTTCAGCCCTGCGCAGGGGCGCCGAAGGTTCGGGGGCCAATCATGCGGCCTTGCGTCAGGAGATCGTCAAGCTCGCGGATCGGCTCATGAGTGCGGCGCCGAAGCGGGAAGCGGCGGAATAGGCCCCGCGATCCGATCATTGATCCGCGGCCAAGAATGCTCTCCAGTTTTCCTCGGAATCACGCCGTCATCCCGGGCTTGACCCGGAATCCACGCCGGAGCGCTTCCGGTCGAGGTTGGGGCATGGATCCCGGATCGCCGCTTCGCTCCGTCCGGGACGACCCCGCGTTTCTCTGAAATTGGTTGCACCCGCTCTCTCGCGGATTTCACTTTGCCATTCGATGCTCTAGGAAGGCTGGGTTCCCCGGCGTTCCGCGCCATCTGAATGGTTTGAAACGTGACCGACAGCCGCTTCGATCTCCTCTGCTTCGGCGAACCGCTCGGCGAGTTCAACGCGACCCGCGCCGAGAGCGGCGCCTTCCTGTTCGGCCATGGCGGCGATACCTCGAACTGCGCGGTCGCGGCCGCGCGCCAGGGCATGTCGGTCGGCTATCTCGGGGCGCTCGGCGATGACAGCGCCGGCCATTCGATCCGCGGTTTGTGGAAGCGCGAAGGCGTCGATGACACCCATGTCGCGACCCATCCGAGCGCACCGACCGGGCTCTATTTCGTCGATCACGGCCCTTCCGGCCATGTCTTCTCCTATCTGCGCGCCGGCTCGGCTGCGAGCCTCTACGGCCCGCGCGACCTGCCGCGCGACCTGATCCGCTCTGCCCGGATCATCCAGGCCTCCGGCATCAGCCAGGCGATCTCGGCCAGCGCCTGCGACGCCGTGTTCGACGCGTTCGATACCGCGCGCAAGGCCGGCGTTCTCACCGCCTACGACACCAATCTGCGCCTGAAGCTCTGGCCGCTGACCCGCGCCAGGGCGATCATCCATGCCGCCTGCGCCATGGCCGACATCATCCTGCCGGGGCTCGACGACGCGACGCAGCTCACAGGCTTGAACAATCCCGATGCCATCGTCGATTTCTATCTCGGACTCGGGGCCCGCGTGGTCGCGCTGACGCTCGGCCACGAGGGCTCGCTGGTGGCGACGCCGGTGCGGCGCGAGCGCTTCCGGCCGATCAAGGTCGATGCGGTCGATGCGACCGGCGCGGGCGACTGTTATGACGGCGCCTTCCTCGCCGAATACCTGCGCACGGGCGACGCCTTCGCCGCTGGCGCCTATGCCAATGTCGCGGCGGCCTTGTCGACGCTGGGCTATGGCGCGGTGGCGCCGCTGCCGCGCCGCGCCGATGTCGAGGCGCGCATCACCGCGGAGGCGCGTTCCTGATGAGCGTTCCGGTTCTGAAGCGGGCGAGCGATCTTCTCGCCCGCCACGATGTGCTGATCAGCGACGTCTGGGGCGTGGTGCATGACGGACTCTGGGCGCTGGAGCCGGCCTGCGACGCGCTGATGGCGTTCCGCGAGCGCGGCGGCACGGTGGTGCTGCTCTCGAATGCGCCGGGGCCGTCGCAGCAGGTCGCCGGGCTGCTCGACGCCAAGCGCGTGCCGCGCGAGGCCTGGGACCGGCTCGTCACCTCGGGCGACGTGACGCGCGCGCTGATCGCGCAGAGCCATCACAAGCGCGTCTATCATATCGGCTGGCAGAGCGACCGGGCCGTGTTCGAGGGGCTCGATGTCGAGCTGGTCGACGAAGACAAGGCCGATATCGTCGTCGCGACCGAGCTCAACGACTACCGTACCGAGACACCGGAGCAATATCGGCCGCTGCTGGAGCGTTTCGCGCGGCGCGGCTTGCCCTTCATCTGCGGCAATCCCGATCTCGTGGTGCATGTCGGCGAGGATCTGCTGCCCTGTGCTGGTTCGCTCGCAACGATCTACGAGCAGCTCGGCGGTTCCGTCGCCTGGGCCGGCAAGCCCTATCGGCCGGCCTATGACCTGGCGCTGGCGGCGGCGGCCGATGCCCGCGGTGGGCGTTCGGTCGAGCCCGGCAAGGTGCTGGTCATCGGCGACGCGGTCCGCACCGATCTCGCCGGGGCGCGCCTGATGGGCTTCGACAGCCTGTTCATCGCCGGTGGCATCCACCGCGACGAGACGATGCGCGGCGGGGAGGTCGACCCGGCCGGCCTCGCCAAGGTGCTGGAGGGGCTGCCCGTCCAGCCTCTCGCTGCGATGGGCGCGCTGGCCTGACGGCGATACGGCCGGGCGTCAGTCCGACCATGTCGCCGCGGCAGCGCGCAGATGGGCGGCGATGTCATGCCAGAGCCCCTGCAGGGGTCGGAAGACGAAGCGCACCGTCGACTTGCCGGGCGGCACGACGACGGCGCGAAACAGGACGTTGGCGCGGAGCAGTTCAGCGCGCTGGCCGTCGATCTCGACCTGCCACCAGTGATGCCAGACATCGTTGAGCACCAGATAGCCTCCCCGCGCCGTTTCGGCCGCAAGCGTCACGGTCGTGGTGCCGTAGTCGCGGATCGCGACGCTATCGGCACCGAGCGGGCCGGTGGGCAAGGGCGGGGGGTCGCGGTCGAGCAGGACGGTGCGGCGGGGGTCGAAGCCTTTCGGCCATTCGCCGGTCTTTAGGATCGCATCGAAATCCGCCTTCTGGGCGTCCGTGACCAGCAGTACGCGCGGCAGGGCGCGCGGGTTCTCGTAGACGAAGGCATCCCTGGTGCGGGCGATCTGCTTGAGGTCGCCGGGTTTCAGGCGCTTGTCGATCTGCTCGACGGGCACGCCGGTCGCGATGAAGCGCAAGCCCAGCATATCGGCGAGCAGGGAGCGGTAGCCTGGCATCAGCGGTGAGAAGCTGCGCTGATCGGGCAGGGCGACATGATCGCCGGCGCCGGTTGCCTTGGTGTAGAGGCCAAGCCGCAGCGGATTGTAGCCCAGCGTGTTGTCGAGGTCGTGGACGAGGCTGGCATTCGGCCAGTGGAAGCCGATGGCGGCGAGCTCGATGCGGTCGCGTCGGTCAGGCGCCATGGTGCGGGCGGTCTCGCGCTTCAGCAGGGCGATGGTGTCGTTGGTGCTGTCTTTGCGCAGCACGTCGTAGGTCTGGGCGGGCAGGGCAGTGGATTCGCTGGGACCGTTATTGACCGAGAGATCGATGGTCAGCGTCGCGGCTAGGACGGTGGCTGCGGCGAGTGCCGAGCCCCGCCGCGCCAGCCCACGCGCGGCAATGAGGCCGCCGAGCGTGAGGATGCCGCAGAGCGCCGCGATGACGAGCGGCATGGTCGCGACCGGGATGCGCCCGACCGTCCAGGCGAGCCAGAGGGCAAGAGCGAGCGCGCCCGCGAAGATTAGGGCTTCCAGGGCGACCTGCCAGAGGCGTGCCTTCGGGGTGGTCGCGGTCATGACGAGATGGGTCAGGTAGCCGCCGAGCAGGGCGAGCAGGGCGCCGAGAATGAAGAGCGCATCGGCCGGACGGCGGTAGAAGCTGATGCCGGGCAATTCGAACAGCACACGGAAGGCCGGCGTGTAGCGGCCGAGCGCGAAGAGCAGGACGATGATCGCCGCGACGGTGAGCGGGACGATCTCGCGCCGCCAGAGCGCGCCGCGGACGAGGCCCACCGTGAGGATCAGCCCCATCGGCAGCAGGCCGAGATAGAGCTGGCTCATGTTGCGGGCGAGGAAGAGCCCGAGCGGGCCGAAACGCGCCTCCCAGGCCGGGCTCGGCGCGCCCCAGAAATCGGCGAGCGGCCCGGCCGCGCCATAGAGATTGGCGAAGAGCCCGGTCAAGAGTGCGGCCGGGTGCAGCGAGCCCTTGCCGGCTTCGACGAAATCGATGGCCGGGCGGTTCGATTCCTGCGCGATGAAGGCGGTCAGCAGGATCGGAACCGTCGCGACGAGGATGGCGCCGAGCGTTCCGGCGACGAGCGGCGGCAGGCTGGTGCGGAAGGCCCGCCACGGACTTGTCGCCATCAGGATGGCAGCGATCGTGAGCCCGGCGAGCACATAGACGCCGAGCAAGGCAACCTGATCGCGACCCAGGACCATGAAGCCGGAGATGACGCCGGCCGCAAAGCCATAGGCGATCGAGCCGCGTTCCAGCGCCCGCGACAGCAGGAAGAGCGTGACCGCGAAATAGCCGAGACTCAGCACCTGCCCGACATGCTGGATACGCCAGGCCGCTGCCGCGCCGAACGCGAAGGAGAGGGCCGCGACCACGGCTCCGGCCGGATGCCAGCCGCGATCGCGGAAGATCACGACGATCGACAAGGCGCCCAGCAGCAGCGTGCCGAGCAGGGCGCCGTCGCTCCAGCGGAAATCGGGAGCCGGGTTCAGCGCCGCGATCAGCGCGAAGGAGGGCGAGAAGATCAGGGATTGCGGATCGGCGACCTGTGGTGAGCCGGAGAAGACATAGGGCGTCCAGAAAGGCGAGAGGCCCTTGTGCCAGGCATCGGCGAGGAACTGGAGCTGCGGGTGGAAATGCGCCTTGGCATCCCAGGGGATGGTCAGCGTGCCTGAAAGCCACGGCCAGGACAAAGCAAGCCAGGCGATGAACACGATCGCGCAGACGCTGGCGAGCGGCCAGCGTCTGGGATTGTTGGGCAGGGCGTTGTCGGGCTCGGGCATCAGCCTGGCCTGATCGCAAGCCGGATCGCGCTCAATCCGTCGGGGCGGCGCGCGCCATCAGCGCGTCCATGTCGATGAAATGGCCGGCGCGGTCGCGCTTCGAGGCGAGATAGCGGACATTATGCGCGTTCGGACGGCCGAGGACGCGCTGGGTCGCGGCGACCTCAAGGCCTGCCGCCTCGATCGCGCCGATCTTCTGCGGGTTGTTGGTCAGGGCCACCACCCGCGAGACGCCGAGCTGCTTCAGCATCGTCGCGGCGAAGTCGAAATGGCGCTGATCGAGATCGAAGCCGAGCACCTCGTCGGCATCGTAGGTGTCCCAGCCCTGGCTCTGCAGCTTGTAGGCGCGCATCTTGTTGGAGATGCCGTTGCCGCGGCCTTCCTGGTCGAGATAGAGCAGGACGCCACCTTCGTTCTCGGCCATCCACTGCACGGTCTCGCGCAGTTGGTCGCCGCAATCGCATTTCAGCGAGCCGAAGAGATCGCCAGTCAGGCAGGCCGAGTGCAGACGCACCGGCACGGCAGCCGCAAGATCGGGCTTGCCGACGATGATCGCGACCTGGTCGCGCAGGCCCTCGCCGCCGCGGAAGACGACGAATTCGGTATCGGGCGCGCCTTCGAGCGGCACCGGCGCGCGGCCGACGATCTTGAGCGTTGCGGCCTGCTCGGCGCGGTAGCCGTCGATGGCGGCGATTCCGACCTCGACGAGCGGCTCGTTGGCGACCGCCTCCGCGCTCACGGGTACGAGGATCACGGCCGGTAGTACCAGCGAGAGACGGGCGAGCTCCAGCGCGGCCTCGTCGAGCGCCGAAGCCGGGGCAACCGGCGCATCCATGCGGCTGTCGATCTTGAGTGCGAGCGTCTCGATGCGGCCAGTATCGATGGTCGGCAGCGCGAAGATGCCGGTCTCCAGGCGCCCCTTGGCACCGAGCCGGCGGAGGCGCGCGGCGCTCAGCACGAGATGGCCGCGACCCTGCGCCAGACCATCGAAACGGCGGGCGAATTCGGCGTCGGCGAGCTCGGCGGAGAGGGCCAGCCCGAGCCGCTCACCGTCGCGGAGCAGCACCGGGCGGCCGGCGCGAAGCTCGGCGATCGCGCGCTCGACCTTAACGAGATCCGTCTGGAGGGATGGGCCGAAGAGCGTACGCGACTCAGGCATCGAAAAGTCCGTCAGATTGGGCCGGCGACCGGCCGAGGGGGCATCCAGGGCACCATCGGTATCGATATAGGGCCTTGCAGCGCACTCTGCCAGCAACGCGGCCGGCCCGGCGCGGGTTCCATGATCAAAACCCCGTCAGATGGCGTCCGGGAGCAAGCAAAAAACGGGAACTTCCGGAGCGTATCGCCGTCCTATGGGCGCATAGGCTTGAACGTGAGATGAATATCGCTCTGGCGGCAGGACAGGAGGCTTTCCGATGCAAGGCGAGATGCCGGCAACCCGCGCCTACAGCCCCGTCGCGCGGACGCTGCACTGGATCACGGTGGCTGCCGTGTTCGTGATGATCCCGGTTGGCCTGACCATGAGCTATCGCGGCAATGTGCTGGATATCTGGGACGGGCTGACGAACGGGCTCTACAGCGTACATAAGCTCACCGGTTTCCTGCTGCTCTGGCTGATGCTCGGCCGGTTGACCTATCGCCTGCTGCATGGTGCACCGCCCGACGAACCGACGCTGGCCTGGTGGCGGAAGGTGGCCTCTCATCTGGTGCACTGGCTGCTTTACGGCCTGCTGATCGTCGTGCCGCTGCTCGGCTGGATCGGGGTTTCGCTGTTTCCGGCGCTGACGATCTTCGATCTGTTCGATCTGCCGGCGCTGGCGAAACCTAATGAAGAGGCGGCCAAGCGCGTGCTTTCCATCCATGGCAAGCTCGCCCTGGCGACCGGGGCGCTTGCGCTGATCCATATCGGCGCCGCGCTGCATCACTACCTGATCCTCAAGGATGGCGTGATGCGGCGGATGCTGCCCTGGGCGAAGTAGAGGGCGTCTAGATCGGCCGGGCCCAGAGATCCTGATGGCCGATCATGGCCGACTGGGCTTCACGGCGCGCCGCCAGCCAATCCGCGATCGCCTTCGGATCGAGGCGGCCGGTCTCGCCGACGGCTGCGGCGATGCCTTCTGCGAGCGCCTCCTGCAAGGGCCGGCGCTGCGCATCGAGCAGCCAGTCGCTGTCGCCACTCGACACCGCGAAGCCCGCTTTGCGGAAGGCTTCCGCCATGATCTCGCAGGCATCCGGGCCGGCAGCAGCGCCAAAACCCTTATCGCGATGCTGATGATCGGTGAAGGCGGCATGGATGCCGGCATCGGCCGGGTGTTCCGGGAGCCAGGTTTCGCGGCCGTCATGGGTGAGCACGGCGTAGAGCGGCAGGTGCTGGGCGGCGAGTGCCGCGACGAAGCGCTCGATCCAGCGCCTGGAGGCGAGGTCGAAGAGCGCGGCGGCGGTGACGAGGTCGGGCTGCCAGCCCAGCACCCATTCGAGATCGGTGTTCAGGTCGATTTTGCGGGTATCGACCGTAATGGCCTTGTCGTCCTTGGCAAGCACGAGCTCTTCGCCCTGCTCGCGCGCCTCATCGGCCCAGTCCATCAGACGCTCCCGGGCGAAGGCCAGGAGTTCGGGATCGTGATCGACCAGCGTCCAATGCTGGCGATCGGGCAGGGCGGCGTAGGTCGCGCGCAGGTTCGAGCCGGCGCCGCAGCCGAGGTCGAGCACCGAGAGCGAGGCCCTGTCGGCGAAATAGCCGCCGACCGCGGCGAGAACCTGCGGATTGCGGGCCGCATGATCGGCCGGCTCGCGCAAGGCCAGCCATTCCGGAGAGAAACCAGCCATCACTCCACCTTTCGGCCGCCACCGCGCAGACAGGCGTCAGCGACGATGCGCGCGGTCTCGCTCCAGCGCGGCAGATCGCCGGCTGCCCTCCACGCGGCATCGGCACGTTGCCGACGCTCTGCCGGCGCATCAATCAGCCTCGCAAGCGCCTTGGCAAGTGCCGCGGCGTCGCCGGGCGGCACCTTGAGGGCGGCGGCATCGGGCAGAGCCTCGGCACCGGCCCCGCTCAGCGTCGTGACGATCGGCAGGCCGCGTGCCAGCGCCTCTGTCAGGACCATGCCGTAGCCCTCGTAAAGCGATGACATGATGAAAAGATCGGCTTTGTCATAGAGGCGGGCGAGTTCCTTGGCGCCGACGCCGCCTGTCAGCGTAACCCGCTCGGACAGGCCGGCGCGGGCGATGCCATGGCGCAAATCCGCCGCCGTCGCCGGGGCGTGATCGAGGGAGCCGGCAATGGTTAGAGTCCAGGGCTTGTCCGTGATGGTCGTCAGCGCCTCGACGAGGGTGCCGTAGCCCTTGCGCGGAATGAGCGAGCCAACGGCGAGCATGTGGAGTGCCTCGCTGCGCCCGGAACCCTGAGCGCGCGGTGCCCGGTCGGTGCCGGGAATCGCGACGGCGATCTTGCCGGCAGGGACTTCGAATTCCGCTTCCAGCGTCAGCTTGGTCGCCGGGCTGGTGACGACGATGGCGCGCGCATGGCGCAGCGCGAGGGTTTCGCCTCGCCGCAACGTCTCGGCGGCTTCCGGGCTGTGCCCCGTCTCCAACGCCAGCGGATGGTGCACCAGTGCGACCAGCCGATCCGCGAAACCCGCCGCGAGCGCTTCCGGGAACGCACCGAAGGCCAGGCCGTCGACGAGCAGGATGTCGTCGGCTGTGGTCGCGGCGAGGAGCTGTTCCGTCGCCGCGAGATCCTCGGCCGCCGGGAAGGGGAAGGAGCCGGGCAAGGCGAGATGGCGGGCTTCGATCCCGGCCTGGCGCCATTCGCGTAGGAGACGGCGGTCATAGCCGTAGCCGCCTGTGGGCGCATCGATGTCGCCGGGGATGGCGAAGGCGATGCAGCTCACGCCAGCGCGCCCTCATAGCTCGCGCGGGCGAGGTCGGTTTCGTGGAGGGTGACCCGGATCTTGCTCAGCCCCATGCCATCGGCCCCGAGGGCGCCCGATTTCGCCGCCGCCGCCATGGCGTCGAAGATGTGCTTGCAGAGGAATTCGGTGGTGGTCAGCAGGCCCGCGAATTGCGGGAGGGCGTCGAGGTTCTGGTACTTCAATGGCTTCAGCGCCTCGGCGAGGGCGTCGAGCGCCGCGCCGATATCGACGACGACGTTCTGCCTGTTCAGCGTTTCCCGGAAGAAGGCGACATCGACCACGAAAGTGGCGCCGTGCATGTTCTGCGCCGGACCGAAGAAGGGATCGGGCAGGGAATGGCCGATCATGATGCGGTCACGGACTTCGACGGAAAACATGCAATCTCCCGGTAGCAGGTTGGCGGTATGGCGCGGTCAGGGCCGCGCTTCATAGCAAATCGCGGCGGTCAGGCCAGCCGCGCCCGGCGCGAGCAGGGCGGGCAGGCGCTGGGGCAGGTCACTGAAGGCGATCTCGTCGGTAATCAGCGCATCGAGCCGGTCGTCGGCGAGGAGCGCCATGGCGACTTGGGCCCGGCGGGCATAATCCCAGCGGGCGCGCCGCGAGGCCGAAACCAGCCCGACCTGCGAGGAGATCAGTTGAAGCCGGTGCGCATGGAAGGCGCCGCCGAGAGGGGCGGGGACGGCACCTTCACCATACCAGCTGAGCTCGACGACCCGCGCCTCGGCGCCTGCTGCCGCGATTGCCGTTGCCAGTCCGGCGGCCGTGGCGCTGGCGTGGAAGACGACGTCGGCGTCGCAAGGCGAGGCGCCGGGCAATGCGAAGCCGAAGCCCAGCTCGGCCGCGAGCACGGCCCGGCCGGGTTCGACATCGACCAGCGTGACCTCCGAACCCGGTAGGCGCGCGGCCAGCCAGGCGACGAGCAGGCCCAGCACGCCGCCGCCGACGATCACGATCCTGTCAGCGGGGCCGGAGCCGGCGTCCCAATGGGCGTTCAGCGCCGTCTCCATATTGGCAGCGAGGATTGCGCGCCGGGCGGGGATCGTATCCGGCACCAGGACGAGGCTGCCGCGCGGCGCGACGAAGCGATCCTGATGCGGATGGAGGCAGAAGGCGATGCGGCCGAGCAGGTCCGGCGGACCTGCGTCGACGCGGCCGACGGCGCAATAACCGTATTTGACGGGGAACGGGAAGCTGCCCTCCTGGAACGGCGCCCGCATGCGCGCGTGCTCGGAGCAGGGCACGCGGCCCTCGCAGACCAGCCGCTCGGTGCCACGGCTGACACCGCTCCACAGCATGGTCAGCAGGCAGTCATCCGGCCCGAGGACGGGCAAGGTGACCTCATTCAGGTTGCATTCACGGGGTGCTGTATACCAAAGCGCAAGAGCCTTGGTCCTTGCGTCAATCGATGTTGCAGGCTTTAGCTCCCGCGCCATTCGCGTCCGATCCCGTCTGTCCGAGCCTGTCTGCCTACCATGACAGAGACCGCCATGAACCAGCGTCCCGCTCCGACCACGTTCCGGCGGGCGACGCAAGAGGCCGGCCCGAGTGGCCTGACGCCGGCCGGGCTGCAGGCGGAAACGGTGCTGCGGCGCCGACGGTTCCTCGTTCTTGCTCTGAATCTCGTCACGCTGGCCCTGCTGCTCGCCGGGCTGGCGCGCGTGCTTGGCACGGGCGGCTGGAGCGTCGCGGATGTCGCGATCTTCGTCGCCTTCCTGTTCGGGGCGCCCTGGACGGTGCTCGGTTTCTGGAATGCCGCGATTGGGCTCTGGCTTCTGCACGGCAAGGCGGATGGGCTTGCCGCGGTTGCGCCTTTCGCCGCAGCCGGTGAGCGGGAGACGCCGCTGACCCTGCGCACGGCCGTGCTGATGACCTTGCGCAACGAGGACCCGGCGCGCGCCTTTCGGCGGCTCAAGGTGGTCAAGGACAGCCTCGATGCCACCGGCGCGGGTGTCTGGTTCGATTATTTCGTGCTGTCGGACACCAACGATCCGGCCGTCGCGGCTGCGGAGGAAGGGCTGGCCGAGACCTGGGCGCGGGAGATCGGCGAGCCGGCGCGATTGACCTACCGACGCCGCGAGGACAATGCCGGTTTCAAGGCCGGCAACCTCCGCGATTTCTGCGAGCACTGGGGCGAACGCTACGAATTGATGCTGCCGCTCGATGCCGACAGCGTCATGGCGGGCGAGACGATCCTCGGCATGGCCCGAATGATGCAGGCGCATCCGAAACTCGGAATCCTGCAGAGTCTGGTGGTCGGAATGCCAAGCCGTTCGGCCTTCGCCAGAATCTTCCAGTTCGGCATGCGCCACGGCATGCGGCCCTACACCATGGGCTCGGCTTGGTGGGGTGGCGATTGCGGGCCGTTCTGGGGGCATAACGCGCTGATGCGGATCGCTCCCTTCCGCGAGCACTGCGATCTGCCGGTGCTGCCGGGCGGGCCGCCTCTGGGCGGAGCGGTGATGAGCCATGATCAGGTCGAGGCGACCTTGATGCGTCGCGCCGGCTATGAGGTGCGCGTGCTGCCGATCGAAGGCGGAAGCTGGGAGGAGAACCCGCCGACCATGCTGGATTTCGCCAAGCGCGACCTGCGCTGGTGCCTCGGCAACCTGCAATATCTCAAGCTGCTCGACTTGCCCGGCCTCAAGCCGATGAGCCGCTTCCAGCTGATCTGGGCGATCCTGATGTTCCTCGGCCTGCCGGCCTGGACGCTGATGATTGCGCTCCTGCCGCTGAAGGTGTTCGAGGACCGGGCGATCGCGGACTATCCGGTCGTGCTCGCGGGCGGGCTCTATTTCGCGTTCCTGGCGATGTATCTCTCGCCGAAGCTTGCCGGCTTCGCCGATATTCTGCTGACGCGTGGTGGCGTCGCGCGCTATGGCGGCAAGGCACGGTTCCTGGCTTCGGCGGCGATCGAGCTCGCGTTCTCCTTCCTGCAGGGCGCGGTGTCGAGCTTCCGGACGACACTGTTCATCATCGGACTCGCCTTCGGACGAGCGAAGATCGGCTGGAACGGGCAAGCGCGCGATGCCCACGCCCTGTCTTTCGCGACGTCCTTCGCTGGCCTGTGGCCGCATCTGCTGTTCGGGGCCTATCTCTTCGTTACCTTGGGCACGATGGCGCCGGCGGTGCTGATCTGGTCGCTGCCCTTGACCGCGGGCTATGTGCTGGCGATCCCCTTCGCGATGCTGACGGCGGCGCCGGCCTGCGGCTTGTGGATGGCGCGGCGCGGGCTCTGCGGCATCCCCGAGGATTTCGATCTGCCGCCGGTGCTGGCGGCGATCCGCGACAAGGGGACGGCATGAACGCCGTCTCCTATCCCAAGGGAACGGTGAAGGCGCTCGCGCGCTCGCTGCGCATCTATCACGGCGACAAGCAGCGTCACGCGGCGATGGATCGGCTCTACGGGGCGTTCCTGGCTCCCGGCGATCTCGCTTTCGATATCGGCGCGCATGTCGGCGACCGCATCTCCTCGTTTCGGCGGCTCGGCGCGCGCGTCGTTGCGCTGGAGCCGCAGCCCGGTCCCGCCCGCATGATCCGCCTGATCCATCGGCGCGATCCACTGGTGACGCTTGTCGAGGCGGCCTGTGGCGATCATGAAGGCTCGATCACGCTCCGGATCAACAGCCGGAACCCGACGGTCTCCACCGCGTCCGCCGCCTTTATCAGTGCCGCGGCCGGCGCCCGCGGCTGGGAAGGGCAGGTCTGGGACCATGAGATCGCGGTACCTTGCACGACGCTCGATCGGCTCATCATGCGCTATGGCCTGCCGAAGCTGCTCAAGATCGATGTCGAGGGCTTCGAGGCGCATGTGCTGGCCGGGTTGACCAGGGTGGTGCCGGTGATCTCCTTCGAGTTCACGACGATCCAGCGTGAGGTTGCGGAAGCCTGCCTTGCCCTGCTGGAAACGCTCGGCCCTTATCGCTTCAATGTCGCGATCGGCGAGAGCCAGGTGCTTGAACTTGCGGAGCCGGCGAGCGCGGAGGCGATGGGCGACTACCTGCGCGGCCTGCCGCACGAGGCCAATTCGGGTGATGTCTACGCCGTCCTGACGGGCTAAGGCCGCGCTTCGAGGGCGCCCTTGACCAACGCCGATGCGGTCATTGCGAGGAGCAAAGCGACAAGCTGCGCTCGCAATGACGATCATGGCGCGGTTCGTCCCATCTCGCACTTATTCTCTGCCCTCAATGGGAACGATGCCGTCTCCCGGCCGTTGCCGGAGCGTCTGAAACGCGGCCGTCCGCCCGGTTTCTGCCACAGGCCGGTCAGCCGCGGTTCATCTGGACGGGATCAGCCTGCCGCCGACATCTTCGCCAGGGATCGCCATGACCAGCCTTCTTCGCCCGCTCGCGGTTTCGCTCGCTCTCCTCGCCTCGCTGACGATCGCGCGGGCGGCAGGCGAGGTCGCCGTCGAGGTGAAGAACGAATCCGAGCCGGTGCTCTGCGCCGAGAAGGACAACGTCACCATCAAGGCGATCTCGCCCGAAGTCCGGCGCTTCCAGATCGAGGCGGCGCATCCGGCCTATGTCGCCGGGCTCGTGCGCGACAACTGGGATGCCGACTGGACGAATTGCGACATGAAGGGCGATCCGTCCTTCGCGCCGCCGACGCCGCCGCGCCGTATCACCTTCTACGAATCGATCGACTACTGGCTCGTCGGCTACACCTTTCCGAGCTTCTGGCGGCCGGCCGAGGCGACCTTCCGTGTCGACGACCGCGTGGAGAAGGGCCTTCACCTCGTCCAGCTCTGGAAGCTCGGCAAGGACAAGTCGCATGAGGTGCTGGTCGTCTATCCGCAGGATGGCAACTGGCGCGCCCGGCCGTTGCCGCCGGAGCATCTCGGTTTCTCCTCCTACGGTTCCTCCTTCCTGTTCGGGCCGATCGAGCAGGAAGGGCGCCCCGTGGTGAACATCAGGGAGATCGAATTCGACCCGAAGACGCTGACCTTCAAGTTGAGCTTCAAGGACGGCTCCTCCGGCAGCCTTAAGCTCGACAGCGTCGACGAGAACCGGATGGTGCTCGATGCCGTGCTCGACAAGCCGGTGACCGGCGGCAAGGGTTTTGTCGCGCTGCGCTCGATGTATGTCACCGAGTTCAACAACGATGTCGCCCGCATCGCCCTGCGCGAGCCCGGCGCCAAGGGCTGGCGCGAGGAGGCGCTGATGTCCTATCCCGGCGGCAAGGCGACCGATATCTGGATGGGGCGCACGACGCATTCGCGCCACAACACCTCCTCTCCCGACATGGTATTCCGGCGTTTCTCCAGTGATCCGAACCCGCCGCCGAAGCCGGAGAAGAAGTAATGTTTAAGGGTCTGCGGCTTCAAGATGGTGTCATCCGGGACAAGCGGCGAAGCCGCGCCGATCCGGGAACCATTTCTGAACCTCTGTCGGGCGCGTTCCGGCATGGAATCCCGGGTCTGCGCTTCGCTCCGCCCGGGATGACCCGTTCGGGTAAAGCCTGTAGCGGAACGCATCCCCTCCTTGTCGTGTTTGGCCATGACGCGGCGGGCGCATCGGTTTAGCCTGTGGCGATCGATCGTGCCCAGCCTGCAGAGATTTCCATGCCGCGTTTCGCCGCCAACCTGTCGATGATGTTCACCGAGTGGGAATTCCTCGACCGCTTCAAGGCGGCAGCCGAGGCGGGGTTCGAGGCGGTCGAGTTCCTGTTCCCCTATGAGCATGCGCCCGAGCAGATTGGGCTGGCGCTGGCGGGCGGGAATCTCACCCAGGCGCTCTACAACCTGCCGCCCGGCGATTTCGCGAGAGGCGAGCGCGGCATCGCTGCGCTGGCGGGCCGCGAGGACGAGTTCAGGACCTCGGTCGACAAGGCCCTGGCTTACGTCCACGAGACCGGGGTCAAGCGCCTGCACATGATGGCGGGGCTGGCAGATCCCAATGATCCGGTCGCGCAGAAGACCTATCGGGCCTCGCTCGCCTATGCCGCCGACAAGCTCGGGGAGCAGGGCATCGACCTCCTGCTGGAGCCGATCAACGGCAAGGACATGTCGGGCTATTTCCTCAACGATTTCGATCAGGCCGCGGCCTATGTCCGCGAATCCGGCCGGCCGAATGTGCGGCTGCAGTTCGACATGTATCATTGCGAATTGATCCACGGCGATGTCTCGGCCCGGTTGAAGGCGTTGTATCCGCTCGTCGGCCACGTCCAGATCGCCAGCGCCAACGGACGCCACGAGCCCGATGCCTCGGGGCCGGACTATCCGACGCTGTTCGACGAGCTCGACGGCCTCGGTTATGACGGTTTCGTCGGCTGCGAGTACCGGCCGGAGGCCGGCACGCTCGAAGGGCTCGGCTGGTTCGCGCCCTGGCGGAAGCCGCTCTGATGCGCCCGCCGTCGATCTCCTATCCGGTGCTGGTCGCCGATATCGGCGGCACGAATTGCCGCCTGTCGCTGGTGAATGACGCGGATTGTGCGCACCAGCCGCTGGCGCGGATCGGCACGGGCAGCTATCCGACGGCGGAGTCCGCCTTCGCAGCCGTGCTCGCGGACGTGGCGGAGAAACCGCGTTCCGCCGTGCTCGCCGTCGCCGGTCCGCTCGAGGGCCGGCGGGCGCAGTTGACCAACGCCGTCTGGCATCTCGACGGACCCCGGATGGCGGGTGCGCTCGGCCTTGCCCAGGGGCTGATGGTCAATGATTTCGAGGCGCTCTCGGCTTCGCTCGCGGTGCTGTCGCCGGGCGATCTCACCACGTTGGTCGAGGGCGAGCCCGAGCCGGACGGCGTGAAGCTGGTGCTGGGCCCGGGGACCGGATTCGGGGCAGCGGCGCTCCTGATGCGGGGCGAGCGCGGCGTGCTGATCCCCACCGAATCCGGCCATATCGGCATCGGCCCGGAGGATCAGACCGAGCAGAAGATCTGGCCGGCGCTGAGCGAGGGTATCCCGCGCCTCACCGTCGAACATCTCCTGAGCGGCGACGGGCTCGTGCGCCTGCACAAGGCCGTGGCCCGGACCTCCGGCATGTTGGAAGCCGAGATCAGCGCGGCCGATGTCTCGCGCCTCGCGCATGATGGCGATCCGGCGGCGTTGATGGCCGTCATCTGCTTCTGGCGCCTGCTGGCACGGGTGGCCGGCGATCTCGCGCTGGTCTTCAAGGCGACCGGTGGCGTCTATATCGCCGGTGGCATCGCGCCGCATCTACTGCCGCTGGCGGACAAGGCGGCGATTCGGACGGCCTTCGCCGGCAAGCCGCCGATGGAGGATCTGGCCGAGCGTTTCGCGCTGCATGTCATCACCGCGACGGATGCGGCCGAGCAGGGATTGGCTGCGATCGCCGCCAATCTCCATCGCTTCGGGCTCGACGATCCCAAGCGGCTGTGGTTTGGCTGATCGGTCTTTCCGTTCGGCATTGCCTCAGGTCCGCGTGCAGCCCATTCATTCGATCCAGGTCCTGCGCGCGCTCGCGGCCTTCATGGTGGCGATCCACCATGTCCAGGCGGATGCGGCCGTGGTGGCCGCACGCGCGGGCCTGAGCTTCATGCGCAGCGATCTCCTGCCCTGGATGGCGGGCGTCGACATCTTCTTCGTCGTTTCCGGCTTCATCATGGTCCATGCCTCGCAGGACCTGTTCGGGCGCGACGGTGCTGCACGCCTGTTCCTGAAGCGAAGGCTGGCGCGCATCGTGCCGCTCTACTGGGCGATGACGACGCTGTTCCTGCTGGCTGGACTCGCGGTTCCCGCCGCGCTCAACTCTGGCGTGCCGAACCTCCGGCAGATCCTCGGCTCCTACCTGTTCTGGCCGGTGGTCTCGACGCAAGGCTTGGTCCAGCCGGTCTATTCGCTGGGCTGGACGCTGAACTACGAGATGCTGTTCTACGCTTTGTTCGCGGCCGGCCTGATGCTGCCGCGACGCTGGACCCTGCCGGCGGTAGCCTTCGTGCTGGCGTTGCTGGTTGGGGCGGAAAGCCTGAGCGACCGGCAGGCGCTGCCCTTCGGCTTTTGGGGGCAGCCGATCGTGCTCGAATTCGCCGCGGGGATGGGGCTCGCCGTTCTCAGGCAAAAGGGCTTGCGACTGCAAGGGGTCGTGCGGATCGCCGTCGCGCTGGCCGGGGTCGGTCTGTTGGTCATCGCTGCCCATTTGCCGGGCACGGACGGCGCCTGGAGCAGCGTCCTATGGCGCGGCAGCGCCGCCGTTTTGCTGATGTTGGCCGCGGGCTGCGGCCGTGACGGCATCGCGCCACTTCCTCCGGTCAGGGCACTGGCTGCGGTCGGCGACGCCTCCTACGCGCTCTATCTCGTCCACCCCTTCGTGGTGAGGGGGATGCGCGAGGTTGTGCTGCGGCTCGGGCTGCATTCGCCGGCGCTCTATGTCGCGCTGGCGCTTATCGGTTCGGTCGTTGCGGCGCTACTGCTCTACCGTTTCTTCGAGAAGCCGGCGACGCGATTGGCGCGGCGCTGGCTCGGCGGCTGAACCTCAGCTCAGCTTCATGCCCTTCAGGGACCGGCCGACCACGCCGCCATCCCTGCGGCGCTGCGCGCGTTTCGACTTGATCGTCTCGACATGCTCGGGCTGCGGGTAATAGCCGCGCTCCATGATCTCCAGAGAGTATTCCTCGTAGGTCAGGCCGAGCGCCGAAGCCTTCTCCTCGCGCCGGAGCGCGATCTCGCGGGGCTTCTTCCAGGCCTTGCGATGGGCGAAGCGCCAGTCGAAATAGCGGCCGATCTGGCCTGAGCCGGTCGCCGAGCGGCGCTTGGGCTCCTTCAGCGGCGGGCCGCCATTATGGCCGATCCCGATGGGGTGTTCGCTGGACATCGCTCTTGGATTCATCAGGCCTCGATCTCGTCACGATAAGGGGCGAAGTGCAGCTGGCAAGGGCCGTGCCATGGCTGCGGGCGTGACAGCAGGGCGGCGGCGGTCTATCCCGCAGGCCGAACACAGGACGGATCATGGCCCCCTTGCTGCATCTGCGCGACGTCGCGCTCACCTTCGGCGGACAGCCCTTGCTCGAAGCCGCCGAGATCGCCGTCTCGGCCGGCGAGCGCGTCTGCCTCGTCGGCCGAAACGGCTCGGGCAAGTCGACGCTGCTCAAGATCGCGGCGGGGCTCGTCGAGCCCGATCATGCCGAGCGCTTCGTCCAGCCGGGCGCGACCATCCGCTACCTGCCGCAGGAGCCGGATTTCACCGGATTCGATACCGCGCTTGCCTATGTCGAGGCTGGCCTGGGACCGGGCGACGATGCCTATCGCGCGCAATACCTGCTGACCGAGCTCGGCCTGACCGGGCAGGAGAACCCGGCGTCGATGTCGGGCGGCGAGGGCCGTCGTGCGGCGCTGGCGCGCGTGCTGGCGCCGGAGCCGGACATCCTGCTGCTGGACGAGCCGACCAACCATCTCGACCTGCCCGTGATCGAATGGCTGGAGCAGGAGTTGAAGTCGCTGCGCTCGGCCATGGTGCTGATCAGCCACGACCGGCGCTTCCTGACCTCGCTCTCGCGGGCGACGATCTGGCTCGATCGCGGCGTGACCCGGCGGGCCGAGAGGGGATTCGGCGAGTTCGAGGCCTGGCGCGACGAGGTTCTGGCGCAGGAGGAGCTCGACCGCCACAAGCTCGACCGCAAGATCGCCCGCGAGGAGGACTGGCTGCGTTACGGCGTCAGCGCGCGGCGTACCCGCAACCAGCGGAGGCTCGGCGAGCTGCATGCGTTGCGCGACCAGCGCCGCACCGCGCGGGCCGCGCAAGGCAATGTCCGGCTGGAGGCCAGCGAAGCGCAGGCTTCCGGCAAGCTCGTCATCGAGGCGATCGACGTTGCCAAGGTCTATGGCGACAACACTATCGTCAAGAACCTGTCGCTCAGGGTGGCGCGCGGAGACCGGATCGGCATCGTCGGGCCGAACGGTGCCGGCAAGACTACGCTGATCAACCTTCTGACCGGCGCGCTCAAGCCTGACAGCGGCAAGGTGAAGCTCGGTACGGCGCTGGAGATGGTGACGCTCGACCAGCGTCGTGAAAGCCTCGATCCGGAGACGCCGCTCGGCGATGCGCTGACCGGGGGCGGTTCGGACCAGGTCATGGTCGGCGGCCAGCCGCGCCATGTCATTTCCTATATGAAGGACTTCCTGTTCCAGCCGATCCAGCGCGGCACGCCGGTCGGGGCGCTCTCCGGCGGCGAGCGTGGCCGCCTGATGCTGGCCCGCGCGCTGGCCAAGCCCTCGAACCTGCTGATGCTGGACGAGCCGACCAACGATCTCGACCTCGAGACGCTCGACCTGCTGCAGGAACTGCTGGCCGACTACCAGGGCACCGTGCTGCTGGTCAGCCATGATCGCGACTTCATCGACCGCGTCGTCTCCTCCGTGCTGATCTCGGATGGCGACGGTGTCTGGACGGAGTTTGCCGGCGGCTATTCCGACATGCTGGCGCAGCGCGGGCGCGGCGTCGGAGCGAAGGTGCGGCCGGTCGACAAGGCGGCGCCCGCTGCGCCCAAGGTTGCCGCAACGCCTGCTGCACCCGCCTCCAGGCGCAAGCTCTCCTTCAACGAGAAGCACGCGCTGGAGACGCTGCCGAAGAAAATCGAGGCGCTACAGGCCGAGGCCGCGAAGCTCAACACGGCGGTTGCCGGCGATCTCTACACGCGCGATCCCAAGCTTTTCGCCAAGGCGACGGCGCGGCTGGAAGAGGTTGCGCGCGAGATCGGCGAGGCCGAGGAGCGCTGGCTGGAGCTGGAGATGCTGCGCGAGGAGATCGGGGCTTAACGACAGATGCGGAAAAGGCGCGGGGACCCTCTCCCGGAGGGAGAGAACAGGGTGAGGGGTAGGCCGTTTGACGCCTAGCTGTGACCTGACCGCTGCACGATGAGGGCGTGTCTTGCTGGTCCAGGGGCCGACAGCTCACCCCTGCCCCTCTCTCCTTACAGGAGAGGGGTTCTCCGTCGAGGGTCTTGAGCACCCCATTTCCGCACCGGCCCGCGCGCAAAATGCGCATTTACGGCCACGGTCAATCGTTTCAAACATCGCGCAATCGCAGAGCACGAGGAGCGACCATGAGACTGAAGGGCAAGACGGCACTGGTGACCGGCGCGGCGCAGGGGTTCGGTTTCGGTATCGCCGAGACCTTCGTGCGCGAGGGCGCGCGCGTCGCGGTGCTCGACATCAACGGCGACAAGGCCAAGGAAGCCGCCCGGGCGATCGGCCGTAAGGCCTTCGCCGTGACCTGCGATGTCGGCAAGGCCAAGAGCGTCGACAAGGCGGTGGAGAAGATCCTCGCCAAGGTCGGGCGGCTCGACATCGTCGTGAACAATGCCGGCACCACCCATCGCAACAAGCCGATGACAGACGTCACCGAGGAGGAGTTCGACCGGATCTTCGCGGTGAACGTGAAGTCGATCTACCTGATGGCGCGCGCGACCGTGCCGCATTTCCGGCAGCATGGCGGCGGCGTGATCCTGAATATCGGCTCGACGGCGGGCGTGCGCCCGCGTCCGGGCCTGACCTGGTACAACGGCTCGAAGGGTGCCGCGAACCTGATCTCGCAGTCGATGGCCGTAGAACTGGCGCCGGACAAGATCCGCGTCAACGCGATCGCGCCCGTCGCCGGCGAGACGCCGCTGCTCGCGACCTTCATGGGCGAGGATACACCCGAGCGGCGCGCGCAGTTCACGGCTTCGATCCCGTGGGGACGGTTCTCGACGCCGCAGGACATCGCCAATGCCGCGCTGTTCCTGTGTTCCGACGAGGCGGACATGGTGACCGGCTCGGTGCTGGCGGTCGACGGCGGTCGCTGCATCTGAGGGCAGCGTCTTCTGGGACCGTTCTCAGAAAAGGGCACCTTGTTGAGTGTGCGACGACCGGAGCCTCCTCGTCGCACGGTCCCGTGTCTGCGCCACAGCGTTTCACGCTGCGGCGCGCACGGGATGACGCCTTCAGGTCGCTTTCGTCAGCGCGATCTCCTGGCGGAGAATCACCGTGCCGTCCGGCTCGAAGCCGCGCTGTTCCAGCGTGATCCGCGGTGCCGCGGCATCGCCTTCGATGCGGAAGAGATGCCAGGTGCCGAGCTCGCCATGGCCGTGCGGGCCGAGCGAGGCGGAGGGCACGCCGATGATTGGCACATCGCGCCCCAGGCCGGGCCGCCAGGCCAGCGAGAAGCTGTGATTATGCCCGTGCAGGACGAGATCGGCGCCCCTGCGCTTGAGCATCGCCTCGAAGGCGGCGGCGTCGACCAGTTCGCGGCCGCGCTTGGCGCCGCCGCCATAGGGCGGATGATGGATCAACACGATGCGGATCAGGTCTTCGTCGCGGGCGCGGTCGAGCAGGGCTTCGGTCCGGGCGATCTGCTCGCTGCCGACGCGGCCGGTCGCCATCAGGGGCAGGGTCGGCACGCCGCTGTTCACGCCGATCAGAGCGACCGGCCCGCGGCGGCGATACCAGGGATAGCCGGCCTTGCCTTCGTCATCGGCGATCCAGGGCGCGAGCAGCCCGGCCAGCGGCTTCAGCGAGGAGCGGGCATAGGTGTCGTGGTTGCCCGGCACGAAACTGACCGTCTCGCGCGGGCCGAGCGTGTCGAGGAAGGCGATGGCGGTCTTGAATTCGTCGGGGAGGCCGATATGCGCGACATCGCCGGTGCAGGCGACATGATCGGGCTTCTGCGCGTGGATATCGGCGACGATGCGTGCCAGGATATCCATGTCATGGGCATGGCGGCGCTTGCGGCGCCAGTTGACATAGCCTGTCGCGCGCTTGCCGATGAGCTGATGCAGGGAAAACCCGGCGAGGGGGCCGAGATGCGGGTCTGACAGATGCGCGAGCTTGAACACGCTCAAGCGCTTGCCCCCGCAGGAGGCCGTCAGTCAAGCGCGCCGTGGCGCGCCTGGACTGCGGATATGGCCGGATGGCCTCAGTTGGCGGCGCCGGTCAGTTCCGACACGATGCGGGAATCGGTCAGCGTGACGGCGGGCTTCCAGACATAGGCCGGCTTGGCCTTGAGGCGGGCGATGATGAAAGAGAGAAGCATAGTCTTGGTGTCCTGATGTTGCAGCGCGATATCCGCCTCATTTGGGGCGCGTTTGTGGCGGAACAACCGATCAACTTGGCGGTCCGTCATGCGGTTTTTGCATAGACAATTAACCCGCCCTTGAGAATCGATCGGATGCAATCGTCTCGACAGCAGCAGCCAACAGTCGACCTTGAGCAGCGGAGGACGCTGACGCAGCGCCTGCTGACGCGAGTGCTGCATATCTATTTCCGCCTCGCGCGGGGCATGACCTTCGGCGTGCGCGCGGTCGTCCTCAACGATGGGGGCGAGGTCTTCCTGATCCGCCACACCTATGTGCCCGGTTGGCATTTTCCGGGAGGAGGGGTCGAGGTCGGCGAGACGGCGGAAGAGTCGCTGGAACGGGAATTGTCGGAGGAGGCGGGCATCGCCCCCGCTGAGCGACCCATCCTGCACGGACTCTTCTTCAACCGGAGGATCTCGCGGCGCGATCATATCGCCGTCTATGTCCTGCGTCGGTTCCGGGTGAAGTCCGTGAAGCAGCCGGATCGCGAGATCGCCGAGGCGGGCTTCTTTCCGCTGAATCGCCTGCCGGAGGGCACGACTCTTGCGACACGGCGGCGGCTGGACGAGATCATGTCGGGACAGCCGCCTGCGGCCGAATGGTGACGGCGACGGGCAAGGCGCCGCGCTGAAGCCCACATGCGTCGCGTCAGATTTTTCCGGAAAGCGGATTCCCCTTTTCGGCCTGATGCTGTAGAGGCGCTTTCATGATGATCCCGCCGAGCCTGCGAGACCTGCGACGACCGGCGCGCTGAATGCGCTCTCCCGGCAACGCGCCCGCATGCGCCTGCCCTCGCTCAGCCGATCCGCCTTCTGCGTGCCACGTCGATCATCATGACATCCCTGCCTCTGACCATCCGCCACGAAGTTCCCGCGGACTCCGCCGCGATCGAACGCCTGCATGAGCGCGCCTTCGGCCCCGGCCGCTTCGCCCGCACAGCCTTCCGCTTGCGCGAGGGCGTGCCGCCCGAGCCGGCGCTCTCCTTTGCCGCCCATGTCGGCACCTTCCTCGTCGGTTCGGTGAAGGTCACGGCCGTGCTCGCCGGCGGCCACAAGGCGCTGATGCTCGGGCCGCTGACCGTCGACCCCGCCTTTGAAGGCCGGGGCATCGGTGCTGCGCTGATGAACCGTTCGATCGAGGCAGCGCGCGAGGCCGGACACGACCTGATCATGCTGATCGGGGACGCGCCCTATTATGCCCGCTTCGGCTTCAAGGTGCTGCCGCCGGGCCAGCTCTTGCTGCCGGGGCCGGCTGATCCCGCGCGCTTCCTGGCGCTGGAACTGGTCGAGGGCGTGCTGAAGCAGCGCAGCGGTGCGGTGATGTCGGCACGGGTGGGTTGAATCCCACCGGCCGTCATGGTCGGGCTTGTCCCGACCATCTCGGAAACCAATGCCTTCTCGTCATGAGATTCTCGGGTCTGCGCTCCGCTGCGCCCGTGAATGACGGCAGGAGTGCTACGCCTCCCGCCTGAGGCGCCTGCCGCTCTCGCCAAGCCAGCCGGCGACGAGGGCACCGAACAGCACGGCCAGACCGAGCAACCCGATGAAGAGCGGCGAGATGCGCACGCCGCGCACGATGTCGGAATCGCTGATTCTCAGGCCGATCCAGTCATTGCCGGCGAACTGGCTGCCTGAGCGCACCGGCACGATGCGCGGAAGGTCCACGGCCGAGCCGCTTTCGCGGCCGATGCGGCGCGAGGAGCCGCCGGTCGCCTGCGCCAGTTGCTGGAGAGCGCCGGGATCGCTGACCACTTCCATCAATTCGCGCGGGTTTTCGGGGCCGACGCTGGCGAAGGCGGTGAGATTGTCGGCGGTCAGCCGGTAGAGGCCGAGATCGCTGGTCGGGATGCGGGCGGTGAACAGGCCGGGGCGTCCGGGCTCCAGCGTCACCGTGCGCGACTGGCCGTCCGGGCCGGTGATGGTGACAGGCGAGGGATTGTCGCGCAGCGTCTGGCGCTCGACCTCGACGGTGGCGCCGCGCACGGTGGCGCGCAACGCCTCCTCCTCAAGCTCCGGCTCCTTCATCAGCCAGTGGCTGAGGCGGCGAAGCAGGTCGAGATAGGGGCCACCGTCGCGGAAGCCGCGGGCCCAGAGCCAGGCATGGTCGGAGAGGAGGAGCGCGACGCGGCCCTTCTGCTCGCGCGCCAGCATCAGCAGGGGACGCTCGCCGGGGCCGGTCATGACCGGCGCGCCGCCGGCGCGCGCCTGGGCGCCGACCATGCGCAGCCATTCACCCCAGCGCGGCGGCGAGACCTCCGAGCCCGGCAGGTCGCGGGTGACGGGGTGGCGCTTGCCGGGCTCGCTGACCTGGGCGCGATAGGCCTCGTCGACGACGCTGCCGTCGGGCTGAGCCGGCAGGATCTGGCCGAGCGGCGTGCGAGCCAGCGTCTGCGAACCCGCATATTCGGGTCCGGCGGCAACGAGCAGCGCACCGCCGTCGCGGACATAGCGCACGATGTTCTCGAAATAGAGCAGCGGCAGGATCGACTGGTTGGCGTAACGGTCGAAGATGATCAGGTCGAATTCCTTGATCTTGACCTGGAACAGTTCGCGCGTCGGGAAGGCGATCAGCGACAACTCGTTGATCGGCGTGCCGTCCTGTTTCTCGGGCGGGCGCAGGATGGTGAAATGGACGAGATCGACATTGGCGTCGGCCTTGAGCAGGTTGCGCCAGGTCCGCTCGCCCGGATGCGGCTCGCCTGAGACGAGCAGCACGCGGAGTTTGTCGCGCACGCCCTCGATCGTGATGACGGCGCGGTTATTCGCCAGCGTCAGCTCGTTGTCGATGGCTTGCGCCTCGATCTCGACGACGTTCGGGCCGCCGCGGTCGATGCGGACGGGGACCTGCACGGTCTGGCCGGTCGCGACCTCGCGGCGGGCGACGATCTCGCCGTCGCGGCGGATGGTCAGGCCAGCCCGGCCGGGGCCGCCCTTGTCGACGACGCGCAGGCGAATGATCTGGTCCTTGCCGACGATGCCGAAGCGCGGCGAATCGACCAGCACGATGCGGCGGTCGATCTCGGCATTGCGGCCGGTGGTCAGGACGTGCAGCGGCGCGCGCAGGCCGAGCGCCTCGGCATTGGGCGGGGCGTCGTGGGCGAGGCCGTCGGTGATCGCGATCGCACCGGCGACGCGCTCGGAGGGCACGTCGGCGAGGCTCGACGACAGGGCCTCGAACAGGCGGGTGCCGTCATTGCTGCCTTGGGCATCGCGCAGCTCGACGATCCGCGGCTCGACATTGGGGATGCCGCGCAATTGCCGCTCGATCTCGGCGACGGCTGCATCGGTCTGGGCCGCGCGATCGGCGAGGCGGTTCGAGGCCGAGCGGTCGACCACGACCGAGACGACGTCCTTGACCGGCTCGCGATCCTCGAAGACGAGCGAGGGATCGGCCAGCGCCGCCGTCAGTACCACGAGCGCGAGGGCGCGCAGGATGGCGCTGCGGCCGGCGAGAACGATGGCGGCGCCGGCAGCCAGAGCCGAGATCACGGCAAGCCCGATCAGCAGCGGCAGGGGCACCATCGGGGCGAGGGAGACGCTCCACATGGCTATTGCCCCAGGCGCTCGAGCAGGGCCGGGACATGGACCTGATCGGCCTTGTAGTTGCCGGTGAGCGCATACATCACGAGATTGATGCCGCCGCGCAGGGCCAGTTCGCGCTGGCGCGGATCACCGCCGGAAAGCGGCACCAGCCCTTCGCCGCGGCGGTCGATCGCCCAGGCGGCGGCGAGATCGTTGGCGGTGATGACGATGGGCGAGACATTGTCGCCGGCACGGGCAGGGCGGCGCCCGTCGCTATCAGGGGGCGGCAGGGTTTCGACCCAGGTCGTGCCGGTATCGTAGCGGCCGACGAGCTCGTCGAGGATGTAGAAGGTCTTGGTCAGGACATGGTCGCGCGGCAGCGGCTCCAGCTCGGGGATATCGAGCGTCTGCAGCATGCGCTTGAGCTGGTCGCCCTCGGGCGTGGTGCCGCCGCCGGGGCGGGCACTCATGGCGTCGCGGGTGTCGAAGATCACGAGGCCGCCGCCCTTCATATAGGCTTCGAGCTTGCGCAAGGTCTCGGCCGATGGGAGCGGGCGGCCGGCGACGACCGGCCAGTAGAGCACCGGAAAGAAGGCGAGCTCGTCGCGCTCGACGCTGACGCCGACCGGCTCGCCCGGTTCCAGCGCCGTGCGGGCGCCGAGCACCGTGTTGAGGCCGGTGAGGCCCGCCTTGGACATGTCGTCGACAGGCTTGTCGCCGGTGACGACATAGGCGAGCCGCGTCTGTGCGCCGTTGGCGAGCAGGGCGCGCGGAATGGGCGGGCGGGTATCGGCCTGCGCGTTGGGCGCTGGCTGCTGGGCGTGGGCGTGATCGGGCGTCAGCGCAAAGGAGCCCGCGAGCGCGAGCAGGATCGCAGCCGGCGCGGCCGTCTTGCGCAGGCGGGCGACATTCAGGCGTCCGCCAAGCCAGAGCGTCGCAAGCGTGTCGGCGACGAGCAGGAGCAACGCGAGGACGAGAAGTGGCGGGCGGATGTCGCGCGCGACCGGCTCGTCGATCGGCAGCACGGCGACGCCGAGGCTGCCGAGATCGAGCGCCGCCAGCGTGTCGGTCGGCGTCAGCGCGTTGACGGCGAGCGAGCCGTCGGTCGGGCCGTAGAGGCCGGGCGGATGGGCGAGCGTCGCGCGGCCGGCATAGTTGCGCGCTACCGGCTGGGCGGTCGCGGGCGCCGAGCGGAACTGGCCGATGCCATCGAGCACGCGGGTCGGCGAGAGGGTCTCGACGCGCTTGTCGTCGCCCTGGGTTTCAGCCGCGGGGCCGTTGCCGGCGAGGTTGACGATCTTGCGGAGCATGTCGACGAAAAGGCCCGAGAGCGGAAGGTTCGACCAGGTGGTGTCGGCGGTGACATGGACCATGGCGACGAGGCCGTCGCCACGCCGCTCGGCGGTGACTACGGGCGTGCCGTCCTCCAGCGCCGCCCAGGTCTTGCGCGAGAGGTTGGGCTCCGGCTCGGCCAGGATCTGGCGGCTGACGCGAATATCGTCGCTGATGGTCAGGCCGAAGAAGGGGCTCTCTCGGGTGAAGGGCGCGAGCTTGCGCGGGGTTTCCCAGGACAGACCCCCGCCGAGCGTGCGGCCGCCGCGGCGCAGGCGCACGGGCGTCAGGTCGTCGGAGGCGGCGGCGAGGCGCGCGCCGGCGAAGCGCAGCAGCACGCCGCCGCGCTCGACGAAGCTCGCGACCTTCTCGGCGGTCTCGCGGTCGAGCGCGCCGATATCGGCGAGGACCAGCACCGAGAGATTCTGCGCCAGCAACTCGCCGATCGGGTCGGTCGAGCCCTGCCGCGGCTCGCGGATCTCGGCGAAGGGCTGGAGCGCGCGGGACAGGTAATAGGTCGGTGACAAGAGCGGCTGTGCGGTGTCGGCCGTCGCGCCGGAGACGAGGCCGATGCGGCGGCGCTTGGCACTGTCGTCGAGCAAGGCCACGGCGCCGGCGCTTCGCTCGCCGACGATCTCCAGCCGCGACACGGCGTTGCGGACCTCGATCGGCAGGGTCAGGCGCGCGGTCGTTTCCAGATTGTTGCCCTCGAAGACGAAGGGCGCGTTGCCGAGCGGCAGACCCTTGAGATCGAGCGCGCGGACCTGTCCGGTCGCAGGGGCGCTGGCGGCCGGGCGCAGCACCTTGACCGTCAGGGCGCCCGCCAGGTTCTCTGGCGCAGAGAGGGCGAGCTGCGCGGGTGAATCGGCGTGGATGGCCAGGCGGCGAGCTTCGGCATCCTGCTTCAGCCGGGCGAGAAAGCTGCCATCGTCGGAGACGCCGAGCCCATCGGCCACCCAGACGATCTCGGCACTGGGCGAGCCCTGCAGGAAGGCCTCGATGCGCTGGAGATGGGCGGCACGGTCCGGCGCATGCGGCTGGAGCGGGAGCGCGCGCAAACGGTCGAGCGCGATGCGCGGCTCGGCCAACGCGATCGCGGCGGGAGCTTCGGCCAGGCCGACCACCGCGACCGGGCGGCCTTCGCGGGTCGCAGCGGCGATGCGCGATTCGGCGACCGCGACGCGCTCGGACCAGTCGGTCGCGGCGCCGAAGCCATTGTCGATGAGGAGCAGGACCGGGCCGCGCGAAGGCGCGGCATCGCGCATAGGATTCCAGACGGGGCCGGCGACGGCGAGGATGGCGAGCGCGGCCACCGCCATGCGCAACGCGAGCAGCCACCAGGGTGTGTGGGCCGGCGTCTCGCGCTTGGCGATCAGGTCGGCCATGATCTTGAGCGGCGGGAAATCGATGCGGCGTGGGCGCGGCGGCGTCACGCGCAGGATCAGCCAGAGCGCCGGCAGCAGGGCGAGCGCGGCGAGAGCGAGCGGGGCGGTGAAGCTGAAGGGCAAGGCGCTGAGCATCGGCGATCTCCCTCAGAAGCCCGAGGCACTGCGCGACGCGGCGACGAGACTCGCGATGCGCAGGACCGCTTCACTGGCCGGTCGGTCAGTGCGATGCAGCGTCAGGGTCCAGCCGGCCTTGCGGCAGGCTTCGGTGATGGCCTCGCGATGGGCGGCGAGGCGCTGGCGATAGTCTTCGCCCCAGGCGCCGGCATCGCCCACGCGCAAGCTCAGCCCGTCCTCCAAGTCGAAGAGCTCGGCCTGGCCGCTGAAGGGGAAGGTCTCCTCGATCGGATCAGCGATCAGCAGGACATGGCCGCGCGCCCCTGAAGACGCCAAGGTGGCGATCCGCTGGGTCAGTGCCGCGGCGGGCGAGAGCCCGTCGGTGACGATGATCGCTTCCGCCAGCCGGGGCAGCGGGGCTTCCGGCGGCAGGTCGGAGGAGCCGTTGCGCTCATCCGCGAGAATCGCCTGCGCCAGCATTTCGACGATGCGGCGCGAGGCCAGCGCCCGCGTCAGCCCGAGATGGCCGACGCGCTCGCCGCCCTCGACCATCGTCTCGGCGAGCGCGAAGCCCGCGACGAGCGCGCGGTCGAGCTTCGAGGCCATGGCGAGCGAAGAGGCGAAGCCCATCGAGGGCGAGCGGTCGATCCAAAGCCAGATCGAATGCGAGGCTTCCCATTCGCGCTCGCGGACGAAGAGATGGCCGTCGCGGGCGGAGCGGCGCCAGTCGATGCGCGAGGCCGATTCGCCGGCGACCAGCGGGCGATACTGCCAGAAGGTCTCGCCCGGACCGGAGCGGCGCCTTCCGTGGATGCCGTGGATGCTGGCGGAGACGCGGCGCGCCTCCAGGATCAGGCGCGGCAGGCGTGCGGCGAGGTCGAGCGATTCCGTGAGGACCGGCCGCGATGGCCGCCTTTCGCCAGGACCCAGGACGCGCGTACGCAACATCGGCCTATCCCAGCCGTTCCACGAGCTTGCCGATCAGCCCCTCGACCGTCTCGCCATCGGCGCGGGCGGCGAAGGTCAGCGCGACGCGGTGCTTCAGAACGGGGATGGCGAGCGCCGCGACATCGTCGACCGAAGGCGCGAGCCGGCCCTCGACGAGGGCGCGCGCACGCACGGCGAGCGTCAGCGACTGGCTGGCGCGCGGACCCGGGCCCCAGGAGAGCTTGTCGGTGACCGAGGCCTCGCCCTCGCCGGGGCGGGCGGAGCGGACGAGGTCGAGGATGGCATCGACCACGGCGTCGCCGACCGGCAGGCGGCGGACGAGGCGCTGGATCGACATCAGCGTTTCCGCGGTCATCGCCTGCGAAGGCTTGTATTCGGCGGCGCCGGTCGTTTCCAGCAGGATGCGGCGCTCGGCCTCGCGGTCGGGATAGCCGACATCGATCTCGAGCAGGAAGCGGTCGAGCTGGGCCTCGGGCAGGGGATAGGTGCCCTCCTGCTCGATCGGGTTCTGCGTCGCCAGCACATGGAAGGGCGCCGGCAGGTCGTAGCGCTCGCCGGCAACGGTGACATGATGCTCCTGCATCGCCTGGAGCAGGGCCGACTGGGTGCGCGGCGAGGCGCGGTTGATCTCGTCCGCCATCAGCAGCTGGGCGAAGACCGGGCCCTTGATGAAGCGGAAATGGCGCTTGCCGTCGCTCGATTCGTCGAGAACCTCGGAGCCGAGGATATCGGAGGGCATCAGGTCCGGCGTGAACTGGACGCGCCGGGCGGCCAGGCCGAGCACGGTGCCCATCGCCTCGACGAGCTTGGTCTTGGCGAGGCCGGGAACGCCGACGAGCAGGCCGTGGCCGCCCGAAAGCAGCGTCACCAGCGAGAGGTCGACGACCTTCTGCTGGCCGAAAATGACCTGGCCGATTTCCTTGCGCGCCGCCCCGATGGCGCCGAGAGCGGCTTCGGCCGCCTCGACGATGCCTGTGTCGAGATCGATCGGCGAAGTGCTCTCGTTTGCCCGGGCTTGCGCCGCCATGTCGGTCTCCTTCACTGTCGCGGGCCGTTGCGCCGTCCTGCGAACCGTCGATGTGTTCGGCCGTTCAGTCTGGACGGGCCATCACGGCGGCTCAAGCGCCGAATGGAACGGTACACATCATCTCGGCTTCACGATTATGTGGAGTTCAAGGCGGAAACGCGATGCAGGCACGACGCCGAAACAGGTGAGGATTGGCTTTTCGATGACCGGACCGGGCAATGCGATGGAGCGCCTGATGGCCTCGCTGGGCGGCGGCAAGACGCGCGGCCTGCCGCCGGTTGAGCGCTGGAATCCGCCCTTCTGCGGCAATCTCGACATGCGGATCGCCGCCGACGGCACCTGGTTCTACATGGGCACGCCGATCGGCCGGCCGGCGCTGGTGAAGCTGTTTTCCTCGGTGCTGAAGCGCGAGGGCGAAGATTACTTTCTCGTGACCCCGGTCGAGAAGGTCGGGATCACCGTCGACGACGCGCCGTTCCAGGCGGTCGAGATGCAGGTCGATGGCGAGGGGGATAACCGGACGCTCGCATTCCGGACGCAGGTCGACGATCTCGTCTGCGTCGGGCCGGACCATGGCTTGCGTTTCGGGCGGGCTGCGCAGGACGGGCTGACGCCCTATGTCCATGTCCGACGCGGTCTCTGGGCCCGGCTGACGCGGGCCTTGACCTATGACCTGCTGGCGCTTGGTGAGGTCCGGAATGCCGAAGGCGAGGCGATGTTCGGGGTGGCCGCCGCCGAGCAGTTCTATCCGGCGGTGCCGGCGAGCGAGATCGAGGGAATCTAGTGCTGAAGACAACTGAGGCCGCCCTCAACCTGAGCGGCGAGGGTTTTGCGGCGCTGGCACGCGAACGGCTGCGCGCCGAGCCGCCGGCGCTCGGCGAGGTGATCAGCCGGCTGCGCGGCGATCATGAGAATCAGGCGGCATCCGTGCCGATTCCCGACGAGAAGCGCGCCGTGCCGGCCGCCGTGCTGATCGGGATCGTGCCGCGTCCGACGGGGCCGACGGTGCTGCTGACGCAGCGCTCCGCCGCGCTTCGAAACCATTCGGCGCAGGTCGCCTTTCCCGGCGGACGGGTCGATGCCGTCGATGGTTCGCCGGTCGTCACGGCGCTCCGCGAGACCGAGGAGGAGATCGGCCTGGCGCGCTCGCATATCCGCACGCTCGGCTTCCTCGATGCCTATCTCACCGGCACCGGCTACCGGATCGTGCCGGTGGTGGCGCTGGTCGAGCCGCCCTTCTCGCTGACAATCAACCATAACGAGGTCGACGAGGCCTTCGAGACGCCGCTCTCCTTCCTGCTCGATCCCGCCAATCACAAGCGCGAGGGGCGCGAATGGAAGGGCCATTTCCGCACCTACTATGCGATACCCTTCGAGGGTCGCTATATCTGGGGGGCTACGGCCGGCATGATCCGCAATCTCTACGAACGACTGGCCGGCTAGGAATCTATTGCGCGGATAACGCACCAGGGAATGACGAAGCCGATGCTGCGCGCGATCATCGAAGAGGTCCTGCTCTTCGTCCTGCCCTTCTGCATCTTCGCAGCCTATCTTGTCGTCAACCGGCGCAACCCGTTCGACGTCGAGCATTGGAGCCCGCATGCCTTCCGCCTGGCGGTCGCAGGCTTCTTGCTGGCGATCGCCGTACTGATCTACGGCGGCTTCATCGCGCCGCGCAGTCGCGGCGCCTATGATCCGCCGCATATGGAGAACGGGGTGCTGGTGCCCGGCCGCTTCAAATGATCGGAGAACACGAGGGCGAGATCGCGCGCTTCCTCGCCCAGGCGGCAGTTGCGCGGCTGCTGCAAGCGCTCGACGGCGACGGCGAGGAGACCCGCGTCGTCGGCGGTGCGGTGCGCAATCTCCTGCTCGGCGAGCCGGCGAGCGATATCGACCTGGCCACGACCGCACTCCCGGACGAGACGATGCGGCGCGGCAAGGCGGCCGGCTTCAAGGCGGTGCCGACCGGGATCGAGCATGGCACGGTGACGCTCGTCGCGGAGGGCATGAGCTTCGAAGTCACGACGCTGCGACGCGATGTCGAGACCGACGGGCGCCGCGCCAAGGTCGTGTTCGGTCGCGATTTCGCTGCGGATGCGTTGCGGCGCGATTTCACCATCAACGCGCTCGGGCTCGGCCGGGACGGGCGGTTACACGACTATTGCGGAGGGCTCGCCGACCTCGCGCAGCGACGCGTGCGCTTCATTGGCGATGCCGGAAGCCGCATCCGCGAGGACTACCTGCGCATCCTGCGCTTCTTCCGCTTCCACGCGCGCTATGGCGCGGGCACCCCGGATGCTGAAGGATTGCGGGCCTGCATTGCCGGGCGTGCGGGCCTCGCCGGCCTGTCGCGCGAGCGAGTACGGGCGGAGTTGATGAAGCTCCTCGTCGCGCCCGGAGTCGTCGCAACCCTACGGGCGATGGCGGGTGTGGGGCTGCTGATGCCGGTGATCGGCGGCGTACCGCATCTCTCGCGCTTCGCCGCGATCGTGGGGGATGACGGGGCGGCCCTCCATCCGGCGTTTCGGCTGGCGGCGCTGGCGGTTTGCGTTCAGGAGGATGCGCTGCGGCTGCGTGATGGCCTGCGGCTCTCGAATGCGGAGTTCGACCGGATCGCGCGGATCGCACAAGCGCTGGAAGCGCTGGGCGGGACGGCGGACTTACCCTCGATTGCCGCCCTGCGCCAAGTCGCCCATCGCGTCGGCAACGACGCGGCTGCTGCGGCGCTCGTCCTGTTGAACGCCTCGGCGGCGAGCGGGGGGCGGAGCGGAGTGCAAAGCCTGATCGCCGCGCTCGGCCAGACGCCGCTCTTCCTGCCGACGGGCAAGGATGTCATCGGGCTGGGCATCGCGCCCGGGCCGCGCGTCGGGCAGGTGCTGGAGGCCGCGCGCCGGCTCTGGGTCGAGGCAGGGTGCCCGGCGCCGGCTGACGAGCAGATGCGTTTCGTCTGCGTGACGCTGGAGAGTTTCGGTAAGCGAGGATAATGCGGGAACCCGGTGGGAGAGGGCAGGGTGAGGGGGAGAGACGCGCCCTATGCGGGCAGCCCTACGGCCAGCGCACCGCCGGCGGCATCGAGGACAGGATCGAATCGACATTGCCGCCGGTCTTCAGTCCGAAGATCGTGCCGCGATCATAGAGCAGGTTGAACTCGACATAGCGGCCGCGCCGGACCTGCTGCTCATGTCGGTCGGCTTCGCTCCAGGGCTTGCCGATATTACGGCGCAGGATGTTCGGATAGCAGTCGAGGAAGGCCTCGCCCACGGCGCGGGTGAAGGCGAAGTCGGCCTCGACATCGCCCGTCCAGACATAGTCGTAGAAGATGCCGCCGATGCCGCGCGGCTCGTTGCGGTGCTTCAGGAAGAAATACTCGTCGCACCACTGCTTGAAGCGGGGATAATCCGCGACGGCCGGGAAAGCGTCGCAGGGCGCGCGCATCGCGGCGTGGAAATCGCGCGCGTCGGAGTCGTCCTGATTGCGGCGTGCGTCGAGAACCGGCGTCAGGTCGGCGCCGCCGCCGAACCAGGGCTTGGTGGTGACCACGAAGCGCGTATTCATGTGAACGGTCGGCGCGTGTGGGTTCCAGGGATGGGCGATCAGCGAGATGCCGGTGGCATGAAAGCGCGGGTCCTCCGCCGCGCCCGGAATCTGCGCCGCGAAATCGGGATGGAAGCTGCCATGAACCGTCGAGACGTGGACGCCGACCTTCTCGAAGACGCGGCCCTTCATGATCGACATGACGCCACCGCCGCCGGACGCGCCGTCATGGTTGGTGCGCTGCCAGGGCGTGCGGACGAAGCGGCCGGGCTCGCTCGCCTCGGCTGGGAAGGGGCCGGCAGCCTCGTCCTCGATCGCCTCGAAGGCGGCGCAGATACGGTCGCGCAGGCTCTCGAACCAGGCGGCGGCGCGCGGCTTGAGCGCTTCGACGACAGCCGGATCGGCGGGCGGGGCTTCAGCGGATTTCGAGGCGGTCATCGTCTGTTCTCTCGCGGCCCGGAAAGCCGCCTGTCTGTCGCAACGCCTCGCCCATTACCATCGCAGCGGCGAGAGCGACATTGAGCGAGCGCAAATTCGGGCGCATCGGAATATGCAGGCTGGTCTCGGCGGCGGTCCGGGTCTCGGGCGTCACGCCGGCCGATTCGCGTCCGACCAGGATGATGTCGCCAGGCTGGAAAACGAAATCGGGCAAGGGCACGACGCCGTCGGTCTCGGCCAGGACGAGGCGATGGCCTTCCGCCCTGCGCCAGCCGTCGAAGGTGGCGAAGGAATCATGGCGCCTGACAGCGGCGCGTTCGAGATAATCCATACCCGAGCGGCGGAAATGCCGGTCCGAGACGTCGAAGGCGGCCGGCTCGACGATGTCGACGGCGATGCCGAGGCAGGCGGCCATGCGGATCATCGTGCCCGCGTTCTGCGGGATGTCCGGCTGGAACAGGGCGAGGCGAAGCATGGCTCCCGTCATGCGGTGACGCCCGGATATGCGTCAAGCAGGCTGGTCATGCGCGCAGGCGCAGACCATATGCCTCGAAACCGTCGCGATATCGCTCCAGGGAGAGCCGACATGTTCGCTCCGCTCTTCCGCTGGCTCGAAACCCGAATCGACGTCTTCGCTCCGTTCGACGAGCAAAAGACGCCGCCGCGCGGCGTCTGGCCCTTCATGTGGCACCACATCAAGGGCGTGAAGGGCTGGATGGCGGCGATCATGATCACCGGTCTCGGCTTCAGCGGCATCGAGGCGGCGATGTACCTGATGGTCGGCTGGTTCGTCGATCTGCTCTCGACGCAGTCGCCGGAGACGATCTTCCGCGACCATGGCTGGCTCCTGGCAGGCGCCGCCTTCCTGCTCGTGGTTGTCCGGCCGCTGATCTATTTCGCCAACCACGCCATCGTCGACCAGGTCGTGGTGCCGCAGATCACCAACCAGATCCGCTGGCGCAACCATGTCTACACGCTCGGCCACGCGCTGGGTTACTTCCAGAACGATTTCGCCGGGCGTCTCTCCGCTCGCGTCATCCAGGCGGGCCAGTCGATCCGGGCTGCGACGATCGAGGTCATCGACGACCTCTGGTACGCGCTGGTCTTCGCGACGGTCGCGATCGGCTTCTTCGGCAAGACGAGCCTGTGGCTGGCGCTGCCGGTGATCCTGTGGCTTTCGGCCTATGTCACCCTGCTGATCTATTTCGTGCCCCGGGCGAAGCAGCGTTCGGAGGCCAATTCCTTCGGGCGATCGAGCACGACCGGACGCATCGTCGATTCCTACACCAACATCCTGACGGTAAAGCTGTTCGCGCGGGCCGACGCGGAGCGCTCCGCCGTCCGCGACTCGTTGACGCGGTGGAACACTTCCTTCCTCAATCTGTCGCGCCTGATCACCGGCGTCAGCGTCATCCTGCAGACGATGAACAGCCTACTCGTGGTCGCCACGGCCTGGCTCGCGCTGCTGCTCTGGAGCCAGGGCGAGATGACGCCGGGCGCGGTCGCGGCGGCCATCGGGCTCGTGCTCCGGCTGGTGCAGATGTCCGGCTGGCTGATCCATCTCGTGCGCGGCATCTTCGAGAATATCGGCTCGGTGCAGGAGAGCATGGAGACGATCGCCAAGCCGCACGACCTGCCGGACGCGCCAGATGCGGTGCCGCTCGTGGTCGACAAAGGCGCGATCAGCTTCGAGAAGATCCGCTTCAATTACGGGCGAGGGCAGGGGCTGTTCGAGGGGCTCGATCTCCAGATCAAGCCGGGCGAGCGGGTCGGCCTGGTCGGGCCGTCGGGCGCCGGCAAGTCGACCCTGGTGAACCTGCTGCTGAGGCTCTATCCGCTCGAAGGCGGGCGCATCCTGGTCGATGGGCAGGACATCGCGCATGTCACGCAGGACTCGCTGCGGGCGCAGATCGGCATGGTGACGCAGGACAATTCGCTGCTGCATCGCTCGATCGGCGACAATATCGCCTATGGCCGCATCGGCGCGGGCGAGGCGGAGATCGCGCGGGCGGCGCAGCAGGCCGAGGCGCATGAGTTCATCCTCGGCCTCGGCGACCAGGACGGCCGCAAGGGGTTCGATTCGCGCGTCGGGGAGCGCGGCGTGAAGCTCTCGGGCGGGCAGCGCCAGCGCATCGCGATCGCACGCGTCCTGCTCAAGGACGCCCCGATCCTGATCCTCGACGAGGCGACCTCGGCGCTCGATTCGGAGGTCGAGGCTGCGATCCAGCAGCAGCTCGCCGCGCTGATGCAGGACAAGACGGTGATCGCGATCGCGCACCGGCTCTCGACCATTGCTGCGCTCGACCGGCTGATCGTGCTCGACCAGGGCCGGATCGTGGATATGGGCAGCCATGACGAGCTGATCGCGCGGGGCGGGCTTTATGCCCGGCTCTGGGCGCGCCAATCGGGCGGTTTCCTGGCTGATGCCGATCCGGAAAAGCTGGCCGTCTGACGTCCACGCCGACGGACTGTGCGCCATGCATGGCCAAGGCGCTCGCGACAGTAGACTTCGTCCAATCTGCATGTCAAAGAGCCGAAGGTGACGCACCGCCGCATTGCGGCGGCAGCGGCGCGCCCCTATGAGGGCGAGAGGCGATAATTTCGAGCTGTTACAGCTCGCAAGACGTGTAAGAGGATTGGATCGTGGCGCACGCGACCGATACATCGACCGGAACAACCCGCCGCGATTTCCTGATGCTGGCGACCGGCGCAGCCGGCGCCGTCGGCCTCGGCGCTACCGTCGTCCCCCTGATCAGCCAGCTTGCGCCCGACGCGCAGACGGTCGCGGCGGGCGCGCCGATCGATCTCGACCTGGCGCCGATCGCCGAAGGCCAGGCCATCAAGCTGTTCTGGCGCGGCAAGCTGATCTTCGTGCGCCACCGGACCAAGAAGGAAATCGACGAGGCCAAGGCGGTCGATATCGCCACGCTGCGCGACCCGCAGACCGACGAGCAGCGCACCAAGCCGGGCCACGAGCCCTTCCTTGTCGTCTACGGCAACTGCACCCATCTCGGCTGCGTGCCGCTGGGCAACGCGCCCGGCGATCCGAAGGGCGATTTCGACGGGTGGTTCTGCCCCTGCCACGGCTCGCACTACGATTCCTCCGGCCGCATCCGCAAGGGCCCGGCGCCGCTCAACCTGCCGGTGCCGCCCTACGCCTTCACCGCGGACACCAAGATCAAGATCGGCTGAGCAATGCGCTCGACGCTTTCCCGCCAAGATGAGACAGCCTTGAGGCATTCTTCATGAGTGGTCACAGTTCCTACGTCCCGAAGACCGGCATCGAACGCTGGCTCGACGC
>JBDHTM010000012.1:0-71502 GCA_039808685.1 Allobosea sp. | reverse complement strand
TCCGGCCGCCCGAGCCAGGAGACGTAGAGCAGCGACAGGAGGTCGACGACGAAGACCGCCATCAGGCCGACCGAGCCCGTCGCGGTCATCACCGCGACATGGCGCATCAGCGGTCCCTCGAGGAAGACCGCCTGTGGCCGGGCCGCAGCCTGGCTCATCGCTCGGGCTCCCCGACGCCACCGATGGCGATCTCCGCCCCGCCATCCTCGATCAGCTGCCGCGTCTCGGGCGTAAGCGGCTTCGACTTGGCCTTGGGCGTGACGAGCGGCTCCGGCGTGACGCGCGGCACGCGGTCGATCGCGGCGGCAAGCCCCTCGTTGAACTGGATCTCCATGCGCTGCGCATCGCGGTCGCGGACATGGTCGATGACGAGATCGGCCTCGTCGCGGGTCAGGCCCAGCGTCTCCAGCGTGACGCGGCCGAAGCCCAGCGCCGATTCGAAGGTCTCGCGCATCTGGAAATCGACATTCGCCTTCATCAGGTCGATGGCGTGGATGCGGTCATAGGCGCGGACATGCAGCCGCACGCTCGGGAATTCGGCCTTGATCATCTCGACGATGCGCAGCGCCGCCTGCCGGTCGTCGACGCAGACGCAGATGACGCGGGCCTTGCCGGCGCCGGCCGCACGCAGCACGTCGAGCCGCGTGCCGTCGCCGTAGTAGATCTTGAAGCCGAACTGGGCCGCCGAGCGGATGCGCTCGACATCGGAATCGATGACGGTGACGTCGATATGCTGGAGCAGCAGCGCCTGCGTCACGATCTGGCCGAAGCGGCCGAAGCCGATCACCATCACCGGGCTGTCTCCGGCGCCTTCATAGTCTTCGTCCATCGTCGCGGGCGTGATGCGCGCCAACAGCACGGCGTCGATCAGCTTGGCGATGACCGGACCGAGCAGCATGCTGATCGCCGCGAGCGCGGTGACCATCGCCGCCTGCCGGTCCGTGAGCAGCCCGTTCGCGAGGCCGAGCGGCAGCAGCACGAAGGCGAACTCGCCGGCCGGCGAGAGCAGGGCACCGGCCCGCACCGCCTCGAGCCAGGACGAGCAGGAGAGCCGCAGGATCGAGGTCACCACCGCGATCTTGAACAGCACCAGGAGCGGCGCGGCGAGCGCCAGCAGCATCCAGTTGTCGGCGACGAGCTTGAGGTCGAGCGACATGCCGACCGCCATGAAGAACAGGCCGAGCAGCACGCCGCGGAACGGCTCGATATCAGCCTCGAGCTCATGCCGGAAATGCGAATCGGCCAGCATCACGCCGGCCAGGAATGCCCCCATCGCCATCGAGAGCCCGACATGCTCCATCAGCAGGGCCGAACCCAGCACGATCAGCAGCGCGGCCGCCGTCATCACGTCCTTGGCGCCGGTATGGGCGAGGATGCGGAAGAACGGGTTCATCACATAGCGCCCGGCCAGCACGATCAGCACGAGCGCGAGGAGTGCGATGCCGAGGCTTGCCAGCGCCATCATCGGACTGCCGGTCTCCTGTCCGCCGGTTGTGGCGAGCAAGGGCAGCAGCGCCAGCACCGGCGCGATCGCCATGTCCTGGAACAGCAGGATCGAGAAGGTGCGCCGGCCGTAGGTCTCGTTGCCGTCGCCGCGCTCCTCCAGCAATTGCAGCGCGATCGAGGTCGCCGAGAGCGCCAACGAAACACCGACCGCGACGGCCCCTGCCACTGAGAGGCCGAAATACCAGCCGGCGAGGCCGATGCCGCCGGCGCTGAGCGCCATCTGCGCCAGGCCGGAGCCGAGAATGTCCTTGCGCATGGAGTAGAGGCGCGAGGGCTGCAACTCGAGGCCGACGAGGAAGAGCAGCAGCACGACGCCGATCTCGGCCGTGCCGCGGATCGCATCGGGATCCTTGATCACGCCGAGCAGGGAGGGGCCGATGACGATGCCGGCCGCGAGATAGCCGAGCACCGCCGACTGGCCGAGCTTGCGGAAGAGCGGGACAGCGATCACCGCTCCGGCGCAGAAGGTCAGGATCGGGGGGAGATAGCTGGCATGCGAGGCGGCGTCGGCCATGCGGAGTACTGTCCTTGGGAGCGGGCTGGGCGGTCCGGCGCGACGCGCGGCGTGGCGGTCCGTTGCTCTATCTAGGCTTTCGATGACGATCCTGCGAGAGGCAATCGGTGTGGCAGCCTCGCCTTCGGGCGGTGCGGGCAGTCGGTGGATTGTTTTTGGTCAGCCTCATCTTTGTCATTCCGGGGCTTCGCGCAGCGAAGAACCCGGAACCCACGACGGGGCGAGCCGCCGGCAACTGAACACATCATGTCTCACCCAGTCGTGGGTTCCGGGTTCGCGCCTGCGGCGCGCCCCGGAATGACGACTGTGTCGCTCTCTGCCGCTTCGCTTCCTTGACATCGCTCCGATCCCGCCGAAAGAAGACGCGGACCGATGGAGTTTCCCCGCGCGTGACCAAGCCGCCGCTCGACATCCTGCTTTGCGCCCCGCGCGGTTTCTGCGCCGGCGTCGTGCGCGCCATCGACGCCGTCGAGAAGGCGCTGACGCTGCATGGCGCGCCGGTCTATGTCCGCCACGAGATCGTTCATAACAAATACGTCGTCGAATCCCTGAAGCGGAAGGGAGCGGTCTTCGTCGCCGAGCTCGACGAGGTGCCCGACGAGACGCGGCCGGTGATCTTCTCGGCCCATGGCGTCGCCAAGGCGGTGCCGGCGGCGGCGAAGGCGCGCAATCTCTTCGCCATCGACGCGACCTGCCCGTTGGTCACCAAGGTCCATCGCGAGGCCGAGGTCCATCACAAGCGCGGCCGCCATATCCTGCTCGTCGGCCATGCCGGCCATCCCGAAGTCATCGGCACGATGGGCCAGCTCCCCGAAGGCGGGATCACGCTGATCGAGACGCTTGAGGACGTCGCGACCCTTCAGGCGCCGGAAGGCCAGCCGCTCGCCTATGTCACGCAGACCACGCTCTCGGTTGACGACACCCGCGAGATCGTCGAGGCGCTGCAGGCCCGTTTCCCGGAGCTGATCGCCCCGCACAAGGAAGACATCTGCTACGCCACGACCAACCGCCAGGAGGCGGTGAAGCGCGTCGCGCCGATGGTCGACGGATTGATCGTCGTCGGCTCGCCCAATTCCTCGAATTCGCAGCGCCTGCGCGAGGTCGCCGAGCGTGCCGGTTGCCCGGTGGCGCGGCTCGTCCTGCGCACCGACGAGATCGACTGGTCGGTCTTCGGTAATATCCGCAGTCTCGGCATCACTGCCGGCGCGAGCGCTCCCGAGGTGCTGGTCGAAGAGATCATCGACGCCTTCGCCGCGCGCTACGAGGTCCGCGTCGAGACCGTCTCGACCGCCGACGAGAATGTCTTCTTCCCGCTGCCGCGCGAATTGCGCGGCGAGGCGGCGTCCGACGCGGCCGAATAATTCCAGCAGAAGAGTACGATCGTGGCCGTCTATACCGAAGTGCCCGATGACGAGATGGCCGCCTTCGTGGCGCGCTACGGCATCGGCGAACTCCTCTCCGCCAAGGGCATTGCCGAGGGCGTCGAGAATTCGAACTACCTGATCCGCACCACACAGGGTGCCTTCATCCTCACGCTCTACGAGAAGCGGGTAAATCCCGACGATCTGCCGTTCTTCCTCGGTCTGATCCAGCATCTGGCCTCACGCGGGGTGATCTGCCCGCAGCCGGTCAGCGACAGCCGCGGCGAGATGCTGGGCCAACTCGCCGGGCGCCCGGCTGCGATCGTCACCTTTCTCGACGGCCTCTCGGTCCGCCGCCCGACATCCGCCCATTGCCAGGAGCTCGGCCGCGGCCTCGCTATGCTGCACCAGGCGGGTGCCGATTTCGCGATGGAGCGGGTCAACGCGCTTTCCGTTCCGGGCTGGCGGCCGCTGGCGGAACAGGCCGGCGCCGACGCCGACAAGGTCTCGCCCGGCCTGGCGCGCCGCGTCGCGGCCGAGATCGCGGTGCATGAGGCGAGCTGGCCGCAGGACCTGCCGCGCGGCGTCATCCATGCAGATCTCTTCCCCAACAACGTCTTCTTCATCGGCGACAGGCTCTCGGGGCTGATCGACTTCTATTTCGCCTGCACCGATGCTTATGCCTATGATCTGGCGATCTGCCTGAACTCCTGGTGCTTCGAGGCCGACGGCTCGTTCAACCTGACCAAGGGCCAGGCCATGCTCGCCGGCTACGAGAGCCTCCGACCCCTGAACGAGGCGGAGGTCGCGGCGCTGCCGCAGCTCTGCCGCGGCTCGGCGCTGCGTTTCCTGCTGACGCGCCTGGTCGACTGGCTCAATGTGCCCCCGGGCGCGCTGGTCAAACCGCATGACCCGCTCGAATACGACCGCAAGCTCGCCTTCCACCAGCGCGTCGCCGATGCGCGCGAATACGGGCTGAAGCGGTGAGCGACACGGTCGAGGTCTGGACGGATGGGGCCTGCTCGGGGAATCCCGGCCCCGGCGGCTGGGGCGCGATCCTGACCTATAACGGTGTCGAGAAGGAGCTTTCCGGCGGCGAGGCGCAGACCACCAACAACCGCATGGAGCTGATGGCGGCGATCGCGGCGCTGGAAGCGCTGAAGCGCCCCGTCACGGTCGCGCTTCATACCGACAGCCAGTACCTGCGGCAGGGCATCACCGGCTGGATCCATGGCTGGAAGAAGAACGGCTGGAAGACGGCGGACCGCAAGCCGGTCAAGAACGCCGAGCTCTGGCAGCGTCTCGATACCGCGCTGGGCCGCCACAAGATCGAGTGGAAATGGGTGAAGGGCCATGCCGGCGACGAGATGAACGAGCGCGCCGACGCCCTTGCGCGCGCTGGCATGGCGCCGTTCAAGCCGCAGAGATAGCGGCTCCCCTCAATGACGAGGGGGAGCCTCGAAGTGCCTTATCGCCAGCCCAGCGCGGGCGCGACATGCCGTAGGATCGCTTCGATCACATGGGCATTGTAATCGACGCCGAGCTGGTTTGGCACGGTAAGCAGCAGCGTGTCGGCCTCGGCGATCGCCTCGTCCCGCTTGAGCTCCTCGACGAGCTTGTCCGGCTCGGCCGCATAGCTGCGCCCGAAGATGGCGCGGGTATTCTCGTCGATATAGCCGATCTGGTCGTCGCCTTGTTCGCCGCGGCCGAAATAGGTGCGGTCGCGATCGTCCACCAGGGCGAAGATGCTGCGGCTGACGGAGACGCGCGGCTCGCGCTCGTGCCCCGCCTCCTTCCAGGCCTCGCGATAGGCACGGATTTGCTTCGCCTGCTGGATATGGAAGGGCTCGCCCGTCTCGTCGTTCTTCAGGGTCGAGCTCTGCAGGTTCATGCCGAGCTTGGCCGCCCAGATGGCGGTCGCGTCCGAGGCTGCGCCCCACCAGATGCGCTCGCGCAGGCCTGCGGAATACGGTTCCAGCCTGAGCAGACCGGGCGGATTCGGGAACATCGGCCGCGGGTTCGGCGGGGCGAAGCCTTCGCCGCGCAGCACGTCGAGGAAGACCTCGGCATGGCGCCGGCCCATATCGGCGTCGCTCTGCCCTTCCGCCGGCTGATAGCCGAAATAACGGAAGCCGTCGATGACCTGCTCCGGGGAGCCGCGGCTGATGCCGAGCTGAAGGCGCCCGCCGGCGATGAGATCGGCGGCGCCGGCATCCTCCGCCATGTAGAGCGGGTTTTCGTAGCGCATGTCGATCACGGCCGTGCCGAGCTCGATGCGGCTGGTCCTGGCGCCCGCCGCAGCCAGCAGCGGAAAGGGCGAGGCGAGTTGGCGCGCGAAATGGTGGACACGGAAATAGGCGCCGTCCGCGCCGAGTTCCTCGGCCGCGACGGCGAGATCGATCGACTGCAGCAGCGCATCGCCCGCCGAGCGGGTGCCGGACTGCTGCGAGGACGACCAATGGCCGAAGGAGAGAAAGCCGATCTTCTTCATGATGCGCCTCTCGCAGCTTGCGGGCGCTGGATGCGCGCGCCGAAGGAATGGCCCGGCCTCGCTGCGAAGCAACGTGCCGGAGCAGCCTTCATATAGGCGCTCGCATCATCAATGCGATTGCATAGAGGCATGAGCGAATCTGCATCCATGCCTTCGGGCGTGTGCGGGGACGCTCCCGCGGCATGCCGGCTCTCAGCCGAGCGGCTGGCGGTAGACGATGAAGCCCGACTTGTCGGCGACCTTGTCGTAGAGCGCCTGGCCCTGCAGGTTGGATTCATGCGTCTGCCAGTAGACGCGGTAGCAGTTCTTCGCCCGCGCCATCTGGTTCACGGCCGCGATCAGCTTACGGCCGACGCCTTTGCCACGGGCTTCCGGCACGGTGAACAGATCCTGCAGATAGCAGATCGGCTTTTCGCTCCAGGTCGTGCGGTGGATCACCCAGTTGACCATGCCGAGCGGCTTGTCGCCCTGGAAGGCGAGGAAACCGCCCATCGGTTCCTCGCCGCCGGTGAGGCGCCCGAAGGTGATCGCGTCGATCTCCGGCGGCAGCGTCGCCTTGTAGAAGGTCAGGTAGCCATGCCAGAGCGGCGTCCAGGCCTCCCGGTCGGTCGCGGCAAGCGGGCGAATGGTGATCTCGGCCATCGGTGTTCTCCTCCACGGCGGAAGCTAGCCGGGGCTTGGTGGCTTGTCTCATGACAAGCGCAGATCGGATCGATCAGCCGAACACGGGGCGGGCAAAGGAAAAGCCCGCGCAGCGCCTGCGCGGGCTCCCATCTCTCTCCGTGCCGTCAGGCTCAGAGCTTGGCGAGCATCGCCTCGGCGCCGGAGACCTCCGCCTTGCCGGCGGCCTCCTCGACATTGAGCACCTTCACCACGCCGTCCTCGACCAGCATCGAGTAGCGCTGCGAGCGGGTGCCGAGGCCGAAGCCCGAGCCGTCCATCGAGAGGCCGATCTCCTTGGCGAAATCGGCATTGCCGTCCGAGAGGAACTCGATGACGCCGGCCCCGCCGGTCGCCTTCGACCAGGCATCCATGACGAAGACGTCGTTGACGCCGGTCACCATGATGGCGTCGACGCCCTTCGCCTTGATCTCGGCGGCCTTCTCCAGGAAGCCCGGCAGATGGTTGCGATGGCAGGTCGGGGTGAAGGCGCCGGGCACGGCGAAGAGCACCACCTTCTTGCCGGCGAACAGGTCGTCGGTCGTGCGCGCGGCAGGGCCGTCGGCCGTCATGACGCGGAACGTCGCCTGGGGAAGCTTGTCACCCACCTTGATGGTCATGAGCCTGTCTCTCCGTAAAGCCCGCGGCCAAAGGGGCCGCCCGGCCTCACGGATTACGGCTTGCCGGCGGGGATGTCGAGTTCCAGCCGCGTCTCGATCGGTCGCGGCGTGCCGCGCACGGTGAAGATCAGCGGGATCGGGCCGGCCGCGCCCTTCGGCCGCTCGTCGATCCGGATCTGGGCGAGGACCGTGCCATCCGCTTGCGGCGTCAGCCGGGACTTGCCGAAGGACCACATGCCGGAGCCTTCGATGAAGACATCATCGATCCGGCCGTCCGGCGGCGGCTGAAGCACGAGGCGCAGGCCCGGGTCGACCACGCTGTCATCGGGGCCGGCGTCGACGAACGCGATCTTCTCCTTGTGCGGGCCGGGCTTGACGGAGAGCGGCACGCGCGCCTCGAAGCTTTCGAGCCGCGGCGAAGTCACGGTCGTCACGCCCGGTTCGAGCCACAGGCTCGCCTCGCCCTTGGCGGGAATGCAGATCTTCTCGCAGACGGCATAGTCGAGCTTGAGCACGATGAGAACGGGTCGCGACGGATCGACCGGCTGGACCGAGATCGGAATGACGACCTCGCCGACATAGCCGATGGAATAGCCGGCGGAATCCTGGAAGCGCTCGGGCACCGGCCAGCGCACGTCGAGCCCGCCGATATTGGTCGAGCCCGACCAGTCGAAGGCCGGCGGCACGCCGAATTGCCCGGGGCTGCGCCAATAGGTCTTGTAGCCCGGCGACATCACGATCTCGACGCCGACGCGCTGCTTGCCGGTCGATGTGGTCGGGCCGGCGATCAGGCGCAGCTTCGCGTGCTCGCTCGCCGACCACGGCGAAGTCGCGGCCTCCGTCATCGCTTCCTGGGCGTGGGCGGCGGGGCCAAGCGCGAGCGGGAGTGCGGCCAGCAAGGGAAGAATGCGGTTCACGGGCCCAGCCTTTAACGGTTGCGAGCCTGAAAAGCGAACAAAACCTGTCTTCCTCCGCCGATCCTCGCCTGTGCGACCTTCGTAATTTCGCGCAGGATTGGGGCACAATCGGGGTACCCTGGAGGGTTATGCACGTGCAGGGCGCGCAGGCACGCGAACGTGATCCGGGACGGCCGCCGGCACGACGCCTGCGCCTTCGACATTGGTCGGCTTCTACCAAGCCTTGCCGATCCTCCCCGACAACCTCTAGCATGTGGCCCATGAAGATCGGCTCACAATCGCGCGCCGCCGGCCGCTCCTATCTCGACGGGCAATGCCTGATCGCGATGCCGGGCATGGCCGATACACGCTTCAACCGCAGCGTGGTCTATGTCTGCGCCCATTCCGAGGACGGGGCGATGGGCATCATCGTCAACAAGCCGGCGGGCGACACGAAATTCCCGGAACTGCTGGTCCAGCTCGACGTGATCCCCTCCGAGGAGATCATTCGTCTGCCGAGCCGGGCCGAGCGCATGCAGGTGCTGCGCGGCGGCCCGGTCGAGACCAAGCGCGGCTTCGTCCTGCACACCGCCGACTTTTTCCTCGAGTCGGCGACGCTGCCGATCGACGACGGCATCTGCCTGACCGCGACGCTGGACATCCTGCGCGCGATCGCCAGCGGCGAGGGGCCGGAGAGCGCCGTGCTGGCCCTGGGCTATGCCGGCTGGGCAGCGGGGCAGCTGGAGGCCGAAATCCAGTCCAATGGCTGGCTGCATTGCCCGGCCGATCCCGAACTGCTCTTCGACGAGAGCGTCGAGACGAAATACCAGCGCGCGCTCGGCAAGATCGGCATCGACCCGGCGTTTCTCTCGCGCGAGGCGGGGCACGCCTGAAGCCTCGGCCTCTGTCGTCATTGCGAGGAGCGCAGCGACGAAGCAATCCAGGGGGACCGGGCGAGACGTTTCCCCCAGTCCTCCTGGATTGCTTCGCTTCGCTCGCAATGACGGGTAGCCGCGACGGCCGGGCTGCTTACGCCGCCTCGGTCGCCGCCGCGGCCGCGCCCATCAGGCGCCGCGCCTCCGCCGCCGTCATCGGCTGGCCGAAGATGTAGCCCTGCGCGTATTGGCAGCCGAGCTGGTAGAGCGCGATCGCATCCGACTCGCTCTCCGCCCCCTCGGCGACGACATCCATGTGGAGATCGGCGGCGAGCTGCACGATCGAGCGCAGGATCACCGGCGGGCGGCCATTGCCCATCTGTCGCACGAAGCTCTGGTCGATCTTGATCGTGTCGAAGGGGAAGCGCTGCAGATAAGACAGCGAGGAATAGCCCGTGCCGAAATCGTCGAGCGAGAGGCCGGCACCGAGATCGCGGATGCGCTGCAGCATCTGCGCGGCATATTCCGGGTTCTCCATCACGAGGCTCTCGGTGATCTCGAGCTTCAGCGTGCCCGGCAGCACGCGCCGGCGCCCGAGCACGGTCTTCACGTCATGCAGGAGGTCGTGGCGCAGCAATTGCCGGCTGGAGACGTTGACGCTGGCGAAGATCGGCGGGTCGACTTCCAGCGCCGCCTGCCAGGCCTCCAGCTCGCGCGCCGTCTTGTCCATGACATAGACGCCGAGATCGACGATCAGCCCCGTCTCCTCGGCGATGGCGAGGAAGTCCTGCGGCATCAATCGGCCTTCGCGCGGATGATCCCAGCGCACCAGCGCCTCGAACCCGGCGATGGTGCGGTCCTCCAGCCGGACGATCGGCTGGTACATGACCTGGATCTCGTTGCGCTCGATCGCCCGGCGCAGGTCGCTTTCCAGCGCGAGCCGGTCGTTGCGGTCAGTCCGCATGGCCGGCACGAAGACCTCGATCTTGTTGCCGCCCTGGCGCTTGGCATGGGCCATGGCGAGCTCGGCGTTCTTCAGCGCGTCGTCCTTGCGCGAGACCGGCGCGGGATCGAACAGCGCGAGCCCGATCGAGGGCGTCAGCACGATCTCGCGCTCGGCATAGGTGATCGGCGTCGAGACGGCGCGGCGCACCAGCTCGGCCAGCGCCAGGATGCGCTCGGGATCGCGCTCGGAGACGAGGATCATCGCGAAGGTGTCGCCGCCGATGCGCGCCAGCGTGTCCTGGGCCCGCAGCAATCGCCCGAGACGGCGCGCCAGCGTCAGCAGGATCGAATCGCCGGCCGAGAAGCCGACGGATTCGTTGACCTGCTTGAAGCGGTCGACATCGATCACGAGCACGGTTGGGCGGATGTTGTCGTCGGCGCGGGTGAAGCCGAAGATCGCGCCGAGCCGGTCCTGGAACAGCTTGCGGTTGGGCAGGCCGGTCAGGTTGTCGTGGACGGCGTCGTGCAGCAGCCGCTCCTGCGCCGTGCGTTGCTCGGTGACGTCGGCGAGCGTGCCGATGACGCGGATGACCTCGCCGTCCGAGCCGATCACCGGCCGCGCCTTGACGTTGATCCAGTGATAGGCGCCGTTCGCGGCGCGCAGGCGCAGGTCGAGATTGAGCTTGCCGCGGCGCTGCTCCAGCACGGCGTCGAGCGTGACGCGATAGCGGTCGCGGTCGGCGACATGCATGTGCTCCAGCCAACGCGCGGCGGAGCCTTCGAGCGCGCCTTTGGGCAGGCCGAGCAGCGTCTCGATCTGCGGAGAAACGAAGACCTTGTCGGAACTGACATCCCAGTCGAAGACGAGATCGCCCGAGCCGGAGAGGGCGAGCGCCCGGCGCTCTGTGTCCGAGACCAGTCCCTGCGAGATCGCGCCGCCTGCGAAGGCGTGCTGGATCACGGTGAAGCCGATCAGCAGCACGATCAGGACGAGACCGCCCAACAGGGCAGGCGCAACCAGGTCCCGCTGGAACTGCCCGGTCACGGTGAAGCTCGCGGCGGTGACCCAGACGGCGAGCAGGAACCAGGTCGGAATCAGCATCACCGCCCGCTCGTAGCCATGCGTTGCCAGGTGCACGACGAGGATGAAGCCGATCGCCGCCACCGCCGCGATCGAGATGCGCGCGATGCCGGACGCCATCGGCGCGTCGAAGACGGCAAGCCCGATCAATCCGGCGAGGCCGAGGATCCAGAGCAGCGTCACATGGCCGTAGCGCACATGCCAGCGCGACAGGTTGAGATAGGCGAAGAGGAAGACCAGCAGCGTCGCCGCCAGCACGACCTCGGCGCCGGCGCGGTAGATGCGCTCGACCGCCGGCGTGAGCGGGAACAGCCGTTGGAAGAAACCGAAATCGAGGCCGGCATAGGCCAGGACCGCCCAGGCGAGCGCCGCCGCGGCCGGGAAGATCACCGCGCCCTTGACCACGAAGATGATGGTCAGGAACAGCGCGAGCAAGCCGGCGATGCCGATGATGATGCCTTTATAGAGCGTCAGTCCGTTGGTCTTCTGCCGGTAGGCCTCGGCCTCGTAGAGATAGAGCTGCGGCAGATTCGGGGACTTGAGCTCGGCGACGAAGGTGACCGTGGTGCCCGGGTCGAGCGTGATCAGGAAGACGTCGGCATCGGGGCTGGCTTCGCGATCGGGCGAGAGACCCTGGCTCGCGGTCACCGCCTCGATGCGCTTGTCGCCGAGATCGGGCCAGATCACGCCGGAGCCGATCAGGCGGTGGAAGGGCGCAACCAGCAGCCGGTCGATCTGCTCGTCGGAATCGTTGGTGAGCGCGAAGACGATCCAGTCCGGGCGCGCTCCCGCCTCGCGGGCCTTGACGGCGATGCGCCTGACGATGCCGTCCGGCCCCGGTGCGGTCGAGATCTGGATGACGTCGCCGTCGGATTTGTTGCGCTCGACGACATTGGTCAGGTCGATCACCGGGGCGTCGACGGGAACGCGGACCGCCTCGACGGCCTGTGCCGGCAGGTCGGCAGCGCAGAACCACAGGACAAGGCCGGCCAGGGCGAGGCCGGCCCGGAAGATGCGCTCGGAAATGGACAAGCTGTGCTCGGCTATCAGGCGGGAAGCGATCATTCGACGTTTAACGAAAAGCCCTATCGGCCGCTCGTGGCAAGGGCAAGGCGGAGCGGGGCTGTGGTCAACCGCCGCGGTCACGGCCTGCTGCCGGACAATGGGTCTCCGGACAGCACCGCATAGAGCAGGTGGTCGGCCCAGTTGCCGTTGATCTTGAGATAGGCCCGCGCCAGCCCCTCATGCTGGAAGCCGACCCGTTCCAGCAGGCGCCGCGACGGCTCGTTATTGGGCAGGCAGGCGGCCTCCACGCGATGCAGGGCGAGGTCGGAGAAAGCGAAGCGCACGGCGCCACGCACGGCTTCCGTCATATGGCCCTTGCCGGCATGGCGCCGCCCCATCCAGTAGCCGAGCGTGCAGGCTTGGGCGACGCCGCGCCGGATCAGTCCGAGCGTCAGCCCGCCGAGCAGCGTCTCGGTGCCGGTCTCGAAGATGAAGAGCGAATAGGCCTCGTCGGTCGCGATCTCGCGGGCGGCGCGCTTGGCGCGCAGGCGGAAGGAGGCGCGGGTCAGGTCGTCCTCGTTCCAGGTCGGCTCCCAGGGCGTCAGGAACTCCCGGCTGTCGATGCGCAGCGCGGCCCAGGCTGCGTGGTCGCTTGCCTGAGGCGCGCGCAGATAGAGGTTCGGCGTCCGGATCAGCGGGCGGCTCGGCGGCTCGCTCGGGAAACGGAAGAGCGCCATTGCCGGTCAGTCCACTGCCCGCGCCGCGTGGCGCAGGCGCTTGGCCGGCGGCAGGCCGTGGGTCGGGCCGACGGCGGCGATCGTCGGCTGGTGCCCGAGCAAGGAACGGCCGGCGGCGCGGACGTCTTCGAGCGTCACCGCGTCGAGCCGGGCCGCGAGCTCCTCGCGCGGGATCGCCCGGCCGAAGAGCAGCACCTGCCGCGCCATTTGCTCCAGCTTGCCACCGGGGCTTTCGAGCGAGGCCAGCAGGCCGACTTTCATCTGGGCGCGGGCGCGGGCGACTTCCGCTTCACTCACGTCCTCTGCCGCCTGGCGCAGGCAGCCGAGCGCGACCTCGATTAACTCGCCCGCATCGTCCGGCGCCGTGCCGGCCCCGATGCCGAAGACGCCGCAATCGGAGAAGGGCCAGTGGAAGGCATCGATCGCATAGGCGAGGCCGCGCTGCTCGCGCACCTCCTGGAACAGGCGCGACGACAGGCCGCCCCCGAGCACCGAGGCGAAGATCTGGAGCGGGTAATGCGCCCCGCCGGTGAAGGGCAGGCCGGGCAGGCCGAGAACGAGATGGACCTGTTCCTCGTCGCTGCCGATGCGCGCCTCGCCGCCGCGATATTCGCCGGCTTCGCGGGTGAGAGGCTTGGCGGGCGCCGCAGCCAGCTTCGACAGATGCTCCCTGGCGAGCGCGACGAGCTCCTCATGGTCGACGGCGCCGGAGGCGGCCAGCACCATGTTGCCGGCATGGTAGTTGCGGGCGAGATAGGCGCGGATCGCGTCGGGGGTGAAGCTCTTCACCGTCTTGGCGGTGCCGAGGATCGGCCGGCCGATCGGCTGGTCCGGGAAGGCGGCCTGCAGGAAGCGATCATAGACGAGATCGTCGGGCGTATCCTGAACGGCCGAGATCTCCTGCAGGATCACGCCCTTCTCGCGCTTCAGCTCCTCCTCGGTCAGGGACGGCGAGGTGATGATGTCGGCGAGGATATCGACGGCGAGGCCGAGGTCGGAACCGAGCACGCGGGCGGTGTAGCAGGTGTATTCGACGGAGGTTGCGGCATTGAGATCGCCCCCGACGCTCTCGATCTGCTCGGCGATCTGGAGGGCGCTGCGGCGCGCCGTGCCCTTGAACGCCATGTGCTCGAGCAGATGGGCGAGGCCGTGCTCGTCTGGCCGTTCGTCGCGTGCGCCTGCGCCGATCCAGATGCCGAGCGAGACGGTCGCGGCATGGTCCATGCGCTGCGAGACGACCCGCAGGCCGGAGGGCAGGGTGGTCAGGGCAACATCGGGATCATGCGGGCCTTCCGGCCGCGCGGGCGCGGCCAGTTCGTGCTCCTCGTTCGGAGCGGTCGCGCTCACGCCGCAGCCCCGCGCACGGCCCGCGCATGTTCGCGCACGAAGGCCTCGACCTTGCCGAGATCGTTGGGCAGCAGCGTCAGGCGCTCCTTGCGCTCCATCAGGTCGGCGAGATGGGCGGGAAGCGCCGGCTCGACGCCGCTTGCCGCCTTCACCGCCGCCGGGAACTTCGCGGGATGGGCAGTGCCGAGCACGATCATCGGCGTCGCGGAATCGCGCTTCAGCGCCTGCCGTGCCGCGCCGACGCCGATCGCGGTATGCGGATCGAGCAGGTAGCCGGCCTCGGTCCAACTCATGCGGATTTCGGCGGCGATCTCGTCCTCGCTCTGCGAGACCGCATCGAACTCATTGCGGATGCGCTGGAGCGGCTCAGGTGCGATCTCGAAGCGGCCGGATTGCTGCAAGGACTGCATCAGCCGGCGCACGGCAGCGCCGTCGCGGCCATGCGCCTCGAACAGCAGCCGCTCGAAATTCGAGGAGATCTGGATGTCCATCGAGGGCGAGGTCGTCGCCTGGACGCCGCGCATCTCATAGGCGCCGGTTTCCAGCGTGCGCGCCAGGATGTCGTTGCTGTTGGTCGCGATGCCCAGCCGCTCGATCGGCAAGCCCATCTGCTTGGCGACCCAGCCGGCGAGGATGTCGCCGAAATTGCCGGTCGGTACCGTGAAGGAGACCTTGCGGCCCGGCCCGCCGAGCGAGACGGCGGCCGTGAAGTAATAGACCACCTGCGCCGCGATGCGGGCCCAGTTGATCGAGTTGACGCCGGAGAGCCCGATCTCGTCGCGGAAGGCATGATGGTTGAACATCGCCTTCACGAGATTCTGGCAATCGTCGAATGTGCCTTCGACCGCGATGGCATGGACGTTCTCGGCATCGACCGTGGTCATCTGCCGGCGCTGCACCTCGGAGACACGGCCCTGCGGGTAGAGGATGAAGACGTCGACGCTCTTCAGCCCCTTGAAGGCATCGATGGCGGCGCCGCCCGTGTCGCCCGAGGTCGCGCCGACAATGGTGGCGCGCTGGCCGCGCTGGCCGAGCACATGGTCCATCAGGCGCCCGAGCAGCTGCATCGCTACGTCCTTGAAGGCGAGCGTCGGGCCGTGGAACAGCTCCAGCACGAAGAGATTGTCGCCGATCTGCGTCAGCGGGCAGACGGCCGGGTGGCGGAAGCCGGCATAGGCCTCGCGGATCATGCCGGAAAGCGCGCCGCTCTCGATATCGCCGTCGCTCAGCGCGCCGAGCACGCGCTCGGCAACTGTCGTATAGGGCTTCCCCGCGAAACCGGCGATCTCTGCAGCCGAAAGCGTCGGCCAGCTTTGCGGCAGATAGAGCCCCCCGTCGCGGGCAAGCCCGGTCAGGAGCGCCTCGGAAAAGCTGAGCGCCGGGGCTTCACCCCGGGTGGAAACATGCAGCACGGTCTTGGCCTCGATGATCTCAGCCTGATGCTATAGGCCGGTCCGGAGTTTTCGGCAAAAGGTTGAATGCTCAGCCTGCCGCTACGTTCCTGCGCGCCTGCCAGAGCCAGGCCGCGAATACCCCGAGCAGCGTCAGCGCCAGCCCGAACCAGGTCAGTGCATATTGCAGGTGGTTGTCCGGAATCCGTCCGATCAGCTCGCGGACATCGACACCGGCAGGTGGCGTCATGCCGTCGCCCTCGCGGGCGGCTTCCAAATAGAACGGTGCCGGCGGCTGGCCGAGCGCGGCGGCGATCGCGGCGGGATCGCGCGTGTAGAATTCCCGGATCGCCGGCAGGTCCGCAGGCGTGAAGCTGTTGCGGGTCTCTGGTGCCCGCAGGAAGCCGGTGACCGTGTCGGGGCCGCTCGCCGGGCCGACTTGACCGAGGCGGCCCTCTGGCACGAAGCCGCGATTGACCAGGATGACGCCGCCATCCTCCAGCTTGAACGCCTGGAAGATCCAGCGCCCGAAGCCGGAGAGCTGCCGGGCGCCCGTCGGGCCGGCGGCGATGGTGGTGCGCACGGCGGCGATCCGGTCGTCGATATAGCTGCCCTTGGCGGCGACATGGGTGAGGTCGAGCGCGGCGGGATCGAGCTTCGCCCATTCGGCGCTCGGCGGCATCGGCGCCGGCGCGCCGGCGGCCTGCTGCTGGAGACGGTCAATATAGGCGTGCTTCTCGCCCATGCGTTGGAGCTGCCAAACGCCGAGCGTGCACAGCACCAGCGTGCCGATGACGGTCAGGAGCGTCGGTAGCAGCAATCCGTGCTTGCGGTTTGTGGTGGGCGTCCCGGCGGTCACGATTCGTGCCGGCCTTCCTCGGCCTTGTGGGCGTATTGCAGGGCGACGGCGAGCCCTTTCATCGGCCTGAGCAGGCCGATGCAGAGGATAACGGCCAAGGGCAGCCACATCAGCAGATGCAGCCAGATCGGCGGCTCATAGGCGATTTCGACATAGAGAGCGGCGCCGAGCACGATGAAGCCGGCGATCAGCATGATGAACACGGCCGGGCCGTCGGCCGAGTCGGCGAATTTGTAGTCCAGGCCGCAGGCGCTGCAACGCGGCTTGAGCTTGAGAAAACCGTCGAACAGCGCGCCCTGGCCGCAGCGCGGGCAGCGGCCAGCCAGCCCCGTCGAATAGGGAGAGGGAGGGGTGGGTTCAGGAGTGGCCATCGGAGCCTCCCAGAGCATCGGCCCGAAAAGTGGAATGCGGTTTTCGGGAAAGCCGATGCAAAATCAAAGAATATAAGCATGAAAGGCGGCCTCGCGGCCGCCTTTCGTCAGACGATGACCGCGAGGCGCGGTTCAGGCGTGGCGGTCAGTGTCCGGCGGCCGGCACGCCGGCACCCCAGACATAGATCGCGGCGAACAGGAACAGCCAGACCACGTCGACGAAGTGCCAGTACCAGGCGGCGAACTCGAAGCCGAGATGCTGGTCCGGCTTGAAGTGGCCGAGATAGGCCCGGTACAGGCAGATCGCCAGGAAAATCGTGCCGATGATGACGTGGAAGCCGTGGAAGCCCGTCGCCATGAAGAAGGTGGCGCCGTAGATATTGCCCTTGAAGGCGAAGGTGGCGTGCGAATACTCGTAGGCTTGGCAGAGCGTGAACAGGGTGCCGAGGATGACGGTCAGCCAGAGCGCCTGCTTCAGGCCGGCGCGATCGTTGTTGATCAGCGCGTAATGCGCCCAGGTCACGGTCGTGCCCGAGGTCAGCAGGATCAGCGTGTTGAGCAGCGGCAGATGCCAGGGATCGAAGGTCTCGATGCCCTTCGGCGGCCAGTGCCCGCCGGTGAAATCGTAGCGCAGATAGTTGATCTGCTCGCCGGAAAAGAGGCTGGCGTCGAAATAGGCCCAGAACCAGGCGACGAAGAACATCACCTCGGAGGCGATGAACATCATCATGCCGTAGCGGTGATGGATCTGCACGACGCGCGTGTGATGGCCCTCGCGCTCGGCCTCGCGGATCACATCCATCCACCAGGCGAGCATGGTGTAGAGCACGCCGAGCAGGCCGACGCCGAAGACCAGCGGGCCGAGATGCATGCCGCCGATCGGCAGCGCCTTCATCCACATCACCGCGCCGATCGCCATGATCGTCGCGCTGGCGGCGCCGACGAGCGGCCACGGGCTCGGATCGACGAGGTGGTAATCGTGGTGCTTCGTATGGGCCCCGGCCATCGTATTCAGTCTCCGCGTACGGCGTCTTGTCCGCGCTTTTGATCTAGCGTGGTTCTACAGTTTCGAATTGCCCGCGTCACCCTTGACGGAGCCGGCCTTGTCCTCCGCGACGGGCTGGCCCGACTTGGAGGCGAAATAGGTATAGGACAATGTGATGGCGTGGACGCCGTCGAGCTCGCGATTCCCGGCGATTTCGGGGTCGATATAGAACACCACCGGTGCCTCGAAGCTCTCGCCGGGCTTCAGCGTGTGCTCCGTGAAGCAGAAGCACTGGATCTTGACGAAATAGGCTGCGCCCTTCTCGGGCGCGATATTGTAGGTCGCAACGCCCGTCACCGTGCGGTCCGAGCGATTCGTCATCTTGTAGAACACGGTCTGGGTCTCGCCGACCCTGACCTTGATCTCCGGGCTCTCCGCCTCGAATTTCCAGCCCAGCCCCGGCGCGACATTGGCGTCGAAGCGCACCCACATCGTCCGGTCGAGGATCTTGCCGGCGCCGGCGGTGCCCGTCATCGGCGTGCCGCCGAAGCCGGTGACCTTGCAGAAGAGGTCGTAGAGCGGCACCGCGGCAAAGGAGGCGCCGAGCATGCCGAAGGCGACGCCGGTGCAGATCAGCGCCGTACGCGCCGGATTGCCTTTGCGCGGCTGAGGGACGGGCGTCGCCATCACAGCGGCCGGTTCATGATCGCGGGGCCGGTCTTCACCAGCGTCACCACGAAGAAGAAGACCACGAGCCCGGCGAGCACCAGCGCCAGCGCGATCGAGCGGCGGCGGCGGCGCGCCATGTCCTCGGGCGAGAACGGGGCAGGTGCATTCTGCTGCCGGCGATGGTCGCTCATCCCAGCACCTTCGGCAGGGCCCACATCAGCCCGAAGCCGTTCTCGACGAGCAGCACGGCGAACAGCAGGAACAGGTAGAGGATCGAGAAGCCGAACAGCGACCAGCACGCCTTGGTCGCGGCGGCGCCTTCGGTCCGCAGCCAGACCTGGATCGACAGCCCGATCATGACGAGGCCGGTCGAGACCGAGACGGCGAGATAGAGCATGCCGCCGAAGCCCATCAGCGCAGGCAGGACCGCGACGGGTGCCATGATCAGCGAATAGAGCACGATCTGCCGGCGGGTCGCGGCGGGGCCGGCGACATTCGGCATCATCGGAATGCCGGCGCGAGCGTAATCGCCGGACTTGACCAGGGCCAGCGCCCAGAAATGCGGCGGCGTCCACAGGAAGATGATCGCGAACAGCACCAGCGAATGCCAGCCGAAATCGCCGGTCACGACGGCCTCGCCGATCATCGGCGGGAAGGCACCGGCCGCGCCGCCGATCACGATGTTCTGCGGCGTCCAGCGCTTCAGCCACATCGAATAGACGACGGCGTAGAAGAAGATGGTGAAGGCGAGCATCGTCGCCGCCAGCACATTGGCGATGAGCCCGAGGACCAGCACCGAACCGACCGACAGCGTCAGCCCGAAGGCCAAGGCCTCCGAGGGCAGGACGCGGCCAGACGGAATCGGCCGCTTGGCGGTGCGGCTCATCAGCGCGTCGATATCGGCGTCGTACCACATGTTGAGGCAGCCAGACGCACCGGCGCCGACCGCGATCGCCAGGAGCGCGGCAAGTCCGAGCACCGGATGCACCGAGCCCGGCGCGGTGGCCATGCCGGTCAGCGCCGTCACGATGACCAGCGACATCACGCGCGGCTTCAGCAGCGCGAAGAAATCGCGCGCTTCGCCGGTGGAGGCTGTCAGGCCGTCGGTGCGGGTTTCCAACACAGCAGACATCAGTCGAATCGTCTTCGTACTCTTGTGAACGGCGCCCGCAGGCGCTGGGGTCTTCGCGGCGATGGTTGCCGCCCGTCTCCGGAACGCCCCTGGGGCGCTCGGGGGAAGGGCGGCGGCGGGCGGATGAGGCCCGCCGCCTCGAGCATCGGACCGAAAAGTGGAGCCCACTTTTCGGAATGATCGGATGCTCCCGCAATCGGCAAGATCATCGCACGTCCATCGACGCGCGATGACCGAAGTCTCAATGGTCCGAGCCGGTGATGCGCGGCAGCGTCTCGAACTGGTGGAACGGCGGCGGCGAGGACAGGGTCCACTCCAGCGTCGTCGCGCCTTCGCCCCACGGATTGTCGCCGGCGAGTTGCTTCTTCGTGAAGGCGACGATCACGCCGTAGAAGAAGACCAGCAGGCCGAAGGCGAAGATGTAGGAGCCGATCGACGACCAGAAATGCCAGTGCGCGAAGGCATCGGGATAGTCGACATAGTGACGCGGCATGCCGGCGAGGCCGAGGAAGTGCTGCGGGAAGAATAGCAGATTCGCGCCGACGAAGGCGATCCAGAAGTGCAGGCGGCCGATCCAGTCCGGGATCACGTAGCCGCTCATCTTCGGGAACCAGTAGTAGAAGCCCGCGAAAATGCCGAACACGGCGCCGAGCGACAGCACGTAGTGGAAATGCGCCACGACGTAGTAGGTCGCATGCAGCGAGCGGTCGACGCCGGCATTGGCCAGCACGACGCCGGTGACGCCGCCGACGGTGAACAGGAAGATGAAGCCGATCGCCCAGACCATCGGCGCGGTGAAGCGGATCGAGCCGCCCCACATCGTCGCGATCCAGGAGAAGATCTTGATGCCGGTCGGCACCGCGATGACCATCGTCGCGAACACGAAATAGCGCTGTGTGTTGAGCGACAGGCCGGCCGTGTACATGTGGTGGGCCCACACGATGAAGCCGACGACGCCGATCGCGACCATGGCATAGGCCATGCCGAGATAGCCGAAGATCGGCTTCTTCGAGAAGGTCGAGATGATGTGGCTGATGATGCCGAAGGCCGGCAGGATCATGATGTACACTTCGGGGTGGCCGAAGAACCAGAACAGGTGCTGGTACAGGATCGGGTCGCCGCCGCCGGCCGGATCATAGAAGGTCGTGCCGAAATTGCGGTCCGTCAGCAGCATGGTGATGGCGCCGGCCAGGACCGGCAGCGCCAGCAGCAGCAGGAAGGCGGTGACGAGCACGCCCCAGGCGAACAGCGGCATGCGGTGCATGGTCATGCCCGGCGCGCGCATGTTCAGGATGGTCGTGATGAAGTTGATCGCGCCCAGGATCGAGGCGGCACCGGCAAGGTGCAGCGACAGGATGCCGAAATCGACGGACGCGCCGGGGTGGCCGGCGGTGGAGAACGGCGGATAGACCGTCCAGCCCGTGCCGACGCCGTGTGCGCCCGGAGCGCCCTCGACGAACATCGAGATGATCATCAGGACGAAACCGGCGACCGTCAGCCAGAACGAGATGTTGTTCATGCGCGGGAAGGCCATGTCCGGCGCGCCGATCATCAGCGGCACGAACCAGTTGCCGAAGCCGCCGATGACCGCGGGCATGACCATGAAGAAGATCATGATCAGGCCGTGGCCGGTGACGAAGACGTTGTAGCTCTGGCCGTTGGCGAAGATCTGCAGGCCGGGCTGCTGCAGCTCGATGCGCATCATGATCGAGAGGAAGCCGCCGACGAGGCCCGCCACGATCGAGAAGATCAGGTAGAGGGTGCCGATGTCCTTGTGGTTGGTGGACAGGAGCCACCGGCGCCATCCGGTCGGGTGGTCGTGATGGGCCTCATCATGACCATGGCCGTGAGCGTGCTGAGCCGCTGTTGCCATCGTTCTTCTCCTCAGGCGACTTACTTGGACGCGGCAGCGAACTTGCTGCCGGCGTCTTCTGCATTGGCGAATTTCTGCTTCGCTTCCGCGAGCCAGGCGGCATAGCGCTCTTGGCTGACGACGCGGAAGGCGATCGGCATGAAGGCGTGGTTCTGGCCGCAGATGAACGAGCACTGGCCGTAATAGATGCCTTCACGCTCGGCCTTGAACCAGGTCTCGTTCAGGCGGCCGGGGATGGCGTCGATCTTGATGCCGAAGGACGGCACCGTGAACTTGTGGATGACGTCGGCGCCGGTGACCTGGACGCGGACGATCTTGCCGACCGGCACGACCGCCTCGTTGTCGACGGCGAGCAGGCGGGGAGCCTCGGCGGCGGCGATCTTGTTGCTGGCGATCGCCTCGGCGCGGGCCTTCTCGTCCAGCATCAGCGAATCGAAGCCGAAATTGCCGCCGTCCTGCGCGTACTCGTAGGACCAGTACCACTGCTTGCCGGTGACCTTCAGGGTCATGTCGGCCTGCGGCACCTCCAGCTGCAGCTTGAGCAGGCGGAAGGAGGGAATCGCGATGACGACGAGGATCAGGACCGGGATCACGGTCCAGCACACCTCGAGCAGGGCGTTGTGCGTGGTCTTGGAGGGAACCGGGTTCGCCTTCTCGTTGAAGCGGAAGACGACGTAGATCAGCAGCGCCAGCACGAAGAGCGTGACGATGGCGATGATGACGTTCAGCCAGTCATGGAACCAGTGGATATATTCGGCGACCGGGGTGACCGCGCCCTGCAGGTTCATCTGCCAGCCGGTGGGCATGCCGGTGCCGGCGATCGCCGGGACGGTCGCCAGCGCGGCGACGGCAAGGGCCGTGGCGGCCACTGTTGCAAAGGTCCTGCTCAGAAATCGCATCGATCCCACATGCTCCTCAATCGACCTGCATGGGAGCCGACCGGCTTCGCCCCACGCATGAAGGGGCGACCGTGAAGCCGCCTCGTTCTTCGGGATTGCGATAAATCAAAGATCACGCTTGCGCCAGAGGGGCAATGAAGACTGCCCCCATCGACAGTGCGGCATAATCGCACGAGGCCTTGACTCGAGGGCTCCCGGCTGCCGGAGCCGCCATCCCGCCTTGACAGGGCCCCCCCTCCATGGTCCCAACGCGTTTCATGTTGAGAGGCGGCGGGATTCTCTGGCGCGGTCGGCGTTTTGCCTGAATTCTGCGCTTCTGCTGCGGTTTCGAGACCGGTTGGGAAGGGATGGCAGGGATGATGAGGATCATCGGAGCGCTGGGCGCCCTGGCGCTGGCGCTCATGGGGACGAGCCTCGCCGCCGGCTCCGCTTTCGCGCAGGGCGCGGTGCGCTCCACACATGGCGACTGGCAGATGCGCTGCGAGGTGCCCCCGGGCGCCAAGGCCGAGCAATGCGCGCTCGTCCAGAACGTCGCGGCCGAGGATCGGCCGAATCTGACGCTTCTGGTCATCGTGCTGAAGACCGCGGACCAGAAGAGCCGGCTCCTGCGCGTCGTCGCGCCGCTCGGCGTGCTTCTGCCTTCGGGGCTCGGCCTGAAGATCGACGACAAGGATATCGGCCGCGCCGGTTTCGTGCGCTGCCTGACCACCGGCTGCGTCGCCGAGGTCGTCATGGACGATACGCTGATGGGCCAGCTTAAGAGCGGCAAGAACGCGACTTTCATCGTATTCCAGACGCCGGAAGAGGGGGTTGGCGTGCCTGTCTCTCTCAACGGCTTCGGCCCGGGCGTGGAGGCGCTGCCGTGATCGATCAAACTCTTCGCCAGGCTCGCTGGCTCGCCTTGCCGCTGCTGTGTCTCGGCCTTGCCGGCTGCGGTTCGTCCTCGTCGTCCTCCGCCGGCAATTCCGCGCTGAACGTCTTCATGTTCCAGTCGACGAAGCCGCCGCCGGCGGATCAACTGCCGAAGGACGATGAGCAGAACGAGCAGCTGGTTTGTCCGGAGGTGATCATTTCCGATGGCGGCGCCGCGATCCGCGCCCAGTCCGGGCAGGATTCGAGCGGCCTGCGCTATCAGATCTCGATCACCAATGTCGCGCGCGAATGCACCCCGACCGGCAACGGCAGCTTCCGCCTCAAGGTCGGCGTCGAAGGGCGCGTGCTGCTCGGCATGGCCGGCAGCCCGGGCACTTACGGCGCCACGCTGACGACCACGGTGATGCGTGGCACGACGGTCATCGGCAAGCGCAGCGCGCGCGTCGGCGGCACCGTGGCGTCCGGCCAGGGCGGCGTTGATTTCACCCATGTCGAGGAAGGCATCATGGTGCCGGCCGGCCAGGGCGATGTCGATATCTTCGTCAGCCTCGGCGGCGGCGGAGCTGCGGCGCCGGCACGCAAGCGCCGCCGGTAAAGCCGGTTTGCCGTGAAAAGGCGCAGACGCGCCGATTGACTCAATCGGCGCGTCTTGTATCTGTGCCCAAGCCGCATATCCCCGCGGGAGAGACCGGGCCGACAGGACCCGGCGCCGAAGGCGCAACCGCCCCGGAAACGCTCAGGCAAAAGGGCCGCTGGGGATTTGGCGCTCTGGAAAGCGGCGGGCAGCGATGCCCGCCCACCGACGGGTGTAACTCGTCCGATCTTATGGGTCGGACGGGGAAATCTCTCAGGTGCCGAGACAGAGGGGGCGCGTTCCGGACACTATCGTCCGGGGCTTGCGCTTGACTCTGGGAGGGGCACGCCATGGCTGCCGAGGCCAATACCGATACTGCCGGCGCGGCTGCGCCGCTGAAGACCCCGCTCCATGCGCGCCATGTCGCGCTCGGCGCCCGCATGGTGCCCTTCGCCGGTTACGACATGCCGGTGCAGTACCCGACGGGCATCCTCACCGAGCACAATTGGACTCGCGAGAAGGCCGGGCTCTTCGACGTCTCGCATATGGGCCAGTGCTTCCTGATCGGCCCCGATCATGAGACCACGGCGAAGGCCCTGGAAGCGCTGGTTCCCGCCGATATCGTCAATCTTGCCCCCGGCAAGCAGCGCTATTCGCAGCTCCTCAACGAGGACGGTGGCATCCTCGACGACCTGATGATCACGCGCTCGATCGATCCCGACGAGGACGGCGCGCTCTATCTCGTCGTCAACGCCGCCTGCAAGGATGCCGACTACGCCCATATCGAGGCGCGCCTGCCGGCCAATGTGAAGCTGGTCAAGGCCGGGCATCGCGGCCTGATCGCACTGCAGGGTCCCGGCGCCGAGGCGGCGCTCGCGAAGATCGCCCCGGAAGCCGCCGAGATGGGCTTCATGACCTCGCGCACCATGAAGGTCGCCGGCATCAAGGCCAATGTCAGCCGCTCAGGCTATACCGGCGAGGACGGCTACGAGATTTCCGCCGCGGGCGACAGGATCGGCGAGATCTGGGACACGCTGCTGCTCGACGCCAACGTCAAGCCGATCGGGCTCGGCGCCCGCGATTCGCTGCGCCTCGAAGCGGGCCTGTGCCTCTATGGCCATGACATCGACACCACGACCTCGCCGATCGAGGCCGCGCTCAACTGGTCGATCCAGAAGCGCCGTCGCGAGGAAGGCGGCTTTCCCGGCGCCACGCGCATCCAGCGCGAGCTGGCCGAGGGCGTCTCGCGCATCCGCGTCGGTCTGAAGCCGGAGGGCCGGGCTCCGGCCCGCGAGGGCACCGAGATCGCGACGCCCGAGGGTGAGGTGATCGGCGTCGTGACCTCGGGCGGCTTCGGCCCGACGCTCAACGGCCCCTGCGCCATGGGCTATGTCGCCAAGGCCCATTCCGCGCCGGGCACGCAGCTCAACCTGATCGTGCGCGGCAAGCCGCTGCCGGCCGTCGTGACCACGATGCCCTTTGTGCCGAACGGCTACAAGCGCTGAACCCCCATTTCCGAGATCGTTCGCCAGGAGGAAACCATGGCCGAGACCCGCTACACCAAGGACCACGAATACATCCGCATCGAGGGTGATACCGGCACCGTCGGCATCTCCGACTACGCGCAGGGCCAGCTCGGCGACGTCGTCTTCGTCGAGCTGCCGGCCATCGGCAAGGCGCTGGCCAAGGGCGGCGAAGCTGCCGTGGTCGAGAGCGTGAAGGCCGCGTCCGAGGTCTACGCCCCGGTCTCGGGTGAGGTCGTCGAGGTGAATGGCGAGCTCGAGGCCACGCCCGGCACCGTGAACGAGGACCCGGCCGGCAAGGGGTGGTTCCTGAAGATCAAGATCAAGGACGCCGGCGAGCTCGATGCCCTGATGAACGAGGCCGAGTACCAGAACTACGTCAAGACGCTCTGACCACTGCCGTCATTCCGGGGCGGGCTGAAGGCCCGAGCCCGGAACCCATGACCACGACGCTTCCAAAAGGAAGCACGACGGTCAGGCCGACCTTCGAATACCTGTGTTCATGGGTTCCGGGCTCCTCGCTACGCTCGGCCCCGGAATGACCCGAGGATGAATTCCATGCGCTATCTCCCGCTCACCGATACCGACCGCGAGGACATGCTCGCACGGATCGGCGTCCCCGATGTCGACGCGCTGTTCAGCGACGTGCCGGCCGGCAAGCTGCTGAAGGCCCCGGTCGACCTGCCCCGTGCCAAGGGCGAGCTCGAGGTCGAGCGCATCCTCGGCAAGATGGCCGGCAGGAACACCGCCGCCTCTTCCGTGCCGTTCTTCGTCGGCGCCGGCGCCTATAAGCACCATGTCCCGGCGACGGTGGATCACTTGATCCAGCGCTCGGAATTCCTGACCAGCTACACGCCCTACCAGCCTGAGATCGCGCAGGGCACGCTGCAATATCTCTTCGAGTTCCAGACCCAGGTCGCGGCGCTGACCGGCATGGAGGTCGCCAACGCCTCGATGTATGACGGCTCGACCGGAACGGCCGAGGCCGTGCTGATGGCGCATCGCGTCACCAAGCGCCGCAAGGCCGTGCTCTCCGGCGGCCTGCATCCGCATTACACGGCGGTCGTCGAGACCCTCTCGGAGATGGCCAATGACGAGGTCGTGGCGCTGAAGCCCGACGTCTCGGCCAATGAGGATATCCTGTCGCAGATCGACGACAGCGTCTCCTGCGTCGTCGTCCAGTCGCCGGACGTCTTCGGCAACTTGCGCGATCTCAAGCCGATCGCCGAGAAGGCCCATGCCCATGGCGCCCTGCTGATCGCGGTCTTCACCGAGGTCGTTTCGCTCGGCGCCGTCGTGCCGCCGGGCGCGCAGGACGCCGATATCGTCGTCGGCGAGGGCCAGTCGATCGGCAACGCGCTGAATTTCGGCGGCCCCTATGTCGGCCTCTTCGCCGCCAAGTCGAAATATATCCGCCAGATGCCGGGCCGGCTCTGCGGCGAGACGGTTGATAGCCAGGGCCAGCGCGGCTTCGTGCTGACGCTCTCGACCCGCGAGCAGCATATCCGCCGGGACAAGGCGACCTCGAACATCTGCACCAATTCCGGCCTCTGCGTGCTGGCCTTCACCATCCACATGACGCTGCTGGGCCAGGCCGGCCTCGCGCGCCTCGCCGAGGTGAATCACGCCAATGCCGTGAAGCTTGCCGATATGCTGGCGGGCGTGGAGGGTGTGAAGGTGCTCAACGAGAGCTTCTTCAACGAGTTCACGGTGAAGCTAAAGAAGCCCGCCGCCGAGGTCGTCGAGGTTCTCGCCGCCAAGGGCATCCTGGCCGGCGTTCCCGTCTCGCGGCTCCTGCCCAAGGCGGGGCTCGACGATCTGCTGATTATCGCCTCGACCGAGGTGAATACCGATGAAGACCGGGCGGCCCTCGTGGCGGCGCTCGTGGAGGTGCTGTGATGCTGAACCGTCAGGGACGTCCCACCCAGGCCGGCGAGGCCTTGCGTGAAGAACACCTCACCTTCACCGGCAACAAGGCTCTCCAGCAGATCGAGCCGCTGATCTTCGAGATCGGCCATCACGAGGCGACGGGCGTCGATATCGACAAGCCGGCGCCGTTCAAGTCGCGCCTCGGCAAGCATGCCCGCCAGGGCGAGATCGGTCTGCCCGGCCTCTCCGAGCCCGAGACGATGCGCCACTATGTGCGCCTCAGCCAGAAGAACTACGGCATCGATACCGGGCTCTTCCCGCTCGGTTCCTGCACGATGAAGCACAATGCCCGCCTCAACGAGAAGGTGGCGCGCCTGCCGGGCTTCTCCGATGTGCATCCGCTCCAGCCGCTCTCAACCGTGCCCGGCGCGCTCGACCTGATGCTGGAGCTCGCCCGCTACCTGATGACGCTGACCGGCATGCCGGCGGTGGCTCTCTCGCCCAAGGCCGGCGCCCATGGCGAGGCCTGCGGCATGATGGCGATCAAGGCCGCGATCGCCGCCAAGGGCGAGGGCGCGACCCGCAATGTCGTGCTCGTTCCCGAATCGGCCCACGGCACCAACCCGGCGACCGCAGCCCTGATCGGTTTCTCGGTGAAGGCGGTTCCGGCCCGTCCGGACGGCACCGTCGCGGTCGAGGACGTCAAGGCCCTGCTCGGGCCGGACATCGCTGCGATCATGCTGACCAACCCGAACACCTGCGGCATCTTCGAACCGCAGATCGTCGAGATCGCCGCGGCGATGCATGAGGCCGGCGCCTATTTCTATTGCGACGGCGCCAACTTCAACGCCATCGTCGGCAAGGCCCGTCCGGGTGATCTCGGTGTCGACGCCATGCACATCAACCTGCACAAGACCTTCTCGACGCCCCATGGCGGCGGCGGTCCCGGTGCCGGCCCGGTGGTGCTCTCCGAGCGTCTGGCGCCCTTCGCGCCGGTGCCTTTCATCCATGTCGAGAACGGCAAGCCGCATCTGATCGAGTCGCGCGGCGAAGCGCCGGTGGGCAACCAGCCCTTCGGCCGCATGACCGCCTTCCATGGCCAGATGGGCATGTATGTCCGCGCGCTTGCCTATATGCTGAGCCATGGCTCGGACGGCATGCGCCAGGCGTCCGAGGATGCGGTGCTGAACGCGAACTACATTCGCGCCGGCCTCGCCGACCTGATGTCGCTGCCCTTCCCGGACCATCCGTCGATGCACGAGGTGCTGTTCGACGACGAATGGCTCAAGGGGACCGGCGTCTCGACGCTCGATTTCGCCAAGGCGATGATCGACGAGGGTTACCATCCGATGACGGTCTATTTCCCGCTTGTCGTCCATGGCGCCATGCTGATCGAGCCGACCGAGTCGGAATCGAAGGCGGCGCTCGACCTCTTCATCGCGACACTGCGCGATCTCGCCATCGCGGCCAAGGGCAATGACAAGGAGCGCTTCACCAGCGCCCCGCATCACGCTCCGATCCGCCGCCTCGACGAGACCCGCGCCGCCCGTTCGCCGGTGCTGAAATGGGAAAAGCCGGCGCCTGCCCAGGCGGCGGAGTAAGGCGCCATCATTGCGAGGAGCGTAGCGACGAAGCAATCCAGGGGCCGCTGGGCTGAACCGTTCAACCCAGTCCGCTGGATTGCTTCGCTTCGCTCGCAATGACGACATGTGTCAGCATGGTGAAGGACGTCGCTCGCGTCTTAAGCATTCCTTGACTATGTCGCGGAATGATCCCCCGGTGCCGCTTTATGCGGCCCGGGGGTTTTCATGTCTGCGCGTCCCTCCATCCTCGCCATTGCGGCCGCTGCTCTGCTGGCCACGACGGCGCTCGTCCGTGCCAACGAGCCGAGCTATGGCCCGAACACCTATGACCGCACGCTCGAGGCGCTGATCGCCCATGAGGATGTCGCCAATCGCGGCGGCTGGCCCAAGGTGCCGGCGAGCGCGGCTTCGCTAAAGCCGGATTCGCAGGGGCCGGATGTCGTCGCGCTGAAGCAGCGCCTGCTCGCCAGCGGCGATCTCGCGCCCGAGGCGATGGCCGGCGACGTCTACGATGCCAACGTGACCGAGGCGGTGAAGCGCTTCCAGCGCCGCCACGGCCTGTCGGATCTCGGCACGGTCGGCCGGCTGACCCTCAAGGCGATGAACACGCCGGTCGAATCGCGCCTGAACCAGCTCACCGCGACGCTGGAGCGCCTCAAGGGCAACGGCTTCAACTTCGCCAATCGCTATGTCGTGGTGAACATCCCCGGCGCCAGCGTCGAGGCGGTGGAGAACGGCACGGTCGCGCAACGCCATCTCGCGATCGTCGGGCGGCCGGACCGGCCCTCGCCGGTGATCCAGGCCAACATTACCTCGGTCAACCTGAACCCGTATTGGACGGTGCCGATGTCGATCGTGAAGGCCGACATCATCCCGCATATGCGCAAGGACCCGAGCTTCATTGCCAAGTCGAACATGAAATTGCTCGGCGCCGAAAACAAGGAAATCGATCCGGCCAGCGTCAACTGGGCGAGCCTGAAGAACCCCTATTTCTACGTGCGCCAGGAGCCGGGCCCGACCAATTCGCTCGGCCAGCTCAAGATCGACATGCCCAACAGCGACGCGGTCTATATGCACGACACGCCGAAGAAGACGCTGTTCCGCAACGACGTGCGCTTCAACTCCTCCGGCTGCGCCCGCATCGAGGGCGTCCGCGATCTCGCCGCCTGGCTGCTCGAGGGCACGGAATGGAACCGGCAGGCGATCGAGGACGAGATCGCCAAGGGCGAGCGCAAGAACATCACGCTGAAGAAGTCGGTGCCGGTCGCCTGGGTCTATCTCACCGGCTGGCAGGGCGCCGACGGGCAGGTCCAGTTCCGCGACGACATCTACGGGCTCGACACGCCGCAGGGCATCGTCACCTCGACGATCCAGGCCCGCAAGCCGAAGCCCAAGGCGGCGGCGGCCGTTTCGCCGGCAAGGCCTGCCGCGGCGCCGAAGACGGCCGCCGGCAACCCGCCGGCCGCACCGGCGACCGCCAGCAACTGACGCCCTTCAGGGGCGCTTCAGGATCGCCATCACCGCGTCGATTGCCTCGGCGCGGGCCTTGGGATCGCTGCCGATCGTGACCATGCCGTCGGGCCGCTGCGAATAGGCGGCCTTGCGCTCGCGCAGGGGCAGGCCCGGATGGTCGAAATCATGATAGGCGCCCGGAAAGCCGACGAAGCGCGCGCCGCCGCTGCGGGCCAATTCCTCGCAAGGAGCCGCCGGCGTCCAGTCATCGGCCAGACCCTGGAAGATCGCTGTATCGGTCTGTGCCTGCCAGCCGCGCTTCAGGATGACGCGGCAGCCCGGATAGAAGGCGATGACATGGCGCAGGCGCCTGGCTTCGGGCACGCCTGCGATCCGCAGCGCCGTCGAGCCGCCATTCGACCAGCCGATCAGGGCGATGCGCTGTCTCGCGACGAAGTCCTGCTTCTCCAGCCAGTCGATGGCGGCGAAGGCGTCGCGGGCGCGACCGGCCGGCGTCAGCGAGCGCTCGCGATCGTTGCACAAGGCCTTGATGCCGCGTGGGCCAAAACTGTCGACGAAGAGCACGGCATAGCCGGCGCCGGTCAAGCGTTGCGACCAGTCGCTCTCGCGGGCACCGATCTCGCCAGAGCGTGCATAGAGCCCGGCGCAGCCATGCAGACCAATGACGATCGGGAAGGGGCCTACGCCTGCCGGACGCGCCAGCCAACCGACGAGATCGCGCGAATCGCGTGACGGGAAGCTCACCTTCTCGAACGCGCCCGCGGGGTTTGCTGCGGCAGCGAACGGGAGGAGGGCGATGACAAGAGCGCGAACCAGAGAACCGATCATCCCAAAAACTCCTCGGCTACCAAATGCGCAATGAACGCGTGTCGACTGCTCTCGGAACCGCTTCGTCATCCCGGGCTTGCCCCGGGATCCATCGTAAAGCTCCGGAGCCTTCCGATGGATCCCGGATCTACGCTGCTGCGCAGCTTGTCCAGGATGACGCGGGGGCGCCGGAAATCAGCGGCTGTGGATGTGCAGAACGATTTCATCCCGCACACCGGCTTCCGCGGCAGAGAGGCAAAGAAAAACGCCGCGTCCTTGCGGGCGCGGCGTCATCATATCGAGCAATCGGCTCCAGCTCAGTTGAGCTTCGCCTTGACCTCGTTCAGCCCGGCGGCGAAGGCGGCTTCGCCGGCCTTGCCGGCCATCTGGCCGCGCAGGATGGTCTCGGCGGCCTTGGTGGCGGCCTCCGCAGCGGCGGCCCGAACCTCGGCCTCGGCCTGGCTCTCGGCCTGGGCGATCTTCTCCTCGGCCGCCTTGGTGCGGCGGGCGATGAAGTCCGCGAGCTTGGCCTCGGCTTCCGCCGCGAGGCGCTTGGCCTCGTCATTGGCGGAGGAGACGATCTCGGCGGCTTCGGCCTCGGCGGCCTTGCGCTTGGCGTCGTACTCGGCGAGCAGCTTCTCGGCCTCCTGACGCAGGCGGCGGGCTTCCGCCAGTTCCTGCGCGACCTTTTCGCCACGGGCGTCGAGTGCCTTCACGATCATGCCCGGCACGCCGAACTTGACCAGAATGGCCAGGAAGATGACGAGCGCGACGCCGACCCAGAAAGTATCCATCTGAACTCTCCTTAGCCGCGCGTCAGGGCCTGGTCGATGGCAGCCGACGCCTCGCTGGCGCTGGGAGCCTGACCGGTCAGCTTGGTGACGATGGCGGCGGCGATATCGCTGCCGAGATCGCGCACATTGCCCATCGCGTCGAGCTTGGTCTTGGCGATCGTCGCCTCGGCCTGCGCCATCTTGGCGGCAAGCTCGGCCTCGGTCGCATGGCGCTGGGCCTCGCTGGCTTTGGCACCGGTCTCGCGCGCCGTCTGGGCGATGCCCTGGGCGTTCTTGCGGGCCTCAGCCAGAGCCTTTTCATAGGCCTGGGCCATGTCCTCGGCCTTGGCCTGCATCTCGGTCGCCTGGTCGAGATCCCTGCCGATCGTCTCGGCGCGCTCTTCCAGGATGGAGCCGAGGCGCGGCAGGGCGACCTTGGACATCAGCCAGTAGAGAGCCGCGAAGGTGATCGCGAGCCAGAACAGGTTGCTGGCGAAATGCGCGGGGTCGAAGGGCGGGAAGGAAGCCTTCTCGCCGCTCAGGCCATGCTTCTGCTCGGCAGCCTGCGCCGCTCCCGCCACCAGAGTGGCGAACGAGCCGACAGCCAGAAGCCATCCTTGTCGCGCGAACCCTGAAGATCGAACCGGCATAGCGTGCCTTTCAGCGCTTAAGATACGGAACCGTCGCGCGTCTGGCCGAATGGCCCTAACGCGCGACGAGAAAGCAGTCGACGAAAGCGTCAGACCACGAAGAGCAGGACGAGCGCGACGACGAACGCGAAGATGCCCAGACCTTCGGCGAGCGCCGCGCCGATGAAGGCGCGCGGGAACTGGCCGTCGGCGGCCGACGGGTTGCGCAGCGCGCCCGAGAGGAAGTTGCCGAAGATGGTGCCGACGCCGATGGCGGCGAGGCCCATGCCGAGCGAGGCGAGGCCGGCGCCGATGAACTTGGCTGCAACAGGATCCATGGTCTTATCTCCAGTGTGGAAGGTTTTAACGGGGTGGGATGAACTCTCGCGAGCGCTGCCTTGGCCTCAGTGGCCGGGGTGCAGCGCGTCGTTGAGATAAACGCAGGTCAGGATCGCGAAGACATAGGCCTGCAGAACGGCGACGAGGACTTCGAGCGCGGTCAGCGCGACGGCCAGCAGCAGCGGCAGCGGCGCGATGGCGTAGTTGAACACGGCGCCCGAGCCGAGCAGCACGACGACGAAGCCGCCGAAGACCTTGAGCGCGATATGGCCGGCGAGCATGTTGCCGAACAGACGAAGCGAGAGCGAAACCGGGCGCGACAGGAAGGACACGGCCTCGATCAGCACCATGAAGGGCAGGAGCCAGCCGGGCACGCCCGACGGCACGAACAGGCCGAAGAAATGGCTGCCATGCTTCACGATGCCGTAGATCACGACGATGCTGATCACGAGCAGCGCAAGCGCCGCGGTGACGATGATCTGGCTGGTGACGGTGAAGGAGCCGGGCAGCAGGCCGAGCAGGTTCGAGGCCAGCACGAACATGAACAGCGAGAACACGAAGGGGAAGAACTTCAACCCTTCCTTGCCCATCACGCCCGTCATCGTCGAGGCCACGAATTCATAGATCGTCTCGGCGAGCGACTGCAGGCGGCCGGGGACAACCGAACGCTGGCTCGAGCCATAGACCATGATGGCGGAGACGACGGCCAGCACGATCACCATCCACAGCGAGGTGTTGGTGAAGGAGAGGTCGATGCCGAACGGCTTCAGCTCCACGATCGGAGCGATGTGGAATTGGTGGATCGGATCGATTCCGCCGCCGGCCGCCATTGTCTCGTTCCTCGTCGCGCGGCCGGTCAAGCCGCCTTTCGATCAATTCGCCTTCGGGCCGCCCTTCGACCCGGAGGTCGGGCGCGAACCGAGCCGATAGACGGATCTGAAGCCTGCGATGGCACCGATCACCAGGAAGGCGATCAGCAGGAACGGGGACGTTCCCAGCCACCGGTCTCCGAGGTACCCGATCAGGGCGCCCGCGATGATGCCACCTGCGAGATCCGTCGCGGCGCGAAAGCCTGAGGACATCGCGCCCGCGAGCGCCTTGTCCTCTCCAACCGGGCTCGCGCCCGGCTTTTCGCTCTCTTCCGCCCGCTTGATCGCGGACTTCAGCGAGCCCAGTCTTGCGCGCAACTCCGAGTCTGAGGCGTTTGGGTCGGGTTCGGACATGGCCTGGGTCCTCCGTCTTGACCGCGTTTACGCCGCGATCCGGCGAAAAACCACTATAACCACGACCAAACCCGCGCATCGAGCCGTCGTCAGCACGGCCTCCTTTATTGGCAGCCCCCCGCGCTGTCAAGGCAGGCGAATAATGCCTAACCTATTGTAATATCTATAAATTCTGGCAAAGTGCGACAATCTTGCCGCATTGCGGGACCAAATGTGGCATTTTTTCAGCGGTCGAACGCAGTCTTCTGTGGGTTTTCGACAGGTGAGCCGCGTTATTCGCCGTCATTGCGAGGAGCGAAGCGACGAAGCAATCCCGGGGGTTGGGTTGAGTGTTTGAGCCCGGCCCCTGGATTGCTTCGCTGCGCTCGCAATGACGGGTATCAGGTTGCGGCTTATCCCGCCTCGCGGATGCGCTCGGCCGTCGCCAGGTCGACCGACACCATCTGGCTGACCCCGCGCTCGGCCATGGTCACGCCGAAGAGCCGTTCCATCCGCGCCATGGTGATCGGGTTGTGGGTGATCAGGATGAAGCGTGTTTCGGTGTCCTGCGCCATGTCGACGAGCAGGTCGCAGTAGCGCTCGACATTGGCGTCGTCGAGCGGCGCGTCGACCTCGTCGAGCACGCAGATCGGCGAGGGATTGGTCAGGAACACCGCGAAGATCAGCGCGGTCGCGGTCAGCGCCTGCTCGCCGCCGGAGAGCAGCGTCATCACCTGCGGCTTCTTGCCGGGCGGGCGCGCGAAGATCTCGAGCCCCGCATCGAGCGGATCTTCCGAATCTACCAGCCGCAATTCCGCCTCGCCGCCGCCGAAGAGCACGCCGAACAGCCGCTGGAAATGGCCGTTGACGACATCGAAGGCGGCGATGAGACGTTCGCGCCCCTCGCGGTTGAGTGCGCCGATCGCCTGTCGCAGGCGGCGGATCGCCTCGGTCAGGTCGTCGCGCTCGTCGGAGAGGCCTTCGCGCTTGGCCTTCACCTCGGTCAGTTCGTCCTCGGCGCGCAGATTGACGGCGCCGAGCCGTTCGCGCTCGCCCTTCAGATTGGCGAGCCGCCGTTCGACCGCCTCGGGCTCCGGCAAGGGGTCCCCCGGCTTGATTCCGGCGATCGCCTGCAGGCCGTCGAGCCCGGTATCGAGGCCGTCCTCGATCTGCCGGATGATGTCACTGAGGCGCTGGCGCGCGGCGTCGAGGCGCGCCTCGGCCGAAGCGCGGCGTTCGCGGGCGCCCGACAGACCTTCCAGCGCGATGCGTGCCTGCCGGTCGGCCTCCGCCAGGGTGGTCTCACCGGCGGCCAGCCTGTCGGCAGCTTCCCGGCGTGCAGCCTCAGCCTGCTCGATCTCGGCGACAAGGCGCCGCCGCTCGGTCAGGAAGGTGTCCGGTGCTTCAAGGAGCGTCTTCTGCTCCGCTCTGGCCGCGTCGATTCGCCTCCGCGTCTCCTCGGCGCTTTGGAGGCTCGCGGCAGTGCGCTGTTTCCAGGCGCGAACGTCGGCCGCAATCGCCTCGCGACGGCGGGCACGCAAGTCCGCTTCCCGCGCCAGGGTCTGGACCCGCGCCCGTGCATCGGAGGCGGCTGCGCGGGCCTCGCCAAGCTGCACGCGGGCCTTGAGCAGCGTGTTCTCCAGCTCGGCGGAAGCGGGCAGGGCGGAGAGCCCGTTCTCTTGCACCGTAACCTGCTGCCCGGCTTCGGACACCGCCTGGCCGAGCCGCTTGATCGCTTCGGCCAGTGTCGAGCGCTTGACTAGCGTTTCTGCTGCCTTGCGCTCGGCGGCGGTCAGTTGTTCGCGGGCCTGATCGACAGCACGGCGTGCCTGCCGGGCGGCCTCGATCGCGGCGCTTTCGGCCTGCGCAGCCTGCCGCGCCTCGGCGCTCGCGGCCTCCAGCGCCTTGCGCGCGGCTTCCGCGGCGTCCCGTGCTGCTTTCGCCTCGCGTTCGAGATCTGCGAGGCGATTCTTCTCCGAGAGCCGTCGCGCGGCCGGCGAAGGGGCGTCGGCAGCGCTGGTGAAGCCGTCCCAGCGCCAGAGGTCGCCTGCTTGTGAGACCAGGATCTGGCCTTGCTTCAAGGCAAGTCGCAGAGCCTCGCCCTGATCGGGCGTAACGATGCCGATCTGCGCCAGACGCCGCCGGAGCGCTGTGGGCGCCCTGACATGGGTCAGCAGCGGTTCTGCGCCGGCCGGCAAGGCGGGGTCATCCTGGCCCTCGCCGGTATCGTCCCAATGGGCTGGGGCTGTCGCCTCGGTCGAGGCGTCGAGATCGTCGCCGAGCGCGGCGCCGAGCGCGATCTCGTAGCCCTTGGCGACGCTGACGGATTCGAGCACCGCCGGCCAGCGATCGCCCGCCGCGGGCGCCAGCAGCTTGCGGAGCGTGCCGATCTCGGTGTCGAGGCGCTGCGCCCGGCGCTCGGCCTCGGCAAGGGGGCCTCGCTGCCCGGCTTCGCGCTCGCGTGCCGAGGCGACGGCGCCGCGCGCCGCAATGACATCAGCATCGGCGGATTTCAGCGCCTTCTCGGCCGCGATCAGCGCCTCGCGCAGCTTGTCGAGCAGCGTCTTCGCATCGGAGGCGTCGAGGGCTTCCAACTCGCGGCGCAGCTTGCCGCGTTCGGCTTCGGCGCGATCCTGCCGTTCGCGCGCCTCGCGCAGCGATCGTTCCAGGGCGCCGCGTCGCGCGGCGAGATCGGACAATGCGCTCTGCGCGGTAACCTGCTCAGCTTCCGTGGCAGCGAGCGCGGCCTCTGCCGCGCGCTGCGCCGCAGCAGCAGCTTCGGCGCCCGATCCGGCACCATCGCCTTCCAGGGCGAGTTCTGCATCTTCCTCCGCCAGCCGGGCGAGGCTCTCGGAGGCATCCCGCCCGATGCTCTCCTGCCGCGACAGGTCTGCCTGCAATTCGGTGAGGCGCTTGCCGAGTTCCTCCGCGCGCTGTCGGGCGCGGCGATTCTCGGCTTCAAGCTCGTCCAGCCCGCGCTTCAGCCGGACCAGCGCGGCGGCGGCCGTCGCTTCGCCCTCGCGCAGTGTCGGCAGTTCATGCGCGGCGATCGCCTGCCGCTTCGCAGCCTCGGCCTGGAGACCGGTCTGGTCGGCGACGCCGCGCACCGCCTCTTCCAGCACATGCGCGGCCTGCGCCTCCTGGGCGCGGGCGTCGTGCAGGGCGATGACGGCGAGCGTCGCCTCGGCCCGGCGGATATCGGCAGCGAGGCTGCGATAGCGCCCGGCCTGCCGAGCCTGGCGTTGCAGGGCGTCGATCTGCCCGTCGATCTCGCCGAGCACGTCTTCCAGCCGGGTCAGGTTGTCCTCGGCCCCGCGCAGGCGCAGTTCCGCCTCGTGGCGGCGGCTGTGCAGGCCGGCGATGCCCGCGGCGTCCTCGAGGATGCGGCGGCGCGACTGCGGCTTGGCCGAGATGATCTCGCTGATCTGCCCCTGCCGGACGAGGGCGGGGGAGCGCGCGCCGGTCGCGGCATCGGCGAAGAGGAGCTGCACGTCCCTGGCCCGCACCTCCTTGCCGTTGATGCGATAGGTCGAGCCTTCCTCGCGCTCGATCCGGCGCGTGACCTCCAGCACATCGGTTTCGTTGAAGGCGGCGGGTGCCTTGCGGTCGCTGTTGTCGAGGGTGAGCGAGACCTCGGCCATGTTGCGGGCGGGGCGCTCGTTCGAGCCGCCGAAGATGACGTCGTCCATCCCCGAGCCGCGCATGTTCTTGAACGAGCTTTCGCCCATCACCCAGCGCAGCGCTTCGACGAGATTGGATTTGCCGCAGCCATTCGGCCCGACGACGCCGGTCAGCCCCGGCTCGATCGGGAATTCGGTCGGCTCGACGAAGGTCTTGAAGCCGGCGAGCTTGAGACGCGTCAGATGCATGGCGGCGTCCCTGCAGCGTCCGCGCCCGTCATTCCGGACAAGCGGCGAAGCCGCGCCGCTCCGGAATCCATCGAGTAGTGGACTGCCTTACGATGGATTCCGGGTCTCCGCTTCGCTGCGCCCGGAATGACGGGGAATTTGGAGCAAGCGGAACCGCCCGCTCACTTGCCGACGAGCGGTTCCAGGATCTTGTCGAACTCGGCGATCGAGAGCGCACCGGAACGCTTCTGCCCGTTGATGAAAAAGGTCGGCGTCGAATCCACGCCAGCCTTGGCCCCGCCATCCTTCACCACCGTGACGGCGTCATAGATATCCTGTCGTTTCAAGCAGGCTTCGAAGGATTCCTGTGTGAAACCGGCCTGTTTCACCAGCGACGACAGCGCGTCGACCGGCTTGTCGGTGAAGGCCCAGTTGCGCTGCTGCGCGAAGAGCAGGTCGGTCATCGGGTAGAACTTGTCGTTGCCGTTGCAGCGGGCGAGCATGAAACCGGCCGTCGCCAGCGGATCGAGCGGGAACTCGCGCAGCGTGAAGCGCACCTTGCCGGTGTCGATGTACTTCTTCTTCAGCTCAGGCCAGGTCGATTCGTGGAAATGCGCGCAATGCGAGCAGGTCATCGAGGCATATTCGACGATGGTGACCTTGGCATCGGCCGGGCCGAGCCAGATGTCGCCCAGCGGGCCGGCATCGGGCAGCTTCGTCTGGGCCCGCGCGGCGGTGCCGCCGGCGAGCGCGGCAGCGGCGATGCCGGCTGCGCCGGTCAGGAGCTGTCGCCTGTTCGTCATCGTATGGGATCCTCGAAGGGTCAAACTGGCTTGGAGCTATAGAGGCCAGCGCGATTGTGGCAAGAGCGCATCGTGCCGCGCACGGCGCCGCTCACGAAGCCGTGTCATCGCCTTGGGTTTTCGCGCGGAGGGCCACCGCCCGGCCGAGCCGGGCGAGCGCTTCCCGCAAACCCTCGTCGGCGACGCCGGCGACCTGCGCATCGACGCGCGCCGCCGTTTCCCCGTCCAGCTTTGGTGCCGGCTTCTGCGTGACGGGCGAGGCGACCGGGCCCTGCTTGAGCACGAGCTTGCCGACGGCACGCCAGCCCAGATGGGTGTTGACGCGCTCCACCAGGAGCGGCCCGAGTTGCTGCATCTCCAGCGCGAAGGCACTTTCGACCCGCACCACCATCGTCGCCGGCTCGGAGACCTCGCCCGGCGCAGGCCGGCGGCGCGGCCAGTCGATCTTGAGCGGCCGCGAGCGCGCCGCCAGCCGCTCGCCGACGATCTCCGGCCAGAGCGAGACGATGGCACGGCCGGCGAAACCCTGCGCTGCAAGCGCGGGCGCGATGCAGTCGTCGATCAGTTCTGCGAGGGGTTTGGCGGACATGGCCGTATTGTGGGCGCGGAGGAGGCTGCCCGCAAGCAGTGCATGGAGCTTGCAGCGGCCAACGGCTGCGCTACATCCGCCTCATGACTTCCGAGGCACGCGTCGCCGATCTTCTCGCCTGGTATGACCGTCATCGCCGGGCGCTGCCCTGGCGCGCGAATGCGGGCGAGCGGCCTGATCCCTACCGGGTCTGGGCCTCGGAGATCATGCTGCAGCAGACCACGGTCGCGGCGGTGAAACCCTATTACGAGCGCTTCATGGCCCGGTTTCCGACCGTGAAAGCGCTTGCCGAAGCGCCCTCGGAGGAGGTGATGCAGGCCTGGGCCGGGCTTGGCTACTATTCCCGCGCCCGGAATCTCCACGCCTGCGCCAAGGCAGTGATGGAGTGCCATCACGGTCACTTCCCCGACACCGAGGATGGCTTGCGGGCCCTGCCGGGCATCGGTGCCTATACCGCCGGCGCCGTCGCGGCGATCGCCTTCGATCGGCCGGCCGCGGCCGTCGACGGCAATGTCGAGCGTGTCATGAGCCGGCTCTTCGCGATCGAGGACGAATTGCCGGGCGCGCGACCCTTGATTCGCCAGCGCGTGCTGGCGATGCTGCCCCCGGACCGGCCGGGGGATTTCGCGCAAGCCCTGATGGACCTCGGCGCCACCATCTGCACGCCGCGCAATCCGGTTTGCGGCCTCTGCCCGTGGCGCGAGTCCTGCCGGGCACGGATCGCCGGCACGCAAGAGAGCTTTCCGCGGAAGGCGCCGAAGAAGGCCGGTGTTACGCGCTATGGTGCCGCCTTCGTGCTGACCCGCTCCGATGGCGCGATCCTGCTGCGCACGCGCCCGGCCAAAGGGTTGCTCGGTGGCATGGCCGAGGTGCCGACCAGCGAATGGCGGGCCGATTACCAGCTCGACGGCGCCGCGCAGGACGCGCCGCTACCCCTGCGCTGGCTTCAGGTCGCAGAGCCCGTGCGCCATGTCTTCACGCATTTTCCGCTTGAGTTGACGGTGTTCACCGGCAGCGTCCCGGAACGCACGCAGGCGCCCGCCGGCATGCGCTTCACCAGGCTTGCCGACCTTGCCGGCGAACCGCTGCCGAGCGTGATGCTGAAAGTGGTCGAGCGAGCCGGACTCTACAGCAATTCGAAGACGCGATAGGTCATTGTCGGCAGTTCGACGGACCATTTGAAATAGCCCTTCGAGTAGATCTTGCCGCGGTTCGGCGGCCAGGGATCGTGGATGCGCAGCGTCGTGCCGGTGCCGTCCGGATTGCCGTCGCCGCGCATGCCGACGATGACGATCATATGGCCGGGGCTGCCGCGGCCGGCCGTGTACTCGTCGACGCGCCAGAGCATGTCGAACATCAATGGCCCGCGCGCTATCGCCTGCCTGAGCTGCTCGACGGACCAGGATTGCGGGGCATTGCAGCGCAGCCCGTGGATATTGCCGTAGCGCTGGCCGGTGACGATGGCCTGGTCGCTTTCCGAGGAGTTCAACAGGCCGCCATCGGAGGCGATCATGTCCGGCGGCGTCTTGGCGATGATGATCGGCACGGTCGATTTCTTCATCATCGCCGTCGAGGTCGCCCAGCAGGTCGTGTTGGTCGGCTGCGCGATGAAGGAGACGTTGTGCAGGATCGGCGTGAACGCCTCGGTGTCATAGAGGCAGGCCTGGGTCGCAGGTCCCGCCTGCCCGTCCTCCACCAGCCAGTTCTTGCGCTGGAAGGCCAGGACGGCGTTGTGCGTGAAAGTGCCAAACTGGCCGTCGGGTACGAGCTTCGGAACCGGCTTCAGCTTGGCGTTCAGCGCTTCCTGAAGCGCTTTGACCTCGGGGCCGCGGGAACCGTTCTTGAGGATCGTCGCCATGCTGCCGCCCTCGCTGTCATGCGTGCGAGGATGCGCGAGACGACGGCGTCGGCGCATCCTCTGAACGAATGAGGGGGGCGGGCGGACAGCGGAACGGCGGTTCAGGCCGCCGCCATCTGCGCCCTGATCTCGCCGCGCAGAGCGTCGAGCACGGTCAACCCGCCTTCGCGCTCGACATGCCAGAAGGTCCAGCCGTTGCAGGCGGGCAGGCCCTGCGCCAGCGCGCCGACCTTGTGGATCGAGCCGACCGCCGGGCCGAGCAGCAGCGTGCCGTCGGCACGCACCGTGGCCTTGTAGCGGCGCTTCTCGTCATGGACGGTCTCGCCGGCCTTCACCAGCCCGGCCTCGACCAGGCTGAGGAATGGCACGCGCGGCTCGCTGCGCTTGGAGGGTGCGGCCGAGAAGGCTTCCGGTGCCAGCGGCGTCACGGCAGCGATGCGCTCGCGCGCCGCCTTGGCATAGACCGGATCGCGCTCGAGCCCGATGAAGCGGCGGCCGAGCGCCTTGGCCACGGCCCCGGTCGTGCCCGTGCCGAAGAACGGATCGAGGATGACGTCGCCGGGGTTCGAGGCCGAGAGCAGCACGCGCGCGAGCAGCGCTTCCGGCTTCTGCGTCGGGTGAACCTTGGCGCCCTTGTCGTCCTTCAGGCGTTCGTCGCCGGTGCAGAGCGGCAGATACCAGTCCGAGCGCATCTGCAGGTCGTCATTGCCGCCCTTCAGCGCCTCGTAATGGAAGGTGTATTTCGAATTCTCGCCGCGCGCCGCCCAGATCAGGGTCTCATGGGCGTTGGTGAAGCGCCGGCCACGGAAATTCGGCATCGGATTGGCCTTGCGCCAGACGATGTCGTTCAGCAGCCAGAAGCCGAGATCCTGCAGCGTCGCGCCGACGCGGAAGATGTTGTGATAGCTGCCGATCACCCACAGCGCCCCATCCGGCTTCAGCACGCGCCGCGCGGCCGAAAGCCAGTCGCGGGTGAAGCGATCGTAGTCGGAGAAGGAGGCGAACTTGTCCCAGTCGTCGTCGACGGCGTCGACGAGGCTGTCGTCGGGCCGGCGCAGATCGCCGCCGAGCTGGAGATTATAGGGGGGGTCGGCGAAGATCAGGTCGACGCTTGCCGGCGGCAGCGCGTTCATCGCAGCGACGCAGTCGCCGAGGAGAACCTGATCGAGCGGCAGCTCCTGAGGAATGCCGATATGTTCGGGAAGGCTCCTGGCCTTCATCCGGGCCCCCAGCGCAGGCCGTCCGGTACGCGAAACCTGAATCCGGACGGGAGCGCTGGCGGTCCCGGTACGCGAGATACCCATGACGCCAAGACCGTTACGCAACTTCAACGAGGGCGATATTGGCCAGACAGGGTAAAAGCCGGGTTTCCGCGTTGAAAAAAATGCGTGTCATTCTGGGGCTGCAACTTTTGCCTAGCCCATTGGCAATCAAGGGAAATTCGTAAACGCCGGTTAACGTCTCGGGCTACCGTTGCGGCAGCAGAGTTGCCTGGTGCAGTCACCTCCGCCGTCATTCCGGGACATCGCGCAGCGATGGACCCGGAGCCCATGAACACGACTGTCCGGAAGGAGCAGCGAGACGGGAGGCTCCGCTCCATTCTGCGGCAACGGTGTTCGTGGGTTCCGGGCTCAGGCCTTCGGCCTGCCCCGGAATGACGATGCGCTTTGTTCGGAATCTGGCGCGCGCCGCCGCCTACCGGAACCAGACGCCCTTCACCGGAGCGAAGGAATAGCGATGCTCGGGGCAGGGGCCATGCTGGGCGATCGCCTTGCGGTGCTCCGGCGTCGCATAGCCGACATGGCCGGAGAAGCCATAGGCCGGATAGCACTTGCACAGCCGTGCCATCATCCGGTCCCTCGTCACCTTGGCGACGATGGATGCCGCGGCGATCGAGGCGATCTGCCCGTCCCCCTGAATGATCGCCTCGCAGGAACAGGCGAATTGCGGCGGGTCGTTACCATCGACCAGGATGTGCAGGGGCGCGACCGGCAGGGCGGCGACCGCCCGGCGCATCGCCAGCAGCGTCGCTTGCCGGATGTTGATGACGTCGATCTCGATCGCCGTCACGCTGGCGACGGAGACGGCCAGCGCCCGCTCCATGATCTCGCCGCACAGCTCCTCGCGGACCGCGGCCGGGAGTTTTTTCGAATCGTCGAGGCCATGGGGAACCCGATCCGGATCGAGGATCACGGCAGCGGCCACGACCGGTCCGGCCAGCGGCCCGCGCCCGACCTCGTCGATGCCGGCCAGCGGCCACAGGCCGTTGGCGATGGCGGAGGTCTCGCGGTTGAAGTCGGCGGGCATGGCGGGGTTATGCAGCAGAGCGCGACGCAGTGCCAGAGCGGCATGAGAGGGCTCCACTGCCATGCTCGTGTCTTAACCGACATGTCCACTCAAAACCGTCACGCTCGCACCCGGCCGGGTAGACGTCGGAACCGCGGGGAACCTTCTCCCGGAGGCAGAGGGCAGGGTGAGGGGTAGGCCGTTGGACGCTTGGGCCGCGACCTAACCATTGCCCGTCAGAGGCGGCGCCTCGCTGGTCCAGCGGCCTACACCTCAACCCTACCCCTTTCCTTACAGGAGAGGGGATCCCGCGGTTCTCCCATCTCGTCGCGCTGCCCGGCTGCCCATCCCTTCAAAACAAGCTCAACTGCGCCTTTTCCTTCTCCGGTTTCACGAACAGGTCGGTCCGCAGCCGCCGCCGAGTTGTGTTGAAGCCGATCCGCTCGGCCGCCATCTCGAAGCGCCGCCCGATCATCCAGGCATAGGGGCCGGAGCCGACCATGCGCTGGCCCCATTGCGAATCGTAATCCTTGCCGCCGCGCGTCGAGCGGATCAGCGACATCACATGCCGGAGCTTGTCGGGATGATGCGTCAGCAGCCATTCCTGCACGATGTCGCGGACTTCGAGCGGCAATCTCAGCAGGACATAGCCGGCCGCCTCGGCGCCCGCCGCCTTCGCCGCATCGAGGATGCGCTCGATCTCGTGCTCGTTGATCGCCGGAATGATCGGTGCCACCAGCACCGTGACCGGGATACCGGCTTCGGAAAGCTTGCGGATCGTCTCCAGCCGCTTCGGTGGCGAGGCGGCGCGCGGCTCCATCCCGCGCGCGGTCCTGGGATCGAGCGTCGTCACCGAGAGCGCGACCTTGACCAGTCCCTTCTCGGCCATCGGCGCGAGGATATCGATGTCGCGTTGCACCAGCGCCGATTTCGTGACGATCCCGACGGGATGGTTGAACTTCGCCAGCACTTCCAGGATCTGGCGCATGATCCGGAGCTTCTTCTCGATCGGCTGGTAGGCGTCGGTATTGGTGCCGATCGCGATGGTGCGCGGCTGATAGGACGGGGAGGAGAGTTCCTTCTCCAGCAGCGCCGCCGCGTCCGGCTTCGCCGTCAGCTTGCTTTCGAAATCGAGGCCGGGCGACAGGCCGAGATAGGCATGGGTCGGCCGCGCGAAGCAGTAGACGCAGCCATGCTCGCAGCCGCGATAGGGATTGATCGAGCGGTCGAAGGAGATGTCTGGCGAGTCGTTGCGCGTGATGATGGTCCGCGCCTTCTCGTAGGCGATCTCGGTCGAGAACGGCGGCAGCTCCTCCAGCGAGCCCCAACCGTCATCCTCGGCGACGCGCTGCTCGGCCTCGTAGCGACCGCCCGGATTGATCGTGGCGCCGCGCCCGCGCCGTCGGTCCGGATCGATGCGGTGGCCGGCATAGGCCATCGGGTCGGCCGGGGCGACGACGGGCGCCGAGACGCTCGTCTCCCGGTCGGTGCGCCGCAGGGGCTGGGCCGCCGGGAAGGGCCGTTGGGTGGGTCTGGCCTGGGGCATGGCTTTCAAACCGCGTCGCGCACCGGGAATCGGCGCTCTCTGGTCTCATGTAGAGTGAACATAACAAGAACAAAAGGCAAGTGGCGGGATTGTGGCATGCTGCGTTGCGGCATAGGATTTCGCTCATGCTCACGGCCGTGATCCGCAGCGATGGTTCCCAGCAGGCGCTCGCCGCGACGCTGGCCGTGCTGATTCCCGCGGTTGCGGAGGGCTTCCTTGGCCATGCCGTGCTCGTCGACACGGTCGGCTCCCCCGAGACCGAGCGGGCGGCCGACGCGACCGGTGCCCGCTATCTCCGCGCGAATCGTGAGCAGGCCTGGCAGGAGAGCGCGGCCCATGCGCGCGGCGATCGCCTGGTCCTGTTCGAGGCCGGCGATGTGCCGCAGGCCCATTGGGTGCAGGCGGTGGAGCGCCATTTGCTCGTCGCGGCGGATAAGCCGGCCCTGATTCCGTCGCGCGGCATCGCTGCGGCCCTGCGCGAGCGCGTCGGGTTCTCCATCGGGAGCCGCAGGCTGGGGGCGGGGCTGATCATGCCCAGGGCGATGGCCGCGGCCGGTCGCCTCGATCGGGCACCGGTTCGTTTGCCCGTCCTGCGGGAGCGGGTCGGCTAGGCCGCGGCGACGGCTTGGATCTCCCGAATTCGCTATGCCAGCTACGCATGACCGGGCGCGTTTAGCCCGGGAACTTGTGCATTGCAGCATAAGTTCATATGTTGACGATTGCCCAAAGCACCTCCCTCAGACCTTCGAAAGGAGAGACTCATGCTTGAACGGCACGATTCCCGATGTGCGCGCGAAACCGAGCGCGACGAGGACAAGCGCGAGGAACAGCAGGAGGACGAGGATACGTTCTCGCCTCGCACGCATCAGGAAGGATTCTGGAGCTAGGGTATCGGACCGGAAGTGGAATCCACTTTTCGGAGAAATCCGGTGCTGAGCAAAGGGGCCTGGTCGCCTAAGCGGTGGTCCGGCAGCTCCAAGACGACAAGGCGGAGGGCTGGATGCAGCCCTCCGCACGGAATTCCGGGACGTTGCAGGCCCTGCTGCAAGCCCTTCAGTTCTGGCGAACCCGAAGGCTTTTCCGCCGATGATCGGCATCACCTTGCTGACGAGATCGCAGGCCCGCCCGTTCTGGCCATGGGTCGACAGGGCGTTGGCCTTGGAAGCGTCGCCCTCGATCCGGGCCTTGGGCTATGCGCCTCATCTGACCCTGGCGCGCTATGATGCTATCTCCTCCGATACCCTCGCCGAGGCCCTCGCTCTGGCCGCGAAGGAGGAGCCCATTGCGCTGACCTTCGACCGGATCTGCCTGTTCGACGTCGAGCCGCTGGTGCTCTGGCTGTCCCCCCGGAGCGACCGGCGCCTGATCGATTTGCACGCGCGAATCCATGAGATCGTCGGCCCCGCGCTCTGCGATCCGTATTACCGACCTGGGCAATGGACCCCGCATCTGACGCTCGCGACGGCCGTGTCGGCGGAGAAGCGTAAGGACGCGCTCGCCCTGACGGCAGAAAGCGTCGAGCCGTTCGAACTGGTCTTCGATGCGGTCGAGAGCGTTTCCTGGCCACCGTTGCGTGTGCTGGAAACGGTGCAGCTCTGCGGCTGAACGCGTCCCGCATTGCGGGAGGCGTCGGCTACACGGGATTCCGGAACGTATCGCAGCTCTGCATCGATCCGGTCTGGAAGCCCGTCGTGAACCACTTCATGCGCTGGGCCGAGGAGCCGTGCGTGAAGGAATCCGGCACGACCACGCCCTGCGCCGCCTTCTGCAGCTTGTCGTCGCCGATGGCGGAGGCGGTGCGCATCGCCTGGTCGATATCGCCCTGGTCGAGGCGGCCCATCGCCTGGATGTTGTGAGCCCAGACGCCGGCGAAGCAGTCCGCCTGCAACTCGATGCGCACCGAGATCGCGTTCGCGTCGCGCTCGGAGGAGCGTTCGCGGATCTGATTGGCCTTGGGCAGGATGCCAATCAGGTTCTGGACGTGGTGGCCGACTTCGTGGCCGATCACATAGGCATAGGCGAAATCGCCGCCGCCGCCGAGCTTGCGCTGCATTTCCTGGAAGAAGGAGGTGTCGAGATAGACCTTCCTGTCGACCGGGCAGTAGAACGGCCCCATCGCCGATTGCGCGGTGCCGCAGCCCGAGCGGTCGACGCCGGAGAACAGCACGAGCCGCGGCTGCTGGTAGCGCGTATTGGCCTGCTGCGGCAGGATCTTCGACCAGATGTCCTCGTTCTGCGCCAGCACGGCCGAGACGAAGCGGCCCATCTGGTCCTGTGGCGGGCCGGAGGAGCGGCGCGTCTCCTGAGTCTGCTCGCGCCCGCCGATGCCGCCGATCAGCTCGGCGCCGCCGATGAGCAGGCGTGGATCGATACCGAGCGCCCAGCCGAGCAGGCCGAGCACGACCATTGTGCCGATGCCGACGCCGCCGCGCCCGCCGGGCATGCCGGCGAAGCTGCCGCCGCTGCCGCGCCGGTCCTCGAGATTATCGGACTGGCGGTAATCTTCCCATTGCATGAAGGCGTCCCCGGCGAAGCTTCCCCGCAATCTCGCCGGGAGATGCGGGGAACTCAAGTCGTCTTTGCAGGCTGCTCCTGAACGCCGGCTGACTGCGGCGGTTCCCGCGTCAGGCTTTCATATCGAGCGCCGCCTTCAGCGCCCGCAGGTCGCGCCAGGCGAGGCGCTTGTCGAGCGGGCGCCGCAGCAGATAGGCCGGATGCAGGGTCGCGATCGCGCGGATGCGCCGCGCGCCGGTATCGTATTCCACCCATTTGCCGCGCGAGCGCAGGATGCCGGTGAAGCCGAGCAGCCCTTGCGCCGAAGGGCCGCCGACGCAGACGAGAATATCCGGGTCGGCGAGCTCGATCTGGCGCTGGATGAAGGGCAGGCAGATCGCGACCTCCTGCGGCGTCGGCGTGCGGTTGCCCGGCGGGCGCCAGGGCAGGAGATTGGCGATATAGACGTCTTCCTTCCGGCTCAGTCCGATCGCGGCCAGCATGCGGTCCAGCAACTGCCCGGAGCGCCCGACGAAGGGCAGGCCGATCCGATCCTCGTCGGCGCCGGGCGCCTCGCCGACCATCATCACCCGTCCCTTCGGATTGCCGTCGGCGAAGACCAGGTTCTTGGCGGTGGCCTTCAGCGCGCAGCCCTCGAACCCGGCCAGGGCGGCTTTCAGTTCGTCGAGCGTGCGTGCTTCGCGCGCCAGCGCCTTGGCGCTGACCGTCGCATCGTCCGGAGCTGTGGCGGCTGCCGCTATCGGCCGCACCGGCGCGGCCGGCCGGCCGGGCAGGGGCCGCAGGCGCGGCTGCCCGCCAGCGGGAGCCGGATCGGCGAAATGGTTGCGCGGCGTCTCGTCGATCGCCTCGGTCACGCCCATCTCGGCGTACCAGCTCAGCAACTCGTAAGGATCGGGCGCGTCGGGGCCGGCTGTGTCGGACAGGCTCATCGGCACATCCTATACCCTGCAAAGGCTCTTCGCGAGCCGACGCAGTTGCAAAATGGAACGGGCGCTTGGATAGAGGGGTTCCAGACTGGACGGAAGCCGGGCGTTGAACGAGCCGGCAACATAGTTCATATATAAACTAATGGCGCGGCGCAGGCTGCAAGGCGGAGGGCAGGATGGATCTGAAGGAAGCGCAGAGCGAACCGCGGGAGAGCATGGACTATGACGTCGTCATCGTCGGTGCCGGCCCGGCGGGCCTGGCCGCCGCGATCCGGCTGAAGCAGCTCGACGAGACCATCTCCGTCGTCGTGGTCGAGAAGGGGGCCGAGGTCGGCGCGCATATCCTGTCGGGCGCCGTCATCGATCCGATCGGCCTCGACCGGCTGGTGCCGGACTGGCGCGACGATCCCGAGCGCCCCCTGACCACCGAGGTCAAGGAGGATATCTTCTATCTTCTGACCCAGCCGAGCGGCATCCGCCTGCCGAATTTCGCGATGCCGTCGCTGATGGACAACCACGGCAATTTCGTCGTCTCACTTGGTCTCGTGGCGAAATTCCTGGCGGGGCGGGCCGAGGCCCTTGGCGTCGAGATCTATCCGGGCTTCGCCGCCGCCGAACTGCTTTTCAACGAGGACGGCTCGGTCGCCGGCATCGCCACCGGCGACATGGGCATCGCCAAGGACGGTACGGTCTCCGACCGCTTCACCCGCGGCATGGAGCTGCGCGGCCGCTACACGCTGCTGGGCGAAGGCGCGCGCGGCTCGCTTTCCAAGATCGCCATCAAGCGGTTTGCCCTCGACGAGGGTCGCGAGCCGCAGAAATACGGCATCGGCCTGAAGGAGCTTTGGCAGGTCAAGCCGGAGAAATTCCACAAGGGCCGCGTCCAGCACTCCTTCGGCTGGCCGCTCGACAATGACACCGGCGGCGGCTCCTTCCTCTACCATTTCGACGACAATCTGGTTTCCGTCGGCTTCGTCGTCCATCTGAACTACCAGAACCCGACGCTCTCGCCCTTCGACGAGTTCCAGCGCTTCAAGACCCATCCGCTGATCCGCGACACCTTCGAGGGCGCCAAGCGCATCGCCTATGGCTCGCGCGCGATCACCGAGGGCGGCTGGCAGTCCGTGCCGAAGCTGACCTTCCCGGGCGGCGCGCTGATCGGCTGCGCCGCGGGCTTCGTCAACGTGCCCCGCATCAAGGGCAGCCACAACGCCATCCTCTCCGGCATGCTCGCGGCGGAGAAGCTGGTGCCGGCGCTCCAGGCAGGCCGCAGCCATGACGAGGTCGTCGAGATCGAGAATAGCTGGCGCGACGGCGCCATCGGCAAGGACCTGAAGCGCGTCCGCAACGTCAAGCCGCTCTGGTCGAAGTTCGGCACGCTCGCGGGCGTCGTGCTCGGCGGCGTCGACATGTGGTCGAACCAGCTCTTCGGCTGGTCGCCCTTCGGCACGCTCAAGCACGGCAAGCCGGATTTCGCGACGCTGAAGCCGCTCGCCGAGGTCACGCCGATCACCTATCCGAAGCCGGACGGCAAGATCTCCTTCGACAAGCTCTCCTCGGTCTTCCTGTCCTCGACCAATCACGAGGAAGACCAGCCGGCCCATCTGAAGCTGACGGACCCGTCGGTTCCGATCACGCGGAACCTGCCGCTCTATGGCGAGCCAGCGCGGCTCTACTGCCCGGCGGGCGTCTACGAGGTCGTCTACGAGAATGCGGAGACTAAGACCAACCCGCGCTTCGTGATCAACGCGCAGAACTGCGTCCACTGCAAGACCTGCGACATCAAGGACCCCGCCCAGAACATCACCTGGACGGTTCCGGAAGGCGGCGGCGGGCCCGGCTACGCGAATATGTGATCGCGGGCGGTCAAAGGTTGAATGAACCGAAAAGGGCGCGCCGGAAGGCGCGCCCTTTGACGTTTCAACCGAAGTCGATCAGCCCTTGCGGACGATCGGGGCGACCGGCTTGGTCTCGGTCTTGGCGCAACCGGCGACGAAGCCGCCGAGAAGCGCGACGGCGGCAACGCTCAGAATGATCTTCTTCATCGGAATAATCCCAGTGGAATCGCTGCGTGAACTGCGAGCGGACCGACTATAGGCACGACATCCCTAGCGGATGATTGTCGTTTTCTTCGATCGGCCTCTTCGTCGGCGGGATTTCGGCGAGTGTTGCGCGGCTGCTACGAAACCGGCGCATTGCGTCGGGGCCCGGCTTGCCCGGCCGCCCGGAAACCGCCATCTTGGCAGCCTACGCGAAGCGATCACGGTCCGCTGGAACAGTGCGCCCCGAGATGGTGAGGCTGCGGGCCGAAGGAGAATGGCAGTCGTGACATTATTGAAGAAGGTGCGTGCCTCCGGCACGGCTGCTGCCCTGTCTCTGTTGATGTTCCTGCCAGCTGTGGCCGTCGCCCAAGGCGCGACGCAGCCGCGTGCAGCCGATTCGCTGGAGCCGGGCGACAGCCTGGAAGGCAACTATCTCGCGGCGATCGTCGCGGGCGCTTCGCGCGATCTCGGCGCGGCCTCCGTTTATCTGCGCGAGGCGATCAAGGAAGACCCGCAGAACAACGACCTGACCGAGCGCGCCTTCGTCGCCTTCCTGGCCGACGGCGCCATGCCGGATGCCTTCCGGGCGGCGGACAAGCTGATCCAGCAGGACCCGAGCAACGGCCTGGCCCAGCTCGTCATCGGCATCCGCTCGATCAAGCAGAAGAGCTATCAGACGGCGCGCAACCACCTTCAGCGCGGCGGCAGGGGGCGCGCCGCCGACATCACCGCGACGCTGCTCTCGGCCTGGTCCTATCTCGGCTCGAACAATCCCAAGCGTGCTATCGAGACGCTGGAGCGCCTGAAGGGCGAGCCTTCCTACAATCTCTTCCGCGATTACCATGCCGGCCTGATCCTCGACGCCGCCGGCCGCAAGGCCGATGCCGAGAAGCGGCTGAAATCGGCCTATGACGCCGAGAAGACCACGCTCCGGCTGGTCGATCTCTGGGCCCGCTTCCAGGCCCGCAGCGGCGATTTCAACGGAGCGGCCGAGACCTACGCCGCCTTCGACCGCCTGTTGCCGAATCACCCGGTCATTCGCGAGGGCATGACGCTCGTCGGCAGGAAGGAAGCGCCGCCGCGCCAGATCTCGACGCCGCAGCAGGGCGCTGCCGAAGTGCTCTACGGCCTGGCCAGCGCCGGCAACCGCCAGGGTGACGAGGCCGCCGCGCTGCTCTACCTGCGCATGGCGATTTATCTCGACCCCGGCCACGACCTCGCCATCCTGACGCTCGGGGACATCCTGGAGCGCGCCCGCCAGCCCGAGGATGCCGTTGCCGTCTACGACAAGATGCCGGCTTCCTCGCCGCTGCGTCCGAATGCCGAGATCCAGGCCGGCCTGGCGCTGGAGAACCTGGGCAAGCCCGACGAGGCGGTGAAACATCTCGACAGGGTCATCGCCGAGCGCCCGGACGATGTCGACGCGCTCTCGGCGCTCGGCAACATCTATCGCTCGCGCAAGCAGTTCCAGGAAGCCGCCGCGGCCTATGACAAGGCGATCGGCAAGCTGGCCTCGCCCGGCCGCGCCAACTGGGACCTGTTCTATTTCCGCGGCATCGCCCGCGAGCGCACCAATCGCTGGCCCGAGGCCGAGGCCGATCTGCGCAAGGCGCTGGAACTGCTGCCCGATCCGCTCGGACGGGAGCGCGCTCTCGTGTTGAACTATCTCGGCTATTCGCTGGTCGACAAGCATCTCAAGCTCGACGAGGCGCTCGACATGCTGCGCCGCGCCGTGGAGCTCAGGCCGCGCGACGGCTACATCATCGATTCGCTGGGCTGGGCCTATTACCGGCTCGGCCGCTACGACGACGCCGCGCGCGAGATCGAGCGCGCCTCGGAGCTGCGCCCCTCCGATCCGGTGATCAACGACCATCTCGGCGATGTCTATTGGCGCACCGGCCGGCAGCTGGAGGCGAAGTTCCAGTGGAATCACGCGCGCGACCTCAAGCCCGAGCCCGAGGACCTCGAGAAGATTCTGCGCAAGATCGAGCGCGGCCTCGATGAACCCTCGGCCAATGTCGTCGAGGGAACGAAGAAGGATGGCGGCTGACGCTGTCGCGTCGCTGGCCTGACGCCGTGGCCCTGCCGCTGACGACGCGCGCCCGCGCCAAGGTCAATCTCGACCTGCGCGTACTCGGCCGGCGCGCGGACGGCTATCACGAGCTTGAAAGCCTGGTCGCTTTCGCCGGCGTCGGCGATACGCTCTCGCTTGATCCTGGCGCTCCGCTTTCCCTCACGCTCGCCGGGCCACGGGCCGAAGGTTTGGCCGTCGATGACGGCAACCTCGTCCTGCGCGCCGCTCGCGCGCTTGCTGCCGCCCGCCCCGGCTTGCGTCTGGGACGCTTCCATCTCGTCAAGCGCTTGCCGGTCGCCTCTGGAATCGGCGGCGGGTCGGCCGATGCGGCCGCCGCGCTGCGCCTGCTTGCGCGCCTGAACGGCATCGCGCCGACCGATCCGCTCCTGCGAGAGGTCGCTGCCAGCGTTGGTGCGGACGTGCCGGTCTGCCTCGATTCGCGCGCCCGGCTGATGGCCGGCATCGGTGAGAAGCTCGGTCCCGTGCTCAGGCTGCCACCGCTTTTCGCCGTGCTGGTGAATCCGGGCGTCGGCGTCGAGACGGTCGCGGTATTCCGCGAGCTCGGCCTCAAAGCCAGCGAGGTCGCATCTCAAGCCCGCGCGGCGAACCTTCCTGCCCCGGCATCAGCGACGGAATTGCAGGGTTATCTTGCGTCGACGACCAACGATCTCGCCGCGCCGGCGCAGCGAATCGCGCCGGTGATCGGCGAAGTCCTGGAGCGACTTGCGGCCCTGCCAGGTTGCCGGCTCGCGCGCATGTCCGGCTCGGGTGCCACCTGCTTCGCCCTGTTCGACGATTGTATGGTCAGCGCGACGGCTGCCAAGGTGTTGCAGAGCGAGCGGCCGGGCTGGTGGGTCAAGCCGACTTTGCTGAGTTGAGGGCCTGCGAGCCGCTCAATGCGCCCGCGCCACGCAGAAATCGACGGCGGCGTTGAGCGCCTGCTTCATCGGCGAGGCCGGGAACAGCCCGAGCGCATCCTTCGCCATGCGTGCGTAATGCTCGGCGCGGGCTATGGTGTCGTCGAGCGCCTTGTGCCGGCGCATGATCGCCCGCGCCTCTTCCAGATCGCCGTCGCGGACCTCGCCGTCCTGCAGCGTGCGCTTCCAGAACGCGCGCTCGGCCTCGTCGCCACGGCGGAAGGAGAGCACGACGGGCAAAGTGATCTTGCCCTCGCGGAAATCGTCGCCGGTGTTCTTGCCGAGCTTGGCCGCGACGCCGCCATAGTCGAGCGCGTCGTCGATGAGCTGGAAGGCGATGCCGAGATTGAGGCCGTAGCTGCGGCAGGCGGCGGCATCGGCCCTGGGCGAGCCCGCGATCACCGGCCCGACCTCGCAGGCGGCGGCGAAGAGTTCGGCCGTCTTGCCCCGGATCACCGCGAGATATTCGTCCTCGGTCGTCTCCGTGTTCTTGGCGACCGAGAGCTGCAGGACCTCGCCTTCCGCGATCACCGAGGCGGCGGTGGACAGGATGTCGAGCGCCCTCAGCGAGCCGACCTCGACCATCATCTTGAAGGCCTGACCGAGCAGGAAGTCGCCGACCAGCACGCTGGCTTCGTTGCCCCAGAGCATGCGGGCGGCGAGCTTGCCGCGACGCATGTCGCTCTCGTCGACGACATCGTCATGCAGCAGCGTGGCGGTGTGCATGAACTCGACCGACGCCGCGAGCTTGACGTGGCCTTCGCCCTGATAACCGCAGAGAGCGGCCATCGCCAGCGTCAGCATCGGCCGCAATCGCTTGCCGCCCGAGGAGATCAGGTGGTTGGCGACCTCGGGGATCATCGTCACGTCGGAGCCGGTGCGCGACAGGATCATCGCATTGACGCGCTCCATATCGGCGCGCGTCAGCGCGACCAGCGGCTCGATGCTGGCCTGATTCGATTCCCGTTCCTCGAGGGAGACGACGACGCCCACTGGAAACACTCCGGATCGGTTCCTCGCGCCGGTTGGCGCGCTTGTGCAATGCCACAACCGTCGCATGGGACGCCAGCCCCTGCAAACCGGCGTGACGCCGCACCTTTTCGTGAACGGCAGACCGAAACAGGCCGGCACTTGCGCAGGACACGGCGCTTGGGCTCCATGGAGCCATGCACGAACTCATGCGCACCAACGATCTCATCCTGCTCGGCGCGGTCGAAGCCCTGCTGGCCTCGGCCAATCTCGATTGCCTGATCGCCGATCAGCATATCAGCGCGCTGGAGGGCATGATCGGTGCCTTTCCTCGCCGCCTGCTGGTGCGCGAAGCCGATCGCAAGCGCGCGAGAGCCCTGCTGATCGAGGCCGGCTACGGATCAGAATTGCGCGATGAGTGAGATCGGGGCGGATTCCGCGCTGGGCGAGATCGTCGAGGATCGGCTGCTAGACGGCCGCCTGAGACTGTTGCAGCCGCGCAAGGGACATCGCGCCGGCAGCGACGCGATCCTGCTGGCGGCGGCCTTGCCGCAACTGGGGCAGGGAACCTTGCTCGACATGGGAGCCGGCGTGGGTACGGTCGGGCTCGCGGCGGCGCTCACGCAGCCGGAACTGCGTGCCGTGCTGCTTGAGCGTGACCCGGACCTCGCCGCCCTGGCGGCACGCAATGCGGGGCTCAATGACATCGCCGGGCGCGTGACGGTTGTGGCCGGGGATGTCACGGCGCGGGCCGCGGTCCTCGCTGAACGGGGCCTCGCATCCAGCTCCTTCGATGCGGTCGCGATGAACCCGCCCTTCTACCCGCCGGGCGGCAGCCGGGCTTCGCCTGTTGCCAACCGCAGGGCGGCTCATGTCGCGGAAGGTGCGCTCGCGCCGTGGCTGCGCACTGCGCGGCGCCTGCTTCGCCCGGGGGGGCATCTCGCGCTCATCCATCGCGCGGAGGCATTGCCGGAGACCCTGGCCGCTCTCGAAACGGGATTCGGTGCGGTCGCGGTTCGCCCGGTCCATGCCTTCGCCGACAGGCCGGCGATCCGCATCATCGTGACGGCGGTGCTGAACAGCAGAAAGCCGGCAGCCTTGCTGCCGGCTTTCGTGATCAACGGTCCGGATGGCCGGCTGACGCCCGCAAGCGATGCGGTGCATCGCGGCCGCGGGCGCCTAGCGTCCGATTACCAGTAATAAGGCCGCGGCGCAAAGAACGGCGGGGCGAAGACCGGCGGCGGGCCGTAGAAGCGCGGGCCGTAATAGCGGCGCGGACCGTAGTAGTAGCGCGGGCCGTAATAGCGCCGCGGACCGTAGTAGCGGCGCGGGCCGTAATAATACTGCGCCTGCTGGACCAAGCCCTCGCTGGCGACCATGGGAGCCGTCGCGATCGGCGCAGCTCCAACGGGAGCCGCAGAGGCGGGAGTAGCGGCGAGGCCGGCCACGCCCAGCGTGCCGGCTGTCGCCATCGTGACGATCAGTGTCCGAAACATGAAAACCTCCATGAGATGGCGTCGGCAGCCTGTGCCGTCGGATGGAACGCCGCCCTTGGTGTGAGACCTTAGCGCCTCCAACCTGAACGGCACGAGATCGCGCCGTTCAGCTTGCCTTCAGCGAATGGCCGCATTGCGGCCATCCTTCATTTGCTCAACGGCAGACGCGCACCGGGCGCACGACCCAGCGCCAGCCGTTCCAGATGCGGCGGCCTTCGGTCCAGCAGCGCGGACGGTAGTAGGGGCGCGGGCCATAGTAGCGGCGCGGGCCGTAATAATACTGGGCCTGCTGGACGAGGCCTTGCCCCGCCTGCGCCGACTGTCCCGCGGTGGCCGCGACCGGAGCCGCGGAGGCGGATGTCGCCATCGGGGCGCCGGCACCGAGCAGGGCGGCCGTGGCTGCGGCGAGAATGGTTCCCCGGAACATGGTGTTCTCCTTGAATGCTACCGTCGGGCGTGCCGAGGGTTATAAGGTCGTCCCTGGCAGAAACCCTACACCGCTTCATGTGAACGGCGCGAAACCGCGCCGTTCAGCTGGCCTTCATCTGAGATGCGTCGCGCTCAGCGGCAGACGCGTACGGTTCGCCGAACCCAGTGCCGGCCGGTCCAGACACGGCGGGACTCGGTCCAGCAGCGACGGACATAAGGGCGGCCGGGGGCGTAATGCGGCCGGCCATAGTGCCAGGCCTGCTGGACGAGGCCGGTCTCGGCGGGGGAACCGAGCGTCGTGCCGGCCGAAATCGGAACCGCAGACGCCGGCGCGCTGCTCATGGCGGCACCGAGCAAGGTTGCGGCGCCGAAGGCGGCGGCAATGATGCGGGTTGTCAACATGGGCTTACTCCTTCGTTGTCGGCCGCAGGCCCGTCATCAAATGCTCGCCCCGAACATCGCGAACCGTGCGGTTGCCTTTGTCGATATCAGGCCGGTTATGAACGAAATCTGTCCGCTTGCGGTTCCGGGCTGCGCTTGACCCTGGCCGGCGCGAACCCTAATCACCGCCATTCCCTCGTTATCGGAAGGTTGCAGGCACTTGTCCGCCCCCGCGCCACTCTCGCACTCCACCATCCCGGTTTCCTCCCCGGCGATGGACCCGACCCGCTCCTTCCAGGGGCTGCTGCTGACGCTGCAGCGCTTCTGGGCCGAGCGAGGTTGCGTGGTGCTGCAGCCCTACGACATGGAGGTCGGCGCCGGCACCTTCCACCCGGCGACGACCTTGCGCGCGCTTGGGCCGAAGCCGTGGAAGGCGGCCTATGTCCAGCCTTCGCGCCGCCCCAAGGACGGCCGCTACGGCGAGAATCCCAACAGGCTCCAGCACTATTATCAGTTCCAGGTCATCCTGAAGCCATCGCCGCCCAATCTGCAGGAGCTCTATCTCGACTCGCTGCGCGCCATCGGCGTCGATCTCGGCCTGCATGACGTACGCTTCGTCGAGGACGACTGGGAGAGTCCGACGCTCGGCGCCTGGGGCCTCGGCTGGGAATGCTGGTGCGATGGCATGGAAGTCAGTCAGTTCACCTATTTCCAGCAGGTGGCGGGCGTCGAATGCGCCCCCGTTGCGGGCGAATTGACCTATGGGCTTGAACGCCTTGCGATGTATGTCCAGGGCGTCGAGAACGTCTATGATCTCAACTTCAACGGCCTCGATGGTGAAGACCGCATCAGCTATGGCGACGTCTTCCTGCAGGCCGAGCAGGAATATTCCCGGCATAATTTCGAGCATGCCAATACCGAGATGCTGTTCCGGCACTTCTCGGATGCGGAGGCCGAGTGCAAGGCTCTGCTCGCTGCCGGCGAGCCGGCCTCTGGTGCCAACCAGCCGCGCCACGAACTCGCCCTGCCGGCCTATGACCAGTGCATCAAGGCCAGCCATATCTTCAACCTGCTCGATGCGCGCGGCGTGATCTCGGTCACCGAGCGGCAGAGCTACATCCTGCGCGTGCGCGAGCTCGCCAAGGCCTGCGGCGCGGCCTGGCTGAAGACCGCCGGCGGGGGAGCCATCTGATGCCCGATCTCCTGCTCGAACTCTTTTCCGAGGAAATCCCGGCGCGCATGCAGCGCAAGGCCGGCGAGGACCTGAAGAAGCTCGTCACCGACGCGCTGGTCGAGCGCGGCCTCGTCTACGAGGGCGCGAAAGCCTTCGTGACGCCGCGCCGGCTTGCGTTGCATATCGCCGGCCTCCCCGTTCGCGGCCGCGACGTGCGCGAGGAGCGCAAGGGCCCACGCGTCGGCGCGCCGGACGCCGCCGTGCAGGGCTTTCTCAAGGCTGCCGGACTGACCTCGCTCGACCAGGCGACCATCGTTAGCGATCCCAAGAAGGGCGACTCTTACGTCGCCATCATCGAGAAGCCCGGCCAGGAGACCGTCGCGGCCATCGCCGAGATCGTGCCGGCCGTGATCCGGTCCTTCCCTTGGCCGAAATCGATGCGCTGGGGCAAGGCCTCGGCCGCCGGCGCGAGCCTGCGCTGGGTGCGCCCGCTGCATTCGATCCTCTGCACCTTCGGCGCCGCCGAGACCGAGGACCCGGAGGTCGTGCCCTTCGAGGTCGACGGCATCGTTTCGGGCAACGTCACCTACGGCCACCGCTTCCATGCGCCCGGCCCGATCACGGTGAAGCGCCTCGACGACTACGTGACCTCGCTGGAGAAGGCGAAGGTCGTGCTCGACGCCGACCGCCGCAAGGAGATCATCCTCACCGACGCCCGCAACCTCGCCTTCGCGCAGGGGCTCGATCTCGTCGAGGACGAGGGGCTGCTGGAGGAGGTCGCCGGCCTCGTCGAATGGCCGGTTGTGCTGATGGGCTCCTTCGAGGAGCGCTTTCTCGACATTCCCGGCGAGGCGATCCGCGCGACCATCCGCGCGAACCAGAAATGCTTCGTGCTGCGCGATCCCGCGACCGGCAATCTCGCCAACCGCTTCATCTTGGTCTCGAATCTCGTCGCCAGCGACGGCGGCGTGGCGATCACCGCCGGCAATGGCCGCGTCGTCCGCGCCCGCCTCTCGGACGCCGCCTATTTCTGGCAGACCGATCGTGGTTCGCTGCCGGACCTCGATACCCTGAAGGACAGCGCCGAGAAGCTCGGCCTGGATCTTGCCAGGCCGCTCGACCAGCGCATGGCCAAGCTCGACAAGCTCGGCGTCGTCTTCCACGCCAAGCTCGGCACGCAAGGCGAGCGCGTCCAGCGAATTGCGGCCCAGGCTAGGGAACTGGCCCCGATCGTCGGCGCCGACCCCGAGAAGGCCGAGCGCGCCGCCAAGCTCGCCAAGGCCGACCTGCCGACCGAGATGGTCGGCGAGTTCCCGGAACTGCAGGGCCTGATGGGCCGGAAATATGCGGAACTGCAGGGCGAGGACGCTTCGGTCGCCGCGGCGGTCGAGGAGCATTACAAGCCGCTCGGCCCATCCGACCGCGTGCCGACCGATCCGGTTTCGATCGCGGTGGCGGTGGCAGACAAGCTCGACACGTTGGTGGGCTTCTGGACCATCGGAGAGAAGCCGACCGGCAGCAAGGACCCCTATGCGCTAAGGCGGGCGGCGCTGGGCGTGATCCGGCTGGTGGTCGAGAATGGGGTGAGGTTGCCGCTGACGCAGGTCGTCAAGGATGCCGACCTCCTCTCCTTCTTCCATGATCGCCTGAAGGTCATGCTCCGCGACCAGGGCGCGCGGCATGATCTCGTCGACGCCGTGCTGGGCGAGGGGGCTTCGGCCAACGACGATCTCCTGCTGATCACCCGCCGCGTTGCCGCGCTCGGCCGCTTCCTAGATACGGAGGACGGCAGCAACCTGCTCGCGGGCTACAAGCGCGCTGCCAATATCCTCAAGGCCGAGGAGAAGAAGGACGGGGAGGGCGCTTTCGCCGCTGCTCCCGATCTGCACCTCATCGCCGATGCCGGCCTGATCGAGGAGAAGGCGCTGGCCGTCGCTCTCGCGCAGGCGACGCCGAAGGCCGAGACTGCGGTCGCCGCCGAGGATTACGAGGGCGCCATGGCCGCGCTCGCCGAAATCCGCCCGGCGGTCGATGCCTTCTTCGACAAGGTCACGGTCAACGACCTCGATCCGGCCTTGCGCGCCAACCGCCTGAAGCTGCTCAACCAGCTCCGCCACGCGACGCGCGCGGTCGCCGATTTCGATCGCATCGCGGGCTGATACCCGCCGTCATGCTCGGGCTTGACCCGCGCATCTCTAGACGAAGAGACGTCATTCCGGGCGACCGAAGGGAGACCCGGAATCCATCGTAGGGCTACGAGCTCTGCGATGGATTCCGGATCGGCGCCGCTTCGCGGCTTGTCCGGAATGACGTTGCGTCTTGTCCTTGGAGTTCTCGGATCCTTAGAGTTCTCGGGCATTTCGCTTCGCTGCGCCCCAGCATGACGTCCTCGACGTCATGCTCGCCCTTGTGGCGAGCATCCACGTCCTGACCACGACCTTTGCCCAGCAAAGACGTGGATGGTCGGGACAAGCCCGACCATGACGGTGGGTGTTTCCTGCCCACGCAGCCTCCCTTTCGCTCCCAAATCCCCCGGAACCTATTCCTGCCCCGCGACGTTCTGTTGCCGGGGCTGACAGGCCGCGAATGCGTCGCGGCTGGGCCCCGGGGGGCCGGCTACCGGCCGAGATAAAGGGCTGAAAGCATGTCCATTCTGATTTCGCTGCTGATCACCATTCTCGTCATCGGCCTCGTGCTCTATCTCGTGCGGATGCTGCCGCTCGACGGGCAGATCAAGAACGTCGTACAGATCATCGTGATCGTGATCGGCATCATCTCGCTGCTGCGCTATCTCGCTGTTTTCTAAGGCGATTGACGGCGCCGCCGCGCTGGTTCAGACTTCATGAGGTCCAGAAGGCCCCGGACGATCCCGTCCCGGGGCCTTCTTCCGTTTCAGGACGTGACCACGATGAATGCGCCCAACCGCAACGGCCATATCAGACTGACCTCCCATCCCGAGCCGGGCAGCGCCGCGGCGCGCTTCCCGATTCGCTGGGGCGCGCCCACTGCCGCCGAGCGCGGCCCGATCATCGCCTCGACCACCAACCCGGCCGACCGCAACGTCATCGGCGCCCATGGCGGTTCCTATTCGGTCTATCGCGCGCTGGCGATCTCCGCCCGCGCGATGAACCCGCAGCAGCGTCCGGACCTCACCAACACCCATCCGACGGCGGAAATCCTGCCGCAGCCGCAATGGGGCGATCCGAAGAAGATCGTCTCGCTCGATCCGTTCGGTCACACGGTCGCGCAGGATTTCGGCAAGCTGATCGGCGAGGGCATCGATATACGCCCCTCGATCGCGATCACCAGGGCCAGGCTCAATCTGCCCGAGATCCTCGCGGCGATGGGAGCGCATCGCCTCGCCGCCGACGGGAATATCCTGCATTCGTCAGGCGATATCAGCGTCACCAAGATCGCGGTCGATCCGGTCTGGTATCTGCCGGGCATTGCCGAGCGCTTCGGCACGACCGAGAGCGACTTGCGCCGCACGCTCTTCGAGCAGACCGGCGGCATGTATCCCGAATTGGTGACGCGGCCGGACCTCAAGGTCTTCCTGCCGCCGATCGGCTCGATCACGGCCTATGTCATGGGCGAGGCCTCGCGGCTTGCTGATCCGAAGGCGCGCATCGCCTGCCGCGTCCATGACGAATGCAACGGCTCGGACGTGTTCGGCTCCGACATCTGCACCTGCCGGCCCTATCTCACGCATGGCATCGAGGAATGCGTGAAGGAGGCCCAGAGCGGCGGCGTTGGCCTGATCGTCTACAATCGCAAGGAGGGTCGGGCGCTCGGCGAGGTCACCAAGTTCCTCGTCTACAATGCCCGCAAGCGCCAGGAGGGCGGCGACTCCGCCGCGACCTATTTCGAACGCACCGAATGCGTCGCCGGCGTGCAGGATGCCCGCTTCCAGCAGCTCATGCCGGACGTGCTGCACTGGCTCGGCGTGACCCATATCGACCGGCTGATGTCGATGTCGAACATGAAATACGACGCCATGGTCGAGAGCGGCATCACCATCGGCGAGCGCGTCGCGATCCCGCCGGAACTGATCCCGCCCGATGCCTCCGTCGAGATCGAGGCCAAGAAGGCCGCAGGCTACTATTCGCCCGACGGTGCGCCCGGCGACAACGCCCTGAAGTCGACGGTCGGCCGCGACCTCGACAAGTTCTGATTCTGTCACGCCTGCCGAGTTGATGATGCCCGATCGCGATCCCGAGGCGTTCCGCGCCCTGTTGAAGCCCGCTGCCGTGCGTGAGCGTGCGCAAGAGATGCTGGAACTCGGGCTGGCCGGTCAGCTCCTCCATTTCAGCGCTCATGCGGAGCGGCTGGAAGCCTGCGCCGATTATGTGCTGGAGACCATCCGCGCGAACTATCCGACGCTCGACATCCCCTTCCACGCGCGCTGGCGCCATTTCGTCCTTGGCGGCGAAGACCGCTGGCAGAAGCTCGACCGGGAGGCGGGTTTCGCCGACCCGGCCATGCGCGGTCGCGCCGCTTATGATCTCGCTGTGGTCAGCGTACTGCTCGATGCCGGCGCCGGACCGGACTGGCGCTACCGCGATGCCGCGACAGCTCGCGAGATCGGTCGCTCGGAAGGGCTGGCGCTCGCCTCGCTCGACATGTTCGCCGCCGGCCTCTTTTCCAGCGATCCGGCCAACCCCTTGCAGGCCGATGCTGCCGGCCTGAAGCGCCTCGACGCGGCGGCGCTGGGGCGCGGCTTCCAGGCCGGGCCGGGCAATCCGCTGCTCGCGCTTGACGGCCGTGCGGCCCTGCTCAACCGCCTCGGCGAGGAGCTGGAACGGCAGGGGCTGTCGCGGCCGGGTGCGTTGTTCGACCGCTTTGTCTCGGCGGCCGAGACCGGGACGTTGCGGGCGCCGCATATGCTGGGCGAGGTGCTCGGCACCTTCGGCAGCATCTGGCCGTCGCGCCTGACGCTGGCCGGTGTGGCGCTCGGTGACACCTGGCGCCATCCGCTGATCGCCCCGGGCAAGCCGACGGAAGCGCTCGTGCCCTTCCACAAGCTCTCGCAATGGCTGACCTATTCGCTGATCGAGCCATTGGAATGGGCTGGTGTTACCGTGGTCGATATCGACGAGATGACCGGCCTGCCCGAGTACCGCAATGGCGGGCTCTTCCTCGACAGCGGCGTCATTGCCCTGAAGGACGAGGCGGACCGGACAAAGGCGCATGAGGTCTCGTCGCCGCTCGTGGTCGAATGGCGGGCGCTGACCGTCGCCCTGCTCGACGAGGTCGCGGCGCTGATCCGCCAGCGTCTCGGCCGCTCGCGCGAAGAGCTTCCGCTCGCCAAGGTGCTCGAAGGGGGCTCTTGGGCGGCCGGGCGCCGGATCGCGCGCGAAAAGCGTGTGGATGGCGGCCCGCCCTTGACCATCGTGAGCGATGGCACGGTATTTTGATCCGCGAGTTGCGTGCAAAAGCGCCGTCATTCCGGGCGCAGCGAAGCGGAGACCCGGAATCCATCATAGAGCACACCGCCCTTCGATGGATCCCGGATCGGCGCCGCTTCGCGGCTTGTCCGGGATGACGCGAGAGAGCTGAGAACGAGAGGGAACGGCGTATGACTTCGAGCCAGGACGGCGTCACCGTCGTCGACCATCCGCTGGTCCAGCACAAGCTCACGCTGATGCGCGAGAAGGATCGCTCCACCAAGAGCTTCCGCCAGCTCCTCAACGAGATCGGCATGCTGCTCTGCTACGAGGTGACGCGCGACCTGCCGACCGAACTGATCGAGATCGAGACGCCGCTGCAGAAATCGATGCAGCCGATCATCTCCGGCAAGAAGCTGGTCTTCGCGCCGATCCTGCGCGCCGGCGTCGGCTTCCTCGACGGCATGTTGGAACTCGTCCCGGCCGCACGCGTCGCCCATATCGGCCTCTACCGCGATCCCGATACGCTCCAGGCCGTCGAATATTACTTCAAGGCCCCCTCCGACATCGCCGATCGCATGATCGTCGTGATGGACCCGATGCTGGCGACCGCGAACTCGGCCGTGGCGGCTGTCGAACGCCTGAAGGAGCGTGGCGCCAGGGACCTGCGCTTCGTCTGCCTGCTTGCTTCGCCGGAAGGCATCGCCCGCCTGCGTGGCGCCCATCCCGATATCCGCATCTGGACCGCAGCGATCGACGAACGGCTCAACGATCACGGCTATATCGTTCCCGGCCTCGGCGATGCCGGCGACCGCATGTTCGGCACCCGCTGAAAACGTCTCGACACGAAGCGGCCCGCCCCGTTTCCGGAGCGGGCCTGGCCTGAGAGGCGGACGCGTCTGGGGTTAAAACCGCCCGCCTTTCGGGTCATCGCGTTATTCGATGATCTGCACGACGCGGCGGGTCTGCGGCTCGACGATCACCGGCCGGTCGTTCACGACCGTGTAGGTGTAGCGCGAAGCCTGAGGGCCGTATTCGGCCGGCAGGGGGCGATAGACCACGCCCTGTTCGGGCAGGATGGTGCCGACCGCGACCGGCTCGGCATAGGTGTAGGACGGCACGCGCTGCTCGACGACATAGGTGCGGAAACGCGGCTCGGCCGCATCGCCGACGATCGCTCCGACCACGGCGCCGCCGACGCCGCCGACGACCGCACCGACCGGGCCGCCGACGATGGCACCGCCCACCGCACCGGTCGCAGCACCGCTGGTTGCACCGCCGACCGCGCCGCCCGAAGGCTGGCTCTGCGCGAAGGCGACCGCCGGGGTGATGGTCAGGGCGGCTACAAGGGCAAGTTTCTTCAACATGGTTCCTCTCCTTTCGAAGCGAACTTCGGTGGCAGAGAAACGGGGAAGGTGCCGCCGCTGTTCCGAATGGGGCAGGTAACGAGATGTTAATGGCTGAAACAGGGAATATAAAATATAATAAAATCAATGATTTGTATCGAATGAAGCGCTGTCGTCATCGCGACAGGCGGAGCGACGAAGCAATGACGATTGCGACGCGTGGGCGGGTGCAGGCCCAAAGAAAAACGGCGGGCCGTGAGGCCCGCCGTCTGATGCTTTCCGAGCCGGTGCTTACTGCTTCGGCGCGGCCGAGAGCGCAGGCGTCAGCTTGTCGGCGTCTCGCTTGATCAGCGCGGCAAAGCCGGCAGGTGTCCGCTCCTCGGCCGTCGGCAGCACGGTGCCGAGATCGAGCAGGCGCTTCTTGGTGCCTTCATCGTTGAGCGCCTTGCCCAGCGCATCGACCAGCTTGTCAACGGCCTCCTTCGGCATGCCCTTCGGCCCGGCGATGCCGTTCCAGGCCTCGATCTGGTACTCGGGCAGGCCGGCTTCCTTCGTGGTGGGGACATCCGGCAGCGCCGGTGAACGCTGGGCCGAGGCGATCGCATAGGCCTTGATCGTGTTGGCGCGGACCTGCTCGGCGACGGAGACGATCTGGTCGCACATGAAGTCGACCTGGCCGGAGACGAGGTCGTTCAGGGCCGGGCCGGTGCCGCGATAGGCGACGGCGTTGATCTTCGGTGTCCCGAGGATGCCCTTCAGCAGGGTGCAGGTCGTCCAGGAGACCGAGCCGAGGCCGGCATGGGCTTCGTTGAACTTGTCCGGATTGGCCTTCACCGCGGCGACGAAGGCCTTGAGATCGGGCGCCTCGAGGTTCTTGCGGGCGACGATCAGGATCGGCGTGCCGCCGGCGAGGCCGATCGTCTGCATGCCGTTGATGGGGTCGTACTTGAGGCCCGGATAGGTCGCGGGCGCGGCCGAGAAGGTGCCCAGGTGCCCCATCGCGATGGTGTAGCCGTCCGGCGCGGCGGTCAACGCGCGGGTGATGCCGGTCGTGCCCCCGGCGCCGGCGACGTTTTCGATCACGATCTGCTGGCCGAGCGTCTTCGACATGTTGTCGGCGACGATGCGGGCGATGATGTCGGTCGGGCCGCCGGCCGCGAAAGGCACGATCATGGTGATGGGTTTCGTCGGATAACCCTGCGCCTGCGCCTGCGCGCTGCCGGTGAGCACCAGCGCGGCAGCTGCGGCAAGGCCAAGAACGAGCTTCTTCATCCGTATTTCTCCCTGGGCGTTGCGTGAATCGAGACTGGAGAGGGCCGCGGGGGGCGGCAACCCCGTCATTCGGTGAAGACCTCGTCACGCTTCTTCGAGATCGAGGGCAGCAGCGCGATAGCGAGCACGAGCACGGCGACCACCAGCAGCCCGGCCGAGATCGGCCGCTCGACGAAGGTCATGAACGAGCCGCGCGAGATGATCAGCGCCTGCCGGAGCTTCTCCTCCATCAGCTTGCCCAGTACGAAGCCGAGCAGCATCGGCGCCGGCTCGAAGCCGAGCTTGATCAGCAAGTAGCCGAACAGGCCGAACAGCGCCGTGAAGGCGACGTCGAGCGGCTGGTTGTTCACCGAGTAGATGCCGATGCAGCAGAAGATCAGGATCGCCGGGAACATCAGCCGGTAGGGCACCTGCAGCAGCTTCACCCACATGCCGACCAGCGGCAGGTTGATAATCAGCAGCATCAGGTTGCCGATCCACATCGAGGCGACCATGCCCCAGAACAATTCGGGGTTGCGGGTCATGACCTGCGGGCCGGGGATGATGCCGTGGATCGTCATTGCGCCGACCATCAGGGCCATCACCGCGTTCGGCGGGATGCCGAGGGTGAGCAGCGGGATGAAGGCGGTCTGGGCGCCGGCATTGTTGGCCGATTCCGGCCCCGCCACGCCCTCGATCGCGCCCTTGCCGAAGCGCGAGGGATCCTTGGCGATCTTCTTCTCGACGGTGTAGCTGGCGAAGGGGCCGAGCACCGCGCCATTGCCCGGCAGGATGCCCAAGATGCCGCCGATGAAGGTGCCGCGCAGCACCGGGGCGGCGGATTGCTTGATGTCCTCCCAGCCCGGCAGCAGCCGGCCGATCTTGCCCTTGACGACGTCGCGCGCCTCCGGGCTTTCGAGATTGCGCAGCACCTCGGCGAAGCCGAACACGCCCATCGCCAGCACCGAGAAGTCGATGCCGTCCGAGAGCGAGGCGATGCCGAAGGTCAGGCGCTCCTGCCCGGTCTCGAGGTCGGTGCCGACGGTCGAGAACAGCAGGCCCAGCATGATCATGCAGAAGGCCTTGAGGATCGAGCCGCGCGCCAGCACGACGGCGAAGCACAGGCCCATCACCATCAGCGAGAAATACTCGGCCGGGCCGAAGAGCAGCGCCATCTTGGTGAGCGGCGCGCCGAGCGCGGCAATGATCACGGTGGCGACGCAGCCGGCGAAGAAGGAGCCGATCGCGGCCGTGCCGAGCGCGACGCCGGCGCGACCCTGCTTGGCCATCTGGTGGCCGTCCAGCGTGGTCACGACCGAAGTCGCCTCGCCGGGGATGTTGACCAGGATCGCCGTGGTCGAGCCGCCGTACTGCGCCCCGTAATAGATGCCGGCGAGCATGATCAGCGCGCCCGTCGGGTCGAGCCCGAAGGTGATCGGCAGCAGGATCGAGATCGTCGCGATCGGCCCGACGCCGGGCAGCACGCCGATCAGCGTGCCGACGAGACAGCCGGCGAAGCAGAGCGCGATGTTCTTCAGCGTCAGCGCGACGCCAAAGCCGAGCGAGAGGTGGGAAAAGGTCTCCATCATCGCTCAGACACCCAGGAGCCAGGGCGCGAGCGGGATCGGCAGGCTCAGCGCATATTTGAACAGCAAGATGCAGGCGGCCGACATCGCGATGGCGAAGATCAGCAGTTCCCGCAGCTTGCGGTCTTCGGCGGCGAGCCCGGAGAAGAAGATCAGCAGCGGACCGGAGACCAGCAGACCGAGCGACGGAACCCGGATCGGGCCGAATTCGAAACCGCGGATGGTCAGCCCGAACAGACAGGCGCCGCCGAGCGCGAAGAAGATGCCCTTCCAGGACCAGCCCGAGAGCTGCTCGCCATGATAGCGCAGCGAAGCCAGCGCCAGCATCGCGCCGAGCGCGCCGCAGATCACCGCGAAGGCCTTGGGCAGCATGCCCGGCCCGAGCTGGCGCAGCGTGCCGGCCGGCAGATCCCAGGAGAAGAAGAAGGCGCCGATCGCCAGCACGATCATGAACAGGCCGCCGGCCAGATCCTGCGTCGATCGCACCCGCAGGCCCTGGGCCCGTTCTATCTTGTTCAAACTCATCAGGCTCCTCCGACTGGCGACCCGGTGCGGGCGGTTCGTTTCTGTGGTTTGGACGGGACCGGGGGCAGGACGTGGCGCTCGTCGAGCAGCGTCACGCTTTCCCTGAGGATCGCGAGGAAATCGTCGCGCGACGGCAGCTTCTGCTGCGGGCGCCAGGAGACGCCGACGAGCGCGCCCGGCGGCGGCGGATCGAGCATCGCCCCGCGCAGGCGCCGCATCGTCACGCCGGGGAAGGACAGGCGCGAGACCCAGTCCGGAGCGAGCGCCATGCCGAGACCCGCCGCCACGGCAGACATCATCGCCGGCTTCTCCGTCGCCTCGATCGTGACGTTGGGAACTGCGCCGACACTCTCGAAATAGGCCATGACCAGGTCGTAGGCGTAGGGCCGGATGCGCTTTGACGGCACGACGAAGGGCTCGCCGACGAGGTCGAGCATGGTCAGGTGCTCGCGCGCCGCAAGCGGATGATTCTCGTGCAGCACCACGATCGGGCGTTCGACCCGCAGGATCTCGAAGGCGCAGTCGGTCGGCTTGCGCGGCGGGCGGGTCAGCGCCAGGTCGAGCTTGCCGGCCTCCAGCATCTGGACGAGCGCGGCTGTCATCGCCTCGACGAACTTGATCTCGACGCCGGGGAAGCGGGCGCGGTAGGCCATCAGCGCTTCCGGCACGAAGCTCGACGAGGCCGCGTCGATCGCGCCGACGCGCAGCACCTTGCCCGAGGCGAGCGAGGCCTCGCGCACGGCCCGCGAGGCATGCTCCATCTTGACGAGGATGCCCTTGGCCTCTTCCAGCATGATCAGACCGGCGCGGGTCATCGCGACCTGCCGGGTGGTACGGGTCAAAAGCGCGACGCCGAGTTCGTCTTCGAGGGCGCTGATCTGGCGCGACAACGCGGGGGGCGCGACGCCGAGTCGTTCGGCCGCGCGACCAAAATGCAGCTCTTCCGCCACCGCGATGAAACATCGCAGTTGCCGCACATCCATGGTCGTCACCTGTTCCCCAGTACCGCTTGCCGCGGTATCTTGAGAGCCTCTCACACGAGCCCGAAAGGCCCGATGGGCTCCTAAGTCAGTGGATCGTGCCCATAGAGACTCCCGCCGACAAGTCGACTCTAGAACAATTCATAATTTTTGAGCAACAAAGCCTTTGGTCTCAGGCGGCGCGCGCGCGGGTCATCCGGAATAGCCTGCCGTCGATCAATGCGAGCCCCGCGAAGATCGCCGCCATGCCGGCGAAATGGCGCGGCAGCAGAGCCTCGCCCAACAGGCCCGAACCAAGCAGGATCGCGCTGACAGGGATCAGGAAGGTAACGAGCATCACGTTGCTCGGCCCGGCTGTGCGCATGATCCGGAAGAACAGCAGATAGGCCAGCGCCGTCGAGACCAGAGCCAACCCCGCCAGGGCGAGAAGGGCCGTCTGGGAGGGGACCGGCAGTGTCCAGGGCGGGTGCAGGACGAAGACGATCGGGATCATCATCAGAGTCGAGGCCGTGAGCTGGCCCGTGGCGGCGACCAGTGGCGACATGCCGCGGAAGCGCCGGCCGAGCAGGCCGGAGAAGGCATAGGAGACCGCGGCCAGAATGCAGGCGATCTGCGCCGCCAGATTGGACCCAAGCCCGCTGAGCGCATCGGGACCCATGAGGATAGCGACGCCGATGAGGCCGGCCAGCACGCCGCCGAGCTTCAGCCCGGTCGCCTTCTCGTTGCCGAAGCAGTGCATCACCAGTACCGCGAAGATCGGCGTGGTCGCGTTCAGGATCGAGGCGAGGCCGCTCGCGATCTGCTGCTGGCCCCATAGAAAGAGGCTGAACGGGATCAGGTTGTTGAGGATGCCCATCCCGAAGAAGGCGAGCCAGAGCTCGCGTCCGACCCCCATCGATTGCCCGGTGACCCGCACCGCCAGAAGCAGCGCCAGCGCCGCGAGGCCGACGCGCACCTGCACCACCGCGAAGGGCGGCCACTCCGCTACGGTCAGTTTGTTGAAGAAAAACGAACCGCCCCACAGGATCGACAGCACGATCAGCAGGAACCATTCGAGCGGACCCATGCGCAGCGCGGGAGCGGGGGATGGCTGTGTCATGGCGGAAGCTCTGCTCTTGGCCAGGGTCATTCCGCGTCAGTAGGCGGCCGGGCGAGCCCCGGCCACCCGGATTCTGCGCGAAGCAACGAACCGGAAAGCGGAAGCTGCTTGCCGCTTCGCGAGCGAGGCCCCTTAGGCGGCTTCGGCGTCGCGCGCCTGCCACATCGCCTGGAAGGCCGGCCGTGCCTGGCAGGCTTCGAGCCAGGCCTTGACGTTCGGATTGGCGTCGAAGAGCTGCGTCGCCGGCTTGGCGTAGCGGATCACCTCGGCGACATTGATGTCGGCGACGGTGAAGCGCCCGCCCATGAGATAGCCGTTGCCCTCGGCTAGCGCGCGGTCGAGCACGGCGAAGGGAGCCTTCAGGGCGGCGAGTGACGCCTCGGCCACCTCCGGCTTGCGCTTCTCCGGCGGGAAGGCGGCGAGATGCTGCTGCAGGTTGAGGGCGTTCGTCTCGCATTCGGTCGCGGCCCAGAGCGACCACATGATCGCGAGACCTTCTTCCTGCGCGTCCTTCGGCGCGAGAGGGCCGCCATGCTTGCGGGCGAGATAGAGGTTGATCGCCAGCGATTCGTGCAGCTTGAAGCCGTCATCGTCGATGCTCGGGATATGGCCGTTCGGGTTGACCTTCAGGAAGTCGGGGCTGCGGGTATGCAGCGGCACGCCGGCCGCGTTCGGGTCGGGCAGGCGGTAGGCCTGGATCACCGGTACATGAGTGAAGGCGAGGCCGAGCTCGTTGGCGAGCCAGATGTTGCGCGAGGCGCGCGAGCGGTAGCAGCCATAGATCGTCAGGGACATCGGCGGGATCCGGCGAGAGAGTGGAACGGCGACGGGCCGGCCGACAGTGCCGGTTCGTCGCCGGCGACCATAGGCCGGACAGGCCGTCTCGGCCAATGCCGATGATCGCTTCGCGAGCACAGCAAAAACCGTTTGACGCGGGCGTCTTGCGGGTGCATTGGCCTCCTGCTTCCGGCCTTTGCGGCCGGCTGCTCACAGGAAACCCCGACCCGATGCCAAGCGACAGTCCCAGCCGACAGTCGAAGCCGTCTGCCGCCGTCTCGCGCGCCTGACCGGGTTCCCCGGCTCGCCTGCGATCCGGCCACGACGGCCCGATCGCAAGGAATAGAGCCATGAATGATACCGCCGACACCACGGATCTCCTTGCCGTGACGCTGGCCCAGACGCTGGCGCAGGAACATGTCGCCGACATCGTCGAGACACTGAACGATCAGGACCTCGCGACCATCGCGCATGTCCTGGCCGAATTGCCGTTCGAGCGTGCGGTCGAGGTGCTCGACCAGCCCGAGTTCACCGCCGCCGCCGAGGCGCTGGCGCTGCTGCCCGACCGGCGTGCCGGTTCGCTTCTCTCGGCCATGTCGGCGGACCGGGCGGCCGACGTCTTCCAGGAATTCGACGAGCAAACGCAGGCCCGCCTGAGCGGCCGCATTGACCGCCAGACCCGCTCCGACCTCAAGAAGCTGCTGGCCTATCCCGAGCATAGCGCCGGCTCGATCATGACGACCGAGTTCGTCAGCGTGCCCTCGAACTGGACGGTGCAGCAGACGCTCGACCATATCCGCCGCGTCGAGCGCTCGCGCGAGACGGTCTATGCGATCTACG
>JBDHTM010000011.1:0-75244 GCA_039808685.1 Allobosea sp. | reverse complement strand
TCGCGGTCGTAGCGCTCCGGCTCGAAGGCGCCGATGCGCCGGCTCTCGACATTGCGGTCATAGGGGTGGATGGCGAAGGGAATGCGGGTGCCGGCGGCGGCCCGGATCAGCCCGCGCAGCGACTGGCCCAGCCCGAGGCTGGCCTCGACATAGCCGATGAAGAGCACGCCGGGTTCGGGCGGCCGGGCGAGGACCTGGCGGTCGGCGGGCATGGCGGCGCGGGGCGCCGGCGGACGCCTGAGCGCGGCGAGCGCGCGCAGGCGAAAGGCGGCCGAGCGCCAGGCGAGCCGACTGAGGGTCAGCAGGGCGGCCGGCCAGCCCTCCCGCTCCCGGACGGCGCGCAGATGCGCGAGGCGCTGTGCGATGCGGCGCGACAGGGCGCGTGTCGCGGCGAGACGATCTGCTGACAGGACGAACCCCAATCGATGACGGGGCTTGGTCTATGGCCGGCGGGGGGTTGATGCAACGGGTTTGTGGAGGGTGGGCAATAGGCAACGAAAAAGGCCGGCCCCGAGGGGCCGGCCTCCTTACTGCTGTCTCGCCTATCAGACGAGGATATCACCGATCACGATGGTCGAACCGCCGACGACCTTGATCACCAGATCCGCACCAGCGTTGTAAACGCCGTCGTTGTTGGCATCGACGACCAGATACTTGTCGCCGCCAACGGCGGTCAGATTGCCGTAGGCAAAAGCCTTGCCCGCGAAGATGTCGGTACCTTCGGTAACGGCAGTCACAGGGTTGAACGCGTTGATTCCGCCCTTGTCTTTCGTCAGCGACGCCGAGAAGCCACGGAAATCGAACTTGTCCGAACCGCTGTCGAAGCCGCTCGCGATGCTGTCGGGGTTCGTGCCGAGCGACTCGGACGCCGAGTTGAACACCATCGTCACCTTGCCCGTTGCGCCGAGCGTGTACGTGTCGGCACCCGCGCCACCCGTGACCGTTGCAGTGTCCGTAGCAGCGGCAAGGGCGAAGGTAACCTTGTCGTTACCAGCACCCAGCGTCACAACGGCGCCGTTCTTGGCCACGCCGGTGATGTTGTCCGCGCCAGCGCCGCCCTTGATCGTCGCAGTGGCGGCCGAAGCCGCGAACGTGAGCCCGCCGGTGATGGCGGCAGCGTCGATCGAAGTGATGCCGGTCGAGTCGCTGACAAATTCAAGACCGCCAGCGCCCGTCACAACAACAGTCTTCAAGCCAGTATCATCGAACGTCAGCTTGTTGACGTTGGCGCTCGACGAAGTCGTGGTGCCGGCGTCGTCGACGAGGCTGACATTCAGGGTATCGATGGTGTTGGCGGTGCCAGCAACCGTGGTCTTAACCCTGACGCCAGTAGCATCGGTCTCGCCGAGCGCAATGTTCGCGGCAGTGACACCGGCCTTGTAGTCGATCGTGCTTGCCGTAGTGGTGGCCAGCGTTCCGCCAGTGCCCTTGTCGGCAGCGTTGACCGATGTAAGACCGAAGCCGAAGACGGTCGAGCCGGACGCATTGGAGATGGCGACCTTATCGGTGGCCGCCGCAACCTTGGTAACCCAGAACTGGTCAAGACCAGTCGTGCTCTTCAGGTCGATCGTGCCGGCACCGCCGTTAAGGCTGGCGTAGATCTGCTCGAGGTTCGAGATCTTGACCTCGCCAACAGCGCCGAGCTCCTTGAGGAACATCTTGTCCGCGCCGAGACCAGCGTCGATCACGTCGGTCGTCACGAAGTTTGCGGTAGCGGACGAAATGATCGTGTCGTTGTTGTTGGTCGAACGGAGCGCCGGATCGGCGGAGTTCAGGCCGACGTTGTCGTCCGAGTTCGTCAGATTGATCGTCACGCCCAGCGTACCCGGATCGGTCACGGTCGGCAGAGCCTTGGCGTAAACCGAGGTGTCACCCTTAGCGGCCGAGGTCAGCATCGACTGAACCTGGTTGTCGAGGATCGCGTTGGCCGAGGCCGAGGAGGTGAAGGCGTAGCCGACGATCTGGCCGAGCACCGCGCCCTTGGCGGCGATGGCGCCGTTCGGGACGTTGTTGGCGGCGTAGAGCTTGGTGAAGTAGTCGATCTGGCCCTGCAGGCTGGCGAGCTGGGCCGCATTCGGCTGGGTGCCGTAAACCTGGGCGTAGACGACGCTGATGAAGTCGGTGTTCGAGAGCGCGCCGTACTTGCTGGTGAACGTGGCGCCGGTGGTCGAATCCGTGGCGAAGGCGCGGCCGAAGGCCTCGAAGGCGCCGAGCTGCGGGTTGGAGCTGCCCATGGCGGTGTAGGAGGCGACCTGCTTGTTGGCATCGACCGTCAGCGCGTCGAGCTTGTCGGAGGTCGGGGTCAGGCCGGTGACGAAAGCGGCGATCGCAACGGAAGCCTGCGTGGTCGTGGCAACCTGCGGCAGCTGCTGGGCGATATAGGCATCGACCGAGATGCCGGTGCCGGCGACCGCGGCGGCGACGGTGGCGTTCAGGTCGGCGCGATAGAGCGCCTTATAGGCGGTTTGGATTTCGGCTGTGGTGGCCATGGGAAGTCCCTCGGTTGCCCCTCGGAAGAGCCGGAGTGCTCCTCAAGGTGGGGACCGCTATACAGTAAATACTAAACACCTTGCAAGCGCCCTTCCGCAGGAATTTTGGCGGGCCGCGCCGGCGGGCTCCGGGCACCGTCGGGCGCTGCGGCGCACAACCCAGGCGCGCGGCAGAAACCGCCCCGCCCGGCGCCAGAGATGCGACAGCTCGCGAGCGTTTCCGCTGCGCGCCGCGAGCGCCGGGCGGAGCCGTCCCAAGAAAAGCCAGCGTCGTCTCCCCAGTAAATCTCCGGGATGACTTAAGGGAATATTCAGGATGACGGCCGCCCGGCGTCGCGGCGCGGGCCCGCAGCGCCGCGAAGATTCGGTTTCGCCTCTCGCCGGGGGCGCAAGATCATCGCCGCCGCCGCTTCCAAAAAAATCACCGGGGAGCGGGGCCTGGAGCATGTCGCGTTTTCGTGGAAACGCGGGTCATCCCGGACGCAGCCCTCGGGTCCGATCTTCGATCGGCCCAAGGATAAACGCCGCGGAGATCCGGGATCCATGCCTGAACCTCCGCCGGAAGCGCTCCGGCATGGATCCCGGCTCAAGGCCGGGATGACCGCGTGATTCTGCGTCATACCAACGGCCTTCGGCGATGACCCATGAATCGACCTATGCCTTGGGACTCGCCGTCATTCCGGGGCAGGCCGCAGGCCTGAGCCCGGAACCCATGAACACAGTTCCGGACGAGAGACGTCGCCCGGCGCAGTGCTTTTCGGGGAACCGTCGTGTTCATGGGTTCCGGGCTCATTGCTGCGCAATGCCCCGGAATGACGGCGTGGTTCCGCGGAAAATCAACGGCCTTCGGCGATGCCCCATGAATCACGCATGGCCGATCGACGCATGGCATGAATCGACGCATGGCCTGGGCCTCGCCGTCATTCCGGACAAGCCGCGTCAGCGGCGCCGATCCGGAATCCATCGAAGGGCTTGAGCGCTCGACGATGGATTCCGGGTCAAGCCCGGAATGACGGCGTGATTCTCCGTCGAACCAGCATGCTCCGGAACCCTCCGGGCGGGGCCAGCGCGATTCGTCAGGCGTCGCCGGGGGCGAAGAGCGACTGCATCTGCGCCGCGATTCGCGCCACGGCCGGATCGTCCGCCCTGAGGTCGAGCTGGACCAGCTCGCGGCTGACCGAGCGGGCGGCGGCGAGATAGGGCTTGACCGAGACGAAGCTCTCGACGAAGCGCTCCAGCGCCCCGACATAGCGCTCGCGGTCGAACTGCTCCAGCGCCCAGCGCCGCGCCCCCTCGCCCAGGCGCCGGCGCAGCGGCTCGTCGCCGGTGAGCCGCTCCAGCGCGGCGCGCACGGCCGCGACCGGCACCTCGCGCGGCACCTTGACGACATGCTCGTCCGGCAATTCGCCATAGAAGCCGGCATCGGCGACCAGCACCGGGCGCCCGGCCATCATCGCCTCGATCGCCGAGGCGGAGGCGCCTTCCAGGATCGGCCGGCGCAGGCAGCAGAGCACGTCGGCGCGGGCGAGCTCGGCATCGAGCGTCGCCTCGTCGACCTCGCCGAGGATGTCGAGCCGGGCGAGGCCATGCGCCTCGGCGACTCCCGTCAGGCGGGCGCGCTCGGCCTCGGGAATCGGGCCGACGAGGCGGTAGCGGCAGCGCTCCCGCAGCACAGGCGAGCCGGCGATCGCCTCGATCACCGCGTCGGCGCATTTGTTGGCGTTGATCCAGCCCACCGTGGTCACCACGACCTCGCCGCCCTCGCGCACGGGGAGGGCGGGCACGTCGCGCGCGCTCTGCGTCAGATAGGCCATGCCGACCGGGCCGGGGCAGGTCTCCTCCAGCCGCGGCACGTAGAATTTCGCATGGGCGAAGGCGGCGCCGCAGCGCCGGCTCATCCACTCCGTCATCGGGGCGTTCTCGACGATCGCCGCAAGGTCGGCCTGCCCGGTGAAGTAGCGCCTTTTCGCCGCGCCCGCGCCCTTGCCGTAGAGCAGGTCGAGCTCGCGCTCGCGCACGTCGTCGCTCAAGCCGTTCTGGAAGAGCCAGCCGGTGAAGAAGTGATAGATGCAGACATCGTGGAAGATGCCCAGGCACTGGGCCCGGCCGACATATTCGACCACGCCGGCATGGAAGCCGTAATTATCGCCGATATTGACGATGATCGCGTCGTGCTGCGCCTCGATCTCCTCGGGATAGCGGTCGCGCCAATTGATGACCGGCAGCGCGGTCTGCAGCCGCGGCGCCGCCTTGGGATCGTATTCGCTGGCGACGATCGTCACCTCGTGGCCGCGCGCGGCCAGCGCTGCCGTGACCGAGGCGCTGACCCGGCCGATCGCCGAACGCTGGTTGAAGGGCGTGACCCAGGCGAGCTTCACCGCGCGTCCTCCGCCAGAATCTCCGAAGCGCGCGAGAAGGGCGCCAGGAACACGATGTTGACCGAGGCGACCTCGGCGACGTCGGCGGGCCCGACCGGGCGGCAGGCGCCGGTCTCCTCGTCGATGGCGAGCGCCTCCAGCCCCTGCGCCGCGAAGGCGCCGAACCAGGCCTCCGGCGTCACCCCGGTGCGCGCGAGATGGGACGGGCCGAACTCGGTGATCAGAACGATCTCCGGATTGGTCGCGAGGATGCGCTTCATCCCCGCCAGCACGTCGAGCTCGGCGCCCTCGACGTCGATCTTGACGACGTCGACGCGCTCGCCCGGCGCGATCAGATCGTCGAGCGGCCGGACCTCGACCGCGACGTCTTTGGTCGTCCAGCCCTCGTCGGAATCGGCGAAGTCATAGAGCGAGGAATGGCCCATGACATTGCGGACATGGAAGGTGCGCCGCTCGGCAACCGCCCCCACCGCCACCGAGCGGGCAACGACCGGCGGCGCGAGATGGTTCATCGCGACCGTCCGCTCCAGCAGCGCGAAGGTGTCCGGGCTCGCCTCGAAGGCGTGGACCCGGCCGGCGGCGCCGACCACGCGCGCGGCGACCAGCGTCAGCAAGCCGATATGGGCGCCGACATCGACGAAGGTCGCGCCGGGCTGGAGCAGGCGCCGCAGCACGGCGCGCGTGCCCGGCTCCAGCCCGCCGATATCGGCATCGATCAGCATGGTGGTCAGCGTCGTGTCGGCGCTCGGCACCACGGCGTAGCCGTCGGCGGTGCGGATCGCGCGCGTCTGCGCATCGAGCTCGATCGGGCCGCGGACCTTGACGCCGATGTCGTCGATCCGCGCTCGCATCGCCGCCAGCCGATGCTCGAGCTCGGCCTGCTGGGCGACCAGCTTCTCCATCTGCGCGAAGCCGTCGGCGACGAGGTCGAGCCGGTGGAGCGAGCGCAGCGCCGCATCCTGCTTGGCCAGGATATAGTCCTGCTTGACGAGCGCGGCGTCCTGCTTGGCGTGCAGATCGACGAGCATCGCCTGGACCGGGCCAAGCAGGGCCCGGCGCAGCGGCCCCAGCACCGGCCGGCCCAGCCGCCGGAGCACCCGCTTCGCCAGCGCCACGGCTCGCGTCTTCAGCGTGGGCGCGGGCGGCATCAGGCCGTAGGGCGCGGCGTGCTTCACGCCGCGGCCCGCCGCCTCGGCATCCGGCTCGACGCCCGGCTTCTGACGCATGGCGCTCGCGATGGCGCGGTCGAAACGAATGCGACGCAATTCAAATACCTCATATCCGTTTTGGCGCCCCGAGCCCGCACCGCTGAACCCGCCGGGCCGGGTTCAGCCGAGGAGCTGCTTGAGCGTATCGTCCCAGGTGAGCTTCTTGGCGGCAAGGATGGCATGGCCGGCGGCGCCCATGCGCTCGGTCCGGGCGCGGTCGTTCCAGAGGTCGGCAAGGGCCTCGGTCAGCGGCTCGACCTCCGGCGCGACGACGCGGCCGGTCTCGCCGTCGATGACGATCTCCAGCAGGCCGCCGGAATCGGTCGTGGTGATCACGGCGCGCGAGGCGCCGAAAGCCTCCATCGTGACATAGCCGAGCGAATCCTCGTCGACCGGAAGATAGGCGCAGGCCAGCGCCTGCCGGGCGAGCGCCGCGATCTCCTGCCGGTCGCGGAAGCCGAAGCGCAGCTCCACCCGGTCGGCGAGATCCAGCTCCCGCACGATGGCCTGCAACTCGGCGGCATAGTCGGGGGTATCGGGCGGACCCGCCACCACCAGCCGCAGCCCCTTCGGCGCCTTCGCCATGGCCCGCACCAGCAGATGCTGGCGCTTGGCGGGGCCGAGGCGTCCGCCAGCGAAGACATAGTCGCCATAGGCCTCGCCGACGAACAGCTCCGGATCGTTCAGCGGCGGGTAGAGCACGCGCGAATCGACGTCGTTGAAGGTCTTCAACCGCTTCTGCGTCACGGGCGAGTTGACGAATATCTTTTGGCTCTCCGCGAAGCAGAGACCGTCGGCGGCGCGAATCGCCTGCACGAGCTCCCGGCCGCGCTCGTCGAAGCCGAGATGGGTATGGCCCTCGCGATAGAGATCGTAGGCCTGGCGGAACTGGTGCAGAAGCCACAGCGTCTTGCGCTTGTGCGGCACGAGATAGGCCGGAAACTTCAGCGCGATGACCCGGTCGACGTTCGACAGCCGGAACTGGCGATGCAGCACGATCTCTTCGATCAGCCGCTCGGCCGGATTCCAATTGAACGGCAGCCTGAGGAGCTCGGCCTCGACGCCCCGGAGGCGACCGAGCCGGGCGACGAGATGGTCGGCCAACTCCTCGGCGCCGCCACGGATGAACGGAGCGGCGTTATTGAGTACCAGAACTTTCATGACGCGCGCGCTCTCATGAGGTCAGGGCGGTCACGACATGGGACCAGTCGATCTTGAGTTCGGACAACCGCCTGGCGCTGGCCTCGCCCATCGTCCTGGTGCGGGCGCGGTCGAGATAGAGCCGGTCCATCGACTCCGCCACCGCTCGCGGATCGGGCGCCGCGACATAGCCGTTGACGCCGTCCTCGACGAATTCGAGCACGCCACCGGCGTCGCTGGTCGTCAGCACGGCCTTGGTGGAATGCGCCCCCTCCAGCGAGGGGTAACCGTAGCTGTCTTCGTCCACCGGCAAATAGGCGACGGCCAGGGCGGGCGCCAGGCAATCGGCCTTCTCCTGCTCGCTGATCCAGCGGGCGTCGATCGTCACCTTGTCCGACAGGCCGTGCCTCGCCACGAAGCGGCGCAGCTCGGCCGTGTGCTGCGGGCCGGCGCTCGCTCCGCAAATCCTGAGCTTCACATCGCTCTTCGTGTGCAGCATCGCCTCGAGCAGCAATTGCTGGCGCTTGTGCTTCTCGATCCGGCAAACCGCCACGATCTCGTCGCCATAGCCGTCGTTGCGGAAGCGCTCGGGGGCGAGGATCGGCGGATAGAGCGGCGTGGAGTCGATGCCGTTATAGTGCTTCAGCCGCCCGCTCACGACCTGGGAATTCGTATAGACCTTCCTGGCCTCGCCGATGGCGCGCGTGTCCGCCTCGATCAGGGCCTGACGCAGGGCGCGACCGGCGGGCGTGTCCGGCACGGCGCGATAAGGCGTGTCCCACAGATCGTAGAACACACGGATATGGTGGATGAACCAGAGCACCTTGTTGGGATGCGGCAGCACATAGGCCGGTGGACGGAAGCAGATCATCCGGTCGCAGGCCTGGGTGAGGTCGATCATCCGAAAGGCGGCCATCTGGTCGAGCAGATCATGCGGGCTGTCGACGAAGGGCAGGTAGAAGCGCTCGACCTCGTGGCCGTGCTCGCGCAGCTTCTGCTCGAGCCATTCCACGATGAAGCGGGCGCCGCCGTTGACGAACGGCACGTAGGACGAAACCAGGCAGATCCGCATTGCCGGCCTAGTCGATCGCCTGCTGCAAGGCGGCCACGACGCGATCGATATCCTGCTCCGAGAGCAGGCCGTGTGTCGGCAGGTTGATGCCGCGCGCGGAGGCGTGGTCGGCCCCCGGATAGACGGCGCCCTCTTCGAGATAAGGCGGCATGACATGCATGGGGTAGAAGACGGGCCGGGTCTCGATGCCCTGCGCGTCCATCCGCGCCATGACCTCGTCACGCGAGTGCTTCACCGCGTCGCCGAGCACGATCGTGTACATCCAGTAGACGTGCTCGGCCCAGGGTTCCACCTTAGGCAGGACGATCGAATTGCCGAGCTTGGCGAGCTTGCGGTCATAGGCCTCGCCGATCGCGCGGCGCACCGCGAGGTGATGCTCGACGCGCTCCATCTGGCCCAGCCCGATCGCGGCGGCGATGTTGGTCATGCGGTAGTTGTAGCCGACCACCGGGAACCAGTAGCGCCGCTGCGGGTCCATGCCCTGGCCGCGGAAGATGCGCAGCCGCGCCGCCAGCGCGTCGTCATTGGTCGTCACCATCCCGCCCTCGCCGGTGGTGACGATCTTGTTGCCGAAGAAGCTGAAGGTCGCGCAGTCGCCGAGCGAACCGGCGAAGCGGTCCTTGTATTTGGCCCCGATCGCCTCGGCCGCATCTTCGAGAACGAAGAGCCCGTGCTGACGAGCGAGCGCCAGCAGCGGGTCCATATCAGCCGACTGCCCGTAGAGATGCACCGGCATGATGCCCTTGGTGCGGGGCGTGATCTTGGCCGCGACGTCGGCCGGATCGATGTTGAAGGTGTGCGGGTCGCTGTCCACGAAGACAGGGGTCGCGCCGCAATAGCGCACGGCATTGGCGCTGGCGATATAGGTCAGCGTCGGCACGATGACCTCGTCGCCGGGCTGCAGCCCGAGCCCCACGAGCGCCAGGTGCAGCGCGGTCGTTCCGTTATTGGTGGCGATCGCGTGCTTGACGCCGATGAACTTGGCGAAGGCCTCCTCGAAGGCACCGATGAAGCGGCCATTGGACGAGATCCAGCTCGTCTGCATGCACTCCATCACATATTCGGTCTCACGGCCATCGAGAACGGGCGCGGCAACGGGGATACGCGGCATGGTTGGGGATTTGGAGGCCGCCGCAACGGAAGCGGGCTTCACTGTCGAAGACGTCATCATGCCTTGCCTTGGATTGTCGGGACGACCACTCTCGCGGGAACGCCATAAGCCTTCGCTCCCGCCGGAACCGGGCGAATAACGCAGGAGCCCGCACCGATGACGGCCTCCTCGCCGATCTCCGTCCCAGGAATTGCACAGGTACCTACACCAAGAAAAGCCAAGCGTCCAACCCTGACGTTCCCCGCGAGCGCGCAGCCGGGCGCCACATGCGCCCCTTCCCCGATATGGCCGTCATGGTCGAGGCTGCTGCGCGTGTTCAGGATCGCGGCATCGTCGAGACGACTGTCGGCGTTGATCACGGCGCCCGCCATGACGGCGACGCCAGAGCCGAGCACGACCGAGGCGGAGATCACGGCGGCGGGGCTGATCGCGCTGGCGAGGGCGAAGCCGAGCCCTTGCAGCTCGCGCGCGAGCTCGAGTCGCCGGCGATTGTTCCCGATCGCGACATGGGCATGCGCAATGCCCTCAGCGCGCAGCCGGGCGAGTTCGTCGTCGCCGCCGATGATCGGCACGCCGTTCACCAGCGTGCCTCTCGTCCCGGAATCGATCAGTCCGACCAGTTCGTAGCGGCCGGCATGGCGAAACAGATCGATGACGACCTTGGCATGGCCTCCGGCGCCGATGAGGATGGCTTTCGGCGGGCTCGCCGGCATCGGCTTGCCGCGGGGAAGCCGCTCCGCAATCCCCGCTTTACCGTCCTGGTTGATCATGACCGCATGTTGTCCGAATGGATCGGCGGGACCGGCTGCCGGCCCGCCGCGGGAGCCTGTATAGGGATCGGAAGGCGCCTGACCAAGCGCAAAACCCGGATGACGAGAAGGCTCGAACGCAGCGTCCCGAACATGGATTGCGAGTAACCCAGGCCGGAATCGCCCGGCGGGACTTTGCAAGCAAAAAACTCATTAAAAAAATAGTGCAAATCTCGACAAAACAACAATAGCGCTCGCTTGACGTAACGATTAACGTGATTCCGCAGCTCAAATGCGGGGGCAGAAGCTGCGGATCGAAATAAGGGGCAGAAGCGTGAGTAACGGGGCGGATTTTGGGCCCGCAGAGACATCTGCACGGGGTGGCATGTTGTTGCGTGAATGCGTGGCATCGGGCGTGGTGTCCGAGTCCGACGTTCAGTTCGCCGCAGCGAATTTCCTGGAAAACAGCAGCGCTTTCAAGGTCGCAAGCAACATCTACGCCACCTTGCCCAGCATGCATGAACTCCCGCAAGACCTCCAGTCGGCGTGGATCGAGATCGTGCTCAACGCCCGGACCTGACCGGGCGCGGCGTGCCGGTCTGAAGACCGGCACGCAGTCTCCCTTCCGCTGAGGTCGATTTTTGCGCAGGCGGTACAGCCTGGAACGACATCGCGAGCCCCTCCAAGCACCCCGCTCGCCCGGCTGGCCTTCTCGGCTCGACGATCGGTGGCGGCCAGCGTTTGCTCAGGGGATCGGGTGCCGTCAGCGCGCCTGAGCGGGAGGATGCCGATGCCCGTCACTGGGCTGGCCCGATGGCGACTCATCTGCAAACAGCGCCCCATACAGAATGGGCGAGAAATATCGCAACATGGTCCTGGCGAACTCGGCCGTGGGAATGCGCAGGGCGGCGGCCCAATCCCGCAACAATTCGGGAGGGATGGGTGCGCGGCCATTCTCGACCTGAGAGATGAAGCTATAGAACTTCAGCCCTAGACAATCTGCGACATCGCGCTGCGACAAGCCGAGTTCCTCGCGTCGTCGCTTCAGCCAGAGGCCACCCTCCCTTCGTAAGCTTACCTCCTCCTCCTTCGAAGGATTACTCGGACGATCCGAAGGGGACTTTATAGATTGCACCGAAAATAAGCCTTCATTTAGCCATTTCCATGGCATGAGGTGAATCGGCATTCAGAAATTACTGTATGGATACACCCTTTCGACCATGGCGCTTCCTTAGCCTGCGCGCGAGGCGCGGGCAACTGGGTTCTCAAATTGGGTCCGGAGCGCCTGAATTGTAATTGCGACGCGCGACAATTCAGATGACGGTGACGGTTCGAAGAATCCCGCGGGCTCAGGGATTTCATGTTGATCGCGAGAGCGTGGGTCGATGTCGCAGATGCCGGGTTCCTTCGATATGAACGAACGGTTGAAGCGGCCGCGCGGATTCGAGGATCGCCTCAGATCGGCAGAACCGACCGTTCGGCCAGATCGAACAAGCTGATCGGAACAATGCGATAGACAGCATAGTCCTTCTCCGACTAGGTCAATGGAGAAGAAGGTTATCCTATGACCGCGCACTCGCCTGCCCCCTTGTCCGCACCGTCCAGTTCCTTGCTGGGGAGTGCGGGACGAATCCTGCCGGGCCTCGCCCTCTGCGCGGGCATCAGCGCACTGGCCTTCGCGCTTGAGCATCTCGAAGCCTTCGCCACCGGCCGCGCCTGGCTCGAGGCCCTTGTGCTGGCGATCCTGATCGGCACCGCCATCCGCACCGTCTGGACTCCCTCCGATCGTTGGCGCCCGGGAATCGCCTTCTCGGCGAAGGTGGTTCTGGAAATCGCCATCGTGCTGCTCGGCGCGTCCCTGAACGTGGCGATGATCATCGCCGCTGGGCCGACCCTGCTCGCCGGGATCGCGGCGGTGGTGGCAATGGCGCTCATCTCCAGCTTCCTGCTCGGCCGTGCGCTCGGGCTGCCGGAGCGCATGGCGGTCCTGGTCGCCTGCGGCAATTCGATCTGCGGCAACTCCGCCATCGCCGCCGTCGCGCCGGTGATCGGCGCCGACGGCAAGGACGTCGCCGCCTCCATCGCCTTCACCGCGGTGCTCGGCGTTCTGGTCGTGCTCGGGCTGCCCCTTCTCGTCCCGGTCCTGAGCCTGACCGAGACCCAATACGGCGTTCTCGCCGGCCTCACGGTCTATGCCGTGCCGCAGGTCCTGGCCGCGACCGCGCCGGTCGCGGCGGCAAGCGTCCAGATCGGGACCCTGGTGAAGCTCGTCCGTGTCCTCATGCTGGGGCCCGTCGTGCTCGCGCTCTCCATCCTGGGACACCGGTTGCGGGAAGACAGGAACGGGGACGGCAAGGGCGGCGCCAAGCCGGCGTCGCGGCGCGTGGCCGTCAACAAGCTCGTCCCCTGGTTCATCATCGCCTTCCTGGGCATGGCGGCACTGCGCAGCCACGGCCTCATTCCGGAGGCGGCGCTTCCCTCCATCGCCAAGACCGCGACCATATTCACCATCATCTCGATGGCGGCGCTCGGGCTCGGCGTCGATGTCCGCGTCGTTGCGCGGGCCGGCGGACGGGTGACCGCCGCAGTCACGCTGTCCCTGATCGCGCTTGCGGCCGTCAGCCTCGTCCTCATCCGCCTGCTCGGCATCAGCTAGGGCCGAGCGGCCGGACCGCTCCGCGGAACCCGGAACGATCAGTCCGGGATGCGCTCCCAATCCTTGAGCCAGGGCGCGGCCGAGGCGTCGCTCGGCGCGCGCCAGTCGCCGCGCGGCGAGAGCGAGCCGCCGGAGGAGACCTTCGGACCGTTCGGCAGGGCGGAGCGCTTGAACTGGCTGGTCTCGAAGAAGCGGCGGATGAAGACGCCAAGCCAGCGCTTGATCACCGGCAGATCGTAGGCGACGCGCTTCTCCGCCTCCATGTTCGGCGGCCAATTCCCCGCCCCGGCGTCACGCCAGGCATGCTCCGAGAGGAAGGCGACTTTGCTGGGCCTGAAGCCGTAGCGCGTCGTGTAGAACAGGTTGAAATCCTGCAACGCATAGGGGCCGACGAAATCCTCGGTCTTCTGGGCCGGCTTGTCGCCGTCGCCCGGCACCAGCTCCGGCGAGATCTCGGTCGCCAGGATATCCAGCATGACGTCCGATGCCTCGGAGCCGAAACGACCGGATTGCGCCACCCAGCGGATCAGATGCTGGATCAGCGTCTTCGGCACCGAGCCGTTGACGTTGTAATGCGACATGTGATCGCCGACGCCATAGGTGCACCAGCCGAGCGCCAGTTCCGAGAGATCGCCGGTGCCCATGACCAGCGCATTGTGCCGGTTGGCGAGGCGGAAGAGCACCGAGGTGCGCGCGCCGGCCTGCACATTCTCGAAGGTGATGTCGTAGACCGGCTGCCCCTGCGCGAAAGGATGGCCGATATCGACCAGCATCTGCCGGCAGGCCGGCGTCATGTCGATCTCCTCGGCGCTGACGCCGAGCGCCCGCATCAGGCGCCAAGCATTGTCCTTGGTATCCTTGCTGGTGGCGAAGGCCGGCAGCGTATAGGCGAGGATGTTTTCGCGGGCTAAGCCCAGCGCGTCGAAAGTATGGGCCGCGACGATCAAGGCCTGCGTCGAGTCGAGACCGCCGGAGACGCCGATCACCACCTTGTCGAGCCGCGTGCTCTCCAATCGCTTCCGCAGGCCGTGCGACTGGATGTTGTAGGCCTCGAAGCAGAGCTCGTTCAGCCTTGCGTCGTCATTGGGCACGAAGGGGAAGCGATCGATTTCGCGGACGAGGCCGAGGTCGCTGTCGCGGTCGGGATCGAGCGCGAATTCGATGCGGCGGAAGCCGAGCCGGTCGCGGTTCACATCGGCGCAGTCGCCGAAGGTGTTCTGACGAATGCGATCCATCGCCAGGCGTTCGAGATCGATATCGGCGAGGATGAGCTGCGGCTCGGCGGCGAAACGCTCGGCCTCAGCCAAGAGCGCGCCGTTCTCATAGATCATCGCCTGCCCGTCCCAGGCGAGATCGGTGGTCGATTCACCCGTGCCGGCGGCGGAATAGGCGTAAGCGGCGATGCAGCGGCCGGAATGGGCCTTGCAGAGCGCGTGGCGCCAGTCGGACTTGCCGATGGTGACGTTCGAGGCCGAGAGGTTGAGCAGCAGCGTCGCGCCGGCGAGCGCCGCATAGGACGAGGGTGGAATCGGCGTCCAGACGTCCTCGCAAATCTCCATATGGACGATGAGATCCGGGATGTCGGTCGCCGTCAGCAGGATATCGGTGCCGAACGGGACCTCCTGGCCACAGAGGTCGACATAGAGAGCGCCGGCCCGCTCGCCCGAGGCGAACTGGCGGCGTTCGTAGAACTCGCGGTAGTTCGGCAGATAGGTCTTCGGCACCGCAGCGAGGATGCGGCCGCGATGGATCGCCACCGCGCAATTGAACAGCCGCCCCTCGACCCGCAAGGGTGCTCCGACCACCGCGACGCAGCGCAGGCTGCGGCTTTCCTGAACGAGCCGCGCCAGCGCATCCTTCACGGCATCGAGCAAGGCGTTCTGCTGCAACAGGTCGTCGATGGCATAGGCGCTGATGCCGAGTTCGGGGAACAGGCAGAGCGACGCGCCGCCCTCGTTCGCGCGCCGCAGCATGGCGATGGTCTCGGCGACATTGAAGGCCGGATCGGCCACCTTGAGCCGCGGCGCAGCGCAGGCGATCCGGACGAGGCCGTGGGCGTGGATGTTGCGGAAACTCATGAAGACCTCTCGCACCGGCTGAACCAGCCGGAGGCTCGCTTATCGCGCAGGTAAAGCCATGCGGGCAAGTTTCCGTCGCGTGACCGGCGACGCTCAATCGGCGCGCGCGCCGACAAGGGGCCGGCCCGGCAGCAAGCCGTTTCGCATGGCATGGCAAAGCCGTGCGGCTCGCGAACCGCGGCAGGTTGACATCCTGCCCCCCCGACGGCAAGGCGACCGCTCGTGCCCTGCCCGCCGCCCTGCTTCACCACGCGGATTGCCGCCATGCGCCCCTCGACGACCGATCGCCTTCGCCCGGCCTCCCGAGCGAAGCTTGCCGACCTGCTCGGCGCCATCTCGGCCAAGCGCTACAGGATCGGGATCATCGGACTTGGCTATGTCGGGACCCCGCTGGCATTGGCCGCCTGCAAAGCCGGCTTTCCCGTCATCGGGTTCGACATCGACGCCAGGCGCGTCGCACAGATCAATCGCGGCGAAAACATCTTCAGGCATATCCCAACCACCGCGATTTCGGACGCGCTTGCCGAAGGCCGCTTCCACGCCACCACCGACTTCGATGAGTTGCGCGAGGTCGATGCGATCATCATCGCCGTGCCGACACCGCTGACCAAGTACCGCGAGCCGGACCTCAGCTATGTCGAGAACACCGCCCGCGCCATCGCACCCCGCCTGCGCGAAGGCCACCTCGTCGTCCTGGAATCGACGACCTGGCCGGGCACGACCGACGAGGTCATGCGCCCGATCCTCGAGGAGACAGGGCTGAAGAGCGGCACTGATTTCTATCTCGCCTTCTCGCCCGAGCGGGAAGACCCCGGCAACCCGCATTTCGGCACCTCGACGATTCCGAAAGTGGTCGGCGGCGACGGCACCGAAGCGCTTGAGCTCGCAAACGCCGTCTATCGCGCGCTCGTCGTCGAGACGGTTCCGGTCTCGAGCCCGGCCACGGCCGAGGCGGTGAAACTCACCGAGAACATCTTCCGGGCGGTCAACATCGCGCTCGTCAACGAGCTCAAGGTGATCTACGGCAAAATGGGCCTCGATATCTGGGAAGTGATCGATGCCGCGAAGACCAAGCCCTTCGGCTTCATGCCTTTCTATCCGGGCCCCGGTCTCGGTGGGCACTGCATCCCGATCGACCCGTTCTACCTGACCTGGAAGGCGCGCGAGTTCGATGTCACCACGCGTTTCATCGAGCTCGCGGGCGAGATTAACACCGCCATGCCGCATTGGGTCGTCGATCGCGTTGCCGAGGCGCTCAACCGCCAGCAAGGCTGCGGGCTCAACGGGGCGCGCATCCTCGTGCTGGGCATCGCCTACAAGAAGAACATCGAGGACACCCGCGAGAGTCCTTCGTTGAAGCTCATCGCGCTCCTGGAACAGCAAGGGGCATGTGTCGACTATCACGACCCGCATGTCCCCGAAATCCCTCCGACCCGCAAACATGGCGATCTCGCGGGCCGCGCCTCGATCTCTCTCACGCCCGATGTCGTGGCGCGCTATAACGCCGCCCTGATCGCGACCGACCACGATTCCGTCGACTATCGCACTCTCGTCGATTATTCTCGATTGATCATCGACACGCGCAATGCGTGCGCAAAACTCGGTTTGACGGGGGACAATATCGTAAAAGCCTGAGTTCAGACTGAAGCGAGCATGTGAACAAGCCGAATTCACGCTGCAACATCCGACGAACCGGACTGCGGGTTTATCCTTGCAGACCTCGAGTCCGGCATTTGCAAGCGAGCCCGTAAGGTTGAGAATGGTGCTGTCGTCGCCCCAGCCTTGGGATTCCTATGCCTGACCCCGCCTCCACCGACCGCCGCCTGATCGGCAGCTTCGACTACGTCGTGATCGGCGCAGGCTCGGCCGGTTGCGTCGTCGCCAACCGGCTGGCCGCCGATCCGACGGCCAAGGTCCTCGTCCTGGAAGCCGGCGGGCTGGATGACTGGATCTGGTTCCACATCCCGGTCGGCTATCTCTTCGCCATCGGCAATCCCCGCGCCGACTGGCTGTTCCACACCGAGCCCCAGGCCGGGCTCGGGGGGCGGGCGCTGGCCTATCCGCGCGGCAAGGTCGTCGGCGGCTCGTCGGCGATCAACGCCATGGTCTATATGCGCGGCCAGGCCGCCGATTACGACGGCTGGCGCCAGCGCGGCCTTGCCGGCTGGGGCTGGGACGACGTCCTGCCCTATTTCCTCAAGCACGAGGACCATATCGCGCCGCCGCCCGGCGGGCTGCACAAGGCCGGCGGGGAATGGCGCGTCGAGCATCCGCGGGTACGCTGGGCGATCCTCGACGCGATCCGCGACGCAGCGGAAGCGGCTGGCATCGCCAAGATCCCGGATTTCAACACCGGCGACAACGAGGGCTCCTCCTATTTCCAGGTCAACCAGCGGCGGGGTCGCCGGCTCAGCGCCTATCGCGCCTTCCTGAAGCCGCTGCTCGAGCAGAAGGAGCGCCGCAATCTCCGGCTCGAGACGCGCGTCCATGTCGAGCGCATCGTCTTCGCGGACGGCCGGGCCAAGGCCGTCGAGTTCACCCATGGTCTGGGCACGCTCAGCGAGGAGAAGCTCCGGGTCGAGGTCAACGGCGAGGTCGTGCTCTGCGCCGGCGCCATTGCCTCGCCGCTGCTGCTGGAACGCTCCGGCATCGGCAGCGGCGCCCGGCTGCAAGGCTTGGGCATCGAGACCTTGGTCGATGCGCCCGGCGTCGGCGAGAACCTGCAGGACCATCTGCAGATCCGGCCGGTCTACAAGGTCCAGGGCGTCAAGACGCTGAACAGCGACTACGCCAAGCTCTGGCGCCGGCCCTTGATGGCGCTGCAATGGGCAGCGCTGCGCTCCGGCCCCTTGACCATGGCGCCCTCGCAGGTCGGCGCCTTCGCCAAATCCTCGCCGCATTATGCGACGGCCAACCTGCAATATCATTTCCAGCCGCTTTCGCTCGACAGCTGGGGCTCGGGGCTGCATCCGTTCGACGCCTTCACGGCGAGCGTCTGCAATCTCAGGCCGACGAGCCGCGGCAGCGTGCATCTGCGCTCGGCGGATGTGCACGACACGCCGGTGATCTCGCCCAATTATCTCGACACGGAGGAAGACCGGCAGGTCGCAATCGACGCGATGAAGCTGACGCGCCGCATCGTGGCGCAGGCGCCGCTCGCCCGCTTCCGGCCGGAGGAATACATGCCGGGCGAGGCCGCCCAATCGGACGAAGCTCTGCTGGCAGCCGCCGCCAAGCTCGGCACCACGATCTTCCACCCGGTAGGCACGGCTCGCATGGGGAGCGACGACGATTCCGGCGCGGTTCTCGATGGGCGGCTGCGCGTGCGCGGCGTCTCGGGCCTGCGGGTCGTCGACGCCTCCGTGATGCCGACGATCACCTCCGGCAACACCGCCAATCCGACGATGATGATCGCCGAGAAAGGCGTGGCGATGCTGAAGGAGGATGCGCGGCGTTAGAGCATGCTTATTTCACGCGGAAACACCTCGTCATCCCGGGCTTGACCCGGGATCCATCGGAGAGCGCAGAGCCTTACGATGGATTCCGGATCGGCGCCGCTCACGCGGCTTGTCCGGAATGACGGCGCAATTCCGTGGAAATGAAGCAGGCTCTCGATAATGAACGGCCGACGCCGTGCGGCATGGAATTGCCGCAAATCCGGGCCTATGAATCGGTTGGTATGACCGACGATCTTCCGCCCCCGCCCGCGCCGCAGCGCAATCCGCTCACCCGCGGATTGCTCGCGGTCCTGCGCGCCATCATCGCCGTCTTCGTCATCCTCGACGAGTTCCTGCGGCCGCTCTACCGGCCGCTGCTGCGACGGCTTGCGGAATTGCGGGTCATGCGGCGGCTGGATGCAACCGTTGCCGCCCTGCCGCCGCCGCTCGTCCTGCTGGCGCTGACAATTCCCTTCGCGATCGCCGAGCCTCTCAAGCTCCTCGGCCTCGTGCTGTTCGCGCGCGGGCAGTTCTTGGCCGGGCTCGTGGTCACCGCCTTCGCGCATCTGATGAGCTTCGTCTTCGTCGAGCGCATCTACCATGCCGGCCGCGAGAAATTGCTGAGCTATCGCTGGTTTGCCTGGATCATGGGCCAGGTCGTGCGCGTGCGCGACAATGTGCTCGGCTGGGTCAGGGCAACAGCCGCCTATAGCTTGGCGATGCGGACGCGCGATGCCGTGCGCCAATGGTGGCGGACGATGCAGGCCTGAGCGTCAGGTCGTGCGGCTGCGCGCCAGCATGACGAGCGCGCCGGCAGCCAGCGCCGAGAAAACGATCAGCAGCAGCGTCGAAAGCATGACGCCGCCACGTTCCAGCGAGACGGCGAAGGCGAGCGGCGCAGCCGCCTTGATCACGAGGCCGGGCGCCGACAGCTTGCCCATGGTCGCGCCGAATCCGACCGGCCCGAAGAGCTGGAGCGGCACGGTGCCGCGCACGATCGAGCTGAGCCCCATGCTGATGCCGAAGGCGATGGCGAAGAGCCCGGCGACAACCGGCAATGATCCGCCTATCAGCAGCAGGACGAGGCCGAGCGGCATCAGCCAGGCGGAGACCCACGCCGTGGTGACCGGAGAGATACCGCGGCCGAACAGCATCTCGGTGAGGCGCCCCGCAACCTGCGACGGCCCGAGCATCGCGCCGATGCCGACGGCTACGGCCGTGCTGAGGCCGAAGCCCTGGAGCAGCGCCAGCATATGCACGGCCATGGCCGAGACGACGAAGCCCTGCAGCGAGAAGGCCAGCGCCAGCAGCAGGAAGGCGCGACGACGGGCATCTCCCGTCAAGTAGGTCGCTTCCGTCTCCGGCTGCGTCGGCACGGCAACGCCGGCGACGGCGACCGGGCGCGTCACGCGGCCCGGCAGGAAAAGCAGGTGCAGGGGAAGGCAGACCAGGATCTGCGCGAGCCCATAGAGCCGATAGACGCCACGCCAGTCGAGAACTGCGAGCAGGCTCGAGGTCAGCGGCCAGAACAGCGTCGAGGCGAAGCCGCCGATCAGGGTCAGCTGGCTGATGGCGCGGCGTGCCTGGCCGCCGCGCGCCTGCGCCAAGGCGGCGAAGGCGGCATCGTAGAATACGGCGGTGGTGACGGCCTGGAGGGCGACCATCGCCAGGATGTAGCTGACGATGCCACGGGCCTCGGCCAGGGCCAGGAGCGAGAGCCCTGCCAGCGCCGAACCGGCCGTCATCACCAGGCGGGTCCCGTAGCGGTCGATCAGGCTGCCCGTGACCGGGGCGACGGCGCCGCCCAAAAGGAGGCCGATCGCAAAACCGCCGAAGGTCCATTCCGGCGCCCAGCCGAATTCGGCGGTGATGCGCGGCGCCAGCACCGTGAAGGCGTAGTAGAGCGTGCCATAGCCGAAGACCTGGGTGATGCCGAGCGCAGGGATCAGCGATGGCCCGCCCGGCCGGAGGAAACTCGGCGAAGCCATGACCGCCACCGGTCCGGCTCAGACGATCTGGTTGCGCAGGTCCGCGTCGCCGCGCCCGAGGCGATCCAGATTATCCAGGAGAATATCGATGACATTGCCCTCATAGGCGCGCGTCTCGCCGGCACTGTGCGGGGTGACGATGACCTGCGGCATGCGCCAGAAGGGCGAGATCGGCGGCAATGGCTCATCATGGAAGCAGTCGAGGCCCGCACCGGCGATGCCGCTGTTGCCGAGCGCATCGAGCAGGGCCATCTCGTCGACGACCCGGCCGCGCGCGACATTGATCAGGAAGGCGGAAGGCTTCATCGCGCCGAGGATGCGCTCATCGATCAGCCCCTCCGTCTCCGGCGTCAGCGGGCAGGTCAGCGCGACGAAATCGGCCTGCGCCACCGCCTCCGCGAGCTTGTCCGGATGGACGACCACCTCGACATGCGGCTGCGGCCCGGCACTGCGGCGCACGCCGACGACACGCATGTCGAAGGCGCTCGCGAGCTTCGCCAGCCGTAGGCCGATGCGGCCGAGCCCGACGATGACCAGCGTCTTGCCGCCCAATTCGTCCTCGCGCAGCGCGCGGTCGCCGATCATCGGGCGCCAGGTCTGCTTCGCCTGATTGTCCCTGGCGAAATGGATCTGGCGGGTCAGCGCCAGGATCAGCGACATCGCATGCTCGGCCACCGCCCGTTCGTTACTGCCCTGGGCGCTGGCGAGGCGGACACCGGCCGCGCCGATCGCCGGCTTGTCGAACTGGTCGGTGCCGGCACTGATCGACTGGATGAAGCGCAGCTTCGGCAGGCGCGGCAGCAACTCGTTGCGCCAGAGGCCGGAGACGACGAGCACATCGGCCTCCGGCGCACGCTCGCGCAGATCATCGAGGCTGCGGACCTCGAAGCTCTGGGAGGCACGGCCACGCGTCAGGAACTCGTCACGCAGCTGATAGGCGGCATGGGCGAAGCCGATCGTCAGATCGCCTTCCGGCGGCAGGAATACCATGCGTCGTTTCTCCCCGAATCCTTCTTCAGGGACGTTATCCGGCCCGCCGGCTCCTGTCCCCGCATCCGCCGCATGCAAGCTTCACGCTGATGGCGATGCTTCCTCGGTATCGACGGCCAGCGCCTGGTGCAGACGCGCCCACGAAGCCTCGTCGCCCGGCAAACCGAAGCGCAGGCGATCCGGCGCATTCTGGAAGCGGCGCACATAGATGCCGTGCCGGCCGAGGCGAGCGAAAAGCGCCGCCGCCTCCGGCGTCTCGAGCAGGCGGAACAGGGTGGTTCCGCCGACGATGCGGCCATGGAGGGCCAGCAACGCATCGAGACGCACCGCATCGCGTGCCCTTTCCCTGCCGGTTTCGGCAAGCCAATCGGCATCCGACAGCGCCAGCGCGCCGACATGCAGCGCAGGCCCGGCGACCGACCATGGCCCGAGTGCGGCTTTGAGTTTTGCCATCAGCTCCGGCGCGCCGATCGCGAAGCCAAGCCGCAGACCCGCAAGGCCATAGGTCTTGCCGAAGGAGCGCAACACGATCGTGCCGGGCGGCATGTCGGGGACGATGCTGGTTTGCGGGGTGAAGTCGGCGAAAGCCTCGTCGACGACGAACAGGCCGCCGCGGGCGGCGCAGCGCGCGGCAAGGCTCGCGCATTCCGCTCGCGACAGAACCCGTCCGTCCGGATTGTTGGGATTGACCACGACGACGGTCGCGGCCTCATCCGGGGTCGTCGCCGTCTCGCTGACCGGGAACCCTGCCTTGCGCCAGGCATGGCCATGCTCGGCATAGGTCGGACCGAGGATCGCGACGGAGCCGGCGGGCGACAGGCGCGGCAGCAATTCGATCAGGATCTGCGTGCCGGGCGCGGCGACGATTGCTGCATGAGCCGGGACGCGATAGGCGCCGCAGGCGGCAGCGATCAACGCCGCCTCGTCATCGGCGCCGGGCAGTCGCGTCCAGAGGCTTAACGGCAGTGCCGGAAGCGGATAGGGGATCGGGTTGATCCCGGTGGAGAGATCGACCCAGGGCCCGGGCGCTTCCGGAAAGAGCGTGCGCGCCGTGGCGAGATCGCCGCCATGCCAGATACCGTCCTCAGCCACGACCCTGTCCGCGCCCCGCATGAACCTCTCCGCCAGCCTGCCGCTGCTCGTGCTCGCGCTGACCATCGAGGCGGCATTCGGCTATCCCTCGCGCTTCTATGCCGCGATAGGCCATCCCGTCACCTGGATCGGTCGCTTGATCGGCATGCTCGATCGAATGCTGAACCGGGAGACCGCCTCCTTCATCATGCGCAAGGCAATGGGCGTGCTGGCGCTCGCGCTCATGCTTGCCGCCGCTGTCGCGCTATCGGCGCTGCTGCAGCACCTGTGCCTCTCCTTCGGGCCGCTCGGTCTCGTTCCTCTCGCCCTCCTCGCCTCGACGCTGATCGCCCAGCGCAGCCTCTACGAACATGTCGCCCGCGTCGCGGAAGGGCTTGAGCGGGATGGGCTCGAAGGCGGGCGAAAGGCCGTCTCGATGATCGTCGGACGCAATCCCCGGACGCTGGACGAGGCCGGTGTGGCGCGCGCTGCGATCGAAAGCCTCGCCGAGAATTTCTCGGACGGCATCGTCGCACCTGCCTTCTGGCTGGGTGTCGGCGGGTTGCCCGGCATTGCCGCCTACAAGGCGGTCAACACCGCCGATTCGATGATCGGCCACCGCACGCCGCGCCATCTCGCCTTCGGCTGGGCCTCGGCCCGGCTCGACGATCTCGTCAACCTGCCCGCTTCGCGGCTGACGGCATTGCTGCTGATCGTCTCCGCCGCGCTCGATCGGTCGGCGCATGCTGAAAAGGCCTGGCAGGCCGTCAAGCGCGATGCCGGCAAACATCGCTCGCCCAATGCCGGCTGGCCTGAGGCCGCCATGGCCGGGGCGCTGGGCCTGCGCCTCGCCGGGCCGCGCGTCTATGGCGAAACCCGTGTCGAGGACCATTGGATGGGGGATGGCCGGGCCGAAGCGCAGGCAGCCGATATCCGCCGGGCGCTGCTGCTCTACAAGCGTTCGTGCATGTTGCTCTGGGCGCTGGCGGCGCTCGTGGCGACGGCGACGCTGCTCTGACCGCCCCGTTCATGCGCCAGCGTGCCGCATCGCAACCGTCCGGATGCCCTCCCGCGATCCGTAAGCCTCAATTATCGTTGTCCGAGAGGGCGTTGGGGTCATCCGAAAGAGCAGCGGCCAGAAGCTCGCCGATCTGCTTGACCGTGCCCAGGCTTTCCCCGCACGCGGGACAGACAATCTCGGCCTCGTCATGCAGCGGCTCAGGCAACCGAATCGAAACTCCCTCGCAGTCTCCACAGCGTATGACGCGGGAGCCGGCTACCATGCAGCGATCAGGCATTGCTCATACTCGGTAGGCACCTGCCTTTCGTAGGCCATCGCAATGTCGGCGGCATCTCCCAAATGGGTTATCCCCGCGGAATTTGCCGCGCTTGTCGCTGGGATGGCAGCACGTCTCGGCGCGCAGACGCGAGCCGGTGCTCTTTCCCTCGAAAACGCCTCTAGAACTCGATCCCCTGCTGCGCCTTTACGCCCGCGGCGAAATGGTGCTTCACCAGCGTCATCTCGGTGACGAGATCGGCCGCCTCGATCAGCTCAGGCTTGGCATTGCGCCCGGTGACGACGATGTGCAGGTCCGGCCTGCGGGCAGCCAGCGTCGCGACGACCTCGGCGAGCGGCAGGTAGTCGTAGCGCAACGCGATGTTGAGCTCGTCGAGCACCAGCAGCCTGATCTTGGGATCGGCCATCAACTCCTTCGCCTTGGCAAAGGCGCGCTCGGCGGCGGCGATGTCGCGGGCCTTGTCCTGCGTTTCCCAGGTGAAGCCCTCGCCCATGCTATGCCACGAGACCTGATCGCCGAAGGCTTCCAGCGCCTTGCGCTCGCCGGTCGACCAGGCGCCCTTGATGAACTGCACCACGCCGATGCGCCAGCCATGGCCGAGCGCGCGCAGGATCAGGCCGAAGGCCGCCGTCGACTTGCCCTTGCCGGGGCCGGTGTTGACGATCAGCAGCCCCTTCTCCAGCGTCTTGGAGGCGACCTCGGCGTCCTGTACCGCCTTGCGCTTTTCCATCTTCGCCTTGTGGCGGGCGGCGTCTTCGGTATCCGTCATCATTTCACTCGCATCGGCAATCCGGCGACCATGAAGACCACGCTGGTGGCGCGCGCCGCAAGCGCCTGGTGAAGGCGCCCGGCCTCGTCGCGGAAGCGGCGGGCCAGCGCATTCTCCGGGACGATGCCCAGCCCGACCTCGTTGCCGACCAGCACGAGCGGGGCGGAAGCGCGCTCGCAGGCGGTGATCAGGGCCTCGCGGGCTGCGATCGTATCGTGCCCGGCGAGGATGAGGTTGGTCAGCCAGAGCGTCAGGCAATCCACCAGAATCGGCTGGCCCGCCGGCTGGGTGGCGATGGCCCCTGCAAGATCGAGCGGCGCGTCGACCGTCCGCCAGCCGGCGGGGCGACGCGCGCGATGCTCGGCGATGCGCTCGCGCATCTCGTCGTCATAGGCCTGGGCGGTCGCGATGTAGGTCCAGGGTGCCGGCAGCGCCTCGATCAGCGCCTCGGCATGGCGGCTCTTGCCGGAGCGGGCGCCGCCGAGGACGAGGGTAAGGTGGGGGATCGGAGTTGATTGCATCGGCGGTCTTGGGCTCGCTCGCCGTCATCCCGGGCGACTGCAGGGAGACCCGGGATCCATGCCGGAGCGCTTCCGATAAAGGTTCAGGCATGGATCCCGGCTCTTCGCTTCGCTCCGGCCGGGATGACCGCGGATGTGTCGGACCGTTCCTGCATTGCACAGCGGCACGGCGATGGCTAATGATGATCGCGACGGTGCCTCCGCGAGGAGGTGAAAAGGGAACGCGGTGCGAGACCGCGGCTGCCCCCGCAACTGTAAGCGGATGTCCTTCGCCATCGGCCACTGGAGCGCACGCTCCGGGAAGGCGGCAAAGGGCGCGAAATCCGCGAGCCAGGAGACCTGCCGTCAACCCGCAGAGATCCAACCGGCTGCCGGCGGGGCGGCCACGGAGAACGCATATGAACACCGTTTCGGTTTCCACCCCTACACTCAGCATTTCGGAACGCGTCAAGGCGGCCGCCGCCGCGCTCGTGGTCGGCGTCGCACTGATCTACACGACCGGCTTCGCGGCCTCGACCAACGTCCACAACGCCGCGCACGACACCCGCCACGGCCTCGCCTTTCCCTGCCACTGAGGGAAAGCCATCATGATCACGCGTGTTCTGACGGTCAGCATCCTGGCCGGGCTTCTGGCTGGCTTGATCGTCGCCGCCCTGCAGCATGTTACGACCACCCCGCTGATCCTCAAGGCCGAGGCCTATGAGGCGGCACTGGCGCAGAAGCCGCCGACGCTTGCCGCTTTCGACGGCGAGGCGAAGCTGATCCTCGCGCATGGCCCGGCCGGTGATGCCCCCGGCCACGACCATGCCGAATGGAAGCCGCAAGACGGCCTCCAGCGCACGCTTTTCACCAGTGCGGTCACGATCGCGACCGCGATCGGCTTTGCGGCGCTGCTGCTTGCGGGCATGATCGCGGCCGGTGATACGATCGACCAGCGCAACGCGCTCGTCTGGGGGGCCTGCGGCTTCTTCGCGCTCGGGCTCGCACCGGCGATGGGGCTGGCGCCAGAATTGCCGGGCGCAGCCTCCGCCGCATTGGAACAGCGCCAGCTCTGGTGGCTCTGGACTGCCATCGCCACCGCGATCGGACTGTTCCTGTTCCTGCGCTTCGAGCAGCCCTGGCTCAAGCTCGCCGCGATCGTCCTCATCCTGCTGCCGCATGTCGTCGGCGCGCCGCATCCGGCCGCGCCCGAGAGCAAGGTTCCGGCCGAGGTCGCCGCGCATTTCGCGTCGCTCTCGCTCGGCATCCAGGCCGCGCTCTGGCTCGCGACCGCCGTCATGGTCGGTGTGCTCTGGCCTCGGGCCAGCCGCCGGGCCACTGAGGCCTGAAGGCAAGCCGATGTCCGAGGGCGACCTCACCATCCATGTCTGCACGGCCTGCCGCCGCGCCCGCGCCGATCTCCCGGAAGGCTACGACCAGCCGGGACTGGCGCTGGCGGAACGTCTTGCTGAGCAGCTTAAAGCCAAGGGCAGCACGATCCCCGTACTGCCCGTCGAATGCCTCGCCGTCTGCAAGCGGCCCTGCACCATTGCGCTCAGCGCCGATGGGAAATGGACCTACCTGATCGGCGATCTCGACACCGACACCCATCTCGACGAGATCGTCGGCGCGGCGGAGGCCTATGCCGCCAGCGCCAACGGCATCGTTCCCTGGAAAGAGCGGCCGCAGTCCTTCCGCAAGGGCGTGGTCGCGCGCGTGCCGCCTGTGCCGACGCGCCAGCAAGGATGACATCATGAACGCTCCACAGACCACGAACCTGGGCAAGACGCCCTGCACCATCGTCACCGGCTTCCTCGGCGCCGGGAAGACGACGCTGGTGCGCCATCTCCTGGAGAATGCGCAGGGCAAGAAGCTCGCCGTGCTCGTCAATGAATTCGGCGATCTCGGCTTCGACGGCGAGTTCCTGAAAGGCTGCGGCATCGCCGGCTGCAGCGACGAGGACGTGGTGGAGCTGCCGAATGGCTGCATCTGCTGCACCGTCGCCGACGATTTCGTGCCGGCGCTGGAGAAGCTGCTGAACCGCCCGAACCCGCCCGAGCACATCCTGATCGAGACCTCGGGCCTCGCCCTGCCGAAGCCGCTGGTGCAGGCCTTCAACTGGCCGGCGATCCGCTCGCGCGTCACGGTCGACGGCGTCATCGCCGTGGTCGACGGCCCTGCCGTGGCCGAGGGCCAGTTCGCCGATGATCCGGAGGCGCTCGCGGCGCAGAAGGCGGCCGACGCTTCCGTCGAGCACGACAACCCGCTGGAGGAGGTGTTCGAGGACCAGATCCTTTGCGCCGACCTGATCCTGCTCAACAAGAGCGACCTCGTCGACGAGGCCGGCCGCGCACGGGTGAAGGCCGAGATTGCCGAGCACCTGCCGAAGGCGATCAAGATCGTCGAGACCGCCCATGGCAAGGTCGAGCCGGCATTGATCGTGGGCCTCGGCGCCGCGGCCGAGAGCGACCTTGCCGCCCGCCCCTCGCATCATGGCGAGGGCGAGCATGATCACGACCATGACGATTTCGACTCGATCGCCCTGCCGCTGCCCGCCGGTCTCTCCCCCGAGGAGCTCACGGCGCGCGTCGCCAAGGCCGCCGAGGCCGAGGGCGTGCTGCGCCTCAAGGGTTTTACCGCCGTGCCGGGCAAGCCGATGCGGCTGGTCGTGCAGGGTGTCGGCCGCCGCGTCGGGCATCATTTCGACCGGCCCTGGGGCGCGAGCGAAGCGCGTGACGGGCGCCTGACCGTCATTGGGCTCAAAGGCTTCGACCTCAAGGCCGTGGAAGCGGCCCTCGCGGGGGCGTGAACCGGAGCGATGCACCTTCTCCCGACCAGCGAGATCAGGCTCGACGACGGCGCGGACGCCGTCGATCTCGCCTTGCCGCCGGGAGACGTGCTCGTCCTGTCCTTCACCGACAGCGACCTTTCGGCGCTGGCGATGGCGGCCCGCACCGATGCAGAATCCGAGCCATCATGGTCGGGCTCGTCCCGACCATCCACATCTTCCCTGCTCGAAAGCCGTGTTCAAGACGTGGATGCTCGCCACGAGGGCGAGCATGACGGACAGAGCCTCGTCGTCCGGCTCGCGCCGCTGCGGCGCCTGAAGCACCCGCTCTCGGTCGATCTCCTGATCGAGAAGACGGTGACGCAATGCCGCTTCGTGCTGGCGCGCTGCCTGGGCGGGCTCGACTACTGGCGCTACGGCATCGAACAGCTCGGTGTCGCCTGCCGGGAGCGCGGCCTCCCGCTCGCGATCCTGCCCGGCGACGAGCGAGACGATCCACGGCTCGGCGAACATGCGACCGTGCCGGCGGAGCTCGCGACGGAGCTGCTGGCCTATTTCCGGGCCGGCGGCGGGGCAGAGAACATGCGCCGGCTGCTGCGGCGGATCGAGGGGTATCTGCAAGCGTCGCGCGATGCCGCCGGCCTTGCTCCGGTACCTCTCCCACCCTTCTTCGCGCTCGGCACTGGCGGCACTCCGCTGTCCTGGCGCGACGCGCTCGCCGCCCTGCCCGCCGGCAAGCCACTCGTCCCGATCCTGCTCTACCGTTCCGGCGTCGCGGCCGGCGACACGGCCATGGGCGAAACCATCGCAACCGCGCTCGCATCACGCGGCCTCGCCTCGCTCCCGCTCGCGTTGACCAGCCTCAAGGACCCCGCCGTTACGGCCGAGCTCGCCGCGCTGATCGCGATGCGCAAGCCGGCACTGATCGTCACCAGCACAGCCTTCTCCGCCCGCGAGGGCGCGGATTTCGTGCTCGACGGCGCCGACTGCCCGATCCTGCAAGCCGTGCCGGTCGGCAGCCCGCGCGAAGCCTGGGAAGCCTCGCCGCGCGGCCTTTCCGCCACCGATCTCGCCATGCAGGTCGCCCTCCCGGAATTCGATGGGCGAATCGGTGCCATTCCCGTGGCTTTCAAGGCGGAAGAGACCGATCCGGCTAACGGCCTTTCCATCCGCCGGCTCATACCTGATGCCGAAGGCATCGCTGCACTGGCCGACCTGGCGGCGGGCTGGATCACGCTGGCGCAGAAGCCCGTGGCCGAGCGAAAACTGGCGCTGGTCATGTCGGATTATCCTGCCCGGGGCGGTCGCGCCGGCTTCGCGGTCGGACTTGATACCCCGGCGAGCGTGACGGCGATCCGTGAATTGCTGGCGGGAGCAGGGTACGAGGTCGGCTTCCCCCCCAAAACCTTCTCGCTGGTCATCCCGGGCGACCAACGGGAGACCCGGGATCCACGCCTGACCCTTGCCCCGCAGCGTTCCGGAATGGATCCCGGATCGGCGCCGCTGACGCGGCTTGTCCGGGATGACGACGAGGGATTGTCAGCGGGGGCGCGGCTCATGGCAGCGCTCGCTACCGGTCCGACCACTCTGAGCATTCCGCTCGCCGCTTATAGCGACTGGCTCGTCACCATCCCCGCCGCAGCCCGCGAGGCACTGCTCGCCAGCCATGGCGCACCCGCAGCCGACCCGGCTTGCCGCGAGGGCTCTTTCCACTTCCGCGCCGTGCGCTACGGCGACCTCACGGTCGCCCTGCAGCCGCCGCGCGATGCGACCTCCGATCGCAAGGCGCGCTATCACGATCCCGACGCGCCGCCAGGCCACGGCTATCTCGCCTTCTATCTCGCGCTGCGGCAGACCGAAGCGGTCGACGCTCTAATCCATTTGGGCACGCATGGCACCACCGAATGGCTGCCGGGCAAGGCGGTGGCGCTGTCGGCAGGCTGCTGGCCTCGCCTCGCTGTCGGCGGCCTGCCGGTTATCTACCCCTATGTCGTCGACGACCCCGGCGAGGCGGCCCCCGCCAAGCGCAGGCTCTCGGCCGTGACGCTCGGCCATCTGCCGCCGCCGCTGGCCGAAGCGGAGGCGGCCGGCGAGACGGCCCTCCTGCGCGACCTCGTCGAGGAATTCTCGCAGGCGCAGGTGCTGGACCCGCGCCGTGCCGATATCGTTGCCAGCGAAATCCGAGCGCGGGCTGAAGCGAGCGGACTCGCAGCCTCCTGCGGCGTCGCTGCCGAGACCGAGATGAACGAGGCGCTGACGCGGCTCGACGTCCATCTCTGCGACATCGCCGAACTGCCCTTCCGTGACGGGTTGCATGTCTTCGGCCATTCCGACGCCGACCCTGTCTCCGCCCGCAGCGAGCGCGAGAATCTCTTGCGCGCGCTCGACGGCCGCTTCGTCGCGCCCGGCCCGGCCGGCTCACCCCATCGCGGCCGCCCCGACGTGCTGCCGACGGGGCGCAACCTCTCCACGCTCGACCCCCGCGCGATCCCGACGCGCGCCGCCACCCGGCTCGGAAAGCTCGCGGCGCAAGCGGTCGTCTCGCGTCATCTGCAAGACCACGGCGACTATCCTCGCCGGATCGTCATGGACCTCTGGGCGTCGCCGACCCTGCGCTCGGGCGGCGAGGATATCGCGCATGCGCTGGCGTTGATGGGCGTCGAGCCACTCTGGGACAATGCCTCGACCCGCGTCACCGGCTTCGCGATCATCCCGCAGCCGAAGCTCGCCTTCCCGCGCCTCGACGTGACCCTGCGCATCTCCGGCACGTTCCGCGACACCTTCCCCGGCCAGATCGCCTTGCTCGACCAGGCCGCACGAGCGGTGGCTGCGCTGGGCGAACCGGACGACTGGAACGAGCCGGCCGCCGCCCGACGCCGCGGCGCGCATGGCGCCCGCATCTTCGGCGCCGCGCCCGGCCGCTATGGCGCGGCGATGGCTGACCGCGCTCTCGACGGCGACTGGACAGAGCGCGCGGAACTCGGCGCCGCCTATCTCGCGGCTTCGGACCATGCCTATGGCGGGCCTGAAGGCGCTGCCGCGATCGATGCCGGTTTTGCGGATCGCATTCGCGCCTCCGACGCCTTCATCCATGTCAGCGACACCGCCGGGCGCGACATTCTCGAAGCGAGCAGCGCGGCCGATGCGATCGGCGGGCTTGCCGCAGCTGCGAAGGCGCTCGGCGCCGCCCCTGCGCTCTACAGCCTGGACAGCTCCGATCCCGAGACGCCGAAGGCGCGCACGCTGGCGGAGGATATCGCCCGCATCGTTCATGGACGCCTGACGCATCCGCGCTGGATCGCGTCGCAGCTCGCCCATGGCTGGCGGGGCGCGGCGGAACTGGCGGAGGGGGTCGACACGCTCTTCGTCTTCGCCGCCAGCACGGATGCCGTCGTCGACGGGCTGTTCGATGCGGTCTTTCAGGCTTATTGCGCCGATCCATCGGTTTGGTCCGCTCTCGAAGCGGCCAATGCCCCGGCCGCCGCTTCGATCCGGTCCCGGCTCGCCGACGCGGCGCGGCGCGGGCTCTGGACCAGCCGCCGCAACTCGGTCGGCGCCTTTCTCGCGCGGGAGGCGGCGGAATGAGCGCCGGTGCGCCGGAGACGCTCAGGCGCGGCTGGTGTCCGAGCACGCTGAAGCCGATGGAGACCGGCGACGGCTGGCTGGTGCGCCTGCACCCGCCAGGCGCCAGGCTGACGCCGCTGCAATTGCGGCGCATCGCGGCGCTGGCTGCCGAGCATGGCAATGGGCTGATCGAGATCTCAGCGCGCGCCAACCTGCAGATCCGCGGCGTGACGGCCGAGAGCCACCCGAAGCTCGTCGAGCGGCTGGTGGCGGAAGGCCTCGTCGACGAACATGACGGCGACGGGCCGCAGCGGCTCACGCTGGTATCGCCGCTGGCGGGTCCGCCTCGCCATTCCGGTGCTTCAATCGATGGCATTGTGCTGGCCGGGCAGATCGAGGCCCGCGCCCGCACCATTCCCGATCTGCCGGCCAAGCTCTGCGTCCCGATCGATGATGGCGGGACACAAACCCTGAGCAGCTTCGCCGGCGACATCCGGCTGGTGGGCATCAGCGGCGGGCTTGTCGCCTTGTGCCTCGCCGATCGTCTCTGGCTCGGGCCGGTTGCCGAAGCCGAAGCCGCCGTGACCGTGGAAGCCGTCCTGCGCGGCTTCTCAAAGCTGCGGAGCGCCGCCGCGGACTCTATCCGCCGCCTGCGCGACCTCCCTCCCGCGGCGCTGGCCGGCCTGAGCAGTCTGCCGGCAACAACCGCACCCGCTGCCGGCCCCAAACCGCGGCGCGCCGGGCTGTTCGCCTCGGCGCAAGGCCGCTTTGCGGTGCTCGTTGGGCTGCCGTTCGGCCGATGCCCAGCCGGCGCGATCGACCGACTCGTAGCCGGACTGGAAACCGACGCGGCCGATATCCGGCTTTCGCCCTGGCGCGGGCTCGCCTTCCGCGATCTCGACCGCGCCGGGGCCGAGAGCCTCCTCGCGTTCGCCGATGGTCTTGGGCTGATCACCCGCGACGACGATCCGCGCCTCTCCGTGCAGGCCTGTGCCGGCAGCCCCGCCTGCTCGCGCGCCGCGGCGCCGACCATGGCTGATGCGGCCGTTCTCGCCGAAGCTGCGGCCGATCTGCTGGCGCAAGGCACGACGCTGCATGTCTCCGGCTGCGTCAAAGCCTGTGCCCATCCGGCCGCCGCCGATCTCACCTTGATCGGGCGCGACGGGCACTACGACGTCGTGCTCGGCGGGAGGACGCGGGACAAGCCGGTCGCGACGCTTGACCTTCCGGCGCTGCTCACGCGATTGCAGCCCGGACAAGATATCTACGCCCGGCTGGCCAAGGCCGCGCGTTCGACGGGATCGCAGAGTTGAGCAAGTCATACGATTACATCCAGGACGGCGCGGCGATCTATGAGCGCTCCTTTGCGATCATCCGCGCCGAGTCCGATGTCGCCCGCTTCAGCGGCGCGGCCGAGCGCGTCGTCGTGCGTATGATCCATGCCTGCGGCATGACGGACCTGCCCAAGGATGTCGAAATGTCCGCTGGTTTCGCCGAGGCCGCTCAGGCCGCGCTCCGGAACGGCGCGCCGATCCTCTGCGACGCCAAGATGGTCGCCAATGGCGTGACGCGGACCCGCCTGCCGGCCAATAACGAGGTTCTCTGCACGCTGGACGATCCGCAGGTTCCGACGCTGGCGACAGAAATCGGCACGACACGCTCCGCCGCCGCGATGGAACTCTGGAAGCCGCGCCTCGCCGGCGCGGTCGTCGTGATCGGCAATGCGCCGACCTCGCTCTTCCGGCTGCTCGAAATGCTCGACGCCGGCGCGCCCAAGCCGGCGGCGGTGATCGGCATTCCGGTCGGCTTCGTCGGCGCGGCGGAATCCAAGGAAGCGCTGGCGAAGGACGGGCGCGTGCCCTTCGTCGTGGTGCATGGACGCCGCGGCGGCTCGGCCATGGCGGCGGCAGCCGTCAATGCGCTGGCGCAGGACAAGGAATAGGCGATGAGCGGGATGCGGAAGACCCTGCTCTACGGCGTCGGCCTCGGGCCGGGCGCGCCGGACCTGATGACGGTGAGGGCACGGGAGATCATCGCGACGGCCGACCGCCTCGTGCATTTCTGCAAGCGCGGCCGGCGCGGCAATGCCCGCAGCACGGCAGACGCCATCATCGCGCCCGATCCGAGCCGCGAGATCGAGCTCGCCTTCCCCGTGACGGTCGAGGCCAGCGTCGGCGAGCCCGATTATGACGGGCCGATCGCGGCCTTCTACGAAGAGGCCGCCGAGCGCCTCGCCACCGAGATGCAGGCCGGGCGGACGCTCGCCGTGCTCTGCGATGGCGATCCGTTCTTCTACGGCTCCTTCATGCATTTGTGGCGGCGGCTCAGCCATCGCTTTCCGACCGAGGTCGTGCCCGGCGTCACCGGCATGACCGGGGCCTGGGGTGAGGCCGGCGCGCCGATCACCTGGGGCGACGACGTCATGACCGTGCTGCCCGGCACGCTGCCGGAAGCGGAGCTGGCGCGGCGCCTCGCCGACACCGATGCCGCCGTGATCATGAAGCTCGGCCGCAACCTGCCGAAGGTGCGTCGCGCGCTTGTGGCCGCCGGACTGGAGGCGCGCGCGATCTATGTCGAGCGCGCGACGATGGCGCGGCAGGTCGTGGCCCGCCTCGCCGACAAGGCCGATGACGAGGCGCCCTATTTCGCGATGGTGCTGGTGCCCGGCGAGGGGCGGCGGCTGTGACGGGCTCGCTCACCATCGTCGGACTCGGCCCAGGCACGGCGGACTGGATCACGCCAGCCGCGCAGGCTGCGCTCGATGCTGCGACCGACATCGTCGGCTACGGACCTTATGTCGATCGGGTGCCCGAGCGGGCCGGATTGACCAAGCACGCTTCCGACAACCGCGTCGAAGTCGAGCGCGCCTCGCATGCCCTGCAACTGGCGGCGGAAGGCCGGACGGTCGCGGTGGTCTCGGGCGGCGATCCCGGCGTCTTCGCGATGGCGGCGGCGGTGTTCGAAGCGCTGGAGGCCAGACCTGCGGCATGGCGCGCGCTTCCGATCACTGTTGAGCCCGGCATCACAGCGATGCTGGCAGCGGCGGCGCGGGCCGGCGCGCCGCTCGGCGGGGATTTCTGCGCGATCTCGCTCTCCGACAATCTGAAGCCCTGGGAGGCCGTGACGGCGCGTCTAGAAGCGGTGCTTGCCGCCGATCTGGTGATCTGCCTCTACAACCCGATCTCGAAGGCGCGGCCCTGGCAGCTCGGCAAGGCGCTGGAGCTGGCGGCAACGCATCGCGACGCGGCGACGCCAGTGCTCTTCGCCCGCGCCGTCGGGCGGCCGGACGAAAACCTGCGTATCCTGACGCTGGCAGAAGCCGTCTTGGCCGCAAGCACCGCCGATATGGCCACGCTGGTGATGATCGGGGCTTCGAGCACGCGCCTGATCGCGCGCGAGGGCGCCGCGCCTTACGTCTACACGCCGCGTTCGGTGGCGAAGATGCCCTGCGCCACCAGCCAGGGCAGGACCTGATCGATATGGTCGACGGTCTCGACATCGGGCTTGGGCGGGCGTTCCACCATCACCACCGGCAGGGAGAGCCGGCGCGCCGCCACGAGCTTGCCGACCGTCGCGGGACCACCGGAATTCTTGCTGACGAGAATTTCGACGCCCTCGCGGCGCATCAGATCCTCCTCGTCGTCGGCGTCGAAGGGGCCGCGCTGCTGGATGACATCGACATGGGGCACCGGCAGACGGTCACCGATCGGCTCGATGGCGCGCACGAGATAGCGATGCTGGGGAGCGTCGGCGAAGGCCGGCAGCTCCAATCTGCCGACCGTCAGGAAGACGCGGCGCGGCTCGTCGCCCAGGGCCCGCGCGGCGGCGTCGATATTCGGCACGGATTTCCAGCGGTCGCCGGCGCGCGGTTTCCAGGAATCGCGGCGGATCGCCAGCAGCGGCACACCTTCGGCCTTGCAGGCATGCTCGGCATTGAAGGGCATCACCGCGGCGAAGGGGTGCGTCGCGTCGACGACGGCGACGATCCCCTCCTCGACCAGATAGCGCCTCAAGCCCTCGACGCCGCCGAAGCCGCCAATACGGACCGGCAGATTGGTCGGGCGGGGATCGACGGTGTGGCCGGCCAGGGAGATAATCGCACGGATATCGGGAGCCTGATCAGCCAGATGCTGGTCAAGCGCAGCAGCTTCGCTCGTTCCGCCGAGTATGAGGACGGTCATGTCGCCAGTTTTGCGTGAATCTGATGTTCTGTCGAGCCGTGAGACGCCCGCACCCTGGCTTACGCTAATCGGGCTCGGCGAGGACGGGGCCGCTGGCCTGTGCCGCGAGGCACTTGCCGCGCTGTACGAGGCCGAGATCGTCTTCGGCGGCGAGCGGCATATCGCGCTGATCGGCGCCGTTCCGGGAGAACTCCGTCCCTGGCCGCAGCCCTTCCGCAACGCCCTGCCGCAGATTCTGAGGGAGCGCGGCCGCAAGGTCTGCGTACTCGCGACCAGCGACCCGTTCCATTACGGCATCGGCAACAGCCTGAGCCGGGCGATTCTTCCCGAGGAAATGCGGATCATCCCGCAGCTCTCCTCCTTCTCGATGGCCTGCACGCGGATGCGCTGGCCGCAGGAGGAATGCGCGCTGGTCTCGCTGCACGGCCGCACGCTCTACCGCATCGTGCCGCATCTCCAGCCGGACGCGCGCATCCTCGCTCTCTCCTGGGACGAGACGACGCCGCGTGCCGTCGCCGAATTCATGACCACACGCGGCATGGGCGCAAGCCGGCTCGTGGTGATGGAATCGCTCGGCGGACCGCAGGAGCGCATCCGCACATGTCGCGCCGATGCTTTCGACCTGAACGATATCGTGCCGCTCAACCTGATCGCGGTCGAGGTCGCGGCCACGCGCGATTCCCGCATCCTGCCGCTGGCGCCGGGGCTCGACGAGGAGTGGTTCGCCCATGACGGGCAGATCACCAAATCGGAAATTCGCGCGATCACGATCTCGGCGCTGGCGCCCCGCGCCGGCGAATTGCTCTGGGATGTCGGGGCGGGTTCGGGCTCAGTCGCCGTCGAATGGTGTCAGCGCCATCTGCGCAACCGGGCCATCGCCTTCGAGGCCAAGCCGGAGCGCGCCGAGCGCATCAGGCGCAATACGCTGGAGCTCGGCGGGCTCTCCGTCGAGGTCACCGGCGAGGCACCGGCCGGATTCGTCGGGCGCGAGGCGCCGGACGCGGTCTTCATCGGCGGCGGCCTGACCGAGGAAGGCCTGTTCGACGCCGCCTGGGCGGCGCTGAAGCCGGGCGGACGTCTCGTCGCCAATGTCGTCACGATCGAGGGCGAGGCAAGGCTCGCCGCGCTCCAGGCAGAGCATGGCGGCTCGCTGCGCCGCATCTCGATCGACCGTCTGGCCCCCGTCGGCGGAAAGCATGGCTGGCGCCCGGCCATGCCGGTGACACAGTGGCGGGTCGAAAAGCCTTGAGCTCTTCGGTTCAATCCGCGGGGTCATGCCGGACAAGCCGCGCCAGCGGCGCCGATCCGGGATCCATGCCTGAACCGTTCCGGAATGGATCCCGGGCCTCGCTTCGCACGCCCGGGATGACGGCGGAGAGAGCCATGAGGGTTTCCCCATGACCGGCCGCCTCGTCGCCGGCATCGGCATCCGGCCCGGCACGGGATCCGCCGATATCCTCGCCTGCCTCGACCGGGCACTGTTGAGCGCCGGGCTTACAGGCGCGCAGACGCCGCGCTTCGCCACGCTGGCGAGCCGCGTCGCGGAGGCCGGCATGGTCGCGGCCGCCACCGAGCGCGGGGCCGAGCTCGTCGCCATTCCCGACGAGGCGCTGAAGGGTTTCGAGGCCGCCTGCGCGACGCGCTCGACCCGGATGGCCTCGCTCTACGGCGTCGGCTCGGTGGCGGAAGCTGCGGCGCTCGCTGCAGCCGGCCCGGGCGGCGAACTGGTGCAGCCTCGAATCGCAACCGCGCGCGTCACCTGCGCGCTCGCCAGAAGCCTCGCATGACCATCCATTTCATCGGCGCCGGTCCCGGCGCGCCCGATCTCATCACCCTGCGCGGACGCGACCTGATCGCCGCTTCGCCCGTCTGTCTCTATGCGGGCTCGCTGATCCCCAAGGCGATGCTCGACTGGTGCCCGCAAGGCGCCCGCATCGTCGACACCGCCCCGCTCGCACTCGATGCGATCATCGCCGAGATGGAAACCGCGCATCGCGCTGGACAGGACGTGGCGCGTCTCCATTCTGGCGATCTCTCGATCTGGAGCGCCTGCGGCGAACAGATGCGCCGGCTCGACCGATCAGGCGTTCCCTATACGGTGACGCCGGGCGTGCCGGCCTTCGCCGCCGCGGCAGCGGTGCTGAAGCGCGAGCTCACCTTGCCGGGCGTGGCGCAATCGCTGGTGCTGACGCGCACCTCCGGCCGCGCCTCGGCCATGCCGGAAAAAGAGAGGCTCGCGACCTTCGCCGCATCGGGCGCGACGCTCGCGATCCATCTCTCGGTCCATGTCATCGAGCAGGTTGTGGCGGAATTGACGCCGTTCTACGGCGCCGATTGCCCGGTCGCGGTCGTATTCCGCGCGACATGGCCCGATGAGACCGTGCTGCAAGGCAGGCTCGCCGACATCGCCGGAAAGGTCCGCGACGGCGCGCTTGAGCGTACCGCGCTGATCCTCGTCGGGCCGGCATTGGCCGCCGATGATTTCGGCGAGAGCGCGCTCTATTCGATCGACTACGATCGCCGCTTCCGGCCGCGAGGCGGACAATGAGCGCGCGGGGGCTGCTCATCGCTGCGCCACGCTCCGGCTCCGGCAAGACCACGGTCACGCTCGGGCTGCAACGCGCTTTGACGCGGCGCGGCCTGACCGTGCGCGGGCTGAAATGCGGGCCGGATTATATCGACCCGGCCTTCCATGCCGCCGCGACCGGCGCACCCAGCGCCAATCTCGACAGCTACGCAATGTCGGACGGGTTGCTCGGCCGGATCGCCGGAGAGGCTGCGCGGACGGCCGATATCGTCATCGCCGAGGGCTCGATGGGGCTGTTCGACGCCGTACCGGGGCCGGAAGGGCATACGGGCGCCAGCGCCGATATCGCCGCGCTGACGGGCTGGCCGGTCGTGCTCGTCACCGATGTGTCCGGAGCGGCGCAGTCGGTGGCGGCTGTCGCACTCGGCTGCAAGCTCTACGATCCGCGCATCCGCGTGGCCGGCGTGATCCTCAACAAGGTCGCGAGCGCCCGCCACGAACGCCTGGTGCGGCAAGGCATGGAGCGCATCGGCCTGCCCGTTCTCGGCGCGCTACCGCGCGAGGCGAGCCTGATCCTGCCCGAGCGCCATCTCGGCCTGGTCCAGGCCGGCGAGACCGCCGACCTGCATGCAAGGCTCGATGCGCTGGCAGAAGCCGTCTCCAAAGCTGTCGATCTCGACGCCGTCATGGCCGCGGCCGGTGCCACGACGCTTCCGGCAACGGCTGGTGATGCGGCCCCGCCCCTGCCCGCGCCGGGACGGCGGATCGCCATCGCCCGCGATGCCGCCTTCTCCTTCGTCTATCCGCATGTCGAGGCGGGCTGGCGCACTGCCGGCGCCGGAATCGTGCCCTTCTCGCCGCTCAAGGACGAAGCACCGCCGGAGGATTGCGACGCCTGCTGGCTGCCCGGCGGCTATCCTGAGCTTCACGCCGACGCTATCGCGGCCGCAAGCCACTTCCTGGCCGGCTTGCGCAGCTTCGCCGAGACCCGGCCGGTGCATGGCGAATGCGGTGGCTATATGGTGCTCGGCCGTAGCCTCATCGATGCCGATGGCGCTGCCCATGTGATGGCCGGGCTGCTCTCGGTCGAGACCTCCTTCGCCAAGCGCAAGATGAATCTCGGCTATCGCCGGGCGGTTCTGGAAGCGGATGGCCCGCTCGGGCCGGCAGGCTCGGCGCTGACCGGGCATGAGTTCCACTATGCCAGCATCGTCGCGCAGGGGGATGATCCGCCTTTCGCCGTGGTGACCGATCCGCACGGCTCGGCGCCTGCTCCCGCCGGGAGCCGGCGCGGGCTGGTGACCGGCTCGTTCTTCCACGCCATTGCGGCAGCAGGCGCGGCGTGAGCCGGCCGCCGCTCTTCGATGGGGCTTTCGCCCGGCAATTCGAGGAGTTGCTGCGCTGGCGGCGCGATGTCCGGCGGTTCAGGCACGATGCGGTTCCCGCCGATTTGATCGAGACATTGCTGGCTCAGACCAGTCTCTCTCCCTCCGTCGGGCATGCGCAGCCCTGGCGCTGGATTCCTGTCGCGGAACCGGCGCAGCGCACGGCTGTGCAAGAGAGCTTCAGCCGCTGCAATGCAGATGCGCTGGCCTCCTACGAAGGCGAGCGGGCCACGCTCTATGCCCGCCTCAAGCTTGAAGGGCTTCGGGAGGCGCCGGTGCAATTCGCCGTGTTCTGCGACCATGGCACCGCGCGCGGCCATGGACTCGGCCGGCGCACTATGCCGGAAATGCTGGATTACTCGGTGGTCGCGGCGATCACGCAGTTCTGGCTGTCGGCGCGTATCCACGGACTCGGCGTCGGCTGGGTCTCGATCCTCGACCCCGGCGAGATCGCCAAGGCGCTCGGGACACCGCCGGAATGGAAGCTCGTCGCCTATCTCTGCGTCGGCTGGCCAGAAGAGGAATGCGACATGCCCGAGCTCGTGCGCAGAGGTTGGGAGACGGAGCGCTGACAGGCGTCACCCCGCACGCACGAAGTGACGCTGGGCAGATGCGGGATCGCGCGACGAGAAGGCGCCTTATCCTCCACGGTCCCGTGTCTGCGCAGCAGCATTGCATGCTGCAGCGCAGAGGGGATGAGATGCTTCAGAGCGCAACCTTCCGGATGGGCTCGTGTGCACTTAAGCCCACGGCCGCGATGACCGGCCATGCCTGAAACGAAAAAGCCGGCCCGAGAGCCGGCTTTCTTGATGGTGCGAACCTGGTCCTGCGTCAGCGGCGGAAGCCGCCGCCGATCGCGGTACCGAGCACGCCACCGACGATACCCCCGAAGATAGCGGCGCCAGTGCTGTCATTGGCATCGCCTTCACGCGTCCGGACCCGGCCTTGATAACCAGTGCTGGTCGTGCCGCGGCGCGCGGTGGTGGTCGTGCCCTGGTAGGTTTCGCCACGCTCCCGGGCGAGATCGCGCTTGTACATCTCGTCGCCCTCATAGGAGGTCATGTTGCGGGTGGCGGCCTTGCCTTCCCCTGCCGTCTTGGCGGTGGTGCTGCGCTTCTTCTCGGCCGCCTTCTCCTCGGCGATCGCCGCCTGATAGGCCGTCTCGCTCTGGGCGCGCAGCGCGCTCACCTGCATCGCGGTCAGGAAGCCCGTCTCCGGGATGCTGCGCGACTTCTGCCAGGCCTGGATCGCCTTGCGATGGCTGGGGCCGAAGGTGGCGGCGACCTTGCCGGGCTGGAAGCCGCTGACGCGCAGGCGGGTCTGCACCTCGCGCCGGTCCTTGGCCTCGAGCTTCATCGCGGTCTCGGTCTGCGCCGTGCCGATCTCCTTCTTCAGCGCCTCGTCATTGACGCCCGGAGGCGTCGCGAGGAAGCCGGCCGCCGGCTTCGCCGCTTCGAGGCTGGCGAGACGGTTGCGGGCGAAGGTCGCGAACTGGCCCGACGGAAAGGCGTCGAGATAGGCGCGATAGTCACTCGCGGAATTGCCCCGCTCGGCGACTTCCCAGGTCTTGACGTCGAGCTGGGCGCGATCGAGCGACGGGGCAGCCGGCATCGCCGGCATCGGCACCGCGGCGTCGATGGTCTTGGTCGCGGCCACGCCCGGATCCACCGCCGCGAGCTTCAGCGTCGGGTTGAGCTTGAACTCGCCGATGATCGAGGAATTGGTCCAGGGCTTCTGCTTCTTGCCGGTGGCCTCCCAGACATCGGCGCGCACGCGGTCCATCACGGTGGTGATCGACACTTCCGGCGTCTCGATATGCTTCAGCAGCGCGCTGGTGAAGGGGCTGTTGCCGTCGCGCTCGCCATCCAGGGCGGTCGCGCGCGGATCGGTCGCGAAGGCGATCAGGATGCCGGAGGCCGATTGCGTCTCGATCGCGGTCAGGCCGCGCGTGACGGCGCGCGACTTGCCGGCGAGCTGCGCGGCGAAGGGATTGTCGCGGCAGGCGTCGAGGATGACGATGTTGACGCGCTCGTCGCGCTGCATCTGGCGCAGCACGAGCTGGATATTCACCGCCCGGAAATCGAGATCGGCTTCCGACCGCAGCGAGGCGTCGACGGGAATGAGATAGTTCTCGTCGCCGACGGCGATGCCGTGGCCGGCATAATAGACGAGGCCGGCCTTGGCGCCGTCGAGCTTCTGCGCGAACTCGCGCACGATGCCCGTCATCTCGTCCATCTTGAGATCGTAGCCTTCGACGACGTCGAAGCCGAGGCGCTTCAGCGCGGCCGAGATGCCCTTGGCGTCGCGCTGCGGATTGGCCAGCGGCGGCACCGCCGTATAGGCGCTGTTGCCGATGACGAGAGCGACCCGCCGCTCGGGCACGGCCGCGAATGAAGGCGAGGCCAGCGCCACCGCTGAGAGTACCAGCGCAAAGGCGACAGCCATTCGGGCACGGAACCCCGGAACCAGAGACGCGAAGTTCACGACAACCTCCCCAATTCGGCAATCGGCTGCCCGTCCGCAACGGCCGGCGCAGCGCACGTTCAGAAACACGGCGGCAATATGGACGAAAGATGGCCGTCTTTTTACCGCAACACGCTCCGATGGTAAACCGGAACGTCTCTTCGTCGCGCGAACCACGACGTCGGTTCAAATTCTTCCGGAACCACGCGCCGGACCGCGAGCATCGGGCCGGCGCGGAGGCGCCCGCATCCTCTATTCGCATGAGATGCAGGACATAAGACGAAGGGATGAGAGCGCGCCCGCCAAGACCGCTTTGAAACCCGCCAGCGTTGACTTATGCCGAGAGCGCGGTGCAGCATGACATGCAAGGGGAACCGCTTAGAAAAGAAAGATAAAGCTGATGAAAGCTGGCAACCGGCATGTCTGAGGACACTATTCTTTCGACCTCTGGTCTTACCAAAGAATTTGCCGGCTTTACAGCTGTGAACGGCGTCGACCTTCGCGTGCGCCGCGGCTCTATTCACGCTTTGATCGGCCCGAACGGCGCCGGCAAGACGACCTGTTTCAACCTGCTGACGAAGTTCCTTGCGCCTACACGCGGCTCGATCATCTATAACGGCCGCGACATCACCCGCGAGAAACCGGCCGAGATCGCCCGGCTCGGGCTGGTCCGTTCGTTCCAGATTTCTGCCGTATTCCCGCAACTCTCGGTGCTGACCAATGTCCGCATCGCGCTGCAGCGGCGCAAGCGCGGCGATTCGTTCGATTTCTGGCGCTCCGAGCGATCGCTGAAGGAACTCGACGCCGAGGCCGCCGCGCTGGTCGAGGCCGTCGGCCTGACGCCCTTCCTCGGCTTGACCGCCGGCGAGCTCTCCTATGGCCGCAAGCGCGCATTGGAAATCGCGACCACGCTGGCGCTCGATCCGGAGATGCTGCTGCTCGACGAGCCGATGGCCGGCATGGGCCGCGAGGATGTCGACCGCATCGCAGCGCTGATCCGCAAGATCTCGGCCAACCGCACCATCCTGATGGTCGAACACAATCTCTCGGTCGTCGCCTCGCTGTCGGACCGCATCACCGTGCTGGCGCGCGGCCAGGTGCTGGCGGAGGGCGACTACGCCACCGTCTCGAAGGACCCGCGCGTGGTCGAGGCCTATATCGGCTCGGGAGGCGGACATGGCCACCACTGAGGCACTGAAGACGCCGGCCGCAGCCGCCGGCACCGCCCCGCTGCTCAAGGTCCGAGGGCTCGAAGCCTGGTATGGCGAGAGCCATGTCCTGCACGGCATCGATTTCGACGTCGCGCCCGGCGAGGTCGTGACGCTGCTCGGCCGCAACGGCGCCGGCAAGACCACGACGCTGAAGTCGATCATGGGCGTGATCGGCAAGCGCAAGGGCTCGGTCGTGCTGGAGGGCAAGGAGACGATTCAGCTGCCGTCGCGCGCCATCGCCCGGCTCGGCATCGGCTTCGTGCCGGAAGAGCGCGGCATCTATTCCTCGCTCTCGGTCGAGGAGAACCTGATGCTGCCGCCGCAGGTCCGGCCCGGCGGGCTCTCGCTCGACGCGATCTTCACGCTCTTCCCCAACATCAAGGAGCGGCTGAAGAGCCAGGGCACCAAGCTCTCCGGCGGCGAGCAGCAGATGCTGGCGATCGGCCGCATTCTGCGCACCGGCGCGCATCTGCTCCTGCTCGACGAGCCGACCGAGGGCCTCGCCCCCGTCATCATCGAGCAGATCGGCCGCACCATCGCGAAGCTGAAGCAGGAAGGCTTCACCATCATCCTGGTCGAGCAGAACTTCCGCTTCGCCCAGACGGTGGCGGACCGGCACTACGTGGTCGAGCAAGGCAAGGTGATCGACATGATCCCGAATGCCGAGCTCGACGCCAATATCGACAAGCTGCATCGCTATCTCGGCGTCTGAAGCAGCGCGATCCACCAGAACAACACCGGCTCGCCCGGCATCGACAGAGGGAGAACGATGATGAAGCTGAAGACGTTTCTCGTGACCACGGCGCTTGCGACCCTGATGGCGGTCCCGGCGCTCGCCCAGCAGATTTCGATCAAGGCCGGCGTGCTGAACGACCGCTCGGGCCTCTATGCCGACCTCGCCGGCGAAGGCTCGGTGATCGCCGCGCGCATGGCGGTGGAGGACTTCAAGGCGGCCGACAAGGGCATCAAGGTCGAGATCGTCTCGGCCGACCACCAGAACAAGCCGGATGTCGGCTCGACCATCGCCCGGCAGTGGTACGACCAGGACGGCGTCGACCTGATCCTCGACGTGCCGACCTCCTCGGTCGCGCTGGCCGTCAGCCAGATCACCAAGGAAAAGAACAAGGTCCATATCAACTCGGGCGCCGGCTCGTCGGACCTGACCGGCAAGGCCTGCAGCCCCAACACCATCCACTGGACCTACGACACCTATGCGCTGGCCCAGGGCACGGGCGGCGCCATGGTGAAGGCCGGCGGCGATAGCTGGTTCTTCATGACCGCGGACTATGCCTTCGGCCACGCGCTGGAGCGCGACGCCAGCGCCACCGTCACCAAGAACGGCGGCAAGGTGGTCGGCGCGGTCCGCACCCCCTTCCCGGGCACCGACTTCTCGTCCTTCCTGCTGCAGGCGCAGGCCTCCAAGGCCAAGGTCATCGGCCTCGCCAATGCCGGCAGCGACACCACCAACGCGATCAAGCAGGCGGGCGAATTCGGCATCGTCGCTGGCGGCCAGAAGCTCGCAGGGCTCCTGGTCTTCATCAGCGACGTTCATGCGCTCGGCCTGCAGGCGGCGCAGGGCCTCGTCCTGACCGAGTCCTTCTACTGGGACAAGGACGACGGCACCCGCGCCTGGTCGGAGCGCTTCGCCAAGCTCAACGGCGGCAAGAAGCCGACCATGGTGCAGGCCGGCGTCTATTCCGGGCTGCTTCACTATCTGAAGGCGGTCGAGGCGACCAAGAGCAAGGATTCGGCCGCCGTCGTCGCCAAGATGAAGGAGATGCCGACGGACGATCCGCTGTTCGGCAAGGGCTCGATCCGCCCCAACGGCCGCAAGATGCACGACATGTATCTCTACGAGGTCAAGAAGCCGTCGGAATCGAAGGGCCCGTGGGACTATTACAAACAGATCTCGGTCCTGCCGGCGGAGCAGGCCTTCCAGCCACTGGCCGAGACCGGCTGCTCGCTCGTCAAGTGAGCCGCGGCTGAACGCCGCCTAGACGTCCTCCGCCGTCATCCCGGGCGACCGCAGGTCGACCCGGGATCCATCGGAGGGCTCTGGAACTCTACGATGGATCCCGGCTCTGCGCTTCGCTTGACCGGGATGACGCGGAGGTTCCAAAGCCCACCCACCAGATGATCTGAGTCCCGCATGTTCGAGCTTCTCGGAGTCCCGCCGCAGGCGCTGTTCGGTCAGGTCCTTCTCGGCCTGATCAACGGCTCGTTCTACGCCATCCTCAGCCTCGGGCTGGCGGTGATCTTCGGGCTGCTCAACATCATCAACTTCACGCATGGCGCGCAGTACATGATGGGCGCCTTCGTCGCCTGGATGTGCCTGAACTATCTCGGCATCAACTACTGGGCAGCGCTGCTGCTGGCGCCGATCATCGTCGGCGCGACCGGCGTCGCGATTGAGCGGTTGCTGCTGAAGCGCATCGCCCATCTCGACCATCTCTACGGCCTGCTGCTGACCTTCGGCCTGGCGCTGATCATCCAGGGCCTGTTCCGCAACCAGTACGGCTCCTCCGGCCTGCCCTATGCCATCCCGCCGCAACTCGCCGGGGGCCAGAATCTCGGCTTCATGTTCCTGCCGAACTACCGCGCCTGGGTGATTGGAGCCTCGCTCGTGGTCTGCCTCGGCACCTGGTTCCTGATCGAGAAGACCAAGCTCGGCGCCTATCTGCGGGCCGCGACCGAAAACCCGACCCTGACCCAGGCCTTCGGCATCAACGTGCCGCTGCTGGTGACGCTGACCTATGGCTTCGGCGTGGCGCTCGCGGCCTTCGCCGGCGTGCTCGCCGCGCCGATCTACTCGGTCAACCCGAACATGGGCGGCGACCTGATCATCGTCGTCTTCGCGGTCGTCGTGATCGGCGGCATGGGCTCGATCATGGGCGCCATCGTCACCGGCTTCTCGCTCGGCCTGATCGAGGGCCTGACCAAGGTGTTCTACCCGGAAGGCGCGGCCACCGTGATCTTCGTCATCATGGTGCTGGTACTCCTGGTGAAGCCCGCCGGCCTGTTCGGCCGCACGGCCTGACGACGCGAGAAGGACAAGGACATGACCGATCTCGCCACCACGGAAGCCGCCGGCGTCGCCCTCAGCGAAACCGACGACAGCACCGCGCGCCTCCATCGCAACCTGTTCATCGCGATCGCCGCGGTGCTCGTGGTCGCGCCCTTCGTCGCCTATCCCGTCTTCGTGATGAAGGTTTTGTGCTTCGCGCTGTTCGCGCTCGCCTTCAACCTGCTGCTCGGCTATGGCGGCTTGCTCTCCTTCGGCCACGCCGCCTATTTCGGCATGGCGAGCTATGTCTCGGCCTATACCGCCAAGAACTGGGGGCTGACGCCGGAGCTGGCGATCCTGTTCGGCACCGCGGTCGGCGCCGTGCTCGGCCTCGTCTTCGGTGCGCTCGCCATCCGGCGGCAGGGCATCTATTTCGCCATGATCACGCTGGCGCTGGCCCAGATGGTGTTCTTCTTCTCGCTGCAGACGCCGCGCTTCACGGGCGGCGAAGACGGCATCCAGGCGGTGCCGCGCGGCAAGTTCCTCGGCCTCGTCAGCCTCGCCGACGATCGCGCGCTCTACTGGCTCGTCGCCGCCATCTTCATGGGCGGGCTCTTGCTGATCTACCGCATCATCCATTCGCCCTTCGGCCAGGTCTGCAAGGCAATCCGCGACAACGAGCCCCGCGCCATCTCGCTCGGCTACCGCGCCAACCAGTACAAACTCGCCGTCTTCGTCCTCTCGGCCACGCTCGCGGGGCTGGCCGGTGCGACCAAGGCGATCGTCTTCCAGCTGGCGTCGCTCACCGACGTCTACTGGACGATGTCGGGCGAGGTCGTGCTGATGACGCTGGTCGGCGGGCTCGGCACCGTCTTCGGCCCGATCGTCGGCGCGCTCGTCATCGTCGCGATGCAGAACTATCTCGCGACGCTCGGCGCCTGGGTCACCGTCGTCCAGGGCGTGATCTTCGTGCTCTGCGTCCTACTGTTCCGCGAGGGTATCGTCGGCGTCATCGCCAAGGCCATCAAGAAGCCGCTCTGACGGCTTCCTTTTAGCGGATCAGCTTCGAGACCATCCGGAACTGCGGATGCTCGGCGCTCCGCAGCCATTCGAACAGCACCATCTCGGTGGTGACAATCTCGGCGCCGTGACTTGCCATGCGGCTCAACGCGATCTCGCGCGATTGCGGCGCGCGCGAGCCGATCGCATCGGCGACCACCACGACGCGACGGCGATGCTCCAGCAACGTGAGCACGGTCTGGCCGACGCAGACATGCGCCTCGCAACCGCAGATCACCAGCTCGCGATCTCCCGCCACGGCTTCGAGAAAGGCCGGCTCGGCGCAGGCGTCGAAACTCATCTTGGTCACGAGCGGCGCGACCTCGGCCAAGGCCGGTACCGTCGGACCCAGGCCGCGCGGATATTGCTCGGTTAGGACCGCCGGCACGTCGAGCAGGCGCGCCGCCTCGGCGAGGCGCCCGGCATTGAGCAGAACGGTCTCGCCGTCATGGATCGCCGGCATCAGCTTCGCCTGGAAGTCGATGACGACCAGCATCGCGTTCTTCGCGGTGAGCAACGGCATGATTGGCCTTCCTCTTCGCACCGTGCGAGGACTTCATTGCGCTTCAGTGCGTCAGCATCGTCAACCAGCAGTGAGCCCCTGCGACCGAGCTTCGCTTGACTTGCCTAACGGCAGTCAACATGCAGAAGCGATGGACGGCAAACCGATCGTTCCCTTCGCGACGACGCTGCATGTGCGCGACCATTGCCTGTGCCTGCATGTGCAGCGCGCGGCGCGGAGGCTGGCGCGCCGTTTCGACGAGGCGCTGCGTCCGGTCGGGCTGACGAACGGCCAGTTCTCGCTGATGATGGCCCTGAACCGCCCCGCACCTGCCTCCTTCGGCCCGGTCGCGGACTTGCTGGCGATGGACCGCACGACGCTGACCGCCGCACTGAAGCCGCTGGAGCGGCGGGGACTGGTCAGCATCGCGGTCGACCCCACCGATCGCCGCAGCCGATTGCTGACGCTGACGGCCGACGGCCTGGCGCTGCTCGCGGCGGCGGTGCCGATCTGGCAGCGGACTCATGAGGCCATCGAGGCCGCGATGCCTGATGTCGCACCGGAAACCTTGCGCGCCACGCTGCGCAGCCTGGGCTAAACAGCCGCAGCCTGTCCCGCCCAGGCCGCAGAGCGGCTCCAACACCGTGTCGCTGGCGCATGACGGTCGTGGCGCCTACGTTTCGGCTATTCTCCAGACGCAAGCATGATCGCGAACTCCATGGATAAGCGGCTCGACAATCCCGCCCAGGCCGCCGCCATGACACCGGCTGACATCCGCTCGATCCTGATCGGCGTCATGCTGGCAATGTTCCTCGCCGCGCTCGACCAAACCATCGTCGCGACTGCCCTGCCGACCATGGGGCGTGAACTCAACGACGTCACGCATCTCTCATGGATCGTCACGATCTACCTGCTCGCCTCGACCGCGGTCACGCCGCTCTATGGCAAGCTCGCAGATATCCACGGGCGGCGGGTGACGCTGCTCGCCGGCATCGTCGTCTTCGTGATCGGCTCGGTCGCCTGCGCGCTGGCGCCGTCGCTCTGGCTGCTCGTCGTCGCGCGCTTCGTGCAGGGGCTCGGCGGCGGCGGGCTGATCGCGCTCGCCCAGACCATCGTCGGCGACATGGTGCCGCCCAAGGAGCGGGGTCGCTATCAGGTCTATTTCGCAAGCGTCTTCATGTCCTCCTCGCTGCTCGGCCCGGTGCTGGGCGGCTTTCTCGCCGAAAAGCTGCACTGGTCGGTGATCTTCTGGATCAACCTGCCGCTCGGGCTCGGCGCCTACTGGATGTCGAGCGAAGCGCTGAAGCGGCTGCCGCGCCACGAGCGCCCGCACAAGCTCGACGTTCTCGGCGCCGTGCTGATGACGCTGGCGACGGTCTCGCTGCTGCTCGCCCTGTCCTGGGGCGGCACCGCCTATCCCTGGCGCTCGCCCGAGATCGCGGGCCTCGTCGGCGCCTCGCTTGTCTTCTGGCTCCTGTTCGCCTGGCGCCTGCGCCGGGCGGCCGAGCCCTTGATCCCGCTCGACGTCTTCGGCAACGGCGTCGTCAGGCGCGGCACGGTGTCAGCCGGTTTCGGCATGGGTACCTTCATCGGCCTCACCATCTATCTGCCGCTCTATTTCGAGACGGTGATGGGGATGAGCGCGACGCATTCCGGCCTCGGCCTGCTGCCGCTGACCTGCGGCACGGTCGTCGGCGCGACCAGCTCCGGCCGGGCGATGTCGCATCTCACCCATTACAAACGCGTGCCCTTGACCGGGCTCTTCGTCGCGCTGGCGGGCACGGCGGTGCTCGCAGCCTTCTCCGGCCAGATTCCGCTCGTGCCCTTCTGCATCATCCTGGCCGTGGTCAGCGTCGGGTTCGGCACGCTGCTCCCCGTCGCGACCGTGTCGATTCAGAATGCCGTGCAGCCGCACCAGCTCGGCACGGTGACGGCGGTCGCCAATTTCTTCCGCCAGATCGGCGGGGCGCTGATCGTCGCGATTTTCGGGGCAATCGTGCTCGGCGGTGTCGGTGGCGCTGGCGCCAAGCTCTCGCCCGAGGCGCTGAAGCTAGGCACCGTCGACCGCGAGACCATGGTCGTGCTGTTTCGCTACGTCTTCGGCGCGGCGAGCCTCGGTTTCGCCTTCGCGCTGCTATCGCTGGCACGCATGGAAGAACGGCCCTTGCGCGGCAGGGCGGTCGAAGCGGCGAAGGCGATCGGCGGCGAATAAGCGGATTGGAACAGGTGGGACTGGCGGCGCGTTGCCATGATCCCGTCACCCCCGCGGACCAGCATATCGGCATCCGCTAGCCAGGAGGTCCCGCCATGTCCGATCTCGTCGTCATTGTCTATCCGACCGAGGCCCGCGCCGAGGAGATGCGCCAGAAGCTCATCGGCTTGCAGAAGGAATACCTGATCGAAATCGGCGACGCCGCCATCGCGGTGATGCACGAAGGCGGCAAGGTGAAGCTCAACCAGCTCCTGAACACGACCGCGCTCGGCGCCGTGTCCGGCTCGTTCTGGGGCCTCCTAATCGGCGCGATCTTCCTGATGCCGGTCTTCGGCGCGGCGCTGGGCGCCGCCTCCGGCGCACTCGGCGGCGCTCTGACCGATTACGGCGTCGACGACAAGTTCATGAAGGATCTCGCGGGCAGCCTGCAGCCCGGCAATGCGGCGCTGTTCGTGCTGGTCAACAAGGTGACCGGCGACAAGGTGCTGGAAGCGATCCGCGGCACCGGCGGCACCGTGCTCAAGACCTCGCTCGACCGCTCGCAGGAGCAGAAGCTGCGGGACGCCCTGGCCGACGCGCACAGCACGGAGCCGGCGACACAGAATCCGCCGGAGCCCTATCCGCAGGGCACGGGCGCGCCCTCGCCGGTGGGTTGAGGCATAGCCAACCACCCAACAACGTCATTCCGGACAAGCCGCGTAGCGGCGCGATCCGGAATCCATCGTAGGGCACTGCGCTCGATGGATTCCAGGCCTTCGCTGTGCTGCGCCCGGAAGCACGGCGCGGTGTCGTGAGTTCAGTCCCTGAGCAGTTCGTTGATGCCGGTCTTGGAGCGCGTCTGCGCATCGACCGTCTTGACGATGACGGCGCAGGAGAGCGCCGGACCCGGCGTGCCATCCGGGAAGGGCTTGCCCGGCAGCGAGCCCGGCACCACCACCGAATAGGGCGGCACCTTGCCGACATGGACCTGGCCGGTGGCGCGGTCGACGATCTTGGTCGAGGCCGAGATGAAGACGCCCATCGAGAGCACCGAGCCCTCACCGACGATCACGCCCTCGACGACCTCGGAGCGGGCGCCGATGAAGCAGTTATCCTCGATGATGGTCGGGTTGGCCTGCAGCGGCTCGAGCACGCCGCCGATGCCGACGCCGCCCGAGAGATGCACGTTCTTGCCGATCTGGGCGCAGGAGCCGACCGTCGCCCAGGTGTCGACCATGGTGCCGCTGTCGACATAGGCGCCGATATTGACGAAGGACGGCATCAGCACGACGCCCGAGGCGATGAAGGAGCCCTTCCGCGCCGCAGCCGGCGGCACGACGCGGAAGCCGGCGGCGCGGAAGCGGTTCTCGCCCCAGCCCTCGAACTTCGACGGCACCTTGTCCCAGAACACGCCCTCGCCCGGGCCATTGGCCATGATGACGTTGTCGGTGAGGCGGAAGGAGAGCAGAACCGCCTTCTTGAGCCACTGATGCACGACCCAGTCGGCGCCCTGCTTCTCGGCGACGCGGGCTTGGCCGGCATCGAGCATTTCGATCGCCTGCTCGACCGCTTCGCGCACGGCGCCTTTGGTCTGGACGCCGATCTCGGCCCGGTTTTCCCAGGCGGCGTCGATGGTCTGGCTCAGATCGGCGAGGGACATCAGGTGGCTCCGGCGCTTCCAGAAGGATCGGCGCGAGCGATGGCGGATGCGGGCGGCTGCGTCAAGCCGAACGACGGCGCAGCAGATAGGTATCCATGATCCAGCCGTGCCGGGCGCGAGCCTGAGCCCTGACCTCGGCGATATCGTCGGAGAGCTCCATCAGGGGGCCGGCGCGCAGGATCTCGTCGGGGGTGCCGAGATAGGCGCCCCACCAAATGTCGAGCCCGGCGGGATCGATCCTGCCGAAGGCCTGTTCGCCGTCGAGCATGACGACGACGCTGTCCTGATCGGCGGGAAAGCCGGCCGCCAGTCGACGGCCGGTGGTGATCAGTATCGGCGCGCCGATCGTGTTGAGCGGGATGCGATGGCGCGCCGCGAGGACCTGGACGCTGCTGATGCCGGGATAGACCTGCCAGTCGAGCCCGAGGCCGGAGGCGGCCACGCGCTCCATGATGCGCAAGGTGGAATCGTAGAGCGCCGGATCGCCCCAGACCAGCAGCGCGCCGGCCTGCCCATCCTGCAATTCGGCTTCGAACAGGGCGCGGTAGCGCGCGGCGATGCGCTCGTGCCAGTCATCGACGACGCCGTGATAGTCGCTGCCTGCTTCGGCGCGGCGCGGGATCTCGACCGGAACCGTGCGGTAGCCGGGCTTGCGGATGAAGCGGGCGCAGATCGCCTCGCGCAGAGCCCGAAGCGCCGCTTTCTCCTCGCCCTTGTCAGGGATGAACAGGATGTCGGCGCGGTTCAGCGCCTCGATCGCCTCGACCGTCATGTGGTCGGGATTGCCGGCCCCGATGCCGATGATGAGGATGTTGCGCATACCGCTCCGCCGTTGGCGGCGGCTTAGCACGGCCAGAGCATGGAATGCGAGATCAGGCCCAGCCGAGCACGGCCAGACGCGCGAGATCGGCCCGCGGTGCCGCCATCACGTTCAGCGCCAGCGCCGCCTGAAGCGCCTCCAGATCCGCCTGGAGGCGCGGATGCCAGCCGCAAGGGCATGGCTGGTCACCGCAATGAGCATCCGCCACCTCTCTGTAACCGACCGCTGCCGCCGCCAACTCGATCAGGGTGAGCGGCGGCAGGCGAGCATCGCGGTGCGCAGCGCAAAAAGCTGTCATGACCGCTTTCCGGATGTCGGTCCGGGCGATCTCGAGCGATTCGGCGCTCCCCTGATCACGCCGCACATTCGATGCCCTTGATGGCGGCATGGAGGCGGCGCTGGGGCCCTTGCAGGGGCTTGGGTCCCTGCTCGGGCAAGGTCACCGCGAGGAGCTCGACGAGGCGCTGCATGCGCGGCGGCAAGGCCGCATCGGCGTCGAGATTGCCCGGCCCCTTGGCCAGCGCAAGCGCCCGGCGCAATTCGGGCCGGCTCGCGCCGGTGCGGACGATCTCGCGGATGATGATCTCGTCGATACGGCCGATCGCGGCCGCGACATCGACCTCGGTGACTCCACCCATTTGGTCCCTCCGTCGGCTGATTCACTGATCGCGAGGGAGAGATAGGCGCGCCGATGATTCGATGCAAGCTCTTGTTATTACTACATAAATAGAACTATTTTAAGGTAACGGGTCACTCTCGCCCGCGAGAGTGACCGCATCATGACGAGACCTTGCGCCTGGAACCTCCGCCGTCATTCCTCAGAGGTCTCGTACGATCTCCAGGCGGGCGCCATGAGCCAGCCCGATGTCGAGCATGGCCTCGTCGGGGCCGTAGAAGGATATTGCGTAGGCGCCCTGCCCGCGACGGACGAGATGCTCACCGAGGCTGGCGGCGGCCGGGCCGCGCGGCTCGGCCAGGGACAGCGTCTGCCGGGCAATGCGGAACTGCGCGAGCCCGAAGCCGAGGCCGGGGATGCCGCCGATGGCAATCGGCTCCTGCCCGAGCAGGGCGCAGTAGCGCGCGACCGAGGTCGCAAGGTCCTGCACCGTCACGGTGACGCCTGCGACACCGGTCACGCCGTTGGCATGGCGACGGCCTGCTCCCTCGGGAACGCGCAGGCTGCGCGGCGTGACATCGGTGCAGAGGAAGGGAATGTCGGGCTCGGGCGGGCGGGCCGAGCGCCAGGCGATGCGTGTGCCGTCTGGCTGGAGCCGGCCGCCATCGATCGGGCCGTCCATGACGATGCCAGCAGCCCGCGCACGGGCGAGATCGGCGTCGAGATCATCCGGCAGCACGGCATAGTCGACGAGGCCGGGGCCGGCACGGTCGAGCACCTGCCACCAGCGATAGTCCGGCAGCGGACGCGGGAAGGCGATGATCTCGAGATAGGCGCCATCCTCGAACACGACCAGCGCGTTGCGCGAGCCGCGCGGGTGCTCGCCGCCGGGCAGCACGGTGAAGCCGAGCGAGGTGTAGTCGCTGACAGCCGCCTCGAGATCGGTGACGGCGATGACGATATGGTCGATCGAAAGCGACATGGTCCTGGTCCTGGCGGCGCCAATGTCAGGGACTATCGGCGATCGCTTCGATTCCCGCCATGCCCCCGAATTGCACGGCAAAACTTTCCCAGACCTTGCGCGCGCCGCTCTGCCAGGCAGCGCGATCCTCGGCAGGCACGGTTCTGGCGCCCCCTGCCTTGGCCTGCGCCATCGAGGCCTCCTCGTCAGCGAGCATCAACGCGTCGAAATAGGCGATCCCTTCGGCTATCGCGGCGGTCAGCGCCTCACGATCCTGCGGCGCCAGCGCCTGCCAGAAGGGCGCCGCGAACATCATCACGCCGCTCGCCCAGATATGGCCGGTCTCGACCACGACCGGCACGACCTCATACAGGCGGAAACCGGCATAGGCGGATTTGGTCAGGTCCATGCAGTCGACCACGCCGCTCTGCAGCGCGTTGTAGGTTTCCGGGATCGGGATCGGCGTCGGATAGGCGTCGAAGCCCGACCAGAGCGCGGTATGCAGCGGGCTCTGGATGACGCGGATGCGCTTGCCCTTCACCAAAGCCGGAGTGGTCAACGGCTCCTTCGCCAGGAGATTTCGGGCGCCGTAATTGATGAAGCCCGGCACGACGAAGCCTTGCGCCTTGTAGAGATCCTTGAGCTGCGCCCCCAGCGGCCCTGCCAGCACGCGCGCAAGATGGCCGCGATCGCGGAAGAGGAACGGCAGGTCGAGGATCTGGCCCGCGGGCACCCAGCCGGAGAGCGAGGACACGGTCGAGAGCGCCGCCTGGATCGAGCCGAGGCGCAGTCCCTCGGCCACCTCCTTCTCGCCGCCGAGCGCGGCATTGGGCACGATCCGGAGATCGAAACGGCCAGGTGCGGTGCGGTTGAGAATCTCGGCGATCCGCCGCCAAATCTTCGTCTCCGGCTTGTCCTCTCCGAGCAGCGAGGCGACGGTCACGGGACGGCCGGCGGCAGAGGCCAAGCTCGCCTTCAGGATGGCGGGCGCGGCGAGCGTGCCGGCGGCGAACTGACGGCGGGTGATCAACAAGGCTTGCCTCCTTCGGCATCGCTAGCGGGATCGCGCGAAACGCGCCCCCGCCGCAAGAGGCGTGCGCATCTGAAGACATGCGACGCATCCGGAAAGCGCAGTGGATTTCGCCGGCGCCGATCGGCTATCGGGGCAGGAGCCGCCGACGGAGACGATGATGAGCGAGACCCATGAGATTGCCTCCGACCGGCTGCATGCGACAGTGCGTGCACAGGGCGGCGAACTGATCGCTCTCTCTGATGCGAACGGGCCTGCGCTCTGGACCGGCGGACCGGACTGGCCGCGCCACGCGCCGGTGCTGTTCCCGGTCGTCGGAAGGCTCAGCGACGACACGCTGATCCATCAGGGGCGTTCCTATCGCCTGACCCAGCACGGCTTCGCCCGCGACAGCCTGTTCGCCTGGGTCGAGCGCAGCGCGGATCGGGCCGTACTGGAACTACGGGAGAGCCCGGCGACGCTGGCGATCTATCCGTTCCGGTTCGTGTTGCAGATGATCTACGCGGTCGCAGGCGATACGCTGACGGTGACTTCGCGGGTGAGCAATCCGGCAGAGGTGCCGCTGATCTGTGGTGTCGGTGCGCATCCGGCCTTTCTCTGGCCTCTGACCGAGGGTATCGCGAAGCCGGCACATCGTCTGACCTTCCCGCAGCCGGAGCCCGGCCCAGGACGCGGCGTCGAAGCCGGCCTGCTGACCGCGCCAATTCCCCTGCCCTTTGCGGGCAAGGAGCTCGACCTCGACGAGAGCCTCTTCGTCAACGATGCGATCGTGATCCCGAATACGGCGAACCGCTCGGCGCGCTTCGCGGCATTGGACGCGTCAGGGCGTGAAAGCCGCGCCCTGACCGTGAGCTGGGAGGGCTACAAGGATCTCGGCATCTGGTCGAAGCCAACAGGCGCGCCGTTCCTGTGCATCGAGCCCTGGTTCAGCATGGCGAGCCCCGCCGGCTGGCAAGGCGAAATCGCGGAGAAACCCGGCGTCCTAAGGCTGGCGCCAGGCGAAAGCCGCGATTTCGTCTGGCGCGCGACGCTCTAGCGCGTCACTTCTTCTCGACGTTCCAGAACAGCATGACCGGCGCCGCCAGCACGCCCGAGACGTTGGTACGCCGGGCATAAGGCTGGTCGAACTGACCGAGTACCCGGTAAGGCTGCACCTCGGCGAGGCGCTTGTGCAGGGCCTCCAGCGCGACCTTGCGGCTGGCATCGTCGGGCGCATCGACGAAGGCGCCACGCAGCTTCTCGGCCTCGGCATCGCAGGGCCAGCCGGCCCAGGCCCGCTCGCAGGCCATATTGGTGCCGATATTGGTCAGCGGTGACTGCATGGTCGCGCCCGAGGCATAGGTGACGAACAGGTTCCAGCCACCCTGGTCGGGCGCGCTCTTGTTTTGCTGGCGGGTGGTGACGGCGCCCCAGTCGGCGAACTGCACCTCGACATTGAAGCCGACAGCCTTGAGCTGGGAGGCGGCGACCTCGGCCATGCGCCCGATCGGGGCAATGTCGTTGCTGGTCGAGAGCACGAGCTTCTCGCCCTTGTAGCCGCTCTCCTTCAGCAGCTCGCGCGCCTTGTCGAGATTGGGCTTGGCATAGCCTTCGGTCCCGACCTCGGTGCCGTTCGGCCCACCGCAGACGAAATAGGCGTTGCAGCGTTTCCACCATTCCTCGTCACCGAAGCCGGCCGCGAGGAAATCGGCTTGATCGGTGGCATAGGCCATGGCGAGCCTGGCCTTCGGATTGTCGAACGGCGGATAGAGATGGTTCGGCCGCAGCATCACCTGGTTGGCGAGGTTCGAATAGCGCTCGACCTTGACCTGCTTGTTGGTCGAGATGACCGGAATCAGGTCCTGGCTCGGCTGCTCCCAGATATCGATCTCGCCGGTCTGGAGCGCGGCCGCGGCGGTCGCCGCATCCGGCATGATCTGCCATTCGACGCGATCGACCTTGACGACGCGTCCGCCGGCAAGGCCATCGGCCGGCTCGGAGCGCGGGATATAGTCGGGATTGCGATCGTAGACGACCTTCGAGCCGCTGCGCCATTCCTCGCGGTTGAACTTGAACGGGCCGGAGCCGATCGTCTCGGTGATCGGCTTCATCGGGTCTGACTTGGCGTCGGACTCGCGCATGATCACGGGGATCTGGCCGACGGCCGAGCCCAGCGCGAAGGGCACCAGCGCCATCGGGCGCTTCAGCTTGAGACGGAAGGTGGCGTCGTCCACCGCTTCCATGCCGTCCGTATATTCCGCGAGCTTGCCGCCGATGGTATCGCGCTTCATCCAGCGTTCGAGCGAGGCGATGACGTCCTTGGTGGTGACCGGCTGGCCGTCATGGAATTTCAGGCCGGGACGCAGCTTGAAGGTCCAGGTCAGCTTGTCCGGCGAGGTCTCGAAGCTCTCGACCATCTGCGGTTTCGGCTGGAGGTTCGAATCCCAGGCGAAGAGTGTCTCGTAGATCATCAGCCCGTGCATGCGGGTGATGACGATCGAGGCCGCGACCGGATCGAGCGTCTTGAGGTCGGCATGCGGCGCGACGCGCAGGACGCGGTTCGAAGCCGGCTGCGACTGTGCCGATGCCGGAAGCGGCAGAAGCGCGGCTGCGGTCAGCAGCAGCGCGGCGGTGAAACGGGGCAGTTGCATCGGGCGTTCTCCTCCTTCGTCGCCGGCCCTGCGGCATCGCCCCTCTGCGGAGCCGCCCAGCCGGCGCGTTTCAGACGCGTTTCATCTGCAAGATCCTTGCCCGATGGCTGGCGACCCGCAAGCCGCCCTCGGCATCGAGCCACAGACAAGGCCGCGACCGCCAGGGCCCGTGGAGGAGATCGGCGAGTGCGCGGCCGTTCGGCAGCGGCGTCAGGCGCGACACCGTCCCGCCCGAAGGCCAGGGCATCAGCGCCGTGCCATCGGCCCGGATTTCGATCTCGGTGCCGAAGTTCGAATCGCGCCAGCGCCCGATCAATCGCGCATCGAGCGGGGTATCGGCCGGCACACGCGCGAGCGAGCGCTGTACGCCGCCGATCAGGCCGGTGAGGCGATCCTCCCCTTCGCGTTTCAGGCGGATGTCGAGATAGGCCGGCAGGCTGCGCAAGCCGCCGTCGGCATCGGTGATCAAACGCTCGAAACCGCCCATGAAGCTGATCGAATCCGCGGCGAGTTCGGCCCAGAACGGCCCCTCGTCGCTGGCGAACAGGCCGACCGGCGCGTTCGCAATCGTCGGCAGCTCCTGTTCGAGCAGGGCCGCCAGCACCGTCAAGGCGGGCCAGAGCGCCTCTTCCTCGCGATTGCTGAGGACGACGACGCCGACGCCATGAGCAGGCGACATCCAGAAATGGTTGCGATAGCCAGCGAGAGAGCCGCCATGGCCGACGATCGCGGTCTCGCCAAGCCGGCTGGCGACGAGGCCGAGCCGATAGACGCTTTCGCTACCATCCGCGAAATGGCGCGGCGCCGTCAGACGTTCCAGCATACCTGCAAGCGGCCCACGCCCCGCCAGCAGGGCCGAGGTCCAGCCGGCGAGATCGGCGGCAGAGCCTACGACTCCGCCCGATGCGGAAAAATGCGGGCCGTTATGGCCGCGCCGCCAGCCTGTGCCGTCATGCCAATAGCCGGTGGCAAGGCCGGGCACGATCTCCGAGCCGTCATAGGGCAGGCGAAAGGCAAGGCCGAGCTCTCCGGAAAGCTCCGCAACGGTCTCACTGTAGGGCTTGCCGGTGACCTGCTCCAGGATGCGCTGGCCGAGCCGCCAGCCGGTGTTGGAATAGGCCATCTCGGTGCCGCGCTCGGCACTCAGCGAGGGCAGGCGGCAGGCCAGTGCGAAAACCTCTTCCGCGCTCAATGTCGCGGTGAAGGGCACACCCTGCTGCCAGAAGCATTCCATCATGTCCGGCAGAGCACCGGTCATGTCGAGGGCACGACCGAACTCGACCGCGGCGATCGGCGCCGGCAGGTTCTTCAGCCAATGGCCGAGCGGGGCCTCCAGCGGGATGCCGGCGCGGAGCAAGGCAACCGCCAGGACATGCTTGCTGATCGAGGCGAAGCGGTTCGGCGTCTGCGGCGTGAAGGGCACGCCGTATTCGATGCTGGCGAGACCTCCGGCAAAGCTCTCGCGCACCCCGTCACGGTCAAAGAGAACGACGGCGCCGCCCGGCCCCGCCGCGCGCTGCCAGGTCGCGGCGATCTCCTGCGCGCCGTTCGCGGCGCGGGTCCAGTTCAAGGTCATGTCACGCTCCCTCAAGCCTGCGGACGGGCTTCGCCGAGCAGATTGCGCAAGGCCCGCATGAAGACGCGCACGCCGGGGCCGATCGCATCATCCGGGAAATCGAAATCGGGGTTGTGCAGATGCGCCGTCTCGCCCGACCCGAGCAGGAACATCGCCGATTTGGAGCGGCGCCCGAACAAGCCGAAATCCTCCGAGCCCCGCGAGGGCGGCGTCGGGCCATGCGGCACCTTCTCCTCGTCCATCGCCCAGCGCAGCATCGCGACGGCCTCCGGCTCGTTCTCGCAGTGGTGGAAGATGTCGTGATAGCTGATCTCGACGGTCAAACGACCGGCCTCGGCCGCCTCGCGCGCCAGCTTCTCGGCCGCTTCGCAGAGCGCGCCCATCTGCGCATCGTTGACAGTGCGCAAAGTCGCCCAGAGTTCGCCATGGCCCGGCGCGATGCCGAAAGCCTGCTCGCCGATCGCGACATGGGTCACGGTGACCAGCCGGAAGTTGGCGTCGAGCGGCCCGCCTGGCCCGAGCGCGGTCAGGGCCGGGATCAGTGTCGCGATGGCCGGCGCCGGCGAGCGGCCATGCTCGGGCGTCGAAGCATGCGAGGTCTCGCCGGTCAGGATGATCTTGATGCCGCGCGAGGCGCAATTGGCGGCGCCTTCCGAGATGCGGGCATGGCCGACGGGCACGCCCGGGCGATTATGCAGGGAGAAGGCGTAATCCGGCACGATCTCCTCGAATTTCGGATCGGCCATGACAGCAGCGGCACCGGCGCCTGTCTCCTCGGCCGGCTGGAACAACAGGATGGCGCGGCCCTTCTTGGGCGGGTTGCGCTGCAGGCCGCGCGCCAGGCCGGCGAGGATGGTCATATGGCCGTCATGGCCGCAGAGATGCCCCTTGCCGGGGATTTCGGAGCGGTGGTCGCTGTCGGAAAGCTCCTCGATCGGCAGCGCGTCGAGCTCGGCGCGGATCAGCACGGTCGGGCCGGGCTCGGAACCTTCATAGATCGCCGCGACGCCATGGCCGCCGAGCTCGGTGACGATGCGGTCCGGGCCGGTCGGCTTCAGGAATTCGACGATGGTCGCGGCGGTCTCGCGCTCCTCGCCCGAGATTTCGGGGCGGCGATGCAGCCGATGCCGGAGATCGACGAGATCAACCATATCGCTGTTGGTCAAGAACACGGATGAAGCCTCCCGGGATGGCGTAACGACCGGCGGATCACCGGCTCTTTCCCGGAAAGGTTCGACAGTTCAGCCGCTTCGGCAACCCGCGTCGGTGCCGGGGGCGGCATGCGCGAGAGCCGGATCAGTTGCCGAGCTCGGCCTCGATCTCGGCGTCGAAAGCCTGCGCCAGCATGGCGCGGCAGGCTTCGGCCTGCTGGCGCGCCGAATCCAGCGCGATATGGGGGAGGATCTCGGCGAGATCGCGCAGGGCGAAATCGACAGCGGACAGCAAGCCGAGCACCGGCTCGGAAGCGGCTACCGGCTGTTGCGGGAGGCGGAACGCAATGACCTGACCCATAGGCATACTCACGCTGAAAGCGAATCGGCCTTCAGTGTGCGGGGCGAGCCTTCAGAAAGTGGTTAACGGCGGAATTGCGGCAGCGCTGCCGGCTTAACCATAGCCGTGGAGGCTGGCGCCGTGGCGTTTCAGCCAGGCCTCCGCCTCCTGGGTCCCCGGACAGAGCCTCTGGGTCAGCGCCCAGAAGCGATGCGAGTGGTTCATCTCCTTGAGATGCGCCACCTCATGGGCTGCGAGATAGTCGAGCACCGGGGACGGCGCCAGGATCAATCGCCAGGAGAAGCTGAGATGCCCTTGCGATGAGCAGGAACCCCAGCGGCTCGTCGTATCGCGGATGGTGATCTTGCGGGCGGGGATGCCGAGTGTCGCGGTATGGCGGCGCACCGCCTTCTCGAGATCCTCGAGCGCGAGCTTTCGGAGGAAATCCTTGACCCGGCGCGCGACATGGGCGGCATCGCCCGCCACGGCGATGACGGGTGCGCCGTCAGCGTCGCGCGTCGCCTGCGTCAGCCCGCGCGCCTTCGACCAGTGGACGATGCGATGCGGCACGCCGCGCAGGGGAATGCTCTGGCCGGGCTCGAACGGCACCGGGCGCGGACGCTTGGCCATGCGCGCGGCGATCCAGCCGCCATGGTTCTCGGCGAAGGTCCGGCCCGCCGCGAAGTCGGCGCGCTCGGGCAAGGTCAGCGTAATCTCGCCGGTCGCCTGCGAGACGCGCAAGGTCATCCGCCGCGCAGCGGCGCGGCGCTTGACCAGAACGGCATAGCGCGTGCCGGCATGCACGACCTCGATCCGGTCGGGGTCCGGCTGGCGCCTGAACAGGGAGATGCGCATCGCCCGTGATTGTGCGGGATTCGCAGGCGATGGGGAAGAGCGCGGCTTTAGCCCGCGATCTTGAGAGCTTTGCGCTGCTCCTTGGCGCTGTCGTCACGACGCTCCTTGGCCGCTTCCATGTCGAGGCTGACCATGAAATCGGAGATGCGCGGCTGGATCTCGGCACGGAAGCGCGAGCCATTGAAGACGCCGTAATGGCCGACCTTCGGCTGGAGATAATGGACGCGCTTCTCGGCGGGGATGTTGACGCAGAGGTCGTGCGCGGCCTGGGTCTGGCCGACGCCTGAGATATCGTCCATCTCGCCCTCGACGGTCATCAGCGCGACGCGGCGGATGGCGGTGAGGTCAACCGGCTTGTCGCGATGCATCATCTCGCCCTTGGGCAGGGAGTGCTTCACGAAGACGGTGTCGACAGTCTGAAGATAGAACTCGGCAGTGAGGTCCATCACCGCGAGATACTCATCGTAGAAATCGCGGTGCTTCTCGGCGGAATCGCCGTCGCCGCTGACGAGATGCTTGAACATGTCGTAATGGGCGGTGACGTGGCGATCGATATTCATCGCCATGAAGCCCGAGAGCTGCATGAAGCCGGGATAGACCTGCCGGAAGGCGCCGAGGCTGGGGAAGGGCACGACGGTAATGCAGTTGCGGCGGAACCAGTCCGTGCCGCGCTCCATCGCGAGCTGGTTGACGGCGGTCGGCGAGCGGCGGGTGTCGATCGGGCCGCCCATCAGCGTCATCGAGCGTGGCGCGCAGGGGTCGGATTCGGCCTCCATGCGGGCGATGGCGGCGATGACCGGCACGGAGGGCTGGCAGATCGCCATGACATGGGTGTCCGGACCCAGCATCTGCAGCATGCCGATGACGTAATCGATATAGTCGTCGAGATCGAAACGGCCTTCGGAGAGCGGCACGAGGCGGGCATCGACCCAATCGGTGATGTAGACCTCATGGCCGGGCAGGAAGGCCTCGACCGTGCCGCGCAGCAGCGTGGCGTAATGGCCGGACATCGGCGCGACCAGCAGCACCTTCGGCTGCGGCTTGCGGCGGCTCGCCTGGATCTTGCGGTCGAAATAAACCAGCTTGCAGAAGGGGCGCTCCCAGACCACCCGCTCCTCGACGGCGACCTTGACGCCGTTGATCGTGGTCTCGTCGAGGCCGAAGGCCGGCTTGCCGTAGCGTCGTGTGACGCGCTCGAACAATTCGCAGGAAGCCGCGACCGTCCGGCCGAAGGGCGTGTAGGTCAGCGGATTGGCCGGGTTCTTGAAGGCCAAGTGCACCGCATCCGAAACTCCGCGCACCGGACTCACCATCATGTGAACCGCTTCGTAGGCATGGTAGGCAAAAGACATGGCAGCCCCGTACATACGACCCAACGTCCTTCCGGCGACGCAACATGTGATGATGCGACGCAGCATCGCACCTTACGTTGATTTTGTTCTCATTCAACCCGGCTAAAGGCTAAGATTTTCCTGCCATGTGGATGAAGCGCGAAAAATCGGCAACCGGCTCTGCGCAGGAGATGCTTGGATCGTGACCTTTCCGGACCTTTCCGCCCCGGTTCTGGCGCGTTCCAGCCGTCATTTGCGCCTCGATACTCTGATCCGGCTGCGCTGGCTCGCCATCGCGGGCCAAAGCTTCGCGGTTGCCGGCGTGCATTTCGGCCTCGGCTTCCCCCTGCCCTTCGGCTGGTGCTTCAGCGTTATCGCGGTCTCCGCCTGGCTCAATATCGCGCTGCGCATCCGCTTTCCGCTAAGCCACCGCCTCAACGATCGGGCCGCGACCGCCCTGCTCGGCTTCGACATCGCCCAGCTCGCGGCGCTGCTCTTCATGACCGGCGGCCTGCAGAATCCGTTCGCGATCCTGTTCCTGGCGCCGGTGATGATCTCGGCGACGGCCCTCCCGCCGCAGCGCACGCTGGTGCTCGGCCTGCTGGCGATGGGGCTTGCGACCCTGCTCAGCCGCTATCACCTACCGCTGCCCTGGGCCGGCGAGGACCGGCCGGTGCTGCCGGCCTTCTACCAGCTCGGCAACTGGGTCGCGCTCGTGCTCGGCCTCGCCTTCACCGGCATCTATGCCTGGCGCGTCGCCAAGGAGGCGCGCGACCTGTCCGACGCGCTTGCCGCGACGGAACTCGTGCTGGCGCGCGAGCAGCATCTGTCGCAGCTCGACGGGCTTGCCGCCGCCGCGGCGCATGAGCTTGGCACGCCGCTCGGCACGATCGCGCTGGTCGCCCGCGAACTGACCCGCCTCGCCCCGCCTGATGGCGAGATGGCCGAGGACATCGCGCTGCTGCGGGAGCAGGTCGAGCGCTGCCGCGGCATTCTCGCCAAGCTCTCCAGCCTGCAGGACGAGGATGCCGGTCCGCTCGGCCAGCTTACCTTGCGCCTGCTGATCGAGGAGGCGGCCGGGCCGCAGCGGCCCTTCGGCGTGCCCTTCGAGATCACCATGACCGGGGAGAAGCCGGAGCCGGTCTGCCGCCGCAATCCCGGCATGATCTACGGCCTCGGCAATATCGTCGACAACGCGGTCGATTTCGCGCGCTCGACCGTGACGATCGCAGCGGAGTGGAGCCACAATCAGGTCGTGCTGGTGATCGCCGATGATGGGCCGGGCTTCCCGCCGGACGTGCTGATGCGGGCGGGCGACCCCTATCTCTCGCGCGGTTCCGGCGAGGGCCGCGCCGGCGGCGGCCTCGGGCTCGGGCTCTTCATTGCCAAGACGCTGCTCGAGCGAGGCGGCGCGACGCTGGAATTCTCGAACCGGCCGGCGCCCGCGAGCGGCGCCTCGATCCGAATCAGCTGGTCCCGCGACGATTTCGAAGCCGATCTGCCTCCCGATGGGGGTACCCAGGCGGGCGCATCGGACTTACATGAAGCTGGTTGAGCAGGCTGCGCCCAGCACCTGCCGACGAACGAAACCGATTATGCGCGCAAGCCGCAGCGCGTGGAGAAGCGGCAAGGAGAAGATGATGCAGGACGCTGCGAGCGAAACCGATAGGGTAGGCCCCACCGCCGACATGTCCCTTCTGCTGGTCGACGACGACAAGCCGTTCCTGACCCGCCTCGCCCGCGCCATGGAAGGCCGTGGCTATGCGGTCCGCATCGCCGACAGCGTCGCCGCCGGCATGGCCGCGGTCGAGGAAGCGGCGCCTGCCTTCGCCGTGATCGACCTGCGCCTCGGCGACGGCAACGGCCTCGACGTCATCGCGCGCCTCAAGGAGCGCCGGCCCGACGCGCGCGGCGTGGTGCTGACCGGCTACGGCAATATCGCGACCGCCGTCAGCGCCGTGAAGCTCGGCGCCTTCGACTTCCTCGCCAAGCCAGCCGATGCCGACGAGATCCATGCCGCGCTCGCCGCACAGCGCGATGCGCGCCCACAGCCGCCGGAGAACCCGATGTCGGCCGACCGGGTGCGCTGGGAGCATATCCAGCGCGTCTACGAATTGTGCAGCCGCAACGTCTCCGAGACGGCGCGCCGCCTCGGCATGCATCGGCGCACCTTGCAGCGCATCCTCGCCAAGCGCGCGCCGCGGTGAGGTAGCTACCTCAGGCCAGGCCTTCCGGATCCTCGACCAGCGCGAGCCGGCTCGAGGCCAGCCGTGCCAGCGCAATGGTCAGCATCTTGCGCCGCGCAGCGCTCAAGGGATGGCGCGGCGGCTCGCGCAGCAATTCACCGCCATAGGCATCGGCAACGATCAACCCGACATCGTCAGGCAGGATCTCGCGCGGGAATTCCGGCGCGACGGCGAAGAGGAAGCCGTCGCAATAATCACGGTAATCCGGCCATTTGCCATCGACGCGATAATCCGCGATGCCCGATTTGACCTCGACGACCCAGAGCTCGCCCGAGGGCGCGAGCGCCACGATGTCGCCGCGCCGGCCATTGGCGAAGGTCATCTCCTTGACGATGGCATAGCCGCGCTCGCGCAGGTGGCGAGCGGCGCCGCGGCAGACCATGCGCGTGATATCGGGCCGCGCCGGCGGCGGGTTCAAGATGGAATCCGGAAGGGACATGCATGCATGTTCCCTCTTTGTTTCCAAGAATGCAAGGTTTTCTGGAACGCCGGCCCTGGCTCGCGAACCTTCGCCGGTCGATGATCGAGTGAACCACGCCGGCATGCCGGCTTTTACGAGGAGTGGTGGGAGCGCTTCGGCTCCGGGGGTCTGGAGCCTGCTCGAAAAATGCCGTCGGCAAGCTGGCCTGAGAGGTGCGGGAGGGCCTATAAGGCCCTCAAAGCAAAGACAGGAAACGCCTTCGATGGATGCCCATAGCGCGACCCTTCCCGCTGCCGCCATGCCCGAAAACGGGCTTGGCCGCTTCGCCGGCCATCTCGACCGCGGCCTCGGCGGCCTGGTCGAGACGGTGGCAGCCGTGCTCGTGGTGGTCGAGATCGTCCTGCTCGGGGCGGGTGTCATGGCGCGCTATGTCTTCCACGCCCCGCTGGTCTGGTCCGACGAGCTCGCCTCGATCCTGTTCCTCTGGCTCTCGATGCTCGGCGCCGTCGTCGCGCTGCGGCGGGGCGAGCATATGCGGATGACGGGCCTCGTGTCGCGCGTTTCGCCGCAGATGCGGGCGCTGCTGGAGGCCGTCGCGATCACCGCCTCCATCGCCTTCCTGCTCCTGATCATGCCGCATGCGGTCGAATATGCCGAGGAGGAGAACTTCATCGTCACGCCCGCGCTGGAGATCAGCAACGCCTGGCGCGCCGCGGCAATCCCCGTCGGCGTCGGCCTGATGCTGGTCGCGGCCGGCTGCCGGCTGCTGCGCTTCTCCTCGCTGAAGCCGGCCTTGCTGGCGATCGGGCTGACCGCGCTGTTCGTGGCGGCGTTCTGGCTGGTCGGGCCTTCGCTCAAGCCGCTCGGCAAGCTCAACCTGATCGTCTTCTTCGTCGGTGTCGTCGCGCTCAACGTCTTCTCCGGCGTGCCGATCGCCTTCTCCTTCGCGCTCGCCACCTTCGGCTATCTCGCCTGCACCACCTCGACGCCGCTGCTGGTCATGGTCGGCCGGCTCGACGAAGGCATGAGCCATCTCATCCTGCTTGCGGTGCCGCTCTTCATCTTCCTGGGCGCGCTGATCGAGATGACCGGCATGGCCCGCGCCATGATCCAGTTCCTGGCGAGCCTGCTCGGCCATGTCCGCGGCGGCCTGTCCTATGTGCTGGTCGGCGCGATGTATCTGGTCTCGGGCATTTCCGGCTCGAAGATCGCCGACATGGCCGCGATCGCACCCGTGCTCTTCCCGGAGATGCAGAAGCGCGGCGCCAAGCCCGGTGATCTCGTCGCCCTGCTCTCCGCGACCGGCGCGCAGACCGAGACGATCCCGCCCTCGATCGTGCTGATCACCATCGGCTCGGTCACCGGCGTCTCGATCGCGGCCCTGTTCACCGGCGGCATGCTGCCGGCCGTGGTGCTGGGCGCGGCGCTCTGCTTCGTCGTCTGGTGGCGCTGCCGGGACGAAGACCTCAGCAATGTCACCCGCTACCCCAAGCGCGAGATCGCCAAGCTCGCGCTGGTCGCGGCGCCCGCGATCGCCCTGCCCTTCGTCATCCGCGCCGCGGTGGTCGAAGGCGTCGCGACCGCGACCGAAGTCTCGACCATCGGCATCGCCTATGCCGTGCTCGCCGGCATCCTGCTCTACCGCCAGTTCGACTGGCGCCGCCTGCCCAAGATGCTGGTCGAGACCGCCTCGCTCACCGGCGCGATCATCTTCATCATCGGCTGCGCCACTGCCATGGCCTGGGGGTTGACGCAATCCGGCTTCTCGCGCGACCTCGCGCAAGCGATGGCGGCCGTGCCCGGCGGCGCCTGGGGCTTCCTCGCCATCTCGATCGTCGCCTTCACGATCCTCGGCAGCGTGCTCGAGGGCATCCCGGCGATCGTGCTGTTCGGGCCGCTGGTGTTCCCGATCGCCAAGCAGGTCGGCGTGCACGAGGTGCATTATGCGATGGTCGTGATCTTCGCGATGGGCATCGGGTTGTTCGCCCCGCCCTTCGGCGTGGGCTATTACGGCGCCTGCGCGATCAGCAAGATCAATCCCGACGAAGGCCTGAAATACATCTGGGGCTACATCCTCGCCCTGCTCATTGGCCTCGTCGTCGTCGCTGCCGTGCCGTGGATCTCGATCGGCTTCCTGCACTGACGGGAGCTGCGCCGTGCATCGCCGGCTAGCTCGGCAGGCAGCCATCGGTGCCGGCGCCGCAGACCAGTGCGCAGACCTTCTCGTCGCCGGATAGTGAAACGCGCCCCGACTGGAGCGCGGCCAACGCTGCCGCGCCCGACAAGTCGGCCGCAATGCCGAACTCGAACCAGAGCGACTTCGCCGCCAGCTCCATCTCGGCATCGGTGATCAGCACGATCTCGCCGACATTGCGCGCCGTCACCTCGTAGATCGCCTGGTCGGTCTGGCGGCAGGACATGGTGGCGACGCGCGTTTCCAGCTTGTCGAGCGCGACGAGGCGTCCCGCAGCAAGGCAGGCATGCAGGGTCGGCGACCCCACCGGCTCGATGCCGATGATCCGGGTCCACGGGCGCAGGGCCTTCACCGCCGTCGAGAGGCCGGTGATCAATCCACCGCCGCCGATCGCGACGAGGATCACGTCGACATCGGGCATGTCGTCGAGGATATCGAGGCCGAGCGTGCCTTGCCCGGCGACCACGATCGGATCGCTGAAGGGATGGGCATAGGTCGCGCCGGTTTCGCGGGAATGGACGAGCGCGGCGGCATTGGCATCGTCCCAGATCGCGCCGACGATATTCACATCTGCTCCCCAGTCGCGCAGCTTGGCGATCTTGTCCGGCGCGGCATTGGACGGCAGGAAGATCGTGGCCGCGACGCCGAGCACATGGGCCGAGCGGGCGATGGCGAGGCCGTGATTGCCGCCGGAGGCCGTGACGACGCCGCGCGCCAACTCGTCCTTCGACAGGGTCAGGAGCCGGTTCATCGCGCCGCGCGCCTTGAAGGAGCCGGCAGCCTGCAGCAATTCGAGCTTCAACGTGACGTTGCCGCCGAAATCGCTGCCGCGCGTCCTGGCATATGGCAGCGTCGGGGTTTTCCGAATGTAAGGCGCGATGCGCTCACGGGCGGCGCGGATATCGTCGAGCGCGATCATCAGAGGGTTCCGCGATAGGGCGCCGCCACGATCAGGCAGCAATTGCCCGGCTTGACGCGGCCCGGCTGACGCCGGCCATAGAGGATGCCGTCGGCGGCGTAATGCAGCGTCTCGGGCGGGCGCGTCGGGTCCCAGGTGCAGTGGATGCGGCCGGCCGGCTCGCCGGCGCTGACCTTGGTGCCGTTGGCATGGAAGGGCTCGAAGATGCCGTCCGCCGTCGCGTAGACATAAGCGGAGATGCCGGGCAGTTCGAGGATCTGGCCCTCGCCCCGCCTGGGCTCGGGTTTCTCGCGAACGACGACGCCGAGATGGTCCAGCACATTGGCGACGCCGCGCCGACAGACTGAGAGCGCCTCCAGCGAGACCGTGCCGGCGCCGGCCATCTCCGTGCCGACCGTGACGAGACCGGCCCGGCAGGCCGCGGCGGTCGCGGTGCGCGGCTCGCCGAGATTGCTGATGACCACCATCATGGGCGCATCAAAGGCCTGCACCGCCGCGACATTGCGCTTGTGCAGGGCGGGATCGCCGGTCGGCTCGACGATGGCGCTCGGGATGATGTCGAGCGAGGAGCCGCCGGAATGCAGGTCGAGGAAGGCATCGCCGATCGGCAGGATATGGTCGCTGACGAAGGCCGAGATCTGCTGGGTGATGGTGCCGCGCGGATCGCCTGGAAAGGTTCGGTTGAAGTTCAACCCGTCGACCGGCGAGGTGCGCTGGCCGGCCATGACGGCATGGACATTGTTCGCCGGCATCAGGATGAGGCGGCCCTGGACGCGGCCGGGATCGAGATCGCGGATCAGGTCGCAGATCGTGATCGGCCCCTCGTATTCGTCGCCATGGTTGCCGCCCTCCATGATGACGGTCGGGCCGGTGCCGTTCTTGATCACTGCGATCGGCACGCGGGTCGCGCCCCAGGCATCGTCATGCGGCGAATGCGGGATCATCAGGAAGCCGGTCTGCTTGCCCTCGCGGTCGAGATCGACGGTGAGGAAGGCGCTGGACGGGCGCGGGGTCGGCTTGGGGCGGGGGCTGGGCATGGCGGGCTCGGGAAACGTCAGGCGCTTGGTTGCAGGACGAACCGCAGGAAACCCTCTCCCGGAGGGAGAGGGCAGGGTGAGGGGTCGGCCGTTGGACACTGTAGCGGTGACCTGACCGCCGCTGCGGTGAGGTGATGCGAACAGGTCCAGCGGCCTACACTCACCCCTGCCCCTCTCCTTACAGGAGAGGGTTCCCCGCGCTTCGTTCGGGAAGGCCGGTGCGTGCCGCCGCCTCACAGCGTCGGCAGCGGGTCCATCGGCATGTCCAGATACTTGCGATGCAAACGGTCGAGCTCGCCGTTCATCGCATTGAAGAAGATGAAGCCGTCGAGCCAGCGCACGAGGTTATGCTGGTCCATCTGCACGCCCATATGGGCCGGGCTGCGGCGGATGACGAACTTGCGCTCGAATTCCTTGTTCGGGTTCTGCTTGGCGAGCGCCTGCGCCACGATCGAGTTGGTGGCAAGGAGATCGGCCTGGCCGGTGATATAGGCGGCAGCGGCGGTCGCGTCGTCCTCGGTGCGCATCAGGCTCGCCTTCGGCGCGGCGGCGGAGATGGCGAGCTCCTGCGTCGTGCCCTTGGCGGCGGCAACGCGGGCCGAGCCCAGCGTCTCCGGGCTCGTCACCGGCGAATTCTTGGCGCCGTAGACCGCCAGGAAAGTGTTGGCATAGGGCGCCGTGAACTGGATCTGCCGGGCCCGCTCGGGCGTCAGGCCCATCACCGAGATGACGATGTCGACCTTGTCGGTCATCAGGAAGGGGATGCGGTTGGCGCCGGTGATCTGCTGCATCTCCAGCTTCACGCCCAGCCCCTTGGCGACCATCTCGGCCATCTCGATGTCGAATCCTACAGGCTTGCGATCGGCATCCTGTGAGCCGAAGGGCGGCGCGTCGAGCGGCACGCCGATGCGGACGACGCCCTTGGACAGGATGTCCTGGAGCTTGTCGGCCTTGGCCTCGGCGGCGCCGAAGGCGGCGATGGCCAGGACGGCTAAACCTGCGAACAGTGAACGCATCGTCTTCTCTCCCCTCGTTGATGTTGTTGGCATTCAGCCTCAGTGCAGCACCGCGCTGAGGAAGGTCTGGAGCTCTGGCGTCTTCGGCTCGGCCAGCACGGCGGCGGCCGGGCCCTGCTCGTGAATGCGCCCCTCGTGCATGAAGACGACGCGCGAGCCGAAGCGGCGGGCAAAGCCCATCTCGTGAGTCACGAGGATCATGGTCATGCCCTCCTTCGCGACGGATTCGAGCACCTTGAGCACCTCGCCGGTGAGTTCCGGATCGAGCGCGGAGGTGACCTCGTCGAACAGCATCAGCTTCGGCCGCATGGCGAGCGAGCGGGCGATGGCGACGCGCTGCTGCTGGCCGCCGGAGAGCTGCGAGGGATAGGCATCGAGCTTGTCCTCCAGCCCGACGCGGGCGAGCACCTCGCGCGCCACTTCGCGGGCGGCCTGCGGGGCCTGCTTCTTCACGACGCGCGGGGCGAGCGTGATGTTGTCGCAGACCGAGAGATGCGGAAACAGGTTGAAGCTCTGGAAGACGATGCCGACCTCCTGCCGCAGCTTGCGCAGGTTCGTCCCGGGGTCGTTGACCTGCGTGCCGTCGACGCGGATCACCCCGGCCTGTACCGGCTCAAGCCCGTTGATGCAGCGCAACATCGTGCTCTTGCCCGAACCGGAGCGGCCGATCACGGCGACGACCTCGCCCTTGGCGATATCGAGCGAGACGTCCTTCAGCACCTGGACCGAGCCGTAGCTCTTGTTGATCCCGTGGATTTCAACGAGCGACATCGAGCTTCCGCTCGATCGAGCGGCTCCATTGCGAGAGAGGGAAGCACATCGCGAAATAGATCGCGGCGACGGTGATGTAGACGGCAAAGGGCTTGTAGGTGCCGGCCGCCGTGAGCTGGCCCTCGCGCGTCAGCTCGACGAAGCCGATCACGGCGGCGAGCGAGGTGTTCTTGATGAGCTGGACGAGGAAGCCGACCGTCGGCGGGATCGCGACCCGGACCGATTGCGGCACGATGACGTAGCGCAGTTGCTCCCCGAGCGAGAGGCCGAGCGAGGCGCCGGCCTCCCACTGGGTCCTGGCTATCGAGACCAACGCGCCGCGCCAGATTTCGCCGAGGAAGGCGCTGCCATAGACTGAGAAGGCGGTCGCCGCCGCGATCCATGGATTGACGGATATGCCGGTGAGCGGCAGGCCGAAGAAGATCACGAAGAGCCAGACCAGGAGCGGCGTGCCCTGGACGATGTGGATATAGCCGGCCGCGAGCCAGCGCAGCGGCGCGAAGGGCAGGATGCGGGCGATGGCGATGACGATGCCGATCAGCGATGCCCCAACGAAGGCGGTCGCGGTCAGCGCCAGCGTCCAGCGCGCCGCCGCGATCAGGTACATCACATCGATGAGGCCGAATTCGCGGATCATCGCCTGACGAACGCCCAATAATAGAGGCCCGCGAACAGGCCGCGGAAGGCGAAGGCGAGCCCGAGATAGAGCACGCCGATGACGGTGTAGACCTCGAAATCGCGGAAGGTGCGCGACTGCACGATCGAGGCCGCGTGGAACAGGTCCTCGACCGAGATCTGCGAGACGACGCTGGTCGCCAGCATCAGCAGCACGAACTGGCTGGCGAGCGCCGGGAACATCGCCTTCAGCGCCGGGAACATCACGACATAGCGGAAGACCTGCAGGCCGGAGAGCCCGAGCGAATGGCCGGCCTCGACCTGCGCCTTCGGCACGGCCTCCAGCCCGGCACGGACGATCTCGGTGGTGTAGGCGCCGAGATTGATGACGAGCGCGATGATCGCGGCGGTGAGCCCGTCGAGCCTGACGCCGAAGCTGGGCAGGCCGAAGAAGATCAGGAAGAGCTGCACGAGCAGCGGCGTGTTGCGGATCACCTCGACATAGGTGCCGACGATGCGGCGCAGCCATGTCGGGCCATAGACGCGGGCGGCGGCGCAGGCGATGCCGATTACGAGGCCGCCGACCATCGCGACGGCAGATAGCAGCAGCGTGATCCAGACGCCTTCGAGGATCGATTCCCAGGCGGCGAAGACATCGCGGAACTGCAGGCCGTATTTCATTGCCGGCCGCTCCGCGGCACCGGCGCGACGCCCCAAGAACCTGCGATATGATCCGACGATCGTACCATCAGCCTCCCCTTTGACGGGAAGGCTAGGTTCGTTTCTTATTTGATGTCAAGCTTCATATATGAAACAGTGAGACATGAGCGACCTGCCGGATACCGAGACCGGAGACAAGGGCAGCTATGCGGCGCCCGCCCTGGAAAAGGGGCTCGACATCCTCGAGCTCCTCGCCGAGGTCGGCGAGCCGCTCTCGACCCGCGAGATCGCCGAGCGCCTGGCCCGCTCGAAGAGCGAGATCTTCCGCATGGTCTTCGTGCTGCAGCAGCGCGGCTATCTCGCCCGCGAGGCGGGGACCGACCGGCTCGGCCTGTCGCGGCGGCTGTTCGACCTGGGCATCCGCACGCCGGCAGGGCGCCAGCTCACCTCGATCGTGCTGCCAGTGATGGAGCGCTTCAGCGAGGCGAGCGGCCAGGTCGCGCATCTCGTCGTGCTGAGCCGTGCCCAGACCGTGGTGCTGGCGACGACCTCCGGGCATCTCGACGCCAGCGTCATCGTCAGGCCGGGCTATGGCCGGCCGGCGCTCGACGCCAATTCCGGTATGCTGATCCTCGCCTTCCAGAGCGAGGCGCGCCGGCGCCAATTGATGCGTGAGGCATCCGAGGCCGACAAGCAGCGCCTCGAAGCACCCGAGACCGAGCGGAGCTTCGCGGAGATCCGCGCCCTCGGGCACCGCGTCGCCGCCAGCCGCGACATCATGGCGGTGACCGATATCGCCTGCCCGGTGATCGGGCCCGGGGGGCATGCGGAAGCCGCGATCCTGGTGCCGTGCCTGCAGCGCCACGGCATCGCGACCGACGAGGACGCGATCCTCAGGGCACTCAAGGCGAGTTGCGCGGAGGCCGGCTCGCAACTGTCGCTATAGCCGCGAGCTTCGGCTGGAAAGACAGGCGGCAAGCGAACCTGTAATTACAAATGAGAAGAATTTTTATTTGCAGTTGCGTGAAAGCCCGACCGATGCTGCAGCTGCAACATCCCACGCTCGCGCTGCAGCTTGACAGGGCCTTCGCGGCCAACCGAACATGAAGATCACATCGTCGGAAGGGTAGCTTATGCGCTTGTTTGCTGCGTCGCTCGCAACCGAGACCAATACGTTCTCTCCGATCCCGACATCCCGGGCGAATTTCGAGGCATCAGCCTATTTTCCGGCGGGCCAGCACCCAGACCGGGCGACCCACACCACGGCCCCGCTCTATGTCGCGCGGCAGCGCGCCAGGCGTGACGGCTTCGAGCTCATCGAAGGCTCCTGCTTCTGGGCCGAGCCGTCAGGGACCTGCGCCAAGGCCGATTACGAGGAGATGCGGGACGAGATCCTCGCGCAGCTCAAGGCGGCCATGCCGGTCGACGGCGTGCTGCTCGGGCTGCACGGCGCGATGGTCGCGCATGGCTATGACGATTGCGAGGGCGACATCCTCGAGCATGTTCGCACCATCATCGGCCCCTCCGTGCCGATCGGCGTCGAGCTCGATCCGCATTGCCACCTGACCGAAAAGCGCGTGCGCCTCGCCAATGCGGTCATCCTGTACAAGGAATACCCTCATATCGACTTCGTCGAGCGGGCCGAAGAGCTGGTCGACATCATCCTCAAGACGGTCCGCGGCGAGATCAAACCGGTAATGTCGCTCTACGATTGCCGGATGATCGAGCTGGTGCCGACGACGCGCGAGCCCGGCCGCTCCTTCGTCGACCGGATGAGTGCGCTCGAGGGCAAGGACGGCATCCTTTCGGTCTCGCTGGCGCATGGCTTCCAGCAGGGCGACGTGCCGGAGATCGGCACCCGCGTCCTGGTCATCACCGACAACGACAAGGCGAAGGGTGACGCGCTGGCGGCGAAGCTCGGCGAGGAGTTCCGCTCGCTCAAGGGGCAGTTCGCGCCACCGGTGACGCCGCTCGACGAGGCGCTCGATCGCGCGCTCGGCGGGCCCGCCAACGGTCCGCGGGTCATCGCGGATTCGACCGATAATGCCGGTGGCGGCGCGGCCTCCGACAACACCAACATCATCCACCGCCTGCGCGAGCGCGGCATCGGCGACGCTGCGGTCGGCCCGGTCTGGGACCCAGTCGCGGTCGAATTCTGCCTGACGGCCGGGGTCGGCGCGACCATTCCGCTGCGCTTCGGCGGCAAGGCGGCCGCGACCTCGGGCACGCCGGTCGATGGCGAGGTGACGGTGCTGGGCGCGGTCCGCAATGGCACGCAGAGCTTCGGCACCGCCAAGGTGCCGATCGGCGACGCGGTCGGCATCCGTATCGACGGCATCGATGTCGCGCTGCTCTCGCACCGGACGCAGGCACTGGGGCTGGAGATCTTCACCAGCGTCGGCATCGATCCGACGCAGAAGCGCATCGTCTCGGTCAAGTCGACCAATCATTTCCACGCCGCCTATGGCCCGATCGCCAGCGAGGTGATCTACACCGATGGCGGCGGGCCCTCGCATCTCGACGTGCGCAAATATCCCTATCGCAAGATCAACCGGCCGCTCTGGCCGCATGATCCGCTCCCGCCGG